>CAOKWH010000006.1 GCA_948473085.1 uncultured Clostridia bacterium
GGATTTCTGGTATTATTTCCAAGAGAAAAAAGAGTGCCTTCGGGCACTCTTTTTTATTGTAAAAACCGGGGTGTTCTATATAAAGGGGGACAGCAACTGATACCCCCATCAGCTAAAAAAGGAGCGGCAGAGCGCTCCTTTTTTGCAGACATCAACTTATTTCAGGCCGATGGTAATATAGGTCAGGCCGTTGCGGGTTTCGTGGTTGATGGATTCGGCCCTTTCGTAAAAGGTGTCGGACAGGGGAATTGCAAAGTTTACACTGTACTCATTGCCGTTTACTCTGGTGGCACCATCAATTTTTACAACATGGTTTTCCAGTGCCACCTTTACATCCTCGGGGTTGATGCCAATGGTTTTAACAATGGTGCAGTAAACCTTGCCATCATCGCTTCTCATCCAGGGGGCATAGCCGGGGGCGTTCAGCTGCAAATTGGAGAATGCCTGAAAGTTGCCCATAATTTCTTCAAATACCTTGAACATAATACCATCTTCCTTTCATTTTTGCCCATTATTCTTAATTTAGGGCCTCTGATAGTTCCTAAAACCGGAGGGGTTTGGCCTGAAAACACTTTCCGGTTTGGTTAAAAAGGCCGATGTGGGTAGGTTTCCCCAATTTGTTGTGAAAATACATATAATCCTTTTCCCAGTTACGGGTATATTAGACAAAAAGCAGCACCAGGAATTGAAATGACCCGGTATCTGTGTTAAGCTGTTACAAACAGGGGGCCGCCAGCGGCTCACCGGTATGAACGATATGAAACAGGGGAGGATTTTGACATGAAATTTTATGATCTGGCCAAAGAGGTGGACTCGTATGTAGTGGAAATGCGCCGCTACTTCCACGAGCACCCCGAGCTTTCCAACCAGGAGGAAAAGACTGTAGAGCGCATTGCCCAGGAGCTGGACGCCATGGGCATTTCCTATAACATTGTGCCCAAGGGCGGTATTATTGCTGTTCTAGAGGGCGAAAACCCCGGCCAGGGCAAGACTGTGCTGCTCCGGGCGGATATTGACGCCCTGCCGGTGCAGGAGCAGGAGAACAACCTGGCCCAGAAGCGGGTGTGCTGCAGCCAGGTGCCCGGCGTTATGCACGCCTGCGGCCATGATGGCCATACAGCAATGCTGCTGGGTGTTGCCAAAATCCTTGCCGCCCATCGGGACGCCATCCATGGCAAGATCATCCTGTTCTTTGAGCGGGGCGAGGAAAACGGCGGCGGCCAGCCCTATATGCTGGCCTGGATGGAGGAGCATGGCCTGAAGGCCGATACAGTTTATGGCATTCACCTCTATGCCATGCTGGAGGCCGGCAAGGTGGGCATTATCTCCGGCGGCACCATGGCCTCGGTATTCCCGTTTGACATCACCATTCACGGCAAGGGCGGCCACGGTTCCCGTCCCGACCAGGCCATTAGCCCGATTGAGTGCTTCTGCGCCATCCACAACGCCCTGCAGGGCGCCCGCCTCACCAAAATAACCCCCTACGAGCCGCTTACCGTATCGGTGGGCATGCTGCATGCCGGTGTGGTTGCCAATGTTATCCCCAACGACCTGCGCTTTGCCGGTACTGCCCGGCTGTTCAACCGGGAGCTGGCAGGCATCCCCTTCCGGGAGGCTTTCTGCCACTATGTGGACAGCATTGCAGCGGCCTATGGTTGTACTGTTACCTACAACAGCATCAGTGGCCCCGGTTATTCGGTTTATAACGACCCCGAGTGTGCCGAGTTTGCCCGCAAGGTAATTGGCGAGGAGCTGGGGGCCGACGCTATCTGCCAGCCTGAGCCCTGGATGGCCTCCGAGAGCTTCTCCAGCCTGCAAAAGCTGTGGCCCGGGGTGTTTGTACTGCTGGGTGTACAGAACGACGCCAAGGGCATTGGCGCCGCCCACCACAACGAGTATTTCGACCTGGATGAGGATGTGTTTAAGCTGGGTGTAACCGGTGCGCTGACCTATGCCTTGAAGTTCTTGGACGGCGATGTGGATACCACACCCCGCAAGTGGCAGGGCACCATCCGGGAGATGTTTGCCGACCGCGGCGAACCCGCCGAAAAGATTGATGGTTTTTTCCAGGTAGTTAAGGGCGAATAAGTTTGATAGAAAAAGCCGATGCAGTAAAGCATCGGCTTTTTTGTGGGGAAAGCTACGCTTGTTTGGCCTGCCGGGGGCGGGAGAAGGTGCCCTTCCAGCTGCCGGGGTAGAACAGCACCAGCATGGGGAACAGTTCCAGGCGGCCAACCAGCATGTCAAACATCAGCACATACTTGCTAAATGGGGAGAAGGGGGCAAAGTTTCCGGTGGGGCCCACCAGTTCCAGCCCCGGGCCGATGTTGTTGATGGTGGCGGCCACGGCTGTGAAATTGGTGACCAGGTCGGCGTTTTCAAAGCTCAGGCAAAGCACCGACATGGCAAAGATGAGGATGAGCGTGACAAAAAACACATGGGTGCTGCGCACAACATCGTCGCTAAGCGCCTTGTCATCCGCTTTGATGCTCCGCACACTTTTTGGGAAGATGTAGCTGTGTACCTCCCGCAGCGCTGTTTTCAGAATAATCAGCAGGCGGGACACCTTCATGCCGCCGCCGGTACTGCCAGCGCAGGCGCCGATAAACATCAGCAGCACCAACACGGTGCGGGAAGCCTGCGGCCACAAATTAAAGTCGATGGTGGCAAAGCCTGTAGTGGTGATGATGGAGGAAACCTGAAAGGCCGCGTGCCGCAGCAGGTCGGCAAAGCCCATCACGCCGCGCCCAATATTGAGCATGATAACCCCTGTTGCCGCCGCAATGATAACAAAGTAGGCTTTTACCTCCTCCATGGCCAGGGCCTGCCGCCATCTGCCCAGCAGCAACAGGTAGAAGAAATTGAAGTTGACGCCGAACAGCGTCATAAAGATGGTTACCACCCATTGGATGTAGGGGGAATAGCCCATAATACTGTCGTTTTTTATGCCAAAGCCCCCGGTGCCGGCTGTGCCAAAGCTGGTGGTGAGCGCATCGAACAGCGGCATCTTCCCCAGCAGGAGCAGAACAACCTCCAGGGCCGTCATGCCCAGATAGATGAGGTAGAGGGTGCGGGCGGTCTGGCGCACCTTGGGCCGCAGTTTTCCCACCGAGGGGCCGGGGCTTTCCGCCTTCATCAGGTTCATGTGGAACCCGCCGGGCATCTGCAGCACAGCCAGCAGAAAGACCAACACGCCCATGCCGCCAATCCAGTGGGTGAAGCTGCGCCAGAACAGCATACAGTAGGAGAGCGCCTCCACACTGGGCAGAATGCTTGCCCCTGTGGTGGTAAAGCCGGAAATGACCTCGAACAGGGCATCGGTGAAGGAGGGGATCTCCCCGCTGAGCCAGAAAGGCAGGCAGCCAATCAGGCTCATCACAATCCAGGCCAGAGCGGTGGCAACACAGCCCTCTTTGATATAAAAGATATTGTTCCGGGGCTTTTTGCGGATAAGCGGCAGGGCGCTGGCCAGCTCCGCCAGGCAAACGCCCAAGAAGTACCATCCCACCTGCTCCCGGTATAGAACCGCCACCCCGCAGGGCAGCAGCATAAACGCCGCCTCTATCAGCATAACCCAGCCCAAAATATAGCGTATTACTGAGGTGTTCATCGCTTTTTTTCCTCTCTACACCAAAATGTCCTCCAGCTCCCGCAGGCCGGTGTGGGTGGTTACAATAATTACAGAGTCCTCGGCCTGGATGCACTCATCGCCGCCGGGGATGAGGATGCGCCCTTTCCGGTTGATGCAGCTGATGAGCAGCCCATCCCGCAGCGAAAGCGACTTGAGCGGGATATCCAGCACCGGGGAGCCGGGCTGCGCCACAAACTCGATGGCTTCCACCCGGTTGTCAAACAGCCGCAGCAGCGTTTCGATGTTGCTGTCCTTGGAGGCGGACCGGGACCGGACATAGGCCACAATGGCGTTGGTGGTGATATCCTTGGGGCAGACTACGCTGCCCAGGTTGAGCTTTTCGATGGCTTCGGGGAACATCATCCGGTTAATCTTGGTTACCACCTTGGCCCCCGATACCTCCTGGGTGTGCAGGGTGAGCAGGATATTTTCCTCATCAATGCCGGTGAGGGGCACCACCGACTCGGCATATTCAATGCCGGCCTCCCGCAGCACATCGGCATCGGTGCCGTCGCCGTGGATGATGGTGGCCTTGGGCAGCAGGTCGCTGAGCTCCTCGCACCGGTCCCGGTTGTTCTCAATAATGCACACCTCAACCCCCATTTGTATCAGCTGCCGGGCCAGGTAGTAGGCAGCCCGGCTGCCGCCGATAATCAGGGTGTTGCGCACCTGCCGGGTGTTGAACCCGATGCGCTCCAAAAAGCTGCGGGAATCCCGGGTGGGGCAGATAAAGTTGACCTGATCCCCTTCCTTCAGCCGGAAGGAGCCGGCGGGGATATGTACCTCGCCGTCCCGCTCTACGGCGCAGATGAGCACCGAGCCACCCAGCTGGGGACCCAACTGGGCCAGGGTTTTATCGTGCAGCATGTTGTTCTTCGGCACCTTAATGCGAACCATTTCTGCCCGGCCTCGGGCAAAGCTGCTGACGCCAATGGCTGTGGGCAGGCAGAGAATGCGCACAATCTCCTGGGAGGACTCCTTTTCCGGGTTGATAATCATGGTAAGCCCTAGCTTCCCCTTGAGGTAAGAGAGATCCTCGCTGTAATCCGGGGTGCGCACCCGGGCAATGGCGGCGCAGTTGGAGGAACGCTTGGCCGCTATACAGCACAGCAGGTTCAGCTCGTCCGAGCCGGTGACCGAAATGAAAATATCGCTTTCCGCCACGCCGGCCTCGGTTTGTACGGCAAAGTTGGCGCCGTTGCCCACCACGCCAATGACATCGTATGTGTCGGTTACCATCTGCACCCTGGCCGGGTTTTTGTCCACTACAGTGATGTTGTTGCCTTCCCGGCTGAGCTTATCCACCAGCGAAATGCCAACCTTGCCGCAGCCGACAATTACAATATTCATAACCTTGGTCTTGCTTGACCGTTTGCGTTCCATTGCTCTATCTCCTTGTATCAACAGAATGAAAATTTTGTTCCTGCAAATAGGGCAGAACACTTAGTTGTCTTTAGAGTATCACATTCTTGCTGTTTCTACAATCGCCCTATTTATACTTTGTTCCATTATCCCTAATTCTTAACGGAATGGGATTTGATTTTTATAGGGGGAATGGTGGATTTTTCCTGAGTTTCAGGGCCGGATTAATAGTTAGGTATTACACTGTATTTCTTACCATACTGGGGCTATCAATGGGCAGAAGATTGTCCATTATGGCGGGAAGCATACAAAAACTGGATACTGCTGTTCGTAATTTTCCCTAAAAAATGCAGGAAAATTAGGCTGAACCGCCAAAATATGCCCAACCACCTTGCAAATGAGGAGGTATGTATAGTAAAATGGATACAAAGTTACTGCACTGGGGTGTTTTTCTGGATAAATCCTGAAAAAGAGAGTGGCAGCTTGTGATATAGGCTGCTGCACAAACCAGATGTAGTTGTGACCAAACAGGAACCCACGAGGAGGGACCGCACTATGAAAATTTTTGAGCTTGCTAAAGAAGTTGATTCGTATGTAGTGGAGCTGCGCCGCCACTTCCATACTCATCCCGAGCTTTCCAACAAGGAGGAGAACACCATTGCCCGCATCAAGCAGGAGCTGGACGGCATGGGTATTCCCTATGTAGAGGTGCCCAAGGGCGGCCTTCTGGCTACCATTGAGGGTGTAGACGCCGGTAAGGGCAAGACTGTACTGCTGCGTGCCGATATGGATGCGCTGCCGGTGCCGGAGAATGCCAAAAACCTCTCCCAGGACCGTGTTTGCTGCAGCGAGGTTCCCGGTGTTATGCATGCCTGTGGGCATGACGGCCATATGGCTATGCTGCTGGGCGCTGCCAAAATCCTGGTAGCCCACAAGGAAGCTATCCATGGCAAAATTATCCTGTTCTTTGAGCGCTCGGAGGAGATTGGCCCTGGCCATGCCTACATGTTTGCCTATATGGACCAGCACGGCATCACTGCCGACACTGTTTACGGCATCCATCTGTACAACGCGCTGGAGTCGGGCAAGGTTGCCATCAATACCGGCAACACCATGTCCACTGCCATCGGCTTTAATGTAACCATCCACGGCACTGGCGGCCACGGTTCCCGTCCCGACCAGGCCAACAGCCCGCTGGACTGCTTTGTAGCTATCTACAACGCGCTGGAGTCCTGCCGCCTGACCAAGTTTACCCCCTACGAGCCCCTGACCCTCTCGGTGGGCGTTCTGCAGGGCGGCGCCCAGGGCAATGTTATTCCCAATGACCTGACCTTTGGCGGTACAGCGCGTCTGTTTAACCGGGAGCAGGTAGGCCTGCCGTTTGTGGAGTACTTCCGCAAGATGGTAGAGGGCATTGCTGCCGCCTATGACTGCACCGTTACCTTCAACAGCCTGTCCAGCCCCGGTTGGCCGGTTTATAACGATCCTGAGTGCGCCGAGTTTGCCCGCAAGGTAATTGGCGCTGAGCTGCCGGAAGGCACAGTATGCGAGGTTGAGCCCTGGATGGCTTCCGAGAGCTTTTCGATGCTCCAGAAGTGGGCTCCCGGTGTCTTTGCCCTGGTGGGCATCAACAATGCCGAAAAGGGCACTGGTGCCCTGCACCACAACGAGTGCTTTGATGTGGATGAGGATGTGCTCAAGCTGGGCGTTACCGGCGCTGTTACCTATGCGCTGAAGTTCTTAGAGAGCGATATTGATACATCCGACCGCAGATGGCAGGGTAGTATCCGTGAGATGCTGTCTGTTCGTGTTGCCCCCGAAATGCTGGATCTGTACTACGATACAACCAAGTAACGATAAGTGTTTTAAAAAGGCTCCCTGTGCCCCAGGGGGCCTTTTCCTTTAAAATACAGGGCAGTTTTTTGGAAAAATGTCGATGTTTAATTGAACAAAGCGCCTGGATGTGCTAAGCTAAGGATATAAACAGCAACCGGCTTCTGGCCGGTAAATAAAAAGGAGATGGATGAAATCATGTCTTACAGTCCAACACTCGGTTCGGCCTTTAATAAGACAAGGCTTCGGGATGGGGAACACCCCACCCCCTGTTCGGGGATGTGTTCGGTGTGCGGCGACTGCCCCGGCCTTTGTGAGATTGGCCTGGCAGCTGTGCGTGGCGCCGATACGGTGTATCCCACAGCCGGCGGCAATATGCAGTATGCCTCGGAAAAGGTATACCCGGTGGATCTTTCCCACTTCAACATCAATGGCCGGGTATTTGGCGCCCTGGGCGCCCCGGAGGAGAGCGCAGAGGCAACCGTGTTCCATGTGAATATGGAAACAGAGATCGGCCGCTACAACCCCATTAAGCTCAGGCTGCCGGTGGTGCTGCCGGCTATGGCCAAGCTGAACTGGCAGGATTACTTTGGCGGCGCAGCCATGGCTGGTGTGCTGGCTGTCATTGGCGAGGGCGCCATTGATAAGGATCCTGGCCTGGTGTGCGAGAATGCCAAAGTAAAGGATTGCCAGCTGCTCAAGGATATGATTGGCGCCTTTAAAAAGTATTACCACGGCTATGGCGAGATTATTCTCCAGGTAAACTGTGACGACGACCTGCGGGGTGTGGCGGAGTATGCCATCCAGGAGTGTGGCGCCACCGCCATTGAGTTCAAGTTTGGCCAGTCGGCCAAGGGTATCCAGGCAATGGGCATTGTTGGCAGCCTGGAAGAGGCGCTGCGGAAGAAAGCCGCCGGTAGCCTGATTCTCCCCGACCCGGAGGACCCGGCTGTCCAGAAGGAATACCTGGCAGGCCGCGGGCCGCATTTCCGGGATTATAACCGCCTGCCTATGTGGAACGAGGCCTATTTGATGCAGCGTATTGCCCGCCTGCGGGAACTGGGTGCAAAGAATATCTTCTTTAAAATGGCCGGGTTTGACCCCCAGGATATGGAGAAGGTGCTGCGCATTGCATCGGCAGCCGGTGTGGATATGGTCACCTTTGACGGTGCCGGCGGCGGCAGTGGCAACAGCCCTGTAAAGATGATGAACGAGTGGTGCTATCCCACCATTCAGATGGAGATGGAGCTGTACAGCATCTGTCAGCGCCTGGAGAAGGAGGGCTTGGAGCTGCCGGATATTGCAGTAACCGGCGGCATCGCTTCGGAGGATCAGATGTTTAAGGTGCTCGCTTTCGGCGCTCCCTATGTCACCGTAGTGGGAATTGGCCGTGCCGCCATGGCTGCCGCCATGAGCGCCAAGAAGGTAGGGGAGCTGATTGCTGAGGGCAAGGTCCCCCCGCAGTATGAAAAGTTTGGCAGCACTGTGGCAGAGATTTTTGCCGACCTGCGGGAGCTGCGCAGCGTGTATGGCGAAGAGGCCGACCGCTTCCCGGCAGGGGGCATCGGCACCTTCTCTTACCTGAACAAGCTGCACCTGGGTATGCGCCAGTTCCTGGCACTGAACCGGAAGTTCGATGTTGCCTATATCGGCCGGGAGGATATCTTCCCCTTGACCTATGAGGCACGGGATTTGCTGGACGGCAGCTATCTGAAGTAGGCTATAACCTGAAAAGGCAGAGCAGGGGCGTCCTGGTTTATCCGGAACGCCCTTTCTCTTGTTTTTCTATCAGGGCTGGAGGAAAGATTATATGGTAAAATACACCATTGATGGTTGGTGTATCCCGCTGCCGGAGGAGTGGACCCCATCCGTTGACAGGGAATCGGGACAGATTATCTTTGATACAGAGGAAGGGGCAACCCTCTATCTTTCGGTCAAAAACTTTGGAAGGCCGGAGACAGGGGAAAAAGCCGACGCAAAAACGGTTGGTTCTATCGTGCTGAGGGCCTTTGAGTCCCAGGGGATGAAGAGATGGAAGGGCTTTTCCCGGCATTATCCCGAAGGATTCCCCACCTACATAGGCAAAGGCATTACTACCGATGGGTATCCAATCGTCGCCTGTGCTGTTTGCACCGTGGGCAGTGCATTTCTGTTTTATGTTGTGGGGGATAGCGGGACCGATTTGGAGGAATATGTGCAGTATATTAAATGGATTGAATGGATATAGCACCCAAAGGGGCTGCCTTGCTTTTTATATAGTATAGAGGGAAGGGGATTTTTCCCTCTATGAAAATTTTACACAGTTCCGGTTGCTATCGGATAGGAAAGCGTTTATAATAAAAAACTGGGCAGATGGCTTGTTTACGCCGATTTCTTGTTAATTTGATAACAAAGACTGTATGTTGCTATCGGTTATTTGCACAGATTTTATAGTCAGTTTTTGTGGTAAATATATAAAAATTTGGTGACAAAGTGGATAAAAGCCCTTAATTATTGACTTTATTGTCAATACCATTTAGAATAAAAAACTGATACATTGGCCTTTTTATTCATAAATTGGCCATGTCTTGGCAATATTGTACTAAATGGAGTTTTCGTCTGCCCATTTCTGTAAAAAGGAGCGTCAGTTGAACAGAAAAGTGCTTTTTGGCGGTTGCGCTGCTATTTTTTTGTCCATTGCAGTTTTTCTGCTCCAGGGTGGAGCAGGGCAGAAGCCTGTGGAAGAAACAGCCGATTATGGCGGTTTCCGCGCCGGGGTTACCTATGCCATGAATACAGTGGTGGAGCAGAAATGGTATGGCGAAAATGCCGACAGTGTCTACGCCGGTGTGGAGGCGCTCATCCGGGAACTGGAGGGCGGGCTTTCCATGCACCTGCCTAAGTCGGAAATTATGGCTATTAACCAGAACGCCGGCGTCCAGCCGGTGCAGGTTTCCCAGCGTACCTTTGACCTGCTTTACCGGGCCAAGGAACTATCCAATCAGTCCGGTGGGAGCTTTGATATTACCATTGCGCCGTTGGTGGAGCTGTGGGGGATCACCTCCGATCATCCCCGGGTACCGGGGGAGGAGGAGCTGGCCGCCGCCCTTGCCCTGGTGGGGGTGGAGGAGCTGGAACTGGACACCGAAGGACGCACGGCCTATCTGCCCCGGCAGGGAATGGCTATAGACCTGGGCGGAATTGCCAAAGGCTGGGCTTGTGACCAAATCCGGGACTATGCGCTGGCGCAGGGGGTCGAGCGGGGGTATGTATCCCTGGGCGGCAACCTGATGGTAATTGGCAAAAAGCCGGATGGCTCCGATTTTCTGTTCGGCCTGCGGGATCCGCAGGGGGATGCTTCCGAGTATATTGGCACCCTTATGCTGGAAGGGCTGACAATGGCCACCACCGGCGGCTACGAACGCTACTTTGAACAGGATGGCGTCCGATACCACCATGTGCTGGACCCCCAGACGGGGCGCCCTGCCGAGAGTGACCTGCTCAGTGTAACAGTCATCAGCCCGGATGGCACTTTGGCCGATTATCTCTCCACTGTACTATTTATACAGGGACGGGAGGCTGCCATTGCTGTGGCCAACGAGGAGGCTTTCTCGCTTGTTATCGTGGACCGGGAGGGGAATGTGTATCTCTCCCCGGCGCTGAAAGGGGTATTTACCCCCAATGAGGAAAAAACGGCATACCACTTTATTTATCTGTAAAACAGGTGTTGGGGGAAACAGGGCATGGAGCAGTATGGCAAAACAAACCGGAATGCCAGGGTAAAACAGACTGTGTTTATGGGGCTGCTTTTTGCTCTGGCTATGGTGCTAAGCTATATTGAGGCAATGATAACGGTGCCGGGCCTGCCTCCTGGGGTAAAGCTGGGGCTTTCCAACATTGTAACCATGTATTGCGTGTTTTTTCTGGGCTGGCGGCAGGCCTTTACCCTGGCTGTACTCAAGGGATTTTTTACCCTGCTTACCCGGGGGGTAGTGGCGGCGTGCATGAGCACCGCGGGCGGCCTGGTTTCGGTGAGCGTAATGCTGTTTCTTATCAGCTTGAAAAAACTAAACCTGAGCTACACGCTTATCAGTGTGTTTGGCTCGTTGGGGCACAACTTCGGCCAGCTGGCAATGGCGTCGGTTATTATGCAGTCGGGGTTTGTCCTTTATTATCTGCCTATAATGGCGGTATCCGGCGTGGGTATGGGTGTTGTCACCGGTATTATCCTGCGTGTGATGTTGCCTTATATGAATAAATTGCAGCCCTCTCAGGGGTCGCTGCAAGCCAAATGACTTATCGCTATAACGGGGTGGAGCGGGCAACAGGTGCTTCAAGCCGTTTTTTAGGGGTAATATGGTAAAAAAACTTCTTTAACAGGAGGAAAACTATCGTGTCAAAGCTTTTTTCAAAATCTTTGAGTGGCGTCAAGGTTCCGCACAGCAAAAACACAGCTGATATGGAAACCGTTCTGATGCCTGTGCCCGACAAGGTAGTGATACCGATGAAGCAGCACATGGGCCGGGAATGCGTTCCTACCGTAAAGCTGACTGACCTTGTAAAAGTGGGCCAGGTTATCGGTGATACCGATGCCTTTATTGGGGCACCTATCCACTCCAGCGTTTCCGGTAAGGTCACCAAGATTGATGACATTATCGGCACCGACGGCTCTTCCATGAAGGCGGTTGTGATTGAAACTGACAAGCTGCAGGAGGTGGACGAGTCGGTGAAGGCTCCCGAAGTAACCGACCTCCGGAGCTTTGCAGATGCCATCCGCCGGTCCGGCCTGGTGGGCCTGGGCGGCGCCGGATTCCCCACCCATGTCAAGCTGGTTCCCCAGAACCTGGATGAGGTAACCACACTGCTGGTAAACGGCGCCGAGTGTGAGCCGTACATCACAGCGGACAACCGTGCCATGCTGGAGGATACTGACAGCATTGTAGAGGGCATCAAGCTGGTTATGCAGTACATGAACCTGTCCACTGCCATTATTGGCATAGAGGATAACAAGCCCCAGGCTATCCAGAAGCTCCAGTCCGCCGTTTCCGGCATGGAGGGCGTTTCGGTCAAGGCCTTGCAGGCCCAGTACCCCCAGGGCGGCGAAAAGGTGCTGATTTTTGAGTGCACCGGCAAGGTTGTGCCCGAGGGCAAACTGCCCAGCGATGTGGGCTGTGTGGTGATGAATGTATCTACCATAGCCTTTATTGCCAAGTATATGCGCACTGGTATGCCGCTGGTATCCAAGCGTGTTACAGTGGATGGCGACGCCGTTGCCGAGCCCAAGAATGTGGAGGTGGCCATTGGTACAGCCTTTGGCGATGTACTGGACTTCTGCGGCGGGTTTAAAACCGAGCCGAAAAAGGTAATCATGGGCGGCCCCATGATGGGCTTTGCCGTGCCTTCGCTGGATATGCCCGTTATGAAGAACAATAACGCCATCCTGGCATTCAGTGCCGAGAAGGCGGCTGAGGCTGAAAAGCCGGAAAGCCCCTGCATCCGCTGTGCCAGATGTGTCAACGCCTGCCCGTTTGATTTGATGCCTGCTGCCATCGAAAAGGCATACAAGGCCGGCAACATCGACGGCCTGAAGGCGCTGAAGGTGAACCTGTGTATGGAGTGCGGCTGCTGCTCCTATGTCTGCCCGGCCAAGCGGAACCTTGTAACCGTAAACCGGCTTGCAAAGCAGCTGATTAAGTAATTGAAAGGAGCAAGTAAGCGTGAGTACAATTGCAAACAAACTGACTGTGGCTCCTTCTCCGCATATCAAGGATAAGGCGTCCACTTCCTCCCTGATGCTGAGCGTTGTCATCGCTCTGCTGCCTGCGGCGATTGCATCGGTGGTTATCTTTGGCATCAGCTCCCTCGTTCTCATCGCCACCTGTGTAATCAGCTGTGTGCTGAGTGAGTATCTATTCAATATGCTCTGCAAAAAGCCCCAGACCGTAGGGGATTTAAGCGCCGTTGTAACCGGCGTTCTGCTGGCATTCAACCTGCCCTCCACCTTTCCCATCTGGATGGCTGTAGTGGGTTCGGTGGCCGCCATTGTAGTGGTAAAGGGGCTGTTTGGCGGTATCGGCCAGAATTTTGCAAACCCTGCCATTGCCGGCCGTATCATCCTGCTTATCTCCTTTGCCGGCCCGATGACCGAGTTTATGGTGCCCCGGAAGATTATGGGCGGCTATGAGCTGGTAAGCGGCGCTACCCCCCTGGCAATGAACGCCAGCGGCGAGGTAGTGGGCATCCCCTCTTATATGGATATGTTCCTGGGGATGCGGGGCGGCTCTTTGGGCGAAACCTGCATTGCAGCGCTGCTGCTGGGCGGCATTTTCCTCATTGTGCGCAAGGTTATCAGCCCCATCATCCCGGTTTCCTACCTGGCAACAGTGGCAGTATTTGCCCTGCTGGTGGGGGAGGATCCCATTTTCCACCTGCTGGCTGGCGGTGTGGTTCTGGGCGCCTTCTTTATGGCCACCGACTATGTTACCTCCCCGGTAACCGATAAGGGCAAGCTGATTTTTGGCATTGGCTGTGGGCTGATTACCATGCTCATCCGGGTGTTCGGCTCCTATCCCGAGGGTACCTCCTTTGCCATCCTACTGATGAATATTATTACCCCGCATATTGATAACCTTACAAAGTCCGTGCCCTTTGGAGGTGTTACAAAGTAATGAATATGTTTAAAGATTTTGTATTGCCGCCGCTGGTCCTGACCATTATTTGTATTGTGGTGTCGGCTGCGCTGGTGGCAACCGAAAGCATTACAACCCCGATTATTGAAGAACAGCAGAAAGCGGCTGCCGATGCCGCCCGTGCAGTGGTACTGCCCGGCGCCTCCGGCTTTGAGCTGCTGAGTGTGACCGATATGCCGGAAGGCGGCGTGGATGCCTACAAGGCTACTGACGGCAGCGGCTATGTCATCACTGCCCAGGCCAAGGGCTATGGCGGCCAGCTGAAGGTTATGGTGGGCATTGACAGCAACGGCCTGATTGCCGGCACCCAGGTGCTGGAAAACAATGAAACACAGGGCCTTGGTTCCCGTGTTTCGGACGCTTCGTTTATGAACCAGTATGTGGGCAAGGATTCCACCCTGGAAGGGATTGAAACCATTGGCGGTGTTACCATCTCCTCTAATGCCTTCAACAAGGCTGTACAGAACGCCTACCAGGTATATGGCCAGGTAGCAGGCGTGGCTGTGGCCGGAAATGAGCGGGATCCCATCACCGATGAGGTGAAGACCCAGCTGTTCCCCGATGTAACCGCCTTTAACCGCTATGCAGTGGAGGGTGAGGCTTACAAGGCTGGAAACGCCGGATATATTGTTGTAACCTCCAATGCCGGTTTTGCTGGGGATGTAACCACTGCCATCGGCTTTGACCTGAATGGCGCCGTCACCGGTGTGGTATTCACTGAAACAAACGAAACTGACGATTACGGCGAGCAGTATACCCGCAAGTCCTGGCGGGAGGCCCAGGTGGGCAAAACCTCTGCCGACCAGCTGAACCTCATTGCCGGTGCTACTGTGACCGGTGATGCCCTGCGGGCTAACTTTACCGAGGCATTCGAGCTGCTGGCTACCCTGCCGGAGGCCGCTTTGGAGTATGAGGGCGCAGCCGAGGGCTACAACGGTACCATGACTGTCTATGTGGGCATTGATGCCGCTGGCACTATTACCAGTGTACGGCTGGGGGAGAGCGGGGACGACTTTGTCACCAAGGTTGAGGACGAGGCTTTTTCCTCCCAGTTTATCGGCAAAACCTCTACAGACGGCATTGAAACCATCAGCGGCGCCACAATGTCCTCTACAGCCTTTATCAAGGCGGTAGATGCTGCCCTGGCCGCACAGAAGGGAGCATAAGGTATCGTGAAAAAGAATAAACTGCAAATTTTAACAAACGGTATCATTAAGGAGAACCCTGTACTGGTGCTGATGTTGGGCACCTGTCCCACACTGGCTACCACTACCTCGGCCATCAATGGCCTGGGCATGGGTGTTGCTGCCACAGCTGTTCTGGTTTTCTCCAATATGATTATCTCCATGCTTAAATCGGTCATTCCCGATAAGGTGCGTATTCCCTGCTATATTGTTGTTATTGCTGGGCTTGTAACAGTGGTACAGATGTTTGTCCAGGCCTATGCGCCGGATCTGTACACAGCGCTGGGCGTGTTCCTGCCGCTGATTGTTGTAAACTGCATTATCCTTGGGCGTGCCGAAATGTTTGCCAGCAAAAACTCGGTGGTAGATTCTGCCCTGGACGGCATTGGCATGGGCCTTGGCTTTACACTGGCCCTGTTTATGATGGGCGCCATCCGTGAGCTGCTGGGCGCCGGTACCATCTTTGGTGCACCGGTACTGGGCACTCCCATCTCCATCTTCGGCGTTGCTCCCGGCGGCTTCTTCGTATTCGGCTGCCTGGTTGCCTTGGTGAATAAGATTACCAAGGGTAAGGCCATCAAGAAGAAGGAATTCAGCTGTGCCGGCTGCCCTGCTGCCAGTATCTGTGGCCAGGCCCAGAAGGGAGAGTGCTAATCAATGAAAGAAATGATGATTATTCTGTTCAGCGCCATCCTGGTGGATAACTTTGTATTGTCCAAGTTTATGGGTATCTGCCCCTTCCTGGGTGTATCCAAAAAACTGGATTCTGCCGTGGGTATGAGCGCCGCCGTTATCTTTGTTATGTTGATGGCCACTGCGGTTACCTGGCCTATCTATGACATGCTGCTGGCCCCTAACAATTTGGCCTATCTGCAAACGGTCGTATTTATTCTGGTTATTGCCTCGCTGGTACAGCTGGTAGAGGTTATTCTTAAAAAGTATGTGCCCGCCCTGCACAAGTCGCTGGGTGTATACCTGCCGCTGATTACCACCAACTGCGCTGTACTGGGTGTAACTGTGCTGAACATTACCGAGCAGTACAACTTTACCGAATCGATGGTAAATGCCCTGGGCGCTGGTATTGGCTTTATGCTGGCTATGGTGCTGTTTGCCGGTGTGCGTCAGCGCCTGGAGAATATCGATGCTCCAGAGTGCTTCCAGGGCCTGCCCATCACACTCATTGCTGCATCTATCGTATCTGCCTCCTTTATTGGCTTTGGCGGCGTAGTAGATGGCCTGTTCAGATAATTGAGTAGATAGGAGTTTAAAAAATGGATATTTATGTAATTCCTGTACTGCTGGTGGCCGGAATTGGTGTGCTGGCAGGACTGATTCTGGCTATCGCCTCAAAGTTTATGGCCGTAAAGGTGGATGAGCGGTTTAACGATCTGCGGGATGCCCTGCCCGGCGCAAACTGCGGCGGCTGTGGCTTTGCAGGCTGTGACGCCTATGCCAATGCTCTGCTGGAAAACCCCGACCTGTCCACTAGCCTTTGCCCGGTGGGTGGTGCTGCTGTTGCCCAGAAGCTGAGTACAATTATGGGTGTGGCCTTTGAGGAAGCTGCCCCCAAGTATGCGCTGGTACACTGCAATGGTACCTGTGACAACACCACCTATGCCTCCGATTATGAGGGTCCCAAGACTTGTGCGGCCTGTAATTCCCTGTTTGGTGGCCGCGGCACCTGCGCCTACTCCTGTATTGGTTTTGGCGATTGTGTAGCTGCCTGTAAGTATGATGCTATCCATCTGGTGAATGGCGTAGCTGTTGTGGATCCCGAGGCCTGCATTGCCTGCGGTATGTGCGCCAAGGCCTGCCCCAAGAACCTGATTGACATTGTACCGGCTGCCAGCCAGGTTTATGTCAGCTGTTCTTCCCATGCCAAGGGCGCTGTTACCCGTCAGGCTTGTAAGGTGGGCTGTATTGCCTGCCGCAAGTGTGAGAAGACCTGCCCGGAGCAGGCTATTACCATCACAGACAACTTGGCTTCCATCGATCCGGAAAAGTGTGTAAACTGCGGCCAGTGTGTGGGTGTTTGCCCCACTGGTGCTATCCGCACTGTTGCCCACTGCGAACTGCCTCTGAAGGCGATTGCCGGCCAGGATTAAGAAAAGGTTCCTTAAAAGCACACAGCTTTATGCTGTGTGCTTTTTTCTTGCGTAAAAAAGGGGTACAGCAGAAAAATGAAGGGGATTTCCACAGAAATTGCAGAATTGTTGAAAAGTTGTTGACAAAATGCGGGGGTATAATTGTCTTAGATAGAACAGGTTGCAGGAATGGGCTGTTATTCTGCCGCTTTTGGGAATAAGCCAGTAGTTTGTACAAAATTTAGGGGGAAAACAATCATATTTGAAGTGGAATCCCCTGTATATTGTAGTAGGGCTCTTGAGAACGAAAGCTTTTGGAAGTAAATTGGAGTAGAGGAAAAGAGCTGGAAAAGGTTCGGTCAAAATAGATAACAGGGTGCAAGTGAGATTGTAAGGTTCGACAATTTATATTTATATTCACTAAAAGTTATTGACATTTGATGAATAAAATTATATATTAAAGTTGAAATTATAAAAAATTCTTATTGTGATAAAAATATTACAATCGAGGGGGACACAATGCATCCGATCATCCAAGAGTATTGTAATTTAGTAAAATTTTTGGGCGGGGTGTTGCCATCCTATGTGGAAGTAGCGCTGCACGATTATTCCAATCCCGACCATTCCATTGTAGCCATTGCCAACGGGCATGTTACAGGACGCACATTGGGCTATCCGCTGGGCGGCAACGGGTTGCAGATGCTGCGGGAGCGGGCGTTTGAACGCCAGGAAATGTACATACGCTTTCGGGGATATTCTGAAAAGCATCCCAATATTATCTCTTCCACAAAGTTTATTATGGATGAGGATGGAAACCCGCTTGGGGTACTCTGTATCAATTATGATTACAGGCAGGTACAATCCACTTTGCAAACCTTGACCGAACTGTTTTTACTAACCGATATTCCGGAGGCTGGAATCAGCGAGGCTTATACAGTAAAAACAGAAAAGTACCCCGACCGCATGGAAGATGTGGTATCAGATATTCTCTGGGATGAGATTGCCAAAAGGCAGGTATCGGTGGAACGCATGACCCAGGAAGAAAAAATTTATATTGTGGAGCGTCTGGAAGCCAGAGGGGTTTTCTTTTTCAAGGGCGCGGTTGCAGAGGTAGCGAAAGGGCTGCAATCTTCCGAGGCCACCATCTACCGGTATCTCTCCAAAATTAACAAAAACAAATCATAAACTGTTTTTCCGTCTGCGGTTTCTGTGCACAGCCGCGGCTGAAAATAAAATTAGGGTATAAAACAGAAAGCGAGGAGAAGTTATGACCCAAGAGTATAACAATATGGCAAACAGCCTTATCATGTGGTTAGCTTGTGCGCCTGGTGTATTGATTGTACTGTTTCAAGCGTGGCTGTTCTACCGCCGCAGCAAAAAGGATGCCGTTCGAGTTGGTCTGACAGAGGACCAGGTAAAATCGGCTGTACGAAGCGCTATGGTTACCTCGGTAGGTCCGTGTTTTGTAATGCTTACTGCAATGCTGTCGCTGATGCTCTATGTGGGAGCGCCATTGGCCTGGCTGCGTGTGGACTTTATCGGTTCGGTATCCTATGAGCTGCAGGGTGCAAACTTTGCAGCAGAAGGTATGGGCATTGAGCTGGGTACGGCCGCTATGGATGCCGCATTCCTCTCCACTGCTTCCATCGTTATGTCGTTAGGCTGTATTGGTTGGGTAATTTTTGCAGCTTTGTTCTCGGACAAAATGGAAAAGGTAAACGCTGTAATGAGCGGCGGCAATGAAAAGTTGGTTCCCATCCTGGGCACCGGC
Source organism: uncultured Clostridia bacterium (assembly GCA_948473085.1). Lineage (GTDB taxonomy): Bacteria > Bacillota > Clostridia > Oscillospirales > Ruminococcaceae > Avimicrobium. The sequence goes on from CAOKWH010000006.1 coordinate 18,534, forward strand.
GCTCTCATCGGTGTATATTCGTCCCTGACAATGGACCGTCTGTATCCCTTTAAAAACCAGGGTTTTGCCGTTCTTTCTTCGGCGGCGCTGATGTTCCTAATCCAATCTTACAATAAAAAAGCCAATAAACAGTGGATTAAAGAGTGGGGGCTTACCATCTGCATGGTATTCGGCATGGTTTGTGCCACTATTTCGGAAAGCTTTATTACACTGTAATAGAGCAGTAAAGGAGGAAATCTGGTTATGACTGACAAGGAGCGGGCAGTATTTCACGAGGAATATATGCCGTATATTATCAAGTGGGGCAAGCTAACCTGCTGGATCTCCATCCCGCTGATTTTGATTCCGGCGCTGGCACTGTATATTTTCTACCGCGCTGTGCCTTCTATTAGCGGTATTGTTACCGGTTTTATCGCACTGTTTTCTTCTATGGTAGCATGGTATGTGGTGGATCCCATCACCCTCTATCCCATCCTGCATATTCCTGGCATGTATATGACCTATATTGCAGGTAACTCCAAGGAAATCCGTGCCCCAGCTGCCACTGCGGCCCTGTCTTCGGCCGATGTGGAAGCAGGCACCGAGCATGGCACCATCATTTCTGCCATTGCCATTTCGGTTTCTATCTTCATCAGCATTGCTGTAATGACACTGGTGGCGCTGGCCGGCAATTTTATCCTGAGCATTCTGCCTGCAGCAATCATCTCTGCACTGAACTATCTGCTGCCTGCCCTGTTTGGCGCTATGTGTATGCAGCGTATTATGATGGATTACAAATCTGCGGCTATCCTGCTGCCCTGTGCTCTGGTTATCCGCTATCTCAGCACCCTGGGCGTGTTTAAGGTACTGCCCTTTGGCGGCGGCTATGCCTCCATCCTGTCCTGCGTAATCATTGGTGTATTTGTAGCAAAGACCCTGCATGGTGGCGCACTGAAAAAAGCGCAGTAAAAATATTCAACCATCTATTTTATCAAAGAGAGGTAACAATTATGGGATTTAACGAAAAGGTACACGCATTTATAGCAGCCAAGTTCTATGTACATCTCACCGAAAAGTTTGGCGATCGCGGCGAGCGGGCATTTATCCACGCCACCCAGTACTATGCCGAGCAGCGTGGCCGCCGTATGGCACAGCGGGCCATTCGGGATGGCAGAACCCTGGAGTATGCTACCTATTTGGAGTATGGCGAGTGGATAAACACCCCCGAAATTATTGAGGAAGGCTGCAACAACCAGTCCACCATTGAATCCTGGGCACCGGATTACCGCATCCACATTACCATGTGCCCGTGGTATACCCAGTTTAAAGAGATGGGCCTGCCCGATGCCGGCCATGTATACTGTGCCCATCTGGATAACTCCATCTGCCGGGGCTTTAACCCCTACCTGACCTACCTGGTACCGGATACACTGCACAAGAGTGGTTTTTGCACCCATATTATCAAGGATGTAAACTTTGCCGAGGGCGAAAAGCATGCCAAAAAGCCGGAGTACCTCAAGGGTTTTGACTATCACTGCGGCCACTCCTACTGGTCCTACAGCGAAGTAGTAGCTGCTATCTTCGGCGCCGATGGCGAGGTTATCAGCGCTCAGGTAATGAAGGACTTTGAGGAAACCTACGGCAAGGAAATGGCTGACAAACTGGCCTCCTATAAGAACACAAACTTTAATGTTTGTGACTAACCATACCAAGCCTCTGTAGACATAAAGGCGGCGGCGCACTCTTTTAATTGAGGGTGCGCCGCCGCCTTTTTTAGATCATCAGCTTTAGTTCCACCTGGGCGTCGGTGAGCTGGATATCGGCCTGTTCGGTCATCATACCAATCAGCAGCAATTCACTGCCATCTCCCATATCGCTGCTGCCAGCCAGTTCCCAATACTCTTCCACTGCGCCAAAGCGCCCGCTGCGGTTAAAGTATTCTTTCAGTTCTTCCAGTTCCCCGCGGCAGGCCGGGGTGTAGTCAGCGCGATAGGTTAGCCGATAATGCCCTGCTTCCCGCTGCAGCTTGCTTTCAATTTCGGTGGCGCCCATTCGGAGCAGAAAGGCAGTTAGCTCCTCACAAATTTTTATTACACGCTTTTTGTTATGCCGCATTGCTTTCATCCTCCCTTTTCAGGCTTTCAATAAACGGCACCAGCATCAGTGCCACCAGCCCGGCCGTAAAGCCGTTGTTATATAGATTTAACCCCCCATAGACCGACCCCACAGTGGTAACAATAGCGCAGTGCAGCATGCCGGCAACAAAGCCCCAGATGGGGCCGAACTGCCCGGCTATGGGGGCAAGGCCAAACCCAAACAGCGCGGCCAACTGTATAGAAGGGTCGGCCGGTTGATAGCGCAGCAAAAAGGTGCTGGCCCACACCCCAGCGGCAATAGGGGCGCAGTTGCGCGGGTGCATGCCAAAGGCGGCAAACCCTATTGTGGTCAGGATAGCCCCCAGTGTGGGGCCGTTGAGATCCCCGCCGATGAGCAGCAGATACCCCAAGCACAGCAGCCCCATCACTGCCATATTCATAAAGGTGGGGCCCACCCCATCCATAAATACAAAGTCGGCAATGGCCCGGCCGGAGTGCCGGGTAATGCGCCATAGGGTCGACAGCTTTTGCTCCGCCAGGATAAAGCCCAGCAGGAACAGAGCCAGACAGCCCGCCGCCAACCACAGAGCCAGCCAGATATCAATCCCCTTCCGCCAGAACATAACGCTCTGGCTGTCCAGCCGAAACCCCCGCAGTACCGACATGATAGCAATGGCAATAAACCCTGCTGCAAACCCCACATTGTACAGGTTGTATCCCAGATGAAACGAGGCGGTGTGTGGGGCCACGGTGGGAATGGCAAAGCCGATGAAAATACCGGCCAATCCTCCAATAGCCAGGTTTATTACCGGGGAAAAGGGCAGGGCAGTCCAGAGATAGGATACAAAAGGGGCCAGGCAGGTGGAGAACAGGCCAATGTAGAGGTAACGGCTCCAGGGCTCCCGCTGGTAGCGGGAGAACAAATAGTTGCCCAGCAGGATAGGGGCGGTATTCAGCGGGTTTTTGCCAAATAGTGCAAACCCCCCCATAATCATAATGGCGGCAATGCTCATGCCGCTGTAGGAAAGGCCCTGGGTGCGGGAGAGGAGCAAAGCCAGCAGCGTGACAATGCCGGCGTTTACCAGGGCGGGGCCGATGCCGCCTAAGACAAAGTAATCGGACAGCAGCACACCGGAGGAGACAAGAATGGCGCTCAGCTGTGGCAGAAGCTGGTTTGGCGGTGTGACAATCAGCCCGGTGATCAGCAGTAGGCAGCCATAGGCCAGCAGTACCCGGTGGATCATCTCCGAGGGCTTGATGGAAAGGGGGTGTTCAAAACGCTTCATGCGATCCTCCTATACTAAAATAAGGGGATTCTGCCGCTTTCCGGAATAGGGCCAGACGCTCTTTGAAATCGGGCAGGGCGGCAGAAACCACCCGATAAAAGCGGGCAGAATGGTTGGGTACCACCAGATGGGATAGTTCATGCACCACAACATATTCGGTGGCAGGCAGGGGGAAGTGTACCAGGCGGGTGCTGAAGGTGAGCTGCCCGGAGCGGATATTGCAGCTGCCGTAGCGGGATTTCATATTCCGGCAGGAGAGGCCACCGGGCCGGACGCCATACTGCTGGAGGAAAAAGGGGGAGTGGTGTTCCAGAAATTCCTCTAAAACCGGCTGCAGCAGGGCTTTAAAAAGGGTTGTGGCCTGCCTGTGGGGGTAGGGGAGGCTTTCCGTCCCGGTAGGGAGCAGCAGCCGCCCCTCTGCCAGCTGCGGTTTGTTCTCCTGCCCAGCCAGAATGGGGTGTTCGCAACCAAATAGCCACAGGCTTTCCCCAACAGCCAGGCTGTCCGGCGGGGTGTGGTAGGGCGGCAGGGCGGCCAGCCGCTGTCTTGCCCGTTGGATGAACGGCAGATTTTTCAGTACAAAGGCGTCCACCCGCTGGGGGGAGGTGCGATATGGAGCAGAAACAGCTACGCTGCCGTTTGGGCGTACCCGCAGGTTAAGGTTTTTTACCTTTTTATAGGTAAGTTCAAATTCCACATTGTGTAGTTGCCGCAGCACAGGCGCCGCCCCCTTTCGGATATGAGTTTGTTACAGGATAGGCACAAGAGAAAAGGGATGCACCTTCTGTTTGGATGGTGTATCCCTTTGCACAGAACAGGGAAATTTCCCTACAGCTCCAAATTTTTAAATTCGGCCAGGGTGATGGCCAATGCCCGTTCCTGGAGGGAAAGGTCGATCTCGGCATAGTTTTCCCCGGTAATCCGCCGGAGCAGCTCCCGGAGCAGCTCCGGGTTGCGCGGCAGCAGGGGGCCCATCTGCCAGGTGGCAAACAGGTTTTTGTACAAAGTGCCTTCGGTTTCCCCTGTGCCCTCATTGTCCCCGGGGCCTTTCAACACACGGAACAGGGGATAGCGGTTTTCGCCTATAATGTGGGCGGTACGATTGATAAACCCATAGCAGGCAATCTGTTCATCAAACATCGGGCGGGAAACCACATCCCCGGTGAACACCTTGCCGGTTTCCCGGCCATGGTAGTCAAATAGGCCAATGCCCTGTTCCTCCCGGCCATCCGGGGTTTCAAAGGTTTTGCCAAACAGCAGCCGGGCATTGCCAGTGATAAAGAACACCCCACCGCCCTCCACCGCTGCGGTGACGGCTGCGGCATACTGCCGGAAGTGCCCCGCCGCTGCCGCCAGGTTTTTGGGCTTGCCATGGCCGATATAGACCAGGTCATATCCCGCGGGGGCAATTTCTTCCCCGAGCTGTGCCGTAACAACGCTGCAGGAGTGCCCCATCTGTTCCAGGGCCCGGCGTACAGCTGTAACATTGGTATAATCACCATACAGATCCAGCAGGTCGCTGTAAATATGGAGTATTTTGTATTCAGCCATTATCGCAGCACCTCCAATATTCCGTCCTCATCGCCAAAAGCGGAGGCTGCCAGCACATAAATGGTGCCCTGGCTGCGCTTCATGGCTTCCCGGAGTTTTTTGTTGTCATCCTCTATAATCATCCGGCCCCGGTCAAAGCCGGCCAGTTCCAGCCGCACCGCCAAGTCATAGGCCCGGCTGCCGGAGCAGACAATGTAGTCGGCTTCCCCCACCAACCGTTCAAAGGATACATCGTAGAGCCAGGAGATGTCCTTGTCGTCGGTGTAGATAACATTATTGACATAAAGCGCCACTGTTTTGGGGCTTTCCTGGGTCAGGACAAAGGCGATGTTCTGGTCCAGGGATACGGGGTTCTGCTTTGTAAGCATCAGCACCGCTTTGCGGCCGTCCACATCAAATTCGTCATATCGTTCCCGGCTTACCTGGAAGGTGGCAGCCCCGCGGATAGCCCCCTCCAATGGCAGCCCGGCAGTGCAGCACACCGCCACAGCCGCCGTGGTGTTCATAAAGTGGAAGGGGGTGGTGTAGTTTACCTGGGCGGGCAGGGTGTTGATGGTAAAGCGCCCGCTTTCAAAGTCCACCTGCTCCGCCAGATAGTCGGGCTGGGGGGTGTGATAGCCGCAGGCAGGGCAGCAGAACTGCCCAATGTGGTTGTAGTGGAAAAAGTCGTAGTTCAGCTTGCCAAAGCACCTGGGGCACACCTTGGCATCGTGGGTGAGGTGCAGGCATTCCTCGGTGGAACGCCCGGTGCGGGCCATGCCGAAGGTGACAAACTCCCGGCCATCCCCCAGCTGCTGGGAGATGGGGTCGTTGGCATTGAGCACCAGCTGCCGGGCATGGGGCACAGCCTGGGAAATTTTTTCCAGGATAATGTCCGGGTTGCCGTTACGCACCACCTGGTCCCGGAGCAGATTGTTCACCAGGAAAATATCCAGCGGAATCTGGGAGAATACAATGGGGGTAAAGCGCTCGTCTACCTCCAATACAACAAAATCGCTGTGCAGGCGCCCGCCCAGCGTACAGTGTTCCAGCAGGGTAGTGGCAACACCAGCGGCCAGATTGGAGCCTTCGGTGTTGTTGATAACAGTATGGCCGTTTTCCCGCAGAATGTGGGCTACCAGGTTGGAGGTGGTGGTTTTGCCATTGGAACCGGTAACGGCAATTACTTTGCCATCAAATTTCATCTTCTTTAACAAAGTGCTGTCCATCTTTAAAGCAATTTGGCCAGGCAGGGTGGTGGAACGCCCAACAAACCGCCCTGCAAAGCGGACCAATTTGCCAATGAGGATTGCAAGAACAAATCTCACTCTATTTCACATCCTTATCATTTACAGATTGAGGGGACAAATCCTTTTGGGAACCGACAACTAATTATATCGCCAAAAGCCGGATATTTCAATTGTTCCCAGCTGATTTTATTATGGCAGTTTCCCATCTGGTTAAACCTGGAACCTTTGGACTGTCCAGAAAATACAATGGAGGGAACCTGTTTGATAGAAAGTGGGGGAGTACCTTGCAATGAACACGGAATTACATATTTTGTTTGGACTATTGGCAGTGACTGCTGCCGCTTCGCTGGATGCTTTTTCGGCCGCTTTTGCTTACAGTGCATCAGGTATCCAGGTGCCGCTTTCCTCGCTAAGCGTTATTGCCGGAATTTGCGGGATAGTAACCGGGCTGGCCTTTGGTGCTGGAGGATTGCTGGGGCAATATGACCGGATTTTCCAGCAGGCAGGAAGCTATTTGCTGTTGGTGCTGGGGCTGTTAAAGCTGGCAGAGGGCTATATGAAACATCGGATTAGCCAAATGCCGCTGCGGCAGGAAATTTCCTTTTCTGCCTTGGATATTCGGTTTATCCTGGCAGTGTATGCTGATCCGGTACAGGCGGACGCCGACAGTTCCGGCAGTCTGACGGCCCGGGAGGCCGTAGCTGTGGCGCTGGCCCTTTCAGCTGATGGATTTCTCTCCGGGCTGGGGTACGGTTTAGGGGGCCTGCCGGTGCTGCTGGCTGTGTTGGCAGCTGTGGGCATCAATCTGCTGTTCCTGCTTGCCGGGCGGGCGATGGGGCAGCGTCTGGCTGGGCGGCTGCGGTTCCCCGATTGGTTGGCAAGCGGCCTAATTCTAACGGCGGCGGCCCTGATAAAGCTGATATAGACTGGACAAACAACCATGGGTTTGTCCATATTATACATCAAAATAGAAAATACTGAGAAAATGAATAGGCGTATTTGTGAATTTTTATTGAATAGTATAGGGGAACAAAATGGCTAAAATAAGCCGGTTTATTGCGTTTTTTTCATTTTAGAAGTTATGCTTTTTACCGGCTGAAAATAAAAATGAATAAACTGTAACAGAAAGCAACAACAAAAGAAAAAACTGCCCATTGTTTTTTGCATGGACAGTGTGTATTATCAATATTGTGAAGCCAAAAGATGGGTCGGCCCAACTTTAAAACAGCGTATCCACATGTTCCAGCAACTGCCAGGCAGTCTGGGAAACCGTCGAAAAGGGGATGCGCTCCGGCTCCATTGCCCATCTTTCCAGCACAGCCATCAGGCCGCCGGCAATAAATTCGATGTGATACATAAACCGCTCCTGGTCGGCACTGCTGTCCAGTTCCAGCACCATCGCGCCCAGTGTTTGGATAATACGCGTTTTCACCTTGATAAGCAGGCGGTTGTGCTCGCCCGTTAAAATAAGCAGCCGCAGAGGGTCGCTGTTCTGCTCAAAGCGTTCCAGCAGCACCCGGAACAGCAGCGGCGGCGTGTTGATATAGGTGGGCATCTTGTCCTGGCTAAGCAGGGAAAACATATTGGAGACAAAGTCGTCCTCCAGTTCGGCAATCAGTGCATCGATGCTTTCAAAGTGGCTGTAAAAGGTTTTGCGGTTTACACCGGACACCTGGGAAAGCTCGGTTATGGTAATGCTGCTCACCGGTTTTTCGCTCATCAGCAGGAGCATGGTGTTTTTTATCCGGGTGTGGGTGCGCTGTTTCCTTTGTTCCCGGCTGTGGCCGGCAAGGCTTTGGTGCTGCATATAGGCCTCCTTTATCATTTATGTTACCTTTCAGAAAGGGGTTATGACCCAAATGGAACAGGAAAAAACGGCAGTGGACAAGCTCATTGCTCTTGTCATTCATCGGCGCAACCTGGTGGAAAAGGTGTTTATGCTGCTGGTTGCCCTCTCTATTGTAGCGAATTTTTTGGTGCCAATCAACTATGATCTCACCGAATACCTCCCGGACTGGTCCCCCACCATGCAGGGGATTGAAAAGATGGAGGAACACTTTGGCTATCCCGGCACAGCCCGGGTGATGATAAGTGATGTAACACTGTACGAGGCCGCTGCCTACAAAAAGCAGATGGAGGCGGTGGATGGGGTGGATACGGTTTCCTGGCTGGATTCGGCAGGGGATGTCTATCTCTCCCAGGCGTTTTTAAGCCAGCAGGATATTTCCGGCTATTACAGGGATGGCAACGCCCTGATGGATATTATCTTTGACTATGGCGATTCGGACACCCGCACCTATGCAGCCATTGCCGATTTAAAGGCACTGTTAGGGGAGCGGGGCCACTTTAATGGACCGGCCATTGACAACGCCACATTGGAGGCCAGCATAGCCGGCGAGATGCCGCCCATCATGCTGGCGGGTGTGGCTGTTATTTTTCTGGTGCTTACCTTTACTACGACCTCCTGGTTTGAGCCGGTGCTGTTTCTGCTCACAATGGGGGTGGCCATTGTCCTGAACATGGGCAGCAACCTGATTTTGGGAAAAATTTCCTTCCTCTCCCATGGGGTGGCGGCGGTTATCCAGCTGGCAGTGGCTATGGATTACTCCATCTTTCTGCTGCACAGCTTCACAGCGGAGAAAGCAAAGGGCCTGCCGGACGAGGAGGCCATGGCCAGCGCCCTGCGCGCGGCTGTCAGCTCCATTGTTTCCAGCGGCATAACCACGGTTGTGGGCTTTATTGCCCTGGCGCTGATGCAGTTTACCATCGGCCGGGATTTGGGCTTTGTGCTGGCCAAGGGCATTGTGTTCAGCCTGTTTACTGTCCTGCTGCTGATGCCGGCGCTGATTCTGCGCTTCCAGGGAACCATCGAAAAGTACCGCCATCGCTCCTTTGTGCCATCTATGGAGGGCTTTTCCCGGAAGATGTTTGCCGCCCGGAAAGTGGTGGCAGCTGTGCTGATCCTCACAGTGGTACCCGCCTATGTGGCCCAGAATATGAACCAGTTTATGTATGGTACCGCCTCGGTGGGATGCAGCGAGGGTACCCAGAGCTATGAGGATAAACAGCTGATTCAGGAGGTTTTTGGCAAGAGCAATACGCTGCTTTTGCTGGTGCCGGACGGCAGCCCGGTGCTGGAGCGGCAGCTCACCCAGGAGCTGGAGGCCCTGCCTTATGTCAACAGCGCCCTCTCTCTATCCGGAACCGTACCGGAGGGGATACCAGAGGGGTTTCTCCCCGAAAACCTCACCAGCCAGCTGCACAGCGGGGGCTGGTCCCGGATTCTTGTACGGCTGCGCACCGAGGTGGAGAGCGACTATGCCTTTGCCTGCACCGACGAAGTCCGGGCTATCACCCAGGGGTACTATGACGAATGCTATTTTGTGGGCACCACCCCGGCTACCCAGGATATGAAGGCAATTATCTCGGAAGACTATGGTATTGTCAACCTTATTTCTATTTTGGGGGTTATGCTGGTGGTCTGCCTGACCTTCCGGTCCGGCGCTATGGCGCTGGTGGTGATTATTCCTATTGAAATCGCGGTCTTTCTCAATATGGCCGTTCCCTACCTGACGGGGGACAGCCTGACCTTTATGGGTTACCTGATGGTGAGCAGTATGCAGCTGGGAGCCACTGTGGACTACTCCATCCTGCTTACCAACCACTATTTGGATATCCGTTCCCACACCCCGGATAAGGGGGAGGCGGCGGTGCTGGCCATCCAGCGCAGCTGCGTTTCCATCCTCACCTCCGGCAGTGTGTTGACATTGGTGGGCTATGCGCTGTATCTGGTGTCCTCCATTTCGGCCATTGGCGATATGGGCCATCTCATCGGCAGGGGAGCCCTGTTCAGCATGGTTTTGGTGCTGTCCTTCCTGCCCATGCTGCTCACCCTGGTGGACAGCGTAATCTTCCGGGACCAGCAGCGGTTTGATGCCCGCGCCCAGCGCCGGGCCGCCAGATGGAATGGCCGCCGGGAACAGCTCAAAGCAATTCATAGCAGCGGGCCTGCCGCCGCAAAGGAGTGATGTAAGATGAATCAGAGATGGAGAAGAAGAATAGCGCTGATGCTGGCAATGTCCCTATCTACCCTGTCAATCAGCTTGGCCGCAGCACCAGAGGTGACTGTGGATGAAACCGCATATATTACGCTGGACTGCTATGGGCAGCAGACCGATGCAAGCATTGTCAAGGCGGTGGATCTCAACGGCAATTCTGCCTTTACAGACTATGGCCGGTACGAAACGGTGGTTAATATGTCCACCACCGACCAGCCCATTATCACCGATGAGGGGGTGGAGTGGCAGCTTGATAACCCCTCGGCCCGGCGGTTTTACTACCAGGTACATACCCAGGATGGATATGTGGATATTCCCTGGAGTGTCGATGTTTCCTACTCCCTTAATGGGGTGCCCGCTGCCCCGGAAGAACTGGCCGGAAAAGCAGGGCTGGTGGCCATTGATGTTGTGGTGACGCCCAACAACCTGGTGGATGACTATTATAAGAACAACTTTGTGCTGCTCTGTGGCGCTCTGTCGGATAGCGGCAGCGATTACAGCTTTCGGGCCGATGGCGCCCAGCTGCAAAGCTTTGGCCGGTACCGGCTGGCGGTATTCATGGCCATGCCCCGGGAGGAGGCCACCTTCCACCTGGAAATTGGCACCGACGCGTTTGATTTTAACGGGCTGATTTTTGCCAGCATGCCGGTAACATTGGCTCAGGCGGAGGATATTGCCGGGATTGCCCAGGATAGGGAGGATATTGAAACACTGTGGAATGCCACCGACAGTATGCTGGATGATGTGCTGAGTATGATGACCTCCATGACAGCCGGCACCGCCCAGTCCGCCCAGGGCTTGCGGGAACTGGAAACGGCCTGGCAGGTAGCAGATGGGCATTCCGAAAGCATTGGCGACAAGGTGGACAGCACCTTGTTTGCCATGAAGCAGCTGCGCAACCATTTGGAGGACCTGGCGGACATTATGGATGACTCCGGCCTGCTGGATTCCATTGGAAAAATTGAGGATAACCTGGATGATATGCTGACAATGGTTGGCAAACTGGGCGCTGCCGCCCAGCGGATAGAGGGGTACACAGCCGAGGCAGAGGAGCTGTTGCAGCAGCTGCAAATCGCCGCGACCCCACAGGAGCAGTTGGCGCTGATGGCCCAGCTGCGGGAGGTGATGGGCGGCCTGAACCGGGAGCTGGACACCCTTGCTTCCCTGCTGGAGGATGCCGACAGCGTGGCGCAGATTGCCCAGCTGCAGGCTGGCCTAAAGCAGCTGGACGACGCCATTGGCGCTGGGCAGGTGGGTGACCCCGCTGCCGTCGCCGCACTGGTGCAGGCGCTGATGGATGCCGCCAAAGAGGTGAGCGCCGCAGTGGATGCCGAGTTGGCTGATGCCAAGAAGAACATCAGCAATATTGAAAGCCTGATGCCCAGCGGGGATATTTCCGCCGACCTGTCGGATATGACCTCCGACATGAACCTGCTGAACAACGAGATTGCGATGGTGCTGGACAGCACAGCCCGCACAGTTGGCAAGGCGCAGGTACTGATGAGTGAGATAAACAGCACCATGGACCAGGCCTATGACCACCTGAACACCGGGATGAACAACACGCTGGGCGGCACAGCCCAGCTGTTGGAGGATTTGACAGTGGCACTGCAGCGCACCCAGAACATCCAGTACAACAAAAATCAGATTTCCAGTTTAATTTCTAAGGACTGGGATAAGTTGGAGGAGGATCTGGGTGTTCTGGACATGGATCCCTCCGCCCGGAAGCCCTCCTTTACCTCTGCCCGGAACCCGGAGCCGGTTAGCCTGCAAATTGTCATGCGCACCGAGAGCATTACCCTGCCGGATCCGCAAAAATCGGATGTGGACGAACTCGGGGATGACAAAACCGTTACCCAGCGGCTGGGGGATGTGTTTATCAGCATTGGCAATGCCATCAAAGGCTTGTTTGATTAAGGAATAGAAAAAAGGCCCTTCGTTTTACAGGCGAAGGGCCTTTTCTTCTTTTGCTGCCGGAAAAAGGCAGGAAGCCGTTTTTCTCTTTCTTTCCCTGCGGCAATTCTCCTTTTTTCTTTGGAAAATGGGGGATTCTATGGTACAATAATTTCAGTCCGATTTTATATGTACAGGATAACCGGCCGCGGATGTTTTAGGATGGAGGTTTACAGGATGTTTCAAATTGTATATAAAAGGGAACTCAACACCCAGGTAACGCTGATGAAGGTGAAGGCACCGCTCATCGCCCAAAAGGCCAGGGCGGGGCAGTTTATCATCTTTCGGGTTGATGAGTATGGCGAGCGGGTGCCCCTGACCATAGCCGATACCGACCCGGAGGCCGGAACGGTCACCATTATTTTTCAAAAGGTAGGGCTTACGACCAACCTGCTGGGCAATCTGCAAGAAGGGGACTGTATCCGGGATTTTGTAGGCCCGCTGGGTGCGGCCACTGAATTGGAAGGCATCCGAAAGGCCGCCGTGATTGGCGGCGGTGTGGGCTGCGCCATAGCCTATCCCACGGCCAAGGCGCTGCACAGCATGGGTGCCCATGTGGATATGATAGCGGGTTTTCGTAGCCGGGATATTGTCATCCTGCAGGAGGAGATGCAGGCGGCTTCCAGCCGGTTTTTCCTCTGTACCGATGATGGTACTGCCGGGGAAAAGGGCTTTGTCACCGATGCGCTGAAAAAACTGCTGGAGAGCGGGGAAGCGTACGACACAGTATTTGCCATTGGCCCGGTGCCGATGATGAAATTTGTTTCGCTGCTTACCAAGGAGTGGGGTGTTAAAACCATTGTAAGCCTAAATCCCATTATGATTGATGGAACTGGAATGTGCGGCGGCTGCCGGGTAACTGTGGGAGGGCAGGTGAGGTTTGCTTGTGTAGATGGCCCGGATTTTGATGGGCACCTGGTGGATTTTGATGAACTCATGAATAGAAATACCATCTATCGGCCGGAGGAGGCGGAGAGCACTGCCTGCCAGGGCTGCCGCATGGAGCAGCTGGCGGATGCTGTTATGGGACGATAGGCCGAGGAGGGAAAACAGATGAAAAACATGTCGCAATACAAGGTGGAAATGCCGGTACAGGCCCCCGATGTGAGGAATAAGAACTTTGACGAGGTGGCTCTGGGGTATACCCCGGAAATGGCCCGGGAGGAGGCTGCCCGCTGCCTGGACTGCAAAAACAAGCCCTGTGTGGAGGGCTGCCCGGTGGGGGTGCGGATTCCGGAATTTATTGCTAAAGTGGCCAAAGGGGATTTTGCCGGCGCCTACCGGATTATTCGCAGTACCAATGCCCTGCCCGCTGTATGTGGGCGGGTATGCCCCCAGGAGAGCCAGTGCGAGAGCAACTGCGTCCAGGGCATCAAGGGGGAACCGGTGGCCATTGGCCGTCTGGAGCGCTTTGTGGCCGACTGGGCTATGCAGAACCTGCAGGAGGAGATCCTGCCCCCTGTGCCGCTGGGCAAGCGGGTGGCTGTGGTGGGAGCTGGCCCTTCCGGCCTGACCTGTGCCGGGGACCTGGCACAGTTGGGGTATGATGTTACCATCTTTGAGGCGCTGCACACCCCTGGCGGCGTGCTGGTCTATGGCATACCGGAGTTCCGGCTGCCCAAATATATCGTGGCTCAGGAGGTGGAAGGCCTGAAAAAACTGGGTGTCCGGGTGGAAACCAACATGGTAATTGGCCGGGTGCAGTCGGTGGACGAGCTGATGCAGGCTGGTTTTGACGCGGTGTTCATTGGTTCTGGTGCTGGCCTGCCCTCTTTCATGGGCATTGAAGGGGAGGCGCTGAACGGCGTCTACTCCGCCAACGAATACCTGACCCGGGTAAACCTGATGAAGGCATACCGGAAGGAATACGATACGCCCATCAAGCACAACAGCCACACCGTTGTGGTGGGGGGCGGCAATGTGGCCATGGATGCCGCACGGTGCGCCAAACGCCTGGGCTCGGCTGTTACAGTGGTATATCGCCGCAGCGAGGAGGAAATGCCCGCCCGTCGGGAGGAGATCCACCACGCCAAGGAGGAGGAAATTGTTTTCCGGCTGCTCTGCAATCCTGTCCGCATTCTGGCGGATGAAAACGGCAGCGTTCGGGGTGTAGAATGTGTAGAGATGGAGCTGGGGGAGCCGGATGCCTCCGGCCGTCGCCGTCCCAGACCGGTGGAGGGCAGCGAGTTTGTGTTGGAAGCGGATGCTGTTATCATGGCGCTGGGTACCTCCCCGAACCCGCTGATTCGCAAAACGACTCCCGGCCTGTCTGTGAACAAGTGGGGCTGTATTGTGGTGGATGAGAACACAATGGCCACCAACCGGGAGGGTGTCTATGCCGGCGGGGACGCTGTTACAGGTGCAGCTACCGTTATTTTGGCAATGGGCGCCGGTAAAAAGGCCGCCGAATCCATCCATGCCTATCTAAGTGCCCGGTAGTTGGCGCAAAGGATTATAGGAACAAGGGGAGAAGCAGCTGTTTGCTTTTCCCCTTGTTCTTCATTCTTCCTCCCGGCTGTCCAAAAGGGCAGAAATTTCTTCCTCAAAATCCGAGAGGGAACAGCCGTAGAGCCGGGCCATCTGTACAGCAGTGATAAGGCTGGGGTGGCGCTGCCCCTCCTCATAGGCCTGCAAGGTACGCAGGCCCAAATCCAGCAGTTCCGCCGCCTGTTCCTGGGAATAGCTGGTTGTTTTTCTCAGCCGCCCGTAGATGGATTTGCAGGGCCGGGAAGGTTTTCTTTGGTTCGTGGGTGTCATCCGGCACAACTCCTTTAAAATACAAAGAAAGAAATAATATCCAGTCCTATTTTACCCAAATAACTGATTAAAGTCCCCGCTATTTGTGGCGCATGGTTCTTTTTTTGTCGAATTTTGGCACTTTTATGAGGCTAAAGGAATTTTTATACCATAAAAATTGCTCCCCTTCCGGCCAAGGCAGGTTTTGCCTTCTGTTTGCCGGAAAGGGAGCATATTATTTTATAGATACTTTTGATTTATGGCTGTTACCGGTCGCAGGGGCAGCCATAGCCATCCGGCACACCATTTTCAGAGGCTGCCTGGGGGAAGAAGGAATCGGTTGGGAACTTAATCTTTTTAAACAGCTCGCAGGGGTCGCCAGTTACGGGCACTTCCGGCTCCTTGGTGGGGATGCAGAAGTCGTAGGCAGGCATCAGCATCTGCACCCGGCGCTCCATCTGTACAATGATAAAGATACCAATGGTAATAAATACCTGCTTATCGGTATGGCAGCCGCCAAAGCTGGAACCACACTGGCAGCTGACATCCTGGGGGATGTTGCCGCAGTCGTTGGTGCAGCCGCAACCAGTGTTGCAGTTGTTGCAGCAGGGGTTGCAGCCACTGTTACAGCCATTGTTACAGCCGCAGCAGGGATTGCAGTTGCAGTTACAGTTGCAATTGCAGCTGCAGTCGCAATCCACCAGTCGGCTGCCCAAAGCGACAGGGGCGCTCACCTGCAGGCATACCCGGGGCATGCCGTTGTTCTGGTTGGTGCCATTTTGGTCGCTGCAGAACACCTTAACCTCGCCCTCGCTGCCGAACAGAATCATCTTTCGGGTAAAGGTGGTAACGCCAGTAACCGTCACACAGGACATGCCGGGCATCTGCACCTCAAATTTGGCCAGGAAGAAGAAGGTAATATCCACCGAATAGAAGCCCTTGTTAAACGGGATGGCCTCAACATCCATATAAACATTGCTGACCTCCACTTCCTTGAGCTTAATGCCGCAGGCGTTGTTAATCATCGGCTGTACTTCGTCCGAAAAGGTAACCTGCAAATCCTCCAGGCAGTTTTTGTCGCTGACACTGTCGTACACCCGGTTGGTGTCAATACAAACAGCCTCTTTGAAGTTGGCGCCAGGGGTAGTGGGAATTCTGGGACCGCAAACGGTACCGCGATATGTACTATTAGCCATGTAAAAAATCCTCCTAATATAATGTTTGGTTCAGCATTCGCCTTGCTTAATAACATAGTATGAAAGGAAGGATTTTCTGTTACAAAAATCTTATCTGCTCTTTTTGGTGCGGAAAACAGGGATTTTACAGCTTTTTCAGCTTGGCAAAATTGGACATGATTTTTCTGGTGCCAACACTGTCAAACGCCACCTCCAACAGGCTGTCCCCGCCCATTGGCGTTACACCGGTAACCAGCCCTTCGCCAAATACCTTGTGATGCACCCGGTCCCCAGGGGCATACTGCACAGCCGGGGCGGACGGCCCGGCTGCTCCGGCCGAGAAGCCTCTGGCACTCTCCTTCTTCCTGGCCTTGGCCTCATCATACGCCCGTGAAACACCCCGGTCCCGGAAACGGCTGACCGTTTCGTCCACCACTTCGGTGAGCTCCTTTGGAATTTCACCCACAAAGCGGCTGACTGCATTCCGCCCGGTTTTACCAAACAACATGCGGGTGGCGGCGTTGGTGATATAAAGGCGCTTTTTGGCACGGGTAATGCCCACATAGGCCAGCCGGCGCTCCTCCTCCACCTCGTCTGGGAAGTACATGGACTGGCTGCCGGGGAAAATACCCTCCTCCATGCCGGCAATAAAGACATAGGGGTATTCCAGCCCTTTGGCCGAATGCAGGGTCATCATCACAACACTGTCATCGTTTTCATCATAGCTGTCCAGGTCGGTATACAGTGCCACTTCCTCCAAAAAGCCGGCCAGGCTGGGGTCCTCGGCACCATCCACATAGGCCATGATGTTGGATTTCAGCTCCCGGACATTTTCAATTCTGGGCTGGCTCTCGGGCAGCTGGCTTTCCAGCATCTGCATATATCCGGTGGCTGAAAGCACCTCGTCAAACAGCAAATCCAGTTCGTTCTGCTCTGCCAGCTGGGCCAAGGAATCCATCATGGCAGCAAAGGCCATCAGCGGCTTTGCCTTTTTGGAGAGGGGGGCATATTCATCAGCTGTGCGCAGCACCTCCAGCATGGGAACGCCCAACATTTCGGCTATCTCCCGGCAGGCGGCTACTGTGGCATCCCCAATGCCCCGTTTGGGCTCGTTGATAATCCGGGCCAGCCGGATGGTGTCATTGGGGTTGTTTATCACACTGAGATAGGACATGACATCCTTGATTTCCTTGCGCTCATAGAATTTAACACCGCTGATTACCCGGTAAGGCACACCGGCCCGCAGCAGTGCCTTTTCAATGGAGTTGGACTGGGCGTTCATCCGGTATAGGATAGCATGGTCGGAAAATTTTGCGCCATCAGCGGCATTTTCCATAATGGTGTTGGCAATGAACAGGGCCTCCCCGCCCTCGTCATTAGCCCGGTATACCTTAACCGGCTGGCCCTCATCGTTCTCGGTCCACAAGGTTTTGCCCTTGCGCTGGGTGTTATTTTCTATTACTGCATTGGCCGCATCCAAAATGCGCTGGGTACAGCGATAGTTCTGTTCCAGACGGATGACCATAGCGCCCTCAAACTGCTTTTCGAAGTTCATAATATTTTCGATATTGGCGCCACGGAATTTGTAGATACTCTGGTCGTCATCCCCCACCACGCAGATATTCCGATACCGGTCGGCCAGCAGGCTAATCAGCCGGTACTGGGCGTGGTTGGTGTCCTGGTATTCGTCCACCATAATATAGGTATAGCGGTTCTGGTACTTTTCCAAAATATCCGGGTTCTGCTCGAACAGCCGCACAGTCAGCACAATAATATCGTCAAAATCCACTGCGTTGGCACTGCGCAGCAGTTTCTGGTACTCCTCATATACCTTGGCCCCCACCTCTAACCGGAAGTTCCCGGGGTTTTCCGCCAGCATCTGGGTGGGGTTCTGGAGTTTATCCTTGGCCCGGCTAATCATCGAAAGCAGGCTGCGGGGGGTAAAGTTCTTCTCATCCACCTGCAGCGCCTTGCAAACCTCTTTAATCACCCGCAGGGAATCGTCTGTATCATAGATGGTAAAGTTGGAGTTGTACCCGATATTTTCAATCTCCCGGCGCAGGATGCGCACACAGGCCGAGTGGAAGGTTGCCGCCTGGATGTCCGCTGCCTGGGCGCCCACGGTATGCTCCAGACGGGTTTTCAGCTCCCCGGCTGCTTTGTTGGTAAAGGTGATGGCCAAAATCCGCCAGGGCTGCACCGGGTCCACAGCGCAGCAGTCCCGCAGGGTATCCAGGTCCACTTCCTCCCCTGCCAGATAGCTCTGAAGGCAGTCGGCGTGCTCCTCTGTAATAAAGCCGGGCACGAAGGTGCTCTCATACCCCTGGCCAAACATAATCATGTTGGCAATGCGGTTGATAATCACTGTGGTTTTGCCACTGCCGGCACCGGCCAAAATGAGCACCGGCCCCCGGGTATGGAATACAGCCTGGCGCTGCATAGGGTTTATGTGGCTAAAATACTGTTCGATGGCAGCCCGGCGCAGAGCCAGGTACTGCTGGTAAAATTCATTTTCCATTCTTTTATATCCTCACTGTGCAAAATATCCGGCCGGCAGTACCTGCGGCCTCCTTGTGGGATTTACCTCCCACTCATAAAAACAACCCGTGCCTAATCAGGGTTTTATCCCATCCGTTGCCGCACCAAAACGGCAAGGGAAAGGCTTTTAAATTATTAGCTTATTTTTATTATACCATTTCGGTGCAAGTACCGGAATGGTACAATTGGCCATCTTTTTCGGTTGCCGCCCCCGACGGCGAGGTTCTGCGCATAAATTGAGTATAATAACGACTTTGTCGTTATTATACCATATCGCCCGTTTCCGGGCGATATGGTATTCCGCTGCGGCGGGGTATCCGTTCGCTTACG
The DNA here is from genome assembly GCA_948473085.1 of uncultured Clostridia bacterium. GTDB lineage: Bacteria > Bacillota > Clostridia > Oscillospirales > Ruminococcaceae > Avimicrobium. The sequence continues at coordinate 37,465 of CAOKWH010000006.1, forward strand.
CTCCCTCTCATGTGGTAGAGAACTCTCCCCCACAAACGCCCCCCTCCTTTCAGGGGTACTCTATACTTTGGTTGTTATGATGCCACAGGCGCAAAGCGCCGCCCGGGTATATTTTAGATAGTCAGTATAATAACGCTTTTATCGTTATTATACCATCTTTTCCTGGTTTTGGACAGTGTGAGCGGGGAGGGAATTTTACCGGCCAGAGTTTAATATGGTGTTTTTGTAGCAGAAAAGTATTTTTGGAGGATGCCAAAAAGCATTGTCATTTTTTGTCGCCAATGATAAAATACTTTACAGGATTATAAAATGAAAATGGAGGTTTTCCACTATGTCCGACTTTACAGCTGTAGCTGCTGCTACAGCAACCTACACCTGGCTGAGTTCCCTGCTGCTCAAAGCTGTGAATGCTGCCATTGTGGCCGGCCTGGGCTGGCTGCTGATACGATTTTTACTGAACATGCTGGCCAAGTTCTTAAAACGCACCAAGATTGACCCCATTCTGCACAGGGTAATCCTCTCGATTTCCAAAATCGGCATGATGGTGCTGCTGGCCATCTCGGTGGTGGATCTGCTGGGCATTCCCACCACTTCCATCATCACCTCGCTGGGTGCTGTTGGGCTGGCCCTCTCCTTAGCTGTCAAGGATTCCATCAGCAGCCTGGCAGGCGGCGTAATCATCCTGCTTATCAAGCCTTTTTCACTGGGGGACTATGTGGAACTGGATGGAACAGGCGGCACCGTCCGGGAAATTGGGCTGTTTAACACCATGCTCACCACAACCGATAATAAGCGTGTCTACATCCCCAACGATGCTGTTTCAAAAGCCAAAATTGTCAACTTCTCTGCCGAGGAGAACCGGCGGCTGGATATTCTGTTCACCATCGGCTATAATGACGACTATTTCAAGGCCAAAGCCCTGATTGAGCAGGTGATTGCCAACGCCCCTTTGGCCCTGAAGGAACCGCAGCCGCTGGTGCGCATGTCCGGCCACGGCGCCAGTTCCATCGAAATTACCTGCCGCTTGTGGGTAAAAAACGAGGATTATTTTGAGATGAACTACTATATGCACGAGCAGGTTAAGAAAGCCTTTGATGAAAATGGTATCTCCATCCCCTTTAACCAGCTGGATGTGCATATTACACAGAATTAGAATGAACAAAAAGACGCCTTAGCCGGCGTCTTTTTTAACTATCATACAATTTGAAGAAGTAAAAACAGCACAAAGGGGAAGAAATTCATAGATAATATGACAAAATTCGACAAAAAAAGAACCATGCGCCACAAATAGCGGGGACTTTAAGCAGTTATTTGGGTAAAATAGGGCTGGATATTATTTCTTTCTTTGTATTTTAAAGGAGTTGTGCCGGATGACACCCACGAACCAAAGAAAACCTTCCCGGCCCTGCAAATCCATCTACGGGCGGCTGAGAAAAACAACCAGCTATTCCCAGGAACAGGCGGCGGAACTGCTGGATTTGGGCCTGCGTACCTTGCAGGCCTATGAGGAGGGGCAGCGCCACCCCAGCCTTATCACTGCTGTACAGATGGCCCGGCTCTACGGCTGTTCCCTCTCGGATTTTGAGGAAGAAATTTCTGCCCTTTTGGACAGCCGGGAGAAGGAGTAAACGGAAAGGCCGGGCCCTGGGCTGATTACAGGTTCCTTTCTTCCCGAATATGCAGGGAGCACTGGAAGAGTTCCGTACACGATAAAATAAGATGGATCTGTGCCTTGGCCAGGTTGTGGCAGCTAAAGCTGAGCAATTGATGCTCCCGCTGTACATCGGTTTCCCGGCCATATTCAAAAATCCAAAAATGGGTATCGGACCAGTATGTTGCCTGATCCAGGCAATCGAAGCGCCAGCTTTTTCCTTCCGCTCCCGCTTGTACATTCTCCTGCCAGCCGGAAAACTCTGCCCGGATATGATGGAGGATTTCTTCCAGCGGCAGTGGTTCCACTGCCTCCAGTGTCCCTTTTCCCAGGCGATACTGCTCATAGACTGCTTGATCGTCCATCGTAACGCCGGGCTTCATGTTCCAAAAGACAAGGTTTTCTTCATGGACAGGCGGATAGATTCCATGGAACATCAAATAGGCCGTCTCCGCCAACGAATGGTGGCTCCAGTATTCACAACAGGATAGCTGTAGTTCCTCTGCGTCCCAGTCCATCCCCGTCAGCTGCTGCATCCTGTTTGTTTCTTCCTCCGATGGCAGGTCATAATAATCGGCAATTCGGTTGATAAGTTCCTTCACCTACTCCAAATTTTTGCCTTCCATACACATCCTTCTGTTGGCCTCTGTTTCGTTTATTATACTACGCCTGCAAGAGGTATTCAACTTTGCGGGGTCTGTACTAAAAATGGGATGGGGCCTGTTTGCATAGCTCTAAATAGAAGTCTATAGAATACTGTTTTAACCAAGAAAAATCCAGGATTTTCCAGGATTTTTTTTTATTTAATCTGGTATCTGGTGAATTTACGCATATTATGCTATAATAGCAACAATGTTTTATGTTTGGGGTAAAAAATAAAACGGTTTAGTCTACAAATTTTTCACTTTTTCTATAAGATAGCCGATATTTCATCGGTTATTTTTAGCGCAATTTAAGGAGGAAGCCCGCATGGCAAAGGTTACTTTAATTACACACACTCCCAATCCGGAAATGATTATTGCGGCTGCGGCCAAGCTGTGTTATAGCTCCTCCTCCATTGATACGCTCATGGACAAGCTCACCGAGGAAAAAGCGGCCGAGTTTGTGGAAATGCTGGCTGGTATGGGCCACCAAAGCCCCATTGAGCATGTCAGCTTTACCTTTGGTATTGAGGGGGTGTCCCGATCGCTGCTGGCCCAGATTACCCGGCACCGCATTGCCTCCTTTAGTGTGCAAAGCCAGCGCTATGTGCGGGAAAAAGCCTTCTCCTTTGTAACGCCGCCGGAGATTGAGGCCGATGCCCAGGCCAAAGCCCTGTTTTTGGAGGCCATGGACCATGCTATAGCTTCCTACGATGCCCTGGCCGACCTGCTCAAGGAAAAGCATACTGCCACCCTGTTGTCCCAGGGGGTGGAGGAGAAAGCTGCCCGGCGCCAAGCGGAAAAAATGGCCATAGAGGACGCCCGTTTTGTGCTGCCCAATGCGGCGGATACCAATATGATTGTCAGCATGAACGCCCGGGAACTGCTGCACTTTTTCCGGCAGCGGTGCTGCAACCGGGCGCAGTGGGAGATTCGGGCAGTAGCCCGGGAGATGCTGCGGCTGGTTGCCCAGGTGGCGCCCACCCTGTTTGTAGCCGCCGGCCCTGCCTGTGTCAGCGGACCCTGCCCGGAGGGCAGGATGAGCTGCGGCCGTATGGAGGAGGTACGGGAGGAATACCGCCGGTTAAAGGAGGAACTGCGCCATGCTGTGGAATAGTGATGCCGGCCGCCTGGTGGTAATCGAGGGGCTGGATGGCAGCGGCAAAGCAACCCAGTCCGACCTGCTGGTGCAGGCGCTAAAGGCACAGGGACAACTGGTGCGCAAAATTTCTTTTCCAGACTATGCCCATAAGTCCTCCATCCCGGTGCAGATGTATCTGTCTGGGGAGGTTGGCAGCCTGGACGAGGTGAATGCCTTTGCGGCCTCCTCATTTTACAGTATCGACCGGTATATCTCCTATCAGACCGATTGGGGCCAGGATTATCGGGAGAAAAATCTGATTGTGGCGGACCGCTATACCACCTCCAATGCCTGCCACCAGATGGTCAAGCTGCCCCGAGAGGAGTGGGACGCCTATCTGGACTGGCTGGCGGATTTTGAATACCATAAAATGGGCTTGCCGGCCCCGAATTTGGTGATTTACCTGGATATGGACCCCAACACCTCCCGGCGGCTGCTGCAAAAACGCTATGACAACGGCGCCAGGGCCGATATTCATGAGGAAAACCTGCGCTATCTGCAAACATGCCGGATTGCCGCCCTCTATGCGGCGGAGCACTGGGCTTGGCAGGTGATACGCTGCTGTGATGGCAGCGACCCCTATCCGCCGGAGAGTATCCATCGCCAGGTGTTGCAGGCGGTGCAGTGCCAGCTTGGGCAGTGAGGCGAAATCTGTCCAAATTTGTCCACTTTTTTGTTCTGTGGGTAGACAAAAAATATTTGGTTATAGTATACTATTGAAGATATAGATAGCGGGAGCGCTTTGTTAAATAGGCAGAAGGCCGGCAGTGTTGTGGAGGTGAGCGGTGATGCGCAAGGTGGATATTCGGGCGTACAAAAATTCTCTGCGGGATAAGGCAAAGGCCATGCGCCGGGGGATGGACCAGGAAAAAAAGGCGGAAATGGACCGGCAGATTACCGAGCGCATCTGTTCGCTTTACCAGTATCGGGAGGCTAAAACGCTGCTCTGCTATGTGTCCAAGCCCATCGAGGTGGATACCATTCCGCTGCTGCGCCGGGCGCTGGCCGATGGCAAGCAGGTGGCCTGTCCCCGTTGTGTAGAGGGCACCCGGCAGATGGATTTTTATATTATAGAAGGGCTGGACGACTTGGAAAAACGCACCTTTGGCGTGCTGGAACCCAAGGTGCCTGGCTGCAAGCTGCTTACCGACTTCAGCCGCAGCCTGTGCATTGTGCCAGCCTTGATGTATGACCTAAAGGGCTATCGCCTGGGGTATGGCGGCGGATACTACGACCGTTTTCTCTCCCGGTACGACGGCTATAAGGTGGGCGTTACCTATCGGCGCAATATTCTGCGTTTTCTCCACTATGGCCGGTTTGATATTCCGGTGGATATGGTGGTGACCGAAAGTTTTTTCCGCCTCACCGACCGCAGCAAGGTGCAGTCGAGGGGATAGAGAGAAAAGGAGACAAAACCGCATGAGCGAACAAAACAGAGAAGGCGCCCGGCGCCGCCGGCCCAGGCCGAAAAGACGAAGGAAGGGCCGGGGGCTGCTTGTTGCCCTGCTGGCACTTTTGTTGGTGGGAGGCATTTATGGCGGGCATGTGCTGGCCGACTATGCCGGCTATTTCCAAAGCAAAGAGCAGGTGCAAATCAGCATTCCGGAGGGAAGCAGCGGCCGGGAAATTGCCGCCCTGCTGGAAGAAAACAAGATTATCAGCCATAAAAACATCTTCTATCTGTACACCCGCCTGTCCGGCCGAGGGGCCTCCTTTAAGTCCGGGCAGTATATGCTGCAATCGGATATGAGCTATGAAGAGATTGCCGATTTGCTGGCGGCGGGCACCCTGCGGGAGGATGTGGTTACTGTCACCTTCCCGGAAGGGCTTACGCTGCGGGAGATTGCCGGCCTTTTGGAGCAGAACAAGGTTTGCAGCAGCGAGGAGTTTTTAACCTATCTGGATACGGCCGACCTAAGCCAGTATTCCTTTGTGGACGAGCTGCCGGCCGATGGGCGTTTCCGGCGGCTGGAGGGCTACATTTTCCCCGATACCTATCAGTTCTATTTGAATGAGGATGCAGCCAGTGTGGCCGGGCGTTTCCTGAACCGGTTTGAACAGGTGGTGGATGACGAAATCCGTACCCGGGCTGCCGAACTGGATCTATCCATTGACGAGGTGGTAACGCTGGCTTCGGTTATCCAGGCCGAGTGTTCCTATCAGCCGGAGATGGCCGCAGTGTCGGGTGTATTCCACAACCGGCTGAATCATCCCGGCGAGTATCCCAAGCTCCAGTCGGATGTGACCATCTTCTATATCCGGGATGAAATTTTGCCCATTGAGGGGAAGGCCCGGGAGGACTATTACGATGGCCTATACAACACCTATATCCACGATGGCTTGCCTGTGGGGCCCATCTGTAGCCCGGGAGAGGACGCCATTTGGGCCGCCCTGCATCCGGAGAAGAACGACTACTTTTATTTTATCACCGATAAAGAGGGCAACTTTATGTATGCCGTCACTTTGGGTGAACACAATGCGAATATTAACGAGGCGGGCATTTAAAACCCGCCTTTTCCTTAGAGGGCGTGCAAGCCCGCTTTTAGTGGGAAGAAGGGAGAGGATTGGATGAAACAGATTATCAAGCCGGAGGTGCTGGCACCCGCTGGGGATTACGAGCGCCTAATGGCCGCCGTGAAATATGGGGCGGACGCTGTCTATCTGGGGGGCACCAGCTTTGGTATGCGGGCCAATGCCGGCAACTTTGATGAGGAACAGCTCCGGCAGGGGGTGGCCTATGCCCATGCGCATGGAGTAAAGGTATACCTGACCTGCAACATTCTGCCCACCAACCAGGAGGCCGACCAGATCGAAGCATTTTTGCTCTATGCCGCCCAGGTGGGGGTGGACGCCCTGATTGTGGCCGATGTGGGCATTTTGATGCTGGCCCGGCGGGTGGTTCCGCACATTGACATCCATATTTCCACCCAAACTGGCGTGGTGAACTATCTGACCGCCAACGAACTGTACAAGCTGGGGGCCAAGCGGGTGGTGCTGGCCCGGGAGCTGTCGTTGGAAACCATCCGGGAAATCCGCCGGCGCACCCCTGCCGATTTGGAGATAGAATGTTTTGTTCACGGCGCCATGTGCATGTCCTTTTCCGGACGCTGCCTGCTCTCCAACTATCTCACCGGCCGGGATGCCAACCGTGGGGAGTGCGCCCAGCCCTGCCGCTGGAGCTACTACCTGATGGAGGAGAAACGGCCGGGGCAGTATTTCCCCATCTTGGAGGATGAGCATGGTTCTTACATACTCAATGCCAAGGATATGTCGATGATTGAGCACATCGACCAGCTGGTGGATGCCGGCATTACCTCGCTGAAGATAGAGGGCCGGGCCAAGAGCGCCTACTATGTTTCGGTTATTACCAACGCCTACCGGCAGGCTGTGGACAAGTATGTGGCCGACCCGGACAACTACAAGCTGGAGGGCTGGCTGGCGGATGAGGTGTTCAAGGTCAGCCACCGGGAGTACTCCACCGGCTTCTATTTCGGCCGGCCGGACCAGTGTTATAAATCTGGCGGTTATGTCCGGGAGTGTGATATTGTGGCGGTGGTGGAACAGTGCCGGGATGGCTGGCTCTATGGCACCCAGCGCAACCGGTTTGCCATCGGGGACCGGGTGGAAATTCTGGAACCCGGCTGCCCGCCCTACGAACTGGACATTACCACAATCCGCGATGGCGATGGCACCGTGGTGGAGGCTGCCCCCCATGCCATGATGCAGTTTTCCATCCCCTGTGAGGCAAACTTTACCCAGGGCACCATCATCCGGAAGAATAAAACTTTATAGTACAAGGCCCTGGCTTTAGGCTGGGGCCTTTTTGCAGCATCAAAGAAAAAAGCCTGGGATAAAAGGCGGTTTTTTCCGGCTAAACAACAGGTTTATTTTCTACTGTAAGGAAGAAAATACAGGAGGGAGGAGCGATTTTTTGTGTTAGAAAAATTCCCTTTTATTTTCAAACAATAGGGGTGCCAAAAGGAAGGAAAGCCACTTTAAAAAATATCGAAATTAGCGCAGATTGTTTTGGTGGTTTTACAGCAGCTGTTTACAGTCAAAAACCCCCATGCCTGTTTTTTTAGGACAGACAAAATATTACAAAGTGGAGAAAAGGGCAGAAAAAGCGGGGTTTTTGTCGTGAATATGGGAAAAACAGCGGATTTGTATACTACATATAGTGCTTTTGAAACTGTATAAATTTGCCATAAATGGAATACATGAATTTTTCTGTTTTTAATATTTCGTTCACGAATGTATGTTCTTTTTGGGATAAATTACAATAAAATCTGACAAAAGTCTACAACAAATCTGCTTTTTGCATATATTTTACAGTTTCAAAAAAACATGCAAATTGGTAATTTGCACTTGCTTTTTCAGTGTACAATGAGTATAATAAATTTAAGTAAGTGGGTAAAAGTGGTGGATGGTGGTGAAATCCACACCGAACGGGGGTGGGCAAGGTGCTGATTGGGGAATATAATCCCAGCATGGACGCCAAGGGGCGTTTGCACTTTCCTGCCAAACTACGGGAGGACCTGGGGGATCGCTTTATTATCACCAAAGGGCTGGATAACTGCCTGTTTGTTTACTCACTAACTGGCTGGGCTGAGCTGGAGCAGAAGATAAAGGCGCTGCCCATGAGCCGCTCCCGCAACTTACAGCGTTTTTTCTTTGCCGGTGCTGTGGAGGTGGAGGCGGACAAGCAGGGGCGGGTGCTTATCCCGGCCAACCTGCGGCAGTTTGCCGAACTGGAGAGCGATGTCACCGTGGTGGGCGCATCGGTTCGGGCCGAAATTTGGAACAGCGAAAAGTACAACGCCCTTTGCAGTGAAGTAACGGCGGAGGATGTAGCCGCAGCAATGGATGAACTGGGTTTTTAACGGATGGGGGAAATCATGGAATTTAGTCATAAATCGGTGCTTCTTTCGGAGTGTATCGATGCCCTGAATATCCGCCCGGATGGCATCTATGTGGACGGCACTGCCGGCGGGGCGGGGCATTCGGTGGAGATTGCAAAGCGCCTGACCGCCGGGCGGCTGATTGCAGTGGACAAGGACCCGGACGCCATAGCTGCCGCTACAGAGCGTTTGGCTCCCTATGCCATGGCCCAGGTGGTCCAGAGCGACTACGCCGACCTGGATGCTGTGCTTGACCGGTTGGGCATTGCGCAGGTGGATGGCATTTTGCTGGATCTGGGGGTTTCCTCCCATCAGCTGGACCGCGGTGAACGCGGTTTCTCCTACAATGTGGATGCCCCGCTGGATATGCGTATGAGCCAGAGCGGCCCGTCGGCCAGGGATTTGGTTAATACATACAGCGTAGAGGAACTTACCCGGATTTTGCGGGAGTATGGGGAAGAAAAGTTTGCCTATAAAATAGCCCGCAATATAGAAAAGCACCGGCAGGGCGCCCCGATTGAAACAACCTTCCAGCTGGTGGATATCATCAAGGGGTCCATTCCGGCGCCAGCCCGGCGGGAGGGTGGGCACCCTGCCAAACGAACCTTCCAGGCCATCCGCATTGCTGTAAACAGCGAGCTGGATCATCTATCCCTTTGCCTGGACCGGGCGTTTCACTACCTGGCGCCAGGCGGGCGCTTCGCCATCATCACCTTCCATTCGCTGGAGGACCGGATGGTAAAGCAGAAGTTTGCCGATATGGCCAGGGGCTGTGTTTGCCCGCCGGATTTCCCGGTTTGTGTGTGCGGCCGGCAGCCGGTGGCAAGGCTTATCAGCCGCAAGCCTATCCTGCCCAGCCAGCAGGAGCTGGCCGAAAACAGCCGCAGCCACAGCGCCAAGCTGCGGGTGTGTGAAAAGATATAGAGCATACAGGCAGAGAGCTGCCTGATTCGTTGAAAGAAAAGGAGTGGATGGATATGCAGAGTGCAGCCTATGATCTTTCAATATATGAGCCGAAACCCAGCCGCAAGGAGGAGCAGGCACAGCTGAGGATTGTAGCACGGCACAGCGCGGCGGAGATTGCCCGGCCCAAGGCGATAGCCAAAGCCGCCAGCATGATTGTGCTGCTGACCGTATCGCTGTGTATGATGCTGTACAGCAACGCCACCCTTACCGAGCTGAGCGACCAGATTGCCAGCGCCCAGGCCAGGCACGAGCTGCTGCTGAGCGAAAACGAGCGCCTGCTCACCTCCATTGAAAGCAAAATGTCGCTGCGTAATGTAGAAAACATTGCCAGGAATGAGCTGGGCCTTTCGGAGATGGAACCATACCAGATTACCTATGTAAACCGCTGTGGCGGCGATATGATTGTAAAAACCGAAAGTACACCTGCCGAGGGCGGCATCCTCGAAGGGGTTATTGATACAATAGGTTCCGCTTTGGAATATCTGAGAATTAGCTTTAATAAGAATTAAGTTGATTGAGAGTTAAGAGCCGCTGTATCTTAACTCTTACTTTCTTTTATCGAAAAACCGCGCAATTTACACTTTTTTGTCAGGAGGCTTGAGCATGTGGTTGAAAGGCGATACATTGCTTGGCAAGCGTGTCCGGCTGATTACCGGCCTTTTTGGGATAGCGTTCGGCGTGCTTGTGGTGCGTCTGTTCTTCCTGCAGGTGGTGCAGGCGGATATGTGGAAGGAACGGGCCACCAGCCAGCAGCTTTATTCCACCTCCATTACCGCCAAACGGGGGAATATCTACGATACCAATATGAAAACACTGGCTAAGAGCGTTACAGTTTGGACGGTGTTTATCTCCCCGGCGGAGATGAAGGCGGAGCAGCGGGAACTGGTGGCCAGCGGCCTGTCGGAAATCCTGGATGTGGACTACGATATGGTGTATGATAAAACACTGAAGGTGGACCGCTACAACGAAACCATCAAGCGCAAGGTGGATAACGCCACAGCCGACCTGGTGAACGAGTTTATCCTGGAAAACAAGATAAAGGGCATCTATCTTTCGGAAGATGTTATGCGCTATTACCCCTATGACAATTTGGCTTCCACTGTACTGGGCTTTACCAACTATGATGGCCAGGGGGCCTACGGCTTAGAGGCTTATTATGACAAAACGCTCTCCGGCACCGATGGCATTGTTGCGTCGGTGCGCAATGCCAAAGGTACAGCCATGCCCTTTAGCGAGCAGCAGGTGTTTGATGCCGAAGATGGGCAGAGCCTGGTGCTCACCATTGACGAAACGGTGCAGCACTACCTGGAAAAGCACCTGGAAAACGCCGTGCTGGAGCACGATGTGCAGCAGCGCGCCGTGGGTATTGTAATGAATGTTAAAACTGGTGAGATTTTGGGCATGTCCACCAAGCCGGATTTTAACCCGAACAATTACAGCTATATCTATGACGATAAGACAAGAGAACAGCTGGAACAAATGCGGGAGGAGGCCAATACCGACCAGGAGAAGGAGGCCTATCTGGTCGCCTTGGAGGAAGCCCAGAACACCCAGTGGCGCAACAAGGCCATCTCTGACCCGTACGAACCAGGTTCGGTATTCAAGCTGATTACAGCGGCGGCGGCGCTGGAAACAGGCGCCGTAACCCCCAACACCCAGTTTTATTGCGCCGGATTTTATGAGGTTGCGGGCAACCGCATCTCCTGCTGGAAAAACGGCGGGCATGGGGCGCTGAATTTTGGCGGCGCCATTAAAGGCTCCTGTAACCCCGCCTTTATTATGACCGGCCATGCGCTGGGCGCCACCCGATTCATCGACTATCTGGACAAATTTGGCCTGTATGGCAAAACCGGCGTGGATCTGCCGGGCGAGGCCACCAGCATTATGCACGATAAGGCCACCATGTTAAACGAAAACAAGGCCTCTCTTTCTTCGGCGTCGTTTGGGCAGACCTTTAAGGTCACTGCTCTACAGCTGATGGTGGGGGTAAATGCGACGGTCAACGGCGGCTATCTTATGCAGCCTTATATTGTCCGCCAGGTGCTGGACAGTGAAGGGAATGTAGTGTCCAACACCGAACCCACTGTTATCCGGCAGGTGATTTCTGCCGAAACCTCGGCCACAGTGGCCTCTCTGGCTGAAAAGGTAGTGTCCGAAACTGGCGGGTCGGGTATCCGTGCCGCAGTGCCCGGTTACCGCATCGGCGGCAAGACTGGTACTTCCCAGAAGCTGGACCAGGAAGGGGATGACACCATCCTCTCCTTCTATGGCTATGCCCCGGCGGATGACCCGGAAATTGCCATTCTGGTTATGCTGGATGAACCCCAGAAGAACAACCAATACGGCTCGGTTATTGCCGCGCCGGTGGTGGGCAATATCTTTGCCGATATCCTGCCCTATCTGGGTTATGAGCCCAGCTATACCGAGGAACAGCTTTCCACTGCCGATATTGCAACCCCCTATCTGATCAACAGCGGCCTGCAGGAGGCGCAAACCACGCTGATGCAGGCGGGCTTACAGTATCGGGTGGTGGGCAGTGGCACCCAAGTGGTGAACCAAACCCCCGGGGCGGCTATGCCCATTCCCGGCGGCGGCACGGTGGTGCTGTACACCGACTCGGAGGCGGAGGGTGCCCAGACAGCCGTGGTTCCCTATGTAATAGGCCGGTCGGGCAACGAAACCAACAAACTGATACTGAATGCCGGCTTTAATATCCGCATGGAGGGGGAGAGCATCCAGCATGAGGGGTGTGTAGCCATCAGCCAGTCGGTGGAGGCAGGTACCACTGCCGAAATTGGTACGGTTATCACCGTCACCTTTGGCGTGCAGGGTATGGCTTTGCCGGAATAATTTTTAAAAACTGTAAATTTTGCCGCTACCGCCTTGTCAAAAGGCGGTATTTGGGCAATAATAATATCGACTGAATACCCGGCGCAGGGAGGATACATACACAAATGCAGCTCAAGGAATTACTGAATGGAATAGAATACACCGGGGAAGTGCCGGATGTGTGCATTGAAGGGCTTACTGCCGATTCCCGGCAGCTGGAAAAAGGGTGGGTTTTTGTCTGCCAGCGGGGCCAGCGGTTTGATGGCCACAGCTTTGCCTCCAAAGCATTGGAACTGGGGGCCGCCGCCGTTGTAACCAGCCAGGATTTGGGGCTGCCCCGGCAGATTGTGGTGGAGGATACACAGGCGGCCTATCCGCTGATGTGTGCCAATTTTTTCGGGCGCCCTGCCCAGAAAATGAAGCTGATTGGCGTCACCGGTACCAACGGAAAGACTACCAGCACCTTCCTCATCCGGCATCTGCTCACCGTTCTGGGGCATCACACTGGGCTGATTGGCACTGTGCAAAACCAGATTGGCCCGCTGGTGCTGCCCTCCAAGTTTACCACACCGGACCCCTATCAGCTCCAGTCGCTGTTGGCCAAGATGGCTGCCGATGGCTGCGAGTATGTGGTAATGGAGGTTTCCTCCCATGCGCTGGCCCAGCACCGGGTGGATGGGCTGTACTTTGATGTGGCGCTCTTCACCAACCTGACCCAGGACCATCTGGATTATCACCACACGATGGAAGAATATTTTGCCGAAAAGTGCAAGCTATTTAGCCGGTGCGGCACTGCGGTTGTCAATGTGGATGACCCATACGGTCAGCGCATTGCCCAGGAGGCGGGTTGCCCGGTGGTGCGCTTTGCCACACAGCAGGACTCCGCCGACTATGTGGCCCGGAACATCCACAGCCGGGCGGACGGCAGCAATTTTGTACTTATGCACGATGGAGAGCTGCAAAAGGTCAGTATCCCCACTCCGGGGGATTTTTCCATCCACAACGCGCTGGGGGCGGTGGCGGCAGTAGTGGCCGCTGGCGCCGACCTGCACCGGGTGGTGGAAGCGGTGGCCAATGTGGCCGGTGTGCCCGGCCGGTTTGAGCGCATCCCCACCGAGTTGGATTTTACCATTATCCGGGACTATGCACACACGCCGGATGGGATAGAAAAATGCCTCTCCACTGTCCGGGAATTTGCCCGGGGGCGCATCGTGGCGCTGTTTGGCTGCCCGGGCTGCCGGGATGGTTCCAAGCGGGCCAATATGGCGGCGGCAGTAGCCAGGTATGCCGACCTGGCCATCCTCACCTCGGACAACCCCCGGGAGGAGGACGAGCAGAAGATTATAGACGACGCCCTGCCGGGCCTGTTGGCCGGCGGCAAGCCGTATAAGATCTTTTTAGACCGGTACGAAGCCATCGAGTATGCGCTAAAAACCTGCCAGCAGGGGGATATTTTGCTGTTACTGGGCAAGGGGCATGAGGATTACCAGGTGCTGTCCTCCGGCGCAATCTATTTTGATGAGAGCAAAATAGTGCCGGAAATTGCCCGGCGTATTGCCGGGCAGCGGGGAATTTAGCAAACGGGTCAAGGGGAGAACAAGAGATGGAAAAAATTTCGGTATATGAAATAGCAAAGGCGCTGCAAATAGAGTATGATGGCCCGGAGGTGTGGGTGGATGATATCACCACCGATTCCCGCAGCCTGACCGGCCACAGTTTATTTGTTGCGCTGGCGGGGGAACGCACCGACGGCCATCAATATGTGGCAACTGCGCTCCGCTCCGGCGCCGCACTGGCGGCGGTGGAGCACCCGGTTCCCGGCCTTAGCCCGGAGGAGGAAGCCCGGCTGCTGCTGGTACAGAGCACCTTTTATGTGCCGCTTACACTGGCAATGGTCTACCGGGACCGGTTTAGCCCGCTTGTGGTGGGGGTAACCGGCAGTGTGGGCAAAACCACAACCAAGGATTTTATAGCCGGCGTGGTGGCTAAAAAGTATAAAACGCTGAAATCTCAGGGAAACCGGAACAACGAATTTGGCCTGCCTGGCACCATATTTCAGCTGGATGGCAGCTATGAGGCCGCCGTGTTGGAGATGGGAATGGATGCCAAGGGGGATATCAGCCGGTTGACAGCAGTGGCGCGCCCGGATATTGGGGTGATTACCAATATTGGCATTTCCCACCTGGAACGGCTGGGCAGCCGGGAAAATATTCTGGCAGCCAAGCTGGAGATGGCCGAGGGAATGGCCGATGGCAGCCCGCTGATTCTCTGCGGCGACAACGACCTGCTGGCCACAGTAAAGGAGCCCCGCTTAAAGCTGCTGCGCTATGGAATGGAAGCCCCCGGCCTGGATGCCTGGGCAGAAAATATGGTGCAGGAGGGGTTTTCCACCCGGTTTGAGATTGTCACGGCCCAGGGGCGCTTTGCCGCCTGTATCCCGGCAGTGGGCCGGCATAATGTGTTAAACGCCCTGGCCGCATTTTTGGTGGGGCAGTGCATTGGCCTTGCACCCGAAAAAATCCTGGAGGCGCTGGCCGAATATGTACCTTCCGGCATGCGCCAGCGGCTGCGCCAATGGAACGGAATAGCCGTGGTGGAGGATTGCTACAATGCCGCGCCGGATTCCATGCACGCCGCCCTGGAGGTACTGGAAGGAATGGCATGCAGCGGCAGCAAATTCTGTGTCTTTGCTGATATGCTGGAGCTTGGCCCGGATGAGGTTGCCGCCCACCTGGAGGTGGGGCGCCGGGCGGCCGGTGTGGCGGATGCGCTGCTGCTCTACGGCCCGCTTTCCCGGTACTATGCCCAGGGGGCGCAGGAGGCTGGCCTGGCCGATGCAGTGGTGTATGCCAGTAAAGAAGAGCTGATCCAGGCACTGAAAAGCCGGGTAGATGCCGGGGATATTGTCTGGTTTAAGGGGAGCCGTTCCATGCGGCTGGAGGAAGTGCTGCAAGCAGCGTTTCCCGAATAATGCCTGGGCAGAAGAACAAGGACTAATACAGAGAACTGGAGATAAACAACTTATGAGTACAACAGCAACATTGGCGGCAGCCGCAATTGGTTTTGTGGTATCGGCAGTGGGGGGGCGCTTTTTAATTCCCTATCTGCAAAAGCTGCACTTTGGGCAGACCATTTTGGATATTGGCCCCAGCTGGCATAAAAATAAGCAGGGCACCCCCACGATGGGGGGCATTATGTTCATCACTGCCATTTTGGCGGCGGCAACGGTGGGATATATCATGCTGCTTGTCGATACAACCTCTGTCAACTGGCGGGGCACCGCTGTGGAGCGGGCCAGATACTGGGGCACGCTGCTTCTTGCGCTCTCTTATGGTATAATTGGCTTTGTAGACGACTATATTAAGGTAGTGAAGAAACGCAACCTGGGCCTGACAGCCATACAAAAGCTGATTATGCAGTTTTTGGCAGCTGGGCTTTATCTGCTTATCCTCTACACAGCCGGAGACACCTCCACTGTGCTGATTATCCCCTTTTTGGGGCAGCTGGATCTGGGGCTGCTGTATTTCCCGCTTTGTTTGCTGGGTATTGTATATGTCACCAACTCGGTAAACCTGACCGATGGGATAGATGGCCTTTGCGGTTCAGTTACCTGTGTGGCGGCGCTGGGCTTTATGCTCCTTTCCGCCGTGCTGGGCTTTGGCGGCATCAATGTGCTGGCCACAGCTTTGGCAGCGGCCTGCCTGGGCTTTTTAATCTGGAATTTCTACCCTGCTAAAGTGTTCATGGGGGATACCGGTTCCATGTTCCTGGGGGGGATGGTTACCGGCCTCGCCTTTGGCATGGGTATGCCGCTGATTCTGGCATTTTTGGGCATTATCTATATTACAGAATCCCTTTCTGTTATATTGCAGGTTATTTCGTTTAAAACAACGGGAAAGCGCATCTTTAAAATGAGCCCCATTCACCACCATTTCGAGATGAGCGGATGGTCGGAGGTGCGCATTGACCTAACCTTTTCCCTTATTACAGTAGCGGGGGCTGTATTGGCTCTGATGGCGGTACGCATGATATAACTGATGTTTGGAGGTTGATGCTTTGGCTAATGTGACCAACTCACTAAAAAGAAAACTGATTAAGCCTATGTCGGGGCAGATGGATATGGTTTTTTTCCTGCTTACCATGCTGCTGCTGGTTATTGGGCTTGTTATGCTGTTTTCGGCAAGTTATGCCAACGCCTACTATCTGCTGGGTGACAGCTTCCGCTATATCAAAAACCAGATGATTTTTGCTGTAGCCGGTGTGGCAGCCATGCTGTTTATTTCCAAAGTCATTGACTATCACATTTTTCACCGGCTGGTTTATTTGATGATGGGCATTTCGTTGGTTTTGCTGGTGGTTGTCTTTTTTATGCCGGCGCTCAACGATGCCCACCGCTGGATTTTTATTGGGTCGGGGAACTATAGTATCAGCTTTCAGCCGTCGGAGATTGCCAAGTTTTCTTTGGTGGTGCTTTTTGCCCACTGGATGTCCATCAATCCTAAATCAACCCGGAGCATTTCGGGGCTAATCCCCTATTTTGCGGCAATGGGGGCTATTATGTTGCTGCTGATTCCGGAGCCGCACCTTTCGGCCACCGTTATTATTGCAGTGCTGGCAGTAATCATGCTTATTATTGGCGGCATGAACCTGAAGCTTTTGGTGGCAGGTGCCTTTGCAGGGGTGCCGTCCCTGCTGCTGCTTATTTTTATCATGGGCAAGTGGGACCGCTTGATGGGGCGGGTTTCCAGCTGGCTGGATCCATTTTTGGATGCCCGGGGGGATGGCTGGCAGACCATCCAGTCCCTCTATTCCATCGGCTCCGGTGGGCTGATGGGCACAGGGTTTGGTAACTCCCGGCAGAAGTATCTGTTCCTGCCCGAGCCGCAGAACGACTTTATCTTTGCCATTGTCTGCGAGGAATTGGGCTTTTTTGGCGCTACACTCATTTTAATGCTGTTTGCTCTGTTGGTATGGCGGGGGTTTGTTATCGGCATGCAGGCCAAAGACCGTTTTGGCTCCTACATTGCATTTGGCCTTACGACCCAAATTGCCCTTCAGGTTATTTTAAATATTGCTGTAGCTACCAACACGGTCCCCAACACCGGCATTGGCCTGCCATTTTTCTCTTACGGGGGAACTTCGCTGATGATGCTGCTGGGACAGGTGGGGGTACTGCTGAATATATCGCGGCAAACCAAGCCGGGGAGTGAATGAATATGAAAATACTCTTTGCGTGCGGCGGCACGGCGGGGCACATCAACCCGGCCATTGCCACCGCCAACTACATAAAAAAGCGGCACCCCGATGCCGGGATCCTGTTTATTGGCAGCCCCAAGGGGATGGAAGCCCGCCTGGTGCGGGAAGCCGGGTTTGACTTTGCTCCAGTGGAGATAAAGGGGATTCAGCGCCGGCTCACTTGGCACAATGTCTGGTACAACTTCTCTTCGCTGCTGCTGCTGACTACCTGCTGGGGGAAAATACGTCATGTACTGGAGCGCTTTTCCCCGGATGCCGTGGTGGGCACCGGCGGCTATGTCAGCGGCCCGGTGCTGCGCCTGGCGAGTAAAATGGGCGTTAAAACGGTTGCCCATGAATCCAACGCTTATCCGGGCGTAACCACCCGGCTGGTGGCCAAAACAGCGGATAAGGTGCTGTTGGCTGTGCCGGAGGCCGCCGACTATCTGGAATGTAGGAACCCCCCGGTGGTTACCGGCAGCCCGGTGCGGGAAGAAATCCTGTTTGCCGACCGGGATGCCGCCCGGAAAAAGCTGGGTGTAGGGGAACGGGTGTGCATCCTCTCCTTCGGCGGCAGCCTGGGGGCGGAGCGTATCAACCGGGCGATGGCCCAGGTTGTGGCCCATTTTGCCCCCACCGGCCGCACTCATCACATCCATGCCACCGGTTCCTATGGCGTGCAGCTGTTCCCTGATTGTTTGGCCGAGCTGGGCGCAGAGATAAACGGGGATGCCCACATGGACATCCGGGAGTATATTCGGGATATGGCCGATTGTTTGGCGGCAGCCGACCTGGTTATCTGCCGGGCCGGCGCTATGACATTAACCGAATTGGAAGCCGCAGGACGGGCCTCCATCCTAATCCCCTCCCCCAATGTGGCGGAAAACCATCAGTACCGCAATGCCGTAGTGCTGCAAAACCACGATGCCGCTGTGGTCATTGAGGAGAAGGAGCTGACAGGGGATCGGCTGATTGCCGCTATTGAAACATTGCTGAACCATCCGCAGCAGCTGGCCCGGTTGGGCCAGAATGCCGCCCAATTGGCGCTGATTGACGCAAATGAACGCATCTATCAGGAGATTATGGAACTTCTAAAAAAAGAGGCATAAAACCATCCAGGTCTGCTTATTTTTACCTGGAGGTTGAAAAAATTCACCCTTTTACTATAAAAGGCATAGGATGGAAGGAAAAACAATCCGAACCAAACCATGGAACGAGAGGGTGAAGCATACTATATGTCAGTATACATTATCGAGGGTGGCGTTCCCCTCCAAGGGGAAATTGCCGTTCATGGAGCAAAAAATGCCGCATTGCCGGTGTTGGCGGCTGCACTGCTGCCGCCGGAGAGCCACATTTTAGCCTGCCCGTCCCTGACCGATACTGCCGCCGCTATGGACATCCTCAGGGCGTTGGGGTGCAGGGTTACCAGAGAGCAGGAGGGTGTAACAGTGGACACCTCCTCTGCCCAGCAGTGGGAGGTGCCGGAGCGTTTTATGCGGGAGATGCGTTCCTCCATCATCTTTTTGGGGGCAATTCTGGCCCGCTTTGGCCGGGCACGGGTCTCCTTCCCCGGTGGGTGTGAGCTGGGGCCCCGGCCCATAGACCTGCACCTGGCTGCCCTGGAAAAGATGGGGACGGTTATCCAGGAGGATCACGGCTGCCTGGACTGTACAGTGCCGCAGGGGAGGCTGCATGGGGCGGAAATTTTTCTGGCGCTGCCCTCTGTTGGTGCCACCCAGAATGTGATGATTGCCGCCAGTACGGCACTGGGCCGAACCATCCTGCATGGCGCCGCAAAGGAACCGGAGATTGACGACCTGGCCGCCTTTTTGCGGGGGGCTGGGGCGCGTATCTATACCAATTCCGCCGGAAGTATGGTAATTGACGGGGTGGAGCAGCTGCACAGTGTTACCCATCGGGTAATGCCCGACCGTATAGCGGCGGCTACCTACTTATGTTGTGCAGCGGCGGCAGGCGGCAATATTGTGGTGCGGGACTGTGTGCCGGGCCATTTGCAGGCGGTGCTGCCCTGTTTGGAGCAGGCCGGCTGCCGGATACAGCGGTATGGAGATGCGGTGGGCCTTCGCTCCCAGGGGCAGCTGCACAGCTTTGGCTGGGTGCGCACCATGCCCTACCCGGGTTTCCCCACCGATGTCCAGGCCCCTTTAATGGCAGTGGCCACACTGGCAAAGGGGACCACAGTGTTTACCGAAACTATCTTTGAAAACCGCTTCCGCCATGCTGATGAACTGCGGCGGATGGGGGCAAATATCCGCACCGAGGGCCGGGTGGCCATTATTACCGGGGCGGAACAACTGCACAGTGCTTCGGTGGTCTGTACCGATCTGCGGGGCGGAGCCGCCTTGTGTATTGCAGCTCTGGCCGCCCAGGGCCAGAGCCGAGTGGCCGAGATACGCCATATCGAACGGGGATATGAACACCTGGATCAAAGCCTGCGCAGTTTGGGGGCCAATATTACAAGGAGCAGAGATGAAAAGGAAGAAGAAACGCACGCCGAGCAAAACTACATACAAGACAGCCCGGCCCAAACCGACCAGGCCGCAGCCGATGCCGCCCAAAAAACTGGTCCGGAAGAAGCGCCGGCGTAGGGGACGCAACATCCTCTACTATGTAATGTTCGCTGTGTTGGCAGTGGCTATCAGCCTGATTCTCTCCCTTACTGTCTTTTTTAAGGTGGAAACCATTGAGGTAAAGGGCAGCACCAAATATCAGCCCGGGGCCTTTTTTGGAGCTGCCGGCTTTGAGGTGGGTGTTAACCTGTTCAGCATAAGTGTTGGGCTTGTGGCCAAGGCGCTCACCGATACCTACCCCTATGTGGAGGCGGTGCGTGTTCAGCGCTCCCTGCCTTCCAAGGTGACACTGCACATCACCGAGGCGGTGGAACTGGGAGCATTTATGCAGGAGGACGGCACTTATATTTTGGTCAGTGACAAGGGCCGGATTTTGGAGATTGCTGCCGGTTCCCCCAAAGCCGGAACGCTGGTTGTAAACGGGGTGCAGATAGAAAACCCACAGCTGTGCCAGAATATTCCGGGAGAAAATGATGAATCACTGGGGATGCTCCGTTACCTGGTGGAGGCCATCTATACCACCGGGTTTGAGAATGTATCCCGCATCGACCTTTCGGATAGGCTGAATATGTATATCATCTATGATGACCGGGTGCGCATTGAACTGGGCAGCGAAACCGAACTGGTGGATAAGCTGGATTTTGCAAAGTATGCGTTGGACAACAATGTCCGTTCCGACTTTGAGGGGATAATGGATGTAACAATGGCTAAAAGAATCAGCTTTCTGCCGGCAGAAATCCACGAGCCGGGCTATCACGGCGAAGAATTGCCATCGGAGGAGCCGGATACAGAACCAACCGACAGTGTGGAATCCGGCAAGGAGGACACCGCGCTGGAAGATGGGGAGCCGGCGGACAGTTGACCGCCGCTTCGGCAGATTTTGCACCATTTGGGCAGTATGATGTTCCTTAGCAGGGGATTGTGGCGGAACCTCTAATTTTTATGGGGGATTTGCCGTATATGGTGTTCAAAGTGGTTGCGTAAATCGGTTTTTTCTGCTAAACTGTATTTGATATAGTATCGCTATGCCTAAGGAACGGGCAGATTTTTTAAATGATTTTACCAGGTGGCAACAGGCCTTAAAATATACAAGAAGTACAAAAGGGGAAACGAGCGCTATGCAGATGAACTTTAACATCGACAACAATGATTTTGAACGGGAAACAAATATCAAGGTCGTGGGTGTCGGCGGCGGCGGCGGAAACGCTGTGAACCGCATGATTAGCGAGGGTGTTAAGAGCGCCGATTTTATCGCTATCAACACCGATAACCAGGCGCTGAAGCGCTCCCTTGCCGACCAGAAAATCCATATTGGCGTAAAACTGACCCGCGGCCAGGGCGCAGGCGGCATTCCGGAAAGAGGCCAGCGCGCGGCGGAGGAGAACCGGGACGAAATTGCCGCAGCCTTAAAGGGCACCGACATGGTGTTTATTACTGCCGGCATGGGTGGTGGCACCGGCACCGGGGCAGCCCCTGTTGTGGCCGAGGTTGCCCATGAGATGGGTGTACTGACAGTGGGTATTGTAACCAAGCCCTTTTTGTTTGAAGGCGCCCGCAGAATGAGCCAGGCAGAACTGGGCATTGCCGCCCTGCAGGAGCATGTAGATGCCCTTTTGGTCATTCCCAATGAGCGCCTGAAGCTGATTACCGAGGAGAAGATTACGCTGATTAACGCCTTTTCCCAGGCCGATTTGGTGCTGAAAAACGGTGTGCAGAGCATTTCTGACATTATCAATATCCCCGGGGTTATCAACCTGGACTTTGCCGATGTTGTATCTATTATGAAGGGGGCCGGCCTGGCCCACATGGGCACCGGCACTGCCACCGGCAAGGATAAGGCCGAACTGGCGGCTAAGATGGCAATTTCCTCCCCGCTGCTGGAAACCTCCATTGACGGCGCCCGGGGTGTTATTATCAATATCACCGGCCCGCTGGATATGAGCATGGACGAGGTGGATTTGGCTTCCAGCATTGTGCACGACGCCGCCCACCCGGAAGCGAACATTATCTGGGGTGTATCCTGCGAGGAAAGCCTGAACGATGAGATTCGCATTACCGTTATTGCCACCGGGTTTGACCGTGGCCCGGAGGATTTTGATTTGCCCAACTACCGGTTTAAAAGCGAGCCTTCCCCGAAGGTTGCCGTAGATGCAGAGGATACGGCTGCAGAGGGCGAAACCTCCGCTGAAGATGACGAGGACGATGAGGACTTTTTCCAGATACTGAACATCTTCAATACAAAGAGATAAATCAAAGCTCCTGCCGATACTGTCCGTATTGACAGGGGCTTTTTGTTTTACAGAAAGGAGCTGACAAAAGATGCGCAATCTGTACATCGATATAAACATGTACTCCCTTTCCCTGTATCCTGCCATCGACACGACCATCTATGTCGACCATTTTGAACCGGTGCAGGAACTGATTGCCACCAATGAACACAGCGAAGCCGGAGGCAAAGGCGCCAATGTGTCCGCCGCCCTGGGCGAGATGGGCATTTCCTGCCCCTGCATTGCACTGGTGGGCCGGGAAAACGCCGAGAGTTATCTGAAAAAGCTAAAGAGGATAGGGGTGCAGTATATCCCGCTGTTTGCCGAGGGGCGCATTCGGGAAAACCTTTCGCTGGAGACGCCCGCCGGGCAGTTTCGCATTATGCGCCGGGGCTTTTCAGCCGACCCTGGCACCCTGCCCCAGCTGCAGCGGATTCTTTCGGCTGTGTTGTTTCCTGGCGATTTGGTGTTTGTGGGCGGAAAGCTGCCGGAAGGGATTTTGTCCGAGGATCTGGCCAGTATCTGCGAATTTATCCGGGGCCTGGGGGCATGGGTAATATTGGATACAGCTTCGATTACACTGGAGGACTTGGAACACATTGCCCCGATACTGATGAAACCCAACCGCTATGAGCTGGCTGCCCTGACCGGTTTGGAGGTTACAAGTGTTGAGCAGGGCATTGCTGCCGGCCACTGCCTGCTTGGGGCTGGTGTGCAGAGCCTGCTTATCAGCCTGGATGCCGATGGGGCTATTTACCTGGATGCCAACACCTGCCTCACCGCTGCCGCTCCGGCGGTGGAGGTGAAGAGCACCGTGGGCGCCGGGGATAGTATGCTTGCCCGGTTTACTGGCTGCCTCAGCCAGGGGATGCAGTTGCAGGACGCCCTGTGCCATGCCGTAGCAGCCGGGAGCGCTGCCTGCACCTACTATGGCACCAAAGCCCCCAACGGGGAGCTGGTGGAGCAGCTGGCAGCCCAGGTGCAGGTGCGGGAGCTTTGTCACCGAACATAGTGTTTTACCATATACTGTACCGTCGGAAGCTTTTTATCTTCCACAGACCTTATAGCAAAGGCAGGTGCAGTATATTTTTATGGAAAGACAGAAATATCCCTGCAGTATCGAGGCCCTTTGGGAGCTGCGGGTGCTCTTGGATGATATGATAGAACAAATGCAGAAGGAGGCCCTGGCCGCTGCAAAGCCAGCCGAGCTGGCACTACTTTGCAGCGCCGACCGGATGCTGGTGGGCATGGGGGAGGAGCTAACCCTATCCGGTGTGGTGAAAAATACATCCCAGGCTGACGCTGGAGAACTTTGGCTTGCTTTCACCCTTCCCGCTGGGTTGCGGCCGGTTCCCGGCAGTGTCAGCTGTGATTGTGAGAGCGCTAAGGCGGATTGCCCCGGTGCAATCCGGCTGCCGGGCCTGGCTGCCGGCGAAAGCTGTATTATCCGTTTTCAGGCCCGGGTGGACCAGCTCCCTGGGGAAAATCCGGTGCAGGTGGGCTTTCGCTGCCAGCAGGGTGGACGAAGCATCGAGGCGGATAGCCTGTGCATCTGGATTACCGACCGCAGCTGCTGCCGGAAAAGCGTGGGCTGCTGCATGGCCGATGTGCTGGCCCAGTGGAGCCTGGCCCAGCTGTTCGGCCTGGATGATTGCGAAATTGCCCTGTTGCTGGAGTATCTGCAAAATCACCGGGAGGATATCCTCTCCATTACCGGCGGCTGTCGATAATCTGTTTTAGAAAAAGCCCCATTCCTGTTTGGAATGGGGCTTTTTTTCTACAGTTCTTCAATGTGCTTAACAATACGCAGGGTGGCTTCCCCCGGTGCAGATAATGCGTAGCAGGAGGCCGAGGAAAAATACTTTCCCTTCCAGCGCTTGGAGAGGCCCTTCTGCTTGGTAATCCGGTAGCCGAACGGCTCCAGTATGGCCTTTATCATGCGGCCCACTACAGTGCGTTCAAAGTCGTTTTTGATGTCAAAGCTGGGTTCAGTCAAGGATTCGATATAGGCCTCAATTTGCAGGGCGCAGGGGCTCAGGGCGGGTTTATCCTGGTCGGCCTCCCTTTTCATTGCTTCAATGGCCTCCTCCTGGGAGAGCAGCTCAAAGATGGCCTGGGCAGTGGGGTCCTCTGCATACTTGGAGCAATTGGGGTTCTCCCAGATAAAATCCTGATAGGTTGTGTTCATTCCTTACCTCCATATATTTTTACATGCGTGTTTTCACACTTGTGTTATTTCTTGGGCACTGTAATATGAGAAACATTCGGCTCTGTCAACCGGTTTTCGGTGCTTTGGCAAATTTGTTTTACAGTTTTTCTCCTGCAAGGGGCGTAAAATTGTAAAAACAGACTAAATTAGTATTTTTATAGGGCGATACCATTGACACCAGTAACCATATTTAATATAATCTATATAGAATAAAATCAATATTTAGGGGTGCAGGATGAAGTTTACCTATTCCGACTATGTTTCGGTCTTTAAGGCACTGGCGGATGAAACACGAATCCGCATTGTGCGGCGCCTCTGCCGGGAGGAGATGTGCGCAGGCAGCCTGCTGAAGTATTTTGACATTACGCAGCCCACACTGTCCTATCACATCAAAATTTTAACCGACTGTGGTTTGGTAACGGCCCGGAGGGAAGGAACCTGGATGTTTTACAGTATCAACCCGGAGCGGGGGGCAATGGTCAAGTGCTTTTTGGAGGATGCCGCCGCCGCTGAATGGGAAGAGGATTGACGGCAGGTTTTTAAAACAACATCGACGGCGCAGGAGGCCGAACCTATGGCAGAAACAATATTAAAACTGGAAAATATTATCAAACATTTTGGTGAAAATACAGCACTGAAAAGCATTAGCTTGGAGGTGGCCAGAGGGGAGTTTCTCACGCTGCTGGGGCCCAGCGGCTGCGGCAAAACCACCACTTTGCGCATTATTGCCGGGTTAGAAAGCCCGGATGGCGGCCGGGTGCTGCTGGAAGGGCAGGATGTTACCAACTTGGAGCCCAACCGGCGCAGTGTAAACACCGTATTCCAAAGCTATGCCCTGTTCCCGCACATGAATGTGGAGCAGAACATCGGCTATGGCCTGCGGCTGAAAAAGCTGCCCAAGCAGGAGATTGCACAGCGGGTGCAGGAGATGCTGGAGCTGGTACAGCTCCAGGGCTTTGAGCGGCGGATGCCGGATCAGCTTTCCGGTGGGCAGCGGCAGCGGGTGGCCATTGCCCGGGCGCTGGTGAACAGCCCCGATGTGCTGTTGCTGGACGAGCCGCTGGGTGCACTGGATTTGCAGCTGCGCCGGCAGATGCAGCAGGAGCTAAAGGGGATGCAGAAGAAGCTGGGCATCACCTTTATTTATATTACCCATGACCAGGAAGAAGCCATGAATATGAGCGACCGTATCGGCATTATGAATGCCGGTGAGATTGTGCAGCTGGGCACCCCGGACAGCATTTACGAGCGGCCCAACAGCCGCTTTGCCGCTGGCTTTATTGGCCAGTGCAACATTGCCGATGCCACTGTGCTGGCGGAGGAGAACGGCCTGCTGCGCCTGCGCCTGGGAGAAGGGGAGGTGCTGGCTTCCGGCAGTGCCCGGCCGGGGAATACCGGTGCCCTGTGTGTGCGTCCTGAGCGGGTGCGCTATAGCCTGAGCGAAACCGGCGGCTTTGCGCTGGACGGCACCATACGCGAGTACAGCTATACTGGCGGCACCCTGCGCACCACCATAGTAGCGGACGGCGGTGTGCAGTTTTTGGTAACCGACCTGGGCGAGGACGACGAGCGCCTGGCAGTGGGCACCCGGGTGCATATCTACTGGGACCCCAAAAAGGCCGTGCTGGTGGAAAGCGGGGCGAATGCCGATGAATAGCCGGAAAAAGGGCGGTGTGCCCTTGGCTGCTGTGCCCATGTATATCTGGACCTTGCTGTTGGTGGCTATCCCGCTGATTTATATTGTCGGCCTGAGCTTTTTAACCAAGGCGCAAACCTGGGGGGTGGATCTGAACTTTACATTGGACAGCTATCGCAAGCTGTTCACCCCCAGCTATCTCAAGGTGTTTGGCCAGAGCCTTTATGTGGCTGTTATCACCACCATTGCCGCGCTGGCAATCGGGTATCCGTTTGCCTATTTCACCTCCAGGCTGCCCAAACGGGCGCGCAGCCTGGTGCTGATGCTGATTATTGTGCCGTTCTGGACCAATTCGCTGGTGCGTATCTATGGCTGGATGATTCTGCTGCGCAGCCAGGGGGTAATTAACGGGCTGCTCATTTCACTGGGTGTAATTGATTCCCCGCTCAAATTGCTCTATAACTTTGGGGCCGTTATGGTGGGCATGGTCTATGCGCTCATTCCGTTTATGATTCTTTCTATCTACAACTCCTGCGAAAAAATTGATTGGTCGCTGGTGGAGGCTGCCCGGGATCTGGGCGCCACCAGGATGCGGGCCTTTTGGTCGGTGACAGTGCCCCTTACCATGCCAGGTATTATGGCAGGGTGTGTGCTGGTGTTCATCCCGTCAGTGGGGCTGTTTTTCATCTCCGACCTGCTGGGGGGCGCCAAGACCATGCTGTTGGGCAACCTGATTAAAAATGAGCTGCTGGTGGCCCGGAACTGGCCGATGGGCGCTGCGCTGAGCGTGGCAATGCTGCTGATGACCCTGGGGATTATTACCCTGTATAAGCGGATGGCCGGGGATAAGGAACTGGAGGGGTTGCTGTGAAAAAACGCATTGGAACAAGGAGCAATTCCCCGTTTGCCGTGCTGTATATTGCTATTATATTGGTGCTGATGTATCTGCCCATTCTGGTGGTTGTGGCCTATTCCTTTAACGATACCAAGCTGTTCCACTGGGCGGGATTTACTACCGACTGGTATGTTAAGCTGTTCCGCAACCGTACCATTATCGAGGCCTTTTGGAACAGCCTGAAGCTGGCGGTGCTCAGCAGCCTGAGTGCCTGCGTGCTGGGCACCATGGGGGCCGTGGGGATGAGCAAGCGGCACTTTAAAACCAAGGGGATGCTGGAAAACCTGGCTATCGTACCCATTATGGTGCCGGAGATTATTCTGGGCATGGCCTACCTGGCCTTTTTCTCCCTGGTTAAACTGCCGTTTGGTATGCTAACGCTGGTTATGGCCCATACTACCTTCTGTGTGCCCTATATCTACATCAATGTAAAGGCAGCCCTAACCAATATGGACCCTTCCATTGGCGAGGCGGCGCTGGACTTGGGGGCTTCCCCCACCCGGGCATTTTTTGATATAACGGCGCCCATCATCCTGCCGGCCATCCTGTCCGGCACACTGTTGGCCTTTGCCATGAGCATGGATGATGTGGTTATCAGCTTTTTTGCCACCGGGTCGGAAACCAGTACCCTGCCGCTTCAGGTTTATTCCATGCTGAAAATGGGTGTTACACCAGAAATCAACGCCCTGTGCACCGTTATGCTGGGAACTGTATTTCTGCTGGTGGCCCTCTCCTCTCTGCTGAAGGCGGGCAGGGCGCGGGGCAAACAATAATGTGCAGATGGCGGTGTCTGCCGCCGGAAGATAGAACCATGACAACAAAGGAGAATGACAATGAAATGGACTAAAAAACTGCTTGCCCTGCTGTTAACCGGTGCCATGGCGGCCACTGCCTTGACTGGATGCAGCAGCGATAAGCCCAACGAGAGCCAGGGGACAGAGGAAGTGCTGAACATCTTCACCTGGGCGGACTACTTCCCCCAGGATATCCTGGATGAGTTCACTGCTGAAACAGGGATTAAAATTAACTACAACACCTTTGAATCCAACGAAGAGATGTTGATGAAGTTGCAGACTGTACAGGGCGGCGACTACGATATTATCCTGGCCAGCGATTACATCATTGATATTGCTGTGAAGGAAGGGCTGGTAGCCAAGCTGGACAAGGAGCAGATCCCCAACTTTGGCAACATCAACCCTGAGTTCCAGGGCAAGTTTTATGATGTCAACAACGAGTACACAGTGCCCTATGCCGCCGGTATTCCCATGATAGTGTACAACCCCACCATGATTGACTTTGAGGTAACCGGTTACGAGGACCTGTGGCGGGAGGAACTGGCTGATAGTATCGTTGTAATGGACGATGCCCGAAACATCATTGGCATTACACTGAAGACCATGGATAAGAGCTTTAATGAAACAGATGAGCAGGTGCTCAGCCAGGCCAAGGAAAAGCTGATGGGCCTGAAGAAGAATATCCGCGCCTTTGATTACAGCACCCCCTACAACCTGATGATCAGCGGCGAAACCTCGGTGGGCTATATGTTCACCTCCCAGGCTGTGCTGGCTACCAACGAAAACCCGGATTTGAAGGTGTGCTTCCCCAAGGAGGGCATGGGCTTTGGCATTGACTCTGTCTTTGTACCCTCTGCTGCCCCCAATTCCGAGAATGCCCACAAGTTTATCAACTTTATCCTGGATGGCGAGCGTTCCGCCCATATCTCGGAGCAGACCATGTATATCAACTGCAATTCTGCTGCCACCCCCTATATCCAGGAGGAGGCCCTGATTCTGCCCGAGGGTGCCCTGGACAGCGCCGAGTTTATACAGGATGTGGGCGAGGCCACAGCAATTTACAACGATATTTGGACCGAATTTAAGATGTCCTAAGCCTACAAAAGAGAGGGTTTGCTTCTGCAAGCCCTCTTTTTATGCCTATCTTTAATACTATTAGTATTATTCTATATAATATTTACTTATATTGGCCTGATTATTGGAGCCTATGCAACAGGTATCGGGCTTGACAGGCGCCGAAAGTGTGCTATACTAATATAGTTCTATTTAGAACTATATTAGCGGGAGGCAGTGGAAAGATGATGAGTGATTTTTGGGATACGCTGATTCAAAGCCGGCGGCTGTATGACCGTATGCTTATGCCACTGTGCGAGGCCCATAACATCAACCGGATGGAGCTGGATATCCTGCTTTTTCTGGCAAATAATCCAAAGATGGATACAGCCAGCGATATTATCCGCTGCCGGAACTTTACCAAGTCGCATGTGTCGGCATCGGTGAAGCATCTGGTGGAGCTGGGGCTTTTGGAGCAGTCCTACCAGGCTGGGAACCGGAAAAACATCCACCTTGCGTTATGCCAGGCGGCAGGCCCTGTTGTAAGCAAGGGGCAGGAATTCCAGCGCCAGTTTTTGAAGCTGGCATTCCAGGGCTTTACGGCGCAGGAGCTTGCTGAGATGGGCAGCCGGATGGAGCGTATCAAGCAGAATATTGCAGCACAAGAGGGAGCGGAGTAGCCAATGTACACCTTTTTTATCTGTTTTGTTGCAGGTCTGGGCGCCGGTCTGGGCACCGGTTTTGCCGGGATGAGCGCCGCCGCTGTTATCAGCCCGATGCTCATCACCTTTTTGCAGGTGCCCGCCTATGAGGCGGTGGGCATTGCACTGGCCAGCGATGTTTTGGCCAGTGCCGCCAGCGCCTACACCTATGGGAAGAATAAAAACCTGGATATTCGCAATGGGCTGATTATGATGGCCTCGGTGCTCGCCTTTACCCTGGTGGGCAGCTGGCTTGCCAGCCTGATTTCCGGCACTGTGATGGGGGGCTTTTCCACCTCCATGACCCTGTTGCTAGGCATTAAGTTTATTGTGCGGCCGGTGATGACAACCAGGGAGGCCATGGGGGAGGTAAGCCCCGGCCGCCGGGCGGTGCACGCGGTGCTGTGCGGCATTTGCATTGGCCTGATTTGCGGCTTTGTTGGGGCTGGCGGCGGCATGATGATGCTGCTGATTCTCACCAGTGTGCTGGGCTATGAGCTGAAAACTGCCGTGGGCACCAGCGTGTTTATTATGTCCTTTACCGCGCTGACCGGGGCGGTCAGCCACTTTGCCATTGGCGGTGTGCCGGACTGGACTATTTTGGCGCTTTGTGTGCTGTCCACGCTGCTTTGGGCGCAGGTGGCCGCTCGGCTGGCCAACCGGGCCAGCCCCATCTTCCTAAACCGGGCTACGGGCGCGGTGCTCTGCGTGCTGGGTGTGGGTATTTTAGCTGTCAATTATCTATAAAAAAATCCCCCTGCCTCAGACAGGGGGATTTTTATTTAGCGGATAATATCGCTTTGGGGAACATTCAGCGCACGGATGGCGTTGAGAATAGCAATAACCGATACGCCTACATCGGCAAATACAGCGGCCCACATATTGGCCATACCAATGGCCCCCAGGAACAGCACCAGGAACTTAACCCCCAGGGCAAAGACGATGTTCTGCTTTACAATGCCCAAGGTCTTGCGGGAGATGCGCATGGCAACGGCAATTTTGGACGGCTCATCGGTCATAATAACAATATCGGCGGCTTCGATGGCGGCGTCGGAACCCAGGCCGCCCATAGCAATGCCAATATCGGCCCGGGCAAGCACCGGTGCATCGTTAATGCCATCCCCCACAAAGGCCAGCTTGCCTGTCTCGCTGGTTTCGGCCAGCAGGCGCTCCATGTGTTCCACCTTGTCGCCGGGCAGCAGCTCGGTATAGGCGGCATCCAGCCCCAGCTGTCCGGCCACCTTTTGGCCCACAGCGTTGGCGTCGCCTGTGAGCATCACTGTCTTTTTCACGCCGGAGGCCTTCAGGTCCCGGATGGCGGCGGCAGCGTCGGGCTTTACCTCATCCTCAATCAGCAGGGCGCCCAAAAAGCGGCCGTCCTCTGCGATGTAAATAACAGTGCCGGGTTCGTCCACTGGCTGGAAAGGGATGTTCTCCCGGGCCATCAGCTTGGCGTTGCCGGCCAGCACCTCTTTGCCGTTCAGCGTTACCTGCACGCCGTGGCCGGCAATTTCCTGCACATTTTGCAGGCGGCTGCCATCAATTTCGCCCGGATAGGCTGCCCGGATGGAACGGGAGATGGGGTGGTTGGATTCGTTTTCGGCATAGGCGGCAATTTCCAGCAGGGCCTCGGCAGAAATGCCCTCGGCAGGGTAGAGCTGGCTGACAATAAAGGAGCCCTTGGTGAGGGTGCCGGTCTTGTCAAATACTACGGTTTCGGTGTTGGCCAGGGCTTCCAGATAGTTGCTGCCCTTAATGAGCACACCGCACTTGGAAGCGCCGCCAATGCCGCCAAAGAAGCTCAGGGGCACCGAGATAACCAGGGCGCAGGGGCAGGAGATAACCAGGAAGGTGAGCGCCCGGAACACCCAGATGGAAAAGGGCTGCTGCAACAGGATGGGGGGCAGAACAGCCAGTGCAATGGCGGCATAGACAACGCCGGGGGTGTAGTAGCGGGCAAACCGGGTGATAAAGGCCTCGGAGCGGGACTTTTTGTTGCTGGCGTTTTCCACCAGGTCCAGGATTTTGGAAACGGTGGATTCGGCATACTGCTTGGTAACCTCCACGCGCAGGGTGCCGGTTTGGTTGATGCAGCCGCTGATTACACTATCGCCAACAGCAACCTCCCGGGGCAGCGATTCCCCGGTCAGGGCGGAGGTATCCAGGGCGGAGCTGCCCTCGGTAACCACGCCGTCCAGCGGCACCCGCTCGCCGGCCTTGACAACAATAATTTCGCCAATGGCAACCTCGTCCGGGTCCACCTCCTGCACCTCGCCCTCCCGGAGCACATTGGCATAGTCGGGGCGGATATCCATCAGGCTGCTGATGGACCGGCGGGACTTGCTCACGGCATAGCTCTGGAACAGCTCGCCCACCTGGTAGAACAGCATAACGGCGACGCCCTCGGCATATTCGCCCAGGAACAGGGCGCCGATGGTGGCCACAGTCATCAAAAAGTTCTCATCAAACACCTGGCCGTTCATGATATTGCTGATGGCCTTCCAGATAATATCCCAGCCAATAACGGCGTAACACAGCAGGTAAACTGCCAGGATGGCCAGGGCGGGCAGCGCCGTAAAGCGGCCCAGCAGGCTGGCCAGGATATAAAGGGCAGCCGCCGCCAGAATGCGGTTGAGCTGCTTTTTTTGCTTTTTTGTCATGGTATTTCCTCCTTTGGGGTAAAGAAAAGGGCGGCAGCCGTAGCCGCCGCCAGCAGTTTTGTTACATCTTTACGGTAACATCCGGCTCAATCTTCTTAACCAGCTTTACAACCTCTTCCACAACGGCGTCAATGCGGCTGTCGTCGGCTTCCAGCACCATCTTCTGGGCCAAAAAGTTTACCGAAGCGTCGGTAACGCCATCAATCTTCTTAGCGGCATCCTCAATTTTAGCAGCGCAGTGTGCGCAGTCCAGGTCCAGCAGCTTAATAGTCTTTTTCATAGCGCAATCTCCTTTTTCTATAAATGGTTGATTATATGAACAACTGTTCATGTGTTTCTGTACCCTAACTATACTAAAGTTTTTTGCGAAAATCAAGGGGGTTGGCGCAATTTTGTCCGGCAAGAGCAAACAGGCGTCCTTTTGGAGCCAATGCCGGCCGGCGCCGTGGGGGCAGGGGGCAAAAAGGGCGCTATAGGGGCGTTTTTCGGCCCGGCAGGCTGTGTAAAACAGCTTGCCCATTTTGGAGCATAGCGGGCGGGGGAAGAATAATTTAAAAAGGGTGCATTTTAATTGGGCATTATGTGCTATAATGGAAGAAAAGGCCTGCAAAAAGGCAAGAAAGCGAGGTGCGGCGATGGAGCAGAATGAGCGGCCGCGGTACCGGCTACAGAGCGGCAATGGCTCGTTGCGGCGCAAACAGGCGGCGGATGGGCACAGCATTTGCAGAATAAAGACAGAGGAGGGCACAGGCACCCGGGATATTTACCCGGTGTTCCCGGGTATTGACCTGATTTTTGACGATTTTTACCTGACAGAATGGGATTGCCGTCTGGTGGCCCAGGGGGATGAGCTGCTGGAGCTGCACTTTTGCAGTTCCGGCCGGGGGGAATGCAGCTGGGTGTGCGGCGACTACCTCTACATTGGCGCCGGCGACCTGTGCATTGCCCGGATGGAGCGCCAGCAGCCCCCCATGACCTACCCCACCGGGCGGTACCAGGGGGTTTCGGTGGTGCTGGATCTGCGGCGCTTGCGGGAGTACCCGCTGCCCCTGTTTGCCGAGTACCGCTCCCAGCTGGACGAGCTGGGGGAGAAGTTTTGCCCGGGGCACCACTTTTTTGCCATCCGGGCCAATGCCCAGATTGTCCGGCTGTTTAACGAGCTGTACAACGAAATGCCCGGCAGGATGCGCCAGGACTATTTCAGGGTGAAGATGCTGGAACTGCTGCTTTTGCTGCTGGCAGTGGACCCGGAGGAGGAGCGCCGGGTGGAACGCATGACCGAGGGGCAGATTGATGTGGTTAAAGCAGTGCGGGAGCGCCTGTGCGAGGACCTGGGCCGGGACTTGACTATTGAACAGCTGTCCCGGGAGTTTTTAATCAGCCCTACAGCGCTGAAAAGCAACTTTAAATCGGTGTTTGGCAGCTCGATAAAGGAGTATATGCGCCGGGTGCGGATGGAACACGCCGCCCTGATGCTGCGCACCGGCGACCTGCCCGTTGCGGAGATTGCCCAGCTGCTGGGCTACTCCAACCAGAGCAAGTTTGCATCCGCCTTTAAGGGCCTGTATGAGCTTTCCCCCCGGGAGTACCGCCGCAAGTGCGCCCGGGAGCATGGGGGGCTGTAAAAAAAGGCGGTTCCGGGGCGCCCGCGGCGCTGTGGGGGCAGCCTGGACAAAAACAGAAGAAAAGCGCAGCGCGGCGGGGAATTTCCCGGGGGCTCTGCGCATTTTGGGGGAAATGAAAAACGGACAGCCCTGCCAGCCGTCCGTTTTTCCGGGTAGATGTGAAATCTATAGAGTAATGGTCTTGGTTGTAGCTTCGGCTGTTTCGCCATCCACTTCAACCTCAACTCTTACTCGATAAGTTTTGCCGGCCTCGCCGGTGTAGGTTTTGGACCATGCAAGGTCCCCAGTTTGGCTAATATACCAATACTTCTCCTCAGTCCAACCAAAGAGAGTCTTTTTTTCGAGATACATGGTGCACTTAACTCTTTGACTATTATCTTTAATATCAACGGACACTTCAGCATAAATAGTTGAACCACTGTTACCAATTCCAGGAAGAATAGAGTTGATATTATTCCACCGAGGCATAATTATGCTATCGCCGTAATAAGTAATATGTTCATTATTGGGTATTTGAGCAGGAACGGCAAAAGCTTGAGTGGACATGGATGTAGCCAATACAGCTGCCAAAATAAGCTGTCCAACTCTCTTTTTGTTCTTCATGTGTGCCTCCTAAAAAGTTGATTAACAATTTACTCCATAACTGTTATATTTTCTGCAATTTTAAGTGTGTTATCAAAAGAAGTTTCAGCAGCTATATAATACGACAATCCATCTGTTTTATAAACAAAAAATATTGTATCGTCTTTATACCACTGACGAGCTTGGGTATTACGAAAATTTACAGAGATGACTTCTGCATTTTCAGTATCAAAATAAATTGCTTGTGTAGAAATTCTTATAGAGATCTCTCTCTCATCGCTATTTTTGTATGTATACATGGATAAAGTTGAGAGATGGGTTTCATCCTGTAATTCAAACCCCTCGGGCATATAACCAAAAACTATATCTGGTATACCCGTTTCTGCGTCAACTTCAGATGTCTTAGGTTCAAAAATACTAAATTCAGGGAACTTCTGGATAAGCCAGTAAAAGAAATGCTCCCTCAAGTCAGCATCGGCAACCAGCACAGAGGATACTGTAGTGGACACAACAACTGCAAGGGCTGCTGCCGTGCGTGCTGTACGGGGCAGAAGGCGGGGCAAGCTGCGCCGCGGCTTTTCCGGGGAACGGGCTTTTGCCGGCTTGGCAGCCAAGTTTTCCAGTTCCCTTGTGAGGGCGGCATCGTTCAGCTTTGTCAGGCGGTCGAGGTTGAGCTCCACATAGGTGAGCAGGGCTTTGTTACAACCGGCTTCCATCGAAGCTAAGCTGATAACCCCGTTTTTCAGGCCCATGCTGCGCCCCAGAAGGCGTATGGCAAACCATAGCTTTTTGTTGGCCTCGCAGGTGTCCAGTAGCCTCTCAACCTCCTCCGGCGTGGAGTGGAAGCAGAAGCGGAAGAACAGGACATCGTGCAGCTCCACCGGCAGAAGAAGGATTTTATCCGCCAGCTGCCGGACTTGCGCCTCCGAAAGGGTAAGCTGGGTTTCCTCCCTTAAAGAGGTGCCCACTTCTATCCATTTCCATGCGTTCCCTGTCCCTTTGCACAAGCCCATCACCCACTTTCCAAAATCTCCAGTAGCTTTTTCAGGATTCTTTTGGTTCGCTTCCGTGCTGCATCGGCACTCATGCCCAATAGCTCTGCAATCTGCGCGTAGCGCTGGTGGTACAGGTACCGCAACACGACCAGGTGACGGTCTTCCTCCGATAGTTTGTTCATGGCTTTTCCAAGCTGTTCCATATCAACTTTACGGATATAGTCCTCTTCCAAATCCAAGTCGTCCGGCAGGCTTTCCTGTATCTCATAGTCTAAGGACAGGCGTTTTCGAGCATTGTATACCTGATAAGCCCGGTTTTTTACTATTACAATGCAGTATGCAATCTGTTTCGGACAACTTAAATCAGAAATTTTGCCAATATTTTCAATTATCTTTTGAAAAGCGTAGGCCAAAACATCTTCGGCGTCGGACTGGGACCTCAAAATTTTACGGGCAATCTCCAGAAATTCGGTGTAGTGTTCCTTGAATATGGTTTCTACAATAGCGTTTTGTTCATTGGTTAGCATAGATAGTAGAATAATAGACAACGACACCACCACCGTACCACAAGTTTTACCAGGACAACATAGCAGGACTAAAAATGGGGAAGGGTTAGCAGGCGTGTCCCGCCGTTATAGGCTCCGTTGCTCTCGGTCCAGTTGATTATTAGTATTATACCACAATATGATTAAAATGTGGTATATATATTCCCATTATAATATAGAAAAATCGGATTGTACTGTTAGGGTACGCCAATTATAACCAAGAAAATAGGAAAAATTTACACACTTTCAAAAATCCCAAATAACCATCATTTTTTTAGGAAAATGATATTATAATGTTAGATATTATAAAAAATGTATACTAAGCCATCAAAGGACAGGGAGGGTAAACGAATGATTGATAATTCTGAAAACAGACTTGAAAAAACTTTAAAAGCCTGGCTGGAGGGCCAAAGCAGTGGGCAGGCACAGCCGCAAACTGTGCCGCGGCAGCTGGACGATGCGGCGCTTGCGCGCTTGGCGGACAAGCTGCTGCAGCTGCCGGTGCCGCTGCACAATGTGCTGTTTATGCGCCACAGCTTTGGGCTCGAGGATGTGGAAATTATGCGGGTGCTAGATATAGCGCATCCCGGCCAGCTGGCCACACTGGCACAGGAACTGCTAAAACAGGTTATGGGCCTTGACGCCCCCATTGCCGAGAGCTCGCTGCGGCAGGCCTGCGATATGGCGCTGGAACGCTATACCGGCCAGCCCGTTCGTTCGGGGGAGGGCGGCACCAACCTGGAACTGGACGCACTGCTGGCAAATGCAGCGCCGAAGGAACCGGGCCGGGCACTTTCCACCGAAGAAAAGAAAGGCGAAAAAGACGGATAATTGCCATAAACTTGTTCTAAATAAAAAATATCATAATTTTTTTAAAAAATCTGTCCGAATTTGTCGGAGACCTGCATTGTAATAGCAGATAGGGATTCTTATACAGCGGAGATCTCTGCAGTTTCATGCAAACAAAGCTTTCCCATAACTGTTTTATACCTGCTTGAAATAATTCTGTTTCGTGATTGCTTTGGAAAATTTTCAGAGGAACATACCGCCCAACATGTTCTTTCTGCTGTATGCCCTATCGCCCTAAAAGCAAGGCCTGTCGCCTTGCTTTTAGTTTTATACGCCAATACTGCTGTCCTGCTTGCGGGGCAGCAGTATGGTGTTTTTAAAGGTGCTTTTGGCCCTGCAGCAATTTTATATATTTTAGCAAATCGCTGCGCTGCTCCGGCCTCAGCCCCTGTACCAGCTCCAACAGCTTGCCGCAGGTCATCTCCCCGTCGGCCAGCTCCAGGGTATAGTCCAGGCTGGGCGCGTGCTTGTAGTCCGATATGCCGCACAGGTAGTCCAGCGTTACGCCAAAGTATCTGGCTATCAGCACAAGGGTGCGCAGATCCGGCGAGTTCAGGCCTTTTTCGTAGTGGGATACAGTGGAAACAGTAACATTTAAATATTTGGCTATCTCTTTCTGCTTAATGTCGTTATCGGTTCGCAGTTCCGAAAATCGCTCGTTGAAATTCAAAGTATCCCCCTTTCTGTAAACCCTTCGCCGTCCAGTTTCGGCATTCTAAACTTTATTTTAAAAAATTTAGAATACATATTGTCGTTTTTATATGATAAAGATACTATAAATTATGTATTATAGTTATTCTAAAATACACATTCCGGTAAAGGGTAAATTTAGGGCTTTTAATATCCGGGATATAGGATTATTTGCACAAAATCAAACCAACTGGGAAATTATCGTTAAAACAGATATAAAAAACAGGCCGTACCTACTGATAGGTATCGGCCTGCTTTTGCTTTGGGAAATGTAGAAATCAACAAAATATTGAAAAAATATGGAAAACACCCGGCAGCGTGCATAAGGGGCAATAAAAAAAGCGGCCCCCAGTGGGCCGCCTTTTTGTCCTGTTAGAAGATAAGGGGGGTAACAATGCCTGCAAACACTACCGATGCAATGGTTACAGTGGCAAAGCCGCCAACCAACATCTTAGGCAGCAGTACATTGGATACGGCTGCTTTCTCCTCCGAAGAGGCGTTGAGCGCATTGACAACATCGTCTGTTACAATTTGAGTGCCGGGGTAGCCCATCAGCGCGCACATGCCGATGGCAATGGACATATAAATCGAGTAACCCAAAAACTTGCCGCAGATGGCAGCGAAGATGGCAATACCAACGGCGCCAAATATTAGTGTGCCAGCCAGGGGGATGAGCATATCCATCAGGTCGGCCGGGGTTACCGAGGTAAAGCTGTTGGGGGTGAGGGAGTAGAGGCAAAGCATGGTAAAGCCATAGATACCAGCCTTTTGCAGGCCGTCCTTTACCAGGAAGCCCAGCTCGCCAAACACAATACCAAACAGCAGGTAGGCAATATTGGGGTTGAGGATATAGTTGGTGGGATGGGAACCGGGAATAACAGTGAGGCCGGCCACCAGGTAGGCAATAACAGCAATAATGGCAATCCGCACCGTGATAATTGCTGTGGTGTTATACTGGGCGGGGAGATCCCCAAAAATGCGGATGTTAATCTTCTTCTGCACCGGCTTGTCGCTGGTGATGTCGCTGGGGCCGGCATTGCCCAGCAGGTTGTTGAGCATCAGGCGGTCGGCTTCCTTCTTGAGCATAAAGGAGGATACCGGCATGCCTATAAACATCTGGAAGGATACAACCAGCATGGCAAAGGCGCCGAACGCGGGCTTGCCTGCCGCAACTGCGGCCTCCTGTGTAATAATGGCTGCAATGGTGCCGCCGGCAATGGGGGAGGATGCGCAGAGCGCATATTCCTTGCCAAACAGCGCGGAGCTCAAGGTGAATGAGATGATGCCCAGGCCAACCAGGCCAACCAGGGCAACTACTACGGTTTTCCACTCGGAGAGCAGCTGATCAATGTTGATTGCTGTACCAAGGTTTACCAGCAGTAGGGGGATCATCACTGCTGTAAGGATTTGAGGCATAAAGGTTGAGCCAACCGATGTGGTGGGGATTAGGCCTGTCCAATAACCGGCGATATACACAACAGCGGCAATAATAACTCCAGAAATCAGACCTTTGGTTTTGTATGAGACTACATCTCCCACTGAAAATACTGCCAGGAATATCATCAGTGAGAACAGTGGTGTCCACAGATTTTCCATCTCATAACCTCCTTTTATTAAGAATTTTTTCATAGTATAGCGCTAAAGTGTTCACTTGTCACTATCCATTGTGATATTTCATTCACATTTTGTATCACTGCTCGATTTAAATTACTAAAGTGAAAAATGTTTGTTTAAATTGCATAATAGGTTGTTGGGTTAGGGCTTTATTGCCGAAACCAATCGAAAGGTAGGGTATTTTATCCTATTATTTCTATGGGCTTTTTCTGGAAAGGCATTTTGTTCCCCTAAAACAGAACAGCAGGCCGCCTTTTGGGGCGGCCTGCTGTTGTGTGTAGGGTTAGTCGGTGGCTGTTTCTTCCTCTGTTAGGGGTTCCGCTGTCCAAAATTTCAGCTCAAACCAAATCAGCGGCGCCAGGATGCCGGAGGAATACAGCGCCCCAAACAGCCCCACTGTGAGCGGGAAGGAGAAGGCGATCACCCGGTCCACTTCGTTTAGGTACGCCGCTGTGGTAAGCGTCAGCATGGCGGCCGAAACGCTCAGGGTGGTAATGAGCAGGCGGTGCAGTTCCCCTGCAATGCCCCGGTTCAGCGCCTGGGCACAGTCCGCCTGGGAGCCGTCAGCCAGGTTTTGTATCATGCGGTCAAACACGCCGATGCTGTTGTATAGCGAGAAGCCCAGCACCGGCGCAGCCGACAGCAGGGCCTGCGCATCGATTGGGATTTGAAACAGGGCATATACAGCCGCCAGCAGGAGCAGATTGAGGGCGGCGGCAATGGCCACGGCAACCGAGGCATATTGGCTGCCCAGCCGCCGGAACCGCAGCAGAATGTAGAGCAGCACCCCGCCGGCGGCAAGAACCCCGCCAATGGAGTAGTTGGTGGAGATGCGAATCCCCTCCACATACCCCCGGGAAACGCTGTACAGCGGGGTAAAGGTGATGTCGGAGAAGCTGTTGACCAGCATATTGCTTAAAGTGTAAAACTCCTCATAGCCGATGGCCTCCTCTGGCGAAAAGGTGATGGACAGGCGGTAGCTGTTGGGGTGCTCCTCCGGCCGGATGTCAACTGTGGCCGAGCGGCCCAGAATGTCCTGGGTGGCAAGGTCAATCTGGGCAACGGTGGATTTTAGCTTGTCCGCCTCGGATAAATTGGCCTGGATGCTGTATAGCAGCTCGGTGCCGCCGCCCAAAGAGGCAGAAAACACAACCCCGCATTCCAGCAGGATAGTAGCCAACAGGAAGGCAAACACCCCGGTGAGCGCAAACAGCGTGTGGCGAAAACGGGTTAGGTCCATCATTCCTTTTCACCTCCATATAGTACAGGCGCCCGCAGGGCCGGATATTTGGACAGGGAACGCAGCATAATGCGGGAAACCCACACCCCCATAATATAGTTGGCTACAATCCCGGCCAGTATGGCAAAGGCAAAGGAGTAGACAGCTTCAGCCGCCCCGGCGTGGAAACTGCCCAGCAAATCGGATATAATCCGGGAGGGCACGCTGTCGACAATGCCAAACGATACAAGCAGGAACAGCGCCGCAATAACCATGGGAATCCGCCCTTCAAACAGGGTGGAACAGGCGCCTTTATATCCGGCTGTGATGGCATAATCCAAATTTTTGCCGTTGCGCAGTTCCTGGCGGATGCGCTCCGAAATGCTTACATGGGTGTTCACCCCCAACCCCATTGCCAACAAAATACCGCAGAGCCCGGACAGGGTGAGCACAGTGGGCTGCATAATGGCTAAAAAGCCGGTGTAAGCGCCCAAAGTGAGCACCAGCTGCCCTGCCAGAGAAACTGCCGCTGTTGCCCCAGGCAACCGATAAAGCAGCACCATCAGGATACTTAATACAACAAAGCTGGCCTTTAGGGCAAGGAGCAGTGTTTTTAAAGAGGTTGCGCCCAACAGGGCAGAGGTAACCCAAAAATCCCCGGCCAGCAGTTCAACAGGCAGGGAACCGGCATTTAGTTTGGCAGCCAGGGCACGGGCGCTTTCGGCGGTCAAGCTGCCCACACCGGATTCCCCGGTGATAACAGGGACCGCGGCAGAACGGGTGTAGATGATGGAGAGCAGCTGGTCGTCCAGC
This sequence comes from uncultured Clostridia bacterium, assembly GCA_948473085.1. Classification (GTDB taxonomy): domain Bacteria; phylum Bacillota; class Clostridia; order Oscillospirales; family Ruminococcaceae; genus Avimicrobium. The sequence goes on from CAOKWH010000006.1 coordinate 78,564, forward strand.
CAGACAGAGATATTCTGCCCCGATTCGGTGAGCCGGGCAGCGGCTGCATCAAATTTGTTCTGCCCGTCTGCTGTCAGGTTCAGCTGGATATTTACACCGCCGGTTGCCAGGTCGCCCACCGCCTGGGCGGTTTCTATATCCCGTTCTTCCAGCAATATTTCGCCGGTGGGTTTTCCGTTGATATCGGTGGCAATGCCGTCCCGAAGGGTCAACACAGCCCGTTCGGTGAGGGAAGCGGTGATTCTTTCGTAGCTGCCCAGTTCCGGTTGCTGCTGCCGGGGAAAACGCACAGTAATACTGGAGCTGTCCTGGTTCCAGTAGAGGTCGTAATTTTGGACACCCAAGTTGTCCAGGCGCTTTTGCAGCACTTCTTTGGTGCTGCGCAGCTGAATTTCGGTGGCTGTTCCGCCTACCGGATGGAAAATGACCTCAAACCCGCCGGTGATGTCCTGGCCCAGTTGCAAGTCTTCAATTCCCCGGATGTAGGTGTGCAGAATATCGCCGTGCTGGTAATATAGCCCGTCTATTGTGAGAAATGCCAACAGGCCAATAAAAAATAGACACAAAAATATCTTGGCTTTTTCAAACTTCTTCATCTTTGCCCTCCCAATATTGGTTGGCTTTTTATGCGTTTGTAACAGGGCCGCTTCATAGCTTGGGGATAGTCTGGCCTATCCGGCAGGCTCTGTGCCCCAAAATGGTATACAATATCAAACTACATTATAGGGTACCCGTTCTGAAAAGTCAATCGAACGCCGGGCTTGTCCCTTTTCAGAAAAGTGTTGCCGGGATATAACTTCGGCGGTTTCTACAAAAGCAACATTGATATAACAGAAACGATGCGCTATAATCAATTTGGCAAATCGGGATTTAAGGAGAAAGAATATGAAAAACTTTTCTATGCCAGAGCAGGTTTCTCCAACATTAGAAATGGATGAATTGGTGCGGTTGAAACAGAGTTTGGAAAAGAATGTATCAAGGGAAGCTGCAGAAAGTATAATAAAGGAAATCCCATTACCTGTAAATTCGACACCGGACATTCGAGCCGAGTGGGTGGAAAAGCTATCAGCTATCCTTGAAAATAGGTTTGATAAGAAAACGGTAAAAAATATTCGCCAAGACTGCTATTGTGATGAAAATGGTAGGTTGGAAGATACGGCAAATAATTTGAAACAACTCTATCTCTCTCTGGATAAGGATTTGCATAGATTTGTCAATGCTTTGAATGGATATGGTGCTGGTTGGTTTATTAAAAATAATGAGCTATATACAAAAATGTTTTCTTGTGAATGCCCTATGTTGGAAAAAGCAAAAAATTCCAATTCATTAACCTGGTGTTACTGCACTGCTGGGTATAACAAAAAATTGTTTGAGATTGTTTTTGAAAAACCTGTCTATGTAGAAGTTGTGCAAAGCATACGGCAAGGATTTGATTTTTGCCTTTTGAGAATTACGGTTCAATAAATTTTAGTTTATCGGACAGTCATCCATCAACAGGATTGCTCGCTTTGGATATTTTGGCGTGCGGTTTGATGAAATGGCTTTTGGCAACGCCAATCTGAAAAGGGATGGGCCATTGAAGCAATAGAAAAAGGGGGCTTTGGACAAGTCCCCTTTGCTGATTGGTTTTACTTAACCGTGCAGGCCATCCGCCTGGCGCTGCATGTTCTCTATAATAATATCGTGGATTTCTCCCAGGCTGGCACAGTATTCCAGAACCTTCCACGGCTCATTGGTGTGATAGTGGATTTTAATTAGCTCTTCATCCCCGATAGCCAGCAGGCAGTCCCCCTGGAAATGCCCCATAAAATAGTCGTGAATGGCATCTTCGTCCAGGTTTTCCCCTTCTATAAGCAGCTGGGTGTCAAATTTATATTCAATCATGCTTTTTAACTCCTTTTTTATTATAGTATAGCAGGAAAAGCAGCTGGCTGCAAACCTCTGTTGCCAGATGGTTTATGATTGATAGCAGTATACCACAGATGCAAAGTGCCGTGGGGGTATTATTTTTCGGTTGCTCTGCGAAATGGGGAAAAGTGCTTAAATTTCCCCTAATATGGAAAAACGGTGCTGGTAACACTTGCTGATACCAATATGCACCTTATATTTTCCAGTTATGCCTTTAAAGTGTGGATAAAGGCAGTATGGCCGTGCTATTATGGGGTGTAGGGGTAAAATGTGAATATTTTGTAAATAATAGCAGAATTTTGTCCGTTTTTCTGTTTTGGAGAATTATCCTCTACAAAGGGGGGATTTGGGATGAAGCCAATACAGGCCTTCTCCAGTGCCGTATATCATGCCAGAGTTTTCCGAGGGCTGACGCAAGAACAGTTGGCCGAAGCATTGGGAATTTCGGTGCGATGGTTTCAGGCCATTGAAAAGGGTGAGGGTAAACCGAGCTTTGATTTATTGCTACGGATGCTCTGCCTTTTGGACCTGGATGCCCGCAGCTGTGTGGACCAAACAACTCTGCAGCAGCTGCCTCCATCGCAGGAGGCACAGACCAGCCAATGAAAAAAGAGACCAAAAGGGACTGGACAGTGCGCTCCGGTCCCTTTTGGCTTTGGGCAGCAAACCCGCTTGAATAGCTTTATGATAGCGGGTGTTCTATAAAAAGCAGCCAGCTGGGTGCTTTTGCTACAAAACAACAGATCCCGCTTGGACAGGAGAAAAGCTCTGTATGTGAACTGTGTATCAAAACTCTTGACTGGTTGGGATAGGACTATTGGATCCGATAAAATCAGAAGTTAATTGCTGGTAGATAAGAGGCTTTCGCCAGGATAGTTTATGGTTCTATATTATATAGGGGTGGAAACCGGATAAATGAACGGTTGGACAATCTGGTTGATTTTTTCGTTCTATATAGGACAATGTTCTGCAAAAACTTTTCCTAGGTATTTCAACAATGTTTACAAAAAAAGTTGACAGACCGCCTTCTGGCAATCCGTCAACTTAATCTTGGTGCCGATAGTGGGGGTCGAACCCACACGGTATTGCTACCACCGGATTTTGAGTCCGGCGCGTCTGCCAATTCCACCATATCGGCTTATTTACTAAGATATTATACTATATTCCCAAGGCCTTTTCAAGATGTTTTTGGCAGGAATTTTTACAGGGCTATGATATTGGGAAAAACAAAGTTTTTGCAATTTTATACTTGTAAAATTTCAAAAAATCAGGTAGAATAGGAGAAAAGCAGAAAAGGCGGCAGGGAATATGAAAGAATTTTCAAAAATGAATGCAGAGGAACAGGCAGAACTGTATCAGCAGCTGCTAAAAGAATATAACTGGTATTGCGCAATGGGCCTGAAACTGAATATGGCAAGGGGCAAGCCGGATGCCGACCAGCTGGCACTATCCGACCCCATGTGGACCATCGTGGATGAGCATACCCCCATGGTTGGAGCAGATGGCATGGACTACCGAAACTACGGCCTGCTGTTCGGTACCCAGGAGGCCAGAAAGCTGATGGCTGAAATGATGGAGGTGGATTGGCAGAATGTTATTATTGGCGGCAGCTCCAGTCTGGTAATGATGTATGATACCATCATGCGGGGGATGATGTTTGGTATGCTGCACTCGCCGGAGCCATGGTTTTCGTGCAGGGATCGCAAGTTCCTCTGTCTGGTGCCGGGATATGACCGCCACTTTGCCATTACACAGGATTTAGGCTTTGAGCTGATTCCGGTGCCCCTGTTTGAAGATGGCCCGGATATGGATATGGTGGAACGCCTGGTAAAGGATGAATCGGTGAAGGGCATCTGGTGTGTGCCCAAGTATTCCAATCCATCGGGTATCACCTATTCGGATGAAAAAATCCGTCGCTTGGCAGCGATGGAAACAGCGGCCCCGGATTTTACCATTATGTGGGATAATGCCTATGGTATCCACCACCTCTATCCCGACCAGCCGGAGGAGATTGCCGATATTTTTGCCCTGGCCCGGGAATATGGCCATGAGGACCGGATTATTGCCTTTGCTTCCACCTCCAAGGTGACCTATCCCGGCGCTGGCATTGCGGCGCTGGCGGCCTCCAAGGCCAACCTGGATTACATTGCCAAGCATATGACCCACCAGACCATCGGCGCTGATAAGCTGAATATGCTCCGGCATACGCTGTTTTTAAAGGATCTGGAGCATGTAAAGCAGCATATGGCCAGACATGCGGCCCTGCTGCGCCCCAAGTTTGAACTGGTGCTGAACCAGTTTGCAAAGGAGTTTGATGGCTGCAACATTGCCCAGTGGACAGCCCCCAGAGGCGGATACTTCATCACCTTTGACGGGCCGGAGGGTTGTGCCAAGCGCATTGTGCAGCTCTGTGCCGATGCCGGTGTGGTGTTGACCGATGCCGGAGCTACCCACCCTGGCAAACAGGATCCCCAGGACCGGACCATCCGTATTGCCCCCAGCCTGCCGCCGGTGGAGGAACTGAGCCGGGCTATGGAAGTGTTCTGCCTCTGTGTAAAGCTGGCGGCACTGGAAAAGCTGCAAAAAAACTGATTTCTACTTTAAGCTGACCAATTTGGCAGGCTCAAAGGCTCCATGTTGTTGGGGCTTTTGAGCCTATTTTTCTGCTTTTAGGTCGAAACTTTGCCAAAATAGCCGAAATTGAGCGATATGATGCAGATATTCGGAAAGTTTCGCCTAAAATCTGCGTTTTTGGTTGAATTATTGAGATTCTGTGATAGAATGGAAGGGTAAAAAATTGGCCGAGTGTTAGGTGGTGAAGAAAAATGGGGGCTGACCCTGGAAGTAGTTGCTTGTATCAGAATAGAGCCGGGGGAGCGCCGCTGCTCCTCTGACGCAAAGTGAGGAGGAATTGCAGTGATTAAGTTCTATAAAACCATCGAAAACCGTATGACCGAGCTGGAAGGCTATGCCGAGGGCTGCTGGGTATCGGCCGTATGCCCTACGCCGGAGGATGTACATTACTTAATTGAGGATTTGGGGGTGGATGCCCAGTATATCAGCGCTGCTTTGGACGAGGAGGAAAGCTCCCGCATTGAAAGCGAGGATAACCAGACCCTGATTATTATCGATATACCATATATGGAGGAGGAACAGGAGGAAAAAACGGTGGTGTATACCACCACCCCAATAGGCATTATTTTAACCCCTGCCAACTTTATCACAGTATCCGCCCGGGAAACACTGGTCATCCAGGAATTTGCCGAGGGCCGGGTGAAAGGGGTGCAAACCCACCTGAAAACCCGTTTTTTGCTGGCACTGCTGCTGCGGGTTGCCAGCCGCTATCTGGTGTACCTGAAGCAGATTGATCGCCTTTCCTCCGCCACCGAAGCCCAGCTGCACCGCTCCATGCAGAACAAGGAGCTTTTCCAGCTGTTGGGATTGGAAAAGAGCCTGGTGTACTTCTCCACTTCGCTAAAGTCCAACGAACTGACCTTGGAAAAAATACTGCGCGGGCGCATTATCAAGCTGTATGACGAGGACCAGGACCTGCTGGAGGATGTACTGATTGAAGTAAAGCAGGCCATTGAGATGTGTAATATCTACTCAGGTATTCTGTCCGGTACCATGGATGCCTTCGCCTCCATCATCTCCAATAACCTGAATATTGTGATGAAAATTCTGGCAGCTTTAACCATTGTTATGGCCATTCCCAATATTGTGTTTGGGTTTTATGGCATGAATGTGGAAGGGCTTCCCGGTGCTGTTTCCTGGATTCCACTGGTTATTTCCCTGCTGCTGATGCTGTTCTCGGCTGTTATTTTGGCTAAAAAGGGCATGTTCCGTTAAAATAAGCGGGTGGCAGGTGGAACAGTGCTTTTTACCACCCGTTTGGGTAAAAAGGCGGCTTTTATACCGCAGTTGGCAGAAAGGCAGGCAGAAGATGCGCTATGTAAACTGTTCCCAGCAGGCGCGGGACTATCTGATAGCGGCCGACCCGATATTGGGCGCCCACATCCGGCGGTTGGGGGAGCTTCGGCGCCCCATGCGGGAGGATTTGTTTTCCGCACTGGTGAGCAGTGTGGTGTCCCAGCTCATCTCCAAAAAGGCGGCGGTGACAGTGTTTGGCCGCCTGGCAGAGCGGTGTGGAGGAGCCCTTACACCGGCTGCCATAGCGGGGCTGACCCCGGATGAAATCCAAAGTTGCGGCATGACCTTTAAAAAAGCGCAGAATATACACAGCATTGGACAGGCAGCAGTGTCCGGCCGGCTTGATTTGGCGGAACTGGAGCGTCTGCCGGACCAGGAGGTGGTGCGCCGGCTTTCCGCGCTGCCTGGGGTGGGGGAGTGGACAGCCCAAATGCTGCTTATCTTTGCGATGGGGCGGCCGGATGTCATCAGCTATAAGGATTTGGGAATCCGCCGGGGCATGATGAATGTTTATGGCCTGGACAGCTTGAGTAAACAGGAGTTTGATGGGTATGCCAGCGCTTATCATCCCTATGCCTCGACAGCGTCTATCTATCTGTGGCAGCTTTCGGATGAGCTCACCGGCTCCGAGGGCCTGGAACAGATTAACGGATAATATACAGCATCAATAAAACCCGGAACACCGCCAAGCTGGCCGTTCCGGGTTTTTGTATCAGTTTTAAACGGTTGGTGGCGCTAAGCCTTCCAAAAGCAGGCGATGGCAACACAGCCTGCACCGATATGGGTGCCAATAACAGCGCCAATTTCCTGTATTACAGCTTCACCAAAGGCCATCCTTTGGCCGAACAGCTCCTGGACCTGCAACGCCCCCTGAGGATTGGCGGAGTGGATAAAACCGATGGGCAGGGTGGTATCCGGCGCCTGGTTTGCCACATAGTCCACCATCCACTGCACAGCCGCTTTCATGCCCCTTGCCTTGTGCAGGATGCTGATGGTTCCATCCTGAATCAGTACCACGGGTTTGATGTTCAGCATACCGCCCAAAATGGTGACACTGGCTGGCAGCCGCCCGCCCTTGTGGAGGTTTTCCAGGCTGTTCATACAGCAGACGATAACCAGGTTTTGCTTAATCAAATCGAGATACGCCCCGATGGAATCGGCGTCCAGCCCCTCGTCCCGTTTGCGGCAGGCCAGTTCGGTGAGCAGGGCAAAGGCTGTGGTAGCCAGCGAGCTGTCCACTACCCGCACCTTGCCGGGATACTGTTCGGCCGCTATGCAGGCGGACTGATAGGTGCCGCTCAGGTTTTTGGAGATGGTTATAACCAGCAGTTCGCTGCCATCCGCCCCCAGCCGCTGGAAGGCTTCCAGAAAAGCGGCAGGGCTTATCTGGCTGGTAGTGGGTAGTGTTTTGCACTGGGATAGCTTGTTAAAAAATTCCTCCTTGGTGATGTCATAGGTGTCCCGGTACACCTCCTCGCCAAAGGTCAGGGTCAGGGGCAGAATTTCAATATCCAGCCGCTCCCGGTCCGAAAGGGGGAGGTCGCAGGTGCTGTCCACAATAATTTTTACCATAGATACTTCCTTCCCTGCTGGGACAGGTTATTTGGAAGGGCTGCGGGTTTCCTGGGTTTCGGAGAAAAAATCGGCCACTATTTCCAGGGCGGAAATTAGTGTTTCCAGCTGCTGTTCCGGCAGCTTTTCCATGACAGCATCCACCATTTTGTAGTGGAAAGCAGAGTGGTATTCGTTGGCTGCAACACCCCGTTCGGTGGGGACTACATACACCATGCGCATATCGTTGGCGCGCTTTTCGCGCTTTAAATAGCCTTTGCGTGCCAATGTTTTTACCGCTACGGTAAGGGATCCAACCGTGATACCCAGCCGCTTGGAAATGGCGCTCATAGAGCTGTTTTCCCCGCAGGCGATCACCGCTTCGATAACATGGAACTCGTTCACCGAAAGGTTGGAAAACTCATGGCTGCCGGAGAGCGCCCGGTTTTCCAGCTGAAGAATGGTGTTGAAGGCCTCCACTAAAAAAGTATTGATTCTTTCTCTCTGCATGTTGTTTCTCTTCTTCCCGCCGTTTGGCCAGTGATGGGCTATCCTCTTGTTTGCCAATGTGCTTTGAATATCAAAGCAGCAAATAGAATATACCACTCTCTGGCCGTTTTGTCAATTCCCGTCCCAACAATGCTTTTTAAGGGATATTTTACCGTTTCTTTGGAGAAAAACAGCACGAAACACCCCGAAAAGCCGGATAAATATGCAGGGAGAGATAAAAAGGGCCGCGGCACAAAAGCCGCAGCCCCATTTTTGCATTGTCTTTACTTTTCAAAATACCCCTTCACAATGGGGGCACCGTTTGCCATCATCTGCTTGCCCTTGGCATACATGGCTTCCAGCTTCATATCTGCATCCAGCACCAGCAGGTCGGCATCGCTGTCCGGCTTCAGGCAGCCCTTGCGGGGATAGAAGTTCAGTGCCTTAGCCACATTGATGGTAGCGGGCTTCAGGGCCTCCTCCAGCGGGAGCCCCTGCTCCTTGTGCAGTGCCACAATGGTTTCAAACACAGTGGTGCTCTCGGCAGCCTTGATGCCGATTACTTCCTTCTTCTCGTTCCAGATGGGCATGCTGCCGTTGGAGTCGGAGCTCATGGTAACGCTGCCGTCCGGTGCTTCCTCCAGGAAGGGCTTCATCAGCTCGGCCGTTTTGGAGGGGCCGCCGCAGGTGGTAAAGTCGGCATAGCCGCCCATCTTGGCCAGCTTCATCATATCCGGGATATTGTTGCTGGCATGGGTGGGACGGAAGGTCTTCACCGGGATGTCATGCTCCTCAATAATCTCAAAAATAGTTTTCAGGCCGTCCTTGCCTGCACCCATGTGGATATGTACCACGCCGGGCTTTTTGCCCACCAAGCCGGACACCCGGGCGGCAGCGGCCAGCTTGGTCATCTCATCCTTGGTAATACCGGCGTAGCGGTGGTCGGACCAGCAGATTTTAACACCAATCACCTCATCAATAAAGGCAATATCCTTGCCAACCGAGCCGGTGACAGTGGGGGAGGGGTAATCGTAGGAACCGGTGTAGCAGTAGGCTGTGAGCCCCTCTTCGTTCAGGGCCTTTACCTTGGCCACCACGCTCTCCACATTCCGGGAGAGGGAATCGGTGCCCAAAACACCCACAACAGTGCAGACGCCGCCCCGGACCAGGTCGGAAAGGCCCACCTCGGTTACCTTGCTGGTAAAGCCGCTCTCGCCACCGCCACCGGTGATGTGGATGTGCTGGTCAATCACACCAGGAATTACAATTTTGCCCTCCAGGTCCACCACCTCGGTGCCGGGGTAATCAAAGTTGATATGCTCTGCTATATCAACAATTTTGTCATTGCAGATCAGAATATCCGCCTTGCCAATATGCTCAGGGGCATAGACATCGGCATTTTTAAACAGTCGAAACATGGTGTATCAAACCCTTTCTTTTTGTTTTAGCCAACTGGAACAATGACCAGCTAACCTTCTATATTGTACCATTTTAACGGGGTAAAATAAATGGATAATCTGTTTAGATTTCCAAGCGTTTAATTGGAGAATATGTACAAAAAATAGGCGGTTTTCCCGAAGGGATCGATAGAACGGTTCAAATTGCTGCTTCTATCTTGTAACGCAGGCGGCAGTTATGATATAGTAAAAAAGATGGGGAAACCCATCGGAATTTCATTGGCAGAGTAGATTTTCAGGCGTAAAGTGCTGTGGAGACGGGGAGTTGCTCCATGGACGAAAAGCCGTACCGGCTTGCGGTCTGAAAGTCGCATCCCGCTGTTACAAAACTGAAGGTGCAGGCGCTGCGGCAGCATTGTGCCTTTCCTGACTGTACAGCAAATTTATGAGAGTTAGGAGGCACTGCTATATGAATAGAATAGTACAAGATTTTCGCGATTCGGCTGCTGAGCTGAAAAACCTGCGCTCCATCACTGGGGCCGGGCTGCTGCTGTCCCTGAGCATACTGCTCACCTACTTTTTCCGCTTGGACTTTGGGGGTTCCCTGAGTGTGGGCCTGGCCTTCAATGCCACAGCCCTCATGGGTATGATATACGGCCCGGTGGTGGCCGGTATTGCCAACGGCCTGGGCGATATTATTAAGTGTATTATCAAGCCTCAGGGCCCCTACTTTTTTGGGTATACCTTTAATGTAATGGTGGCGGGTATGATTTATGGGCTGTTCCTTTATAAGAAAAAGCCCACCCTGCTGCGGGTAGCGGCGGTGAAAACCACCATCAACCTGCTGGTAAACGCCATTATGAACACCTTTTGGATGGCGCTTTTGGGAGGCAAGGGCTTTTATGCCATGATTCCGGTGCGGGTTATTAAAAACATCACCCTGCTGCCGGTGGAAATTGCCATCCTCTATGTGGTGCTCAACGCCACCCAGAAGGCGCTGATTCGGGCTGGATATATGAAACGCCAGTTCTAAACGCTATCAACTGCCCTCCCGCCGGCCGCAGAAGCAGGAGGGTAAAAGAAAATGGCTGCTGCTGTTCCCTGTTTATCTGATAAGGGGCAGCGGCGGCCATTTTTATTGGTATTTCAGTCCGCATTAGTACAGGCTGAGCTGGTCATATCGGTTTTTCTCCTGCCACTGGCGGAGCTGGCAGCGATAGTCAGTGCTGACCCCATGCAGCAGCGAAAGGGCCTGGATGCGTTTATAGAGCTGGACTTTATAGTCCCGGTCCAGGCTGCCGTCGGCATAGAGGACGGAAAGCGGCTGCTTGGCGTGGGGAAAGTGCTGGCCGACACAGCGGAAAAAAGCGCTGCGGGTGGCTGTGCCCCGCAGGTTCAGCGTGCCGGGCAGCCAGTAGTGAGCGCCAATTTCCCGGGTGGCCAGCATAAGCTGTGTGAGCTGGGGGTCGCTATCGGTGATATAGGGGATGACAGGCATGGAGTGAACCCCCACCGAGGCGTTGGTGTGCCGGACAAACTCCCCCAGCATGGCCAGGCGCGCGGCGGGGGAGGGCGCTCCCGGCTCCAGAATGCGGGCCAGATTGGGGTCGGTGGTGGTGACGCTGGCATCCAGGCCCACAAAGGTCAGCCGGGACAGTTCGGCAAACAAATCCAGGTCCCGGAGCGGCAGCACCGATTTGGTGGAAAGGGTAATGGGGTTCTTATAACGGATGAGCAGCCGTAGGATATCCGGCATCAGTTTCCGGGTGGCTTCGATGGGCTGGTAGCTGTCCGTAACGCCGCCCAGGTTGATAATTTCCCCTTTCCAGGAGCGGGAGCGCAGCCGGCGCTCCAGGCGCTCCACAATGTTTTCCTTAATAAACACATCCTCAAAAAAGCTGCCCTCCCCCTTTGGAAGCAGGTAATTTTGGGAATAGCGGGCAAAACAGTAGACACATCGGTGTTCACAGCCCCGGTAGGCGTTCAAATCGTATTGGTAGGGGCCTTTCCCGCTGACGCGGTTCAGCGCCTCTTTGCAGGTGATGCTGTGAAGGGTGGCCAAGGGGTTCTCTCACCTCCGGTTTTGTATCGAGGTAGCAAATACATCCTCCCCCAGGGAGAAGGTGCGGCCGTTCAGATAGTTCAGGCAGCAGCTTTCCCGGAACCGGAAGGTGATGGACCAGGCGCACAGGGCCTGATGCTTAAAGCCCAGGCTGTTGGCGGCGACACCATATTTCCCTTCCCCCACCAGTGGGTGGCCGATGTGGGCCATGGTGGCCCGGATTTGGTGGGTACGGCCGGTAATCAGATGAATTTCCAGCAGGGAGTGCTGGCCATCACTGCGCAGTACTCGGTAGTCGGTAACCATTGTCCGGCCGTCCGGCACCGGGGATTCAAATACCCGGATTTTGTTTTCCTTGCTGTCCTTGCGCATAAATAATGTAATACGGCCGGATTGAGGGCTTGGCGTGCCGTGTACCAGGCAGCGGTATACCTTGTCCAGTTCCCGTTCCCGGATTTTTTCGTTGAGTACCCGCAGGGTAGCGGCATTTTTGGCGCAAAGCACCAGCCCCATTGTGTTGCGGTCGATGCGGTTGCACAGCGCCGGGGTAAAGCTCTGCTCCCGGCTGGGGTCATAATCCCCTTTTTCGTACAGATAACGCAGAACGCGGCCAATGAGCGTGTCCGGGGCGCCGCTTTCGTCCTCGTGTACCACCAACCCGGCGGGCTTGTTGACCAGCAGGATGTTTTCATCCTCATAGATAATCTCCACCATCGGCCCGGCGTGAAGGAACAGCCTGTCGGCACGCTCCTCAAAAAACTCATCGTTGATATACAGTTCCACCAGGTCCCCTTCCTGCAGGCGGGTGGAAATTTCGCAGCGCTTGCCATTGCATTTAATGCGTTTGGTACGCAGGTATTTATACATCAGATTTTTGGGCAGCAGTGGCACAGCTTTGGCAATAAATTTATCCATCCGCTGTCCGGCGTCGTTGGCTTGGATTGTAAAACTTTTCATGGTTCCTCCAAAGGGTTGGGTGCAGGTTTTTCCTCTATCATACCACCCCCGGCGGGAAATGTCACGCGGCGCCTGTAATAAAACGCCTATACTTAGTGGCCGGGCCAAGTTTTATAATGTGCTATGGCGAATAAGAAGAACTGTTTGTTGCATCGGCCCGAAAATCGGCAGTACAAACAGCAGAAGTTACTGCTCTTGCAACACTTTCTGCCGAACCTCCTAACATTTAAGAAGGATATAATACTAACTAAAAAGAAAAGGCCCCGCATTTGGGCGGCACTCCGCAAGGAAGTGCCGCCCAAAGTGTACAATTATGGCCTGTTATGCGGTTTTGCGCTGTTTCTTTGCCCAGTAAGCCTGGAATAACTCCTCCATCTCATCCGGGACAGGAGCGCACCACAGGCCAATTGCATTGTAGTAAATGTCCACCTGCTGATGCCGCTTGCCGTCCACCGTTTCCGGGCTGTGGACCACGATCCTTTGGGGTCTGTCAACCCGCTGTTTCAGCTTGAAGGACCTCCGGCAGCTGCGGAAATTTACTGTGTTGCCCACATATTCCTGTCGTTCCAGGATGTGTACCACTGTTGAAGTTATCCAGTTGTGGGGAATGACAGGAGGCTTTGTTGGATGATTTACGCCCCGGCTATGAAGATATTCGCTGGGAGTTGGAATGCCTTCCGCAAAAGCCGGTCTTGTAAAACTCACACCGGAGTATCCGTCATCTGCGAAGAAACGGGGAT
>CAOKWH010000007.1 GCA_948473085.1 uncultured Clostridia bacterium
GGCAACAACAGCAGCTCCAGCACCCCGGATGAGGGCAACAACAGCAGCTCCAGCACCCCGGATGAGGGCAACAACAGCAGTTCCAGCACTCCGGATGAGGGCAACAACAGCAGCTCCAGCACCCCGGATGAGGGCAACAACAGCAGCTCCAGCACCCCGGATGAGGGCAACAACAGCAGTTCCAGCACTCCGGATGAGGGCAACAACAGCAGCTCCAGCACCCCGGATGAGGGCAACAACAGCAGCTCCAGCAGCACACCCGAGGACGAGGGTCTGGCAGACTGGACACCGGCTGTAGACAAGGCTACATTGCACGATGCTTCTGACACTATCGCAGATGCAGAGCTGTATGAGGCCAACAGCTATTCTGCTACACTGGAAGGCACTACTGTAAAGCTGGCCATCAAGGGCCTGAAGAAGCACCAGAACGCCAATGGCACAATGGGCTACTGGGTAGGCTTTGCTGCTACCGCCCCGGAGAAGGTTGGCGAAACCCCGGTTGCCAAGGTGAAGTATGCTAAGGGTGCAGACATTGGATCTGGCACTGTAATTCCCCTGGAGGATCTGGGCAATGGTGTAGAAGGCATTGCCTACTACCTGAATGCTGCCACAGCTCCAGAGGATGCCAAGTTTACTATCCAGTGGATGGATGCTGAGGGGAACGCGCTGACCAAGCCCGTTACCTTCGCCATCGACCTCTCTGCTGTAGAGGTTGCAGCTGTTACAGTTATGAACGAGACAGATCTGAACAGCGAGCTTGACAACAGAGAGCCTGTTATTACACTGGGCGCCGATATTGATCTGGCAGCCAGTGTGAACATTGCATACGGCGTTACACTGAATGGTAATGACAAGACTGTTACTGCACCCCAGGCATCTCCTGTTGCCCGTGCAGCAGCCGCTCCGGCCTTTGTAATTACTGCACCGGGCGTAGAGCTGAAGGATCTGAAGATTGCCGGCGCCGAGGCTGGCGAGGCTGCTATCCAGATTACTGGTGGCAGCACCGAGCTGACCAATGTGGAAATTGTATCCGGTGATGCAGAGGTTGATAATGCGGCTGTAACCCTGGGCGCTGGTACCAAGGTTTCTACTGTAAAGATGACCGATGCTGCTGGCAGACTGACTGTGGAGAAGGGTGCAACTGTAACCAAGGTGAACCTGGATGGAATTACCCTGGCTCCCGGTGAGACCCTGCAGGGTGTGGCAGACACAATAGTGGATAACAACACCACAAGCCCCATTACAGTGGAAAAGACTGGTGAGGATTCTGTTGTTGTAGCACCTGCGCCCACCCCTGTTTCCGGCGACAGCAGCGACAGCGACTACTTTGGCACCGCTACCTGGGACGAGGTGAAGCGCATCATTGCCGACGCTAAGGATGGCGACACCATCAAGCTCAGCGGCAATGGCCTCAAGAACTTCCCCGCCAGCGTTGCCCGGGACCTGAAGGGCAAGGACATCACACTGGAAATCCGCAAGAATGGCGTAACCTACAGCATCAACGGCCTGGAAATTGGCAGCGTGGATAAGCTGTGGTACGAGTTTGAGAACCTGGAAAAGCAGCTGCTCACCGTTTCTTCCAGCAAGCCCGCCAACAAGCCCCAGAACAGCAATACTGTTAAGCCTAACCCCAGCACCGGCCGATAAGGCTCCAAAGCTGATAGGCTTAAAAACAAAAACCGTGGATTTTTATCCACGGTTTTTTCTTTGTGCTTACCTCTGCCCGGTACCGGCGCTTTTTCCAAAGAGGCGCAGGGCTTTTGCTCGGTTTTTGGTTTATTTCTTATACTTTTCACTTTCGGCCACGGCCAGGCGGTCGCAGCGTTCATTTTCCGGGTGGCCGGCGTGGCCTTTAATCCACACAATTTCCACCTTGTGCAGGGCCAGGAGGGCCAGAAGCTCCTCCCATAGGTCCACATTCAGCGCAGGCTTGCCGTCGGCCTTTTTCCAGCCCTTTTTCTTCCAGCCATATACCCAGCCCTTCTGCACCGAGTCGGCAAAGTATTTGGAATCGCTGTACACAGTCACCTGGCAGGGCTCCTTCAGGGCCTGCAGCCCCTGGATGACGGCGGTCAGCTCCATGCGGTTGTTGGTGGTGGCGGCCGCCCCGCCGCTCAGCTCCTTTTCCCGCTGGCCAAAGCGCAGAATGGCCCCCCAGCCGCCGGGGCCGGGGTTGCCGGAACAGGCGCCATCGGTGTAAAGCTCCACTTTTTTCATCAGATCTGCCCCTTTCTTATCCTAAAAGTATAGCACAGCTGCCGGGGCCAATGCAAGGCGGTTCCATCCGGGCGGGAAATTGCGCCCCGCCTGTGAGTAAAGCGCCTGGAATGGTGCATACTATAGAGGGACAGGGGATTGGTTTGCTTTGCTAATTTTTGGCACAATATATTGACAGTTTTGCATAAAAAGTATATGATGTATTCGATAGAGTGTTCGTAAATTCCGGTTCGGGCCTGGTGCTGGTACGGCAATTTTCAGCCCAGTGGCGGCGGATTGGAAGGGTTTGGCGGCTTTGCTGCCGCAGCCTCTGCTCCTGGCGGAACAGGGCATTTTTTGGCATTGGCTTTTTACGGATATGGATGCTGCAAACCTATCTGCCCGGCAGACAGGCTTATACTGCTGTATTTTAATTTTTTAAGTACATAAAAGTTTTAGACAGAATGGAGGAAATTCGGTGACAGACGAAAAGAACACAAAAACCCCGCAGGAAACCGAAACAAAAACCGAGCGCCCCAAGCACCGGGGCCGCCGGAGCAATAAAAACACAGCCAAGCCGGCGGAGGACGCCGTGGCCAAGGAGCTGGCCCCCAAGCGCCAGACCCGCAGCCGGAAAAAGACGCTGGACGAGGCCATTGCCGCCGTCATTGGCGTCACCGCTGTGGCAGAGGAGCCGGCAGAGCCGGAAAAGAAGGAGAAGCCCGCCCGGCAGCGCCGTCCGGCCAAACCTGCCAAGCAGCAGCCTGCCCAGGAGCCTGCCGCTGCCCGCGCCGAGCAGCCCAAGGGCAAAACCGGCAAAAACACCCGCCGGAAAAAGAGCGAAAACACCGACCCCAACGCCCAGGTGCGCATCATCCCCTTGGGCGGCCTGCACGAGATTGGCAAGAATATGACTGTCTATGAGTGCGCCGGGGATATGTTCATTGTGGACTGCGGCATGACCTTCCCGGACGATGAGATGTTCGGCGTGGATACGGTTATTCCCGACTTCACCTTTGTGGAGCGCAACAGGGAAAAATTCCGGGGCATTGTAATCACCCACGGCCACGAGGACCACATTGGCGGCCTGGCCTACCTGCTTAAAACAGTGAACATGCCGGTGTATGCCACCCGGCTCACCCTCTCCCTGATTGAGCACAAGCTCAAGGAGCATGGCCTGCTGGGGCGGGTTAAGCTGATAGAAGCCGCCCCCGGCAGCCATGTAAAGCTGGGCTGCTTTGATGTGGAGTTTATTGCGGTGAACCACTCTATCCCCGACGCCTGCGCGCTGGCCATCAGCACCAAGGCCGGCCTGATTGTACAAACCGGCGATTTTAAGGTGGACTACACCCCGGTGGCCGGCCCGGTGATTGACCTGGCCCGGTTTGGCGAGCTGGGCCGCCAGGGCGTGCTTATGCTGCTCTCCGATTCCACCAACGCCGAGCGCCCCGGCGCCACCAAGAGCGAGCGGGTGGTGGGCGCCACCTTTGAAACCCTGTTTAAACAGGCGGAGCGCAAGCGCATTATTATTGCCACCTTCTCCTCCAATGTGCACCGGCTCCAGCAGATTGTGGATAGCTGCGCCAAGCATGGCCGCAAGCTGGCTGTATCCGGCCGCAGTATGGTAAACATGGTGGAGCGGGCTGTGGAGCTGGGCTATCTGCGGGTGCCGGAAGGGCTGCTTATTGATGTGGACCTGATGAACCGCTACCCCGACGATAAGCTGGTGATTGCCACCACCGGCAGCCAAGGCGAACCCATGAGCGCCCTGACCCGGATGGCCATGAACGACCACCGCAAAATTAGCGTAACCCCCAACGACTGCATTATCCTTTCGGCGTCCCCCATCCCCGGCAATGAGGAAAGCGTTACCCGGGTGGTGAACGCGCTCTTGCGCCAGGGCGCCGATGTCATCTATGAAAAGACCTACGACCTGCACACCTCCGGCCATGCCCAGCAGGACGAGCTGAAGCTGATGCTGGCCCTCACCAAGCCCCGGTTTTTCATGCCGGTGCACGGTGAGTACAAGCACCTGAAAAAGCACAGCAACCTGGCCCAGTCCATGGGCGTGCAGCCGGAAAACATTGTCATTGGCGAAAACGGCCGGATTGTGGAGCTTTCGCCGGACAAGGTGGGCCTGGGCGGCACCGTGCCGGTAGGTGCCGTGATGGTGGATGGCCTGGGCGTGGGCGATGTGGGCAGCATTGTGCTCCGGGACCGCAAGCACCTGGCCCAGGATGGCCTGATTATTGTGGTTGTGGCAATGGATTCCGCCACCGGGCAGGTGGTGTCCGGCCCGGATATTGTTTCCCGCGGCTTTGTGTATGTCCGGGAGGCCGAGGATATGATGAGCGATGCCCGGCGGGTTTGCCTGCGGGCGCTGGATTACTGCGCCAAGCAGCACATCCAGGATTGGTCCAGTATTAAAAACAACATCAAGGATCAGCTCAGCCAGTTCATCTACGGCCGCACCAAGCGCAGCCCCATGATTCTGCCTGTTATCCAGGAGGTTTAAGCGGCCCATCCCACGCCGCTATAGGGCAGGGCCGGGGGCTGAGCGCTGCGCTGGCCGGGCGCGGGCTGCCCTTTGGCCCTGTGTTTTTCCCCTGTCCAGGCATATCCAGATTTGCTTTGATACCACACCCATTTCTTTTGGTGACAAACCGATATGGGTGTGGTATAATCATTTCAGGCTTTCCGGGCTGGGGCATCCTGCCCGGCGGCCGGATAAAATTCAGTCATTCTGCGGCGGATGCGGCCGCTTTTGAAAGGAAGGATCCAAGGTGCAAAAAAGGCTGGCTCTGCTCTGCTCCATATTTGGCTCCATGTTCCTGCTGTGCATTGCTGTCACCGGAGTGGCCGCCCTGGCGGATCCCGGCGTGCTGGCGGTTTCGGTGAGTGTTTTCCTGGTGGGCATGCTCATCATCTTTGTCCAGTACCGCTCCATCCTGGCCGGCGCGGACCGGTACCTGCACAGCCTGGGGGAGGTTGTCCACTCCCTCCAGACCGATGCCTCCATCAACCACCCGCTGGCGCAGTTTGTTGTCAGCCGCCAGGGGGAGATTATCTGGTTCAACAAACGGGCGGAGGCCTTGTTCCCCAAGGTGGCCCCGCAGCTGTACGGCCGGATGGTTTCCACCATCATTGGCGAGGTGGATTTTCGGCAGCCCACGCCGGAGCGGGGCTTTGGCGTCCGGGTGCAGGGGCGGATGTACTCGATGTATGCCAACAACTACGGCACCGGGGAGGAGGAGCTGTACGCCCTCTACCTGGTGGACGATGATGAGCTCAAGAATTATACCGACCTCTACTTTAAAACCCGCCCGGCAGTTATGCGCATCATGGTGGATAACTATGACGACCTGGTGCAGAGCGCCAAGGAGAGCGATAAAACCCCGGTTTTGTCCGAAATCGACTATCAAATCACCCAGTTTGTGGAAAAGTACGGCGGCGTTATCAGCCAGGTGGAGAAGGACCGCTACAATGTGGTGTTTGAAGATAAATACATGCAGCAGATTATCCAGAACCGCCTGGATATCCTGGATACCATCCGCAAGATTGAGGTGAGCGACCGGGTGCCCTGCACCCTCTCCATCGGCATCGGCCGGGAGGCCCCCACCATTGTGGAGGCGGACGAGATGGCCCGCCAGGCGCTGGAGATGGCCCAGGGCCGGGGCGGCGACCAGGCCGCGGTGCGCACCAAAAACGGCTATGACTTCTACGGCGGCCTTTCCAAGGGGGTGGAAAAGCGCACCAAGGTAAAAACCCGCATTGTGGCCCAGGCGCTGGCCGAGCTGATTGCCTCCAGCAAAAATGTGATGATTATGGGGCACCGCTTTGCGGATATGGACTGCTTTGGCGCCGCTGTGGCGCTGCACAAGGCGGTCACCCAGATGGGCAAGCCCGCCTGGATTGCCATTGACCCGGAAAAGAATATGGTGGAGCTGCTCTACCAGCATGTCCGGGAAAACGGCTACCGGGAATTTTTGCGGGCGCCGGCCGAATTGCTGGACCTGGTGGAGGAGGGCACGCTGCTTATTGTGGTGGATACCCACTCCAAAACCATTATCGAATCCCGGGAGCTGTACGAAAAGTGCAAGAATGTGGCGGTTATCGACCACCATCGCAAGCTGGTGGAGTATATCGACAATGCCACCATCTTCTACCACGAACCCTACGCCTCCTCGGCCTGCGAGATGGTAACCGAGCTGGTGCAGTACTTTGGCGGCAACATCCGCCTGACCCGGCTGGAGGCCGAGGCGCTGCTGTCCGGCATTATGCTGGACACCAAAAACTTTATTGTCAAAGCGGGGGTGCGCACCTTTGAGGCGGCGGCCTACCTGCGCCGGCTGGGGGCCGAAACCACCGATGTGCGCAAGCTGTTCAGCTCCTCTCTGGATGCCTACCAGCAGCGCTCCAAGCTGGTGGCCTCGGCCGAGGTGTACCGCGGCTGCGCCATTTCCGCCACCAACCAGACCATGGAGGACATCAATGTCGTGGCGGCCCAGGCGGCGGATGAGCTGCTGAACATCAACGGCATTAAGGCCTCGTTTGTCATGTTTGAGCTGGGGCGTGGGGTGAACATCTCCGCCCGCTCGATGGGGGATATGAATGTGCAGATTGTCATGGAAACCCTGGGCGGCGGCGGCCACCTGACAATGGCCGGGGCGCAGCTGGCCGAATGCACGCTGGAAGCGGCGCGGCAGCGGCTGTTTGACGCCATAGACGATTATATCAGCAAAAATGGGAAGTAGGAAAAACCTGTTTTCCATTACATAGAACAGGAGGAAATGAGAATGAAGGTAATTTTGATAGAGGATGTAAAGGGCACTGGCAAAAAGGGCGAAGTGGTGGAGGTTTCCGCCGGCTATGCCCAGAACTTCCTCTTTAAGCGCAAGCTGGCGGTGGAGGCCAGCAGCCAGGCCATGAACGAGCTGAAAAACCAGCAGGCGTCCAAGCAGCACAAGATTGATTTGGACATGCAGGCCGCCCGGGAAAATGTGGCCAAGGTAAACGGCAAAACAGTAAAAATCCACGCCAAGGCCGGCACCGGCGGCCGCCTGTTCGGCTCGGTGACAGCCAAGGAGATTGCCGAGGAGATGGGCAAGCAGTACGGCGTGCAGGTGGACAAGCGCAAGATTGAGCTGGCCGGGGATATCAAGTCGTTCGGCACCTTCAGGGCGGTTGTCAAGTTCTACACCGGCATCACAGCCGAGTGCAGCATTGAGGTTGTAGAGGGCTAATTTTTACAGCCCGGTTTGGAGTTTGGAGGGGATGGCGTTTGGATCAGATTGTGGGGATGGATGGGCTGCTGGAAAACCTGCCGTACAGCAAGGACGCCGAGCAGTCGGTGCTGGGCGCCATTCTTGCCCAGCCCTCCTGTATCAACGAGGTGTTGGAGTACCTGAAGCCGGAGAGCTTTTACAACACCTACAACCAGGGCATTTTTTCGGTGATGATGCGCATGTTCCTGGCCTCGGAACCCATTGATGTCGTCACCCTGCTCAACCAGGTGAACGCCGAGAACATCTTTGCCACCGAAAGCGACGCCAAGATGTACCTGGTCAGCCTGGTGGATACCCTGCCCAGCACCACCAATGTGGCGGATTATGCCCAGATTGTCCGGGAAAAATATTATCTGCGCACCCTGGCAGCCACCTCCCAGAAGATTATCAACACCATCCGGGAGGGCGCCGGGGACGCCAAGAGCATTATGGAAATGGCCGAGCAGGATATTTTTAATATCCGCCAAGGCCGGGAGGTGGGCGGCCTCACCAAGATTGACGAGGTTATTATTGAAACCTACGACCGGCTGCAGAAGCTCAGCGGCGAGGATAAAAGCGCCTATATGGGCATTCCCTCCGGTTTTGGGGCGCTGGATACCATCCTCACCGGGCTCAATAAGTCTGATTTGATTCTGGTGGCGGCCCGGCCGGGCATGGGCAAAACCTCCTTTGCGCTGAACATTGCCTCCAATGTGGCGGTGCGTTCCGGCAAAAAGGTGGCCATCTTCTCGCTGGAGATGAGCAAGGAGCAGCTGGTAAGCCGTATCCTCTCCTCCGAGGCGCTCATCCAGTCCAGCGCCCTGCGCACCGGCAACCTCTCGCCGGAGGACTGGACCAAGCTGGCTATGACAGCCCAGCTGCTTTCCAAGGCGGAAATTTATATCGACGACACCCCGGGCGTGACGGTGGCGGACATCAAGGCCAAGCTGCGGCGGCTGCCGGATTTGGGGCTGGTGATTATCGACTACCTCCAGCTGATGACCTCCGGGCGGCGCAGCGGGGGCGAAAACCGGGTGCAGGAAATTTCCGAAATTACCCGCAGCTTAAAAATTATGGCCAAGGAGCTGAATGTGCCGGTTATCACCCTCTCCCAGCTCTCCCGTGGGCCGGACGCCCGGGCCGACCACCGGCCCATGCTGTCCGATTTGCGGGATTCCGGCTCCATTGAGCAGGACGCCGATATTGTCCTGTTCCTCTACCGGGATGTTTACTACAACCGGGAGAGCGAGGAGCAGAATGTTGCCGAGTGCATTGTGGCCAAAAACCGCCACGGCGAAACCGATTCGGTCAAGGTGGGGTGGGATGGCCAGTTCACCCGGTTTAAGGGCTTGGAGTTATTTAGGAATGAAAACTAAGGCGTTGGCGGCAATCAGAGCATATAGCATGTTGGAGCAGGGGGACCTTGTCTGCGCGGCTGTGTCCGGCGGGGCCGATTCGGTGGCCCTGCTTCACTTTTTACGCACCCTGCGGCAGGCAGGGGGGATTTCCCTCACCGCCTGCCACCTGAACCACGGCCTGCGGGGGGAGGAGGCGGACCGGGACGAGGCGTTTGTCCGGGCGCTCTGCCGCCGCTGGCAGGTGCCCCTGACGGTGGAACGGCTGGATGTGGCGGCGCTGGCCCGGCAGCAGCGTATCTCGGAGGAAACAGCCGGCCGCCAGGCCCGGTATGCGCTGTTTGAGCGGCTGCACCGGGAAACCGGCTGCAAGGTGGCCACTGCCCACACCCTGAGCGATAATATGGAAACGCTGCTGTTCCGCATGGCCCGGGGCACCGGGCTGCATGGCATGCGAGGCATCCCGCCGGTGCGGGGGTATCTGTGCCGGCCGCTGATTTACTGCACCCGCCGGGAGGTGGAGGGCTACTGCGCCGGGCAGGGGCTTGGCTATGTACAGGACAGCACCAACCTGTTGCCTGGCTACACCCGCAACCGCATCCGGCTGGAGCTGATACCGCAGTTTTACCGGCTCAACCCGGCGGTGGATGCCGCCTTCCTGCACCTGATACAGTCGATGGAGGAGAGCGCCGGTTTTCTGCGGCAGCAGGCCGAACAGTTTTTGCAGCAGCAGGCGGCGGCCGGGCAGGCCCCGGCTGCCCTTTCAGCTCCGGCCTTTTTGGAGCTGCACCCCGCCCTGCAACGGGAGGTGCTGGCCCTTTTGGCCGAACAACAGGGCGGTACCCTCTCCTGGCGGCAGACCGACCTCTGCCGGGAGCTGGCCGCCAGGGGCGGCGTTAGCCAGCTGGGGGGCGGGCTGCGGTTTGTCAGCCGCGGCGGGCGGCTCTGGCTGGAACCGATGGCCCCCCCGGCCGAACCCTGGGAGCTGCCGCTGAGCTTGGGTCAGCTTGCCGCCGGGGTGCTGCTGCCGGACGGCCGAAATCTGCTTGCCCACCGGCCAAATGGCGGGGAATTTAAAAATTTTGATAAGAAGTCCAATTTATGCTTAAAAAATACGCTTGATTGTGGTAAAATATATGGTAATATTGTTTTGCGGAGCAGGCGGCCCGGCGATACCTTTACCCCGGCGGGCCGCGGCGTGACAAAAACGCTGAAAAAACTGTTTAACGAGGCAAAAATTCCGCCGGAACGCCGGGATAGCCTGGCTATACTGGCGGATGAGGCGGGGATTTTGTGGATTGAAGGCTTTGGCTGTGACGCCCGGGCCGCTGCCGGCCCTGCTGCGCAAAGCAGCAATTACATAACAATGGCGATTGAGGGGAAAACAAAATGAACAGCACAATGGAAAAGGATATAAAGAGGGTCCTGCTCTCCCAGGAGGAGATTCGGGAAAAGGTTGCCGAGGTCGGCGCAAAAATTTCGGCCGATTATGCCGGGAAAAATTTGCTGCTGGTGGGCATTCTCAAGGGTTCGGTGGTGTTTATGTCCGATTTGATGCGGGCCATCACCCTGCCTGCCAGCATTGATTTTATGTCCGTTTCCAGCTATGGAAGCGGTGTGAAAAGCTCCGGCGTGGTTAGAATAGTAAAGGACCTGGAGCAGGCGCTGGAGGGGTACGACCTGTTGCTGGTGGAGGATATACTGGACAGCGGCCTGACGCTGAGCTACCTGCGGGGGCTGCTGCAAAACCGGCACCCCAACAGCATCCGCATTGTCACGCTGCTCAACAAATCCGCCCGGCGTACAGCGGATATACAGCCGGACTACTGCTGCTTTGAGGTCCCCGACGAGTTTGTGGTGGGCTATGGCCTGGACTATGCCGAAAAGTACCGGAATCTGCCCTATGTGGGTATATTGAAGGAGGAGGTCTACCAGGGGTAGGCTCCCATAGATTAAATATTGTTCCCTGCAAAGGGATGAAGGAGTGAATTTTATTGGCAGTGAAAAAGCCTTCTACCAAGGGGTTGGGCATCTATCTGGCGCTGCTGCTGGTGTTCATGCTCATGGCCACCACGCTGTTTTCCCAGTCCGGCGGCGGCACCCATCTCAAGTATTCCACCGTAATCGGTTATTTTGAAAACGAGCAGGTGTCCGATTTTACCCTGAACCTGGGCAGCGGCAACATGTCCATGCGGGTGGAAATCAACGGCAAAAAGACCGACCTTACCTACCGGGTACCCAATGTAAACTACTTTTTGGACAGCATTGAGGATGACATCCAGCGCTATAATGAGAATAACCCCGGCGCCAAGATGACCTATGACCTGGAGCGCGCCGCCGAGCTGCCCTGGCTGGTTACCATGCTGCCCACCCTGCTGCTCATTGGCTCGATGGGCATCTTCCTCTACTTTATGATGCGCCAAACCCGGGGCGGCGGCAACATGTCCGGCTTCTCCAAGGCCAAAACCCGCACCCCCAGCGACGGGCGCACCGTCACCTTTGCCGATGTGGCCGGCGCTGATGAGGAAAAAGAGGAACTGGTGGAGATTGTGGAGTTCTTAAAGAACCCCGCCAAGTTCAACAACCTGGGGGCGCGCATTCCCAAGGGCGTGCTGCTCATGGGCCCTCCCGGCACCGGCAAAACCCTGCTGGCCCGGGCGGTGGCCGGCGAGGCAGGGGTGCCGTTCTATTCCATTTCCGGCTCCGACTTTGTGGAGATGTTTGTGGGCGTTGGCGCCTCCCGTGTGCGGGATTTGTTTGCCGAGGCCAAAAAGACAGCCCCCAGCATTATTTTTATTGATGAAATTGACGCCGTGGGCCGGCACCGGGGCGCCGGTTTGGGCGGCGGCCATGACGAGCGGGAGCAAACCCTGAACCAGCTGCTGGTGGAGATGGATGGCTTTGGCGCCAATTCCGGCGTTATTATCATTGCCGCCACCAACCGTAAGGATATCCTGGACCCGGCGCTGCTGCGTCCCGGCCGGTTTGACCGGCAGATTCTGGTGGCCTACCCGGATGTCAAGGGCCGGGAGGAGATTTTGCGGGTACACGCCCGGAACAAGCCATTGGGTCCGGATGTCAACCTGAACACAGTGGCCAAGACCACTGTGGGCTTTACCGGCGCCGATTTGGAGAATGTGATCAACGAGGCGGCACTGCTGGCGGCCCGGGCCAACAAGCGGGCCATTACCATGCGAGAGATTGAAAACGCCACCATCAAGGTGATTGCCGGCCCGGAAAAGAAATCCCGGGTTGTAACCGAGAAGGATAAGCGTCTCACCGCCTACCATGAGGCGGGGCATGCTGTCTGCACCTACTACTGCCCTACCCAGGACCCGGTGCATGAGATTTCCATCATCCCCCGGGGCATGGCCGGCGGCTATACCATGTCGCTGCCCGAGGATGACAAGGGCTATGTGTCCAAAAAGGCGATGGAGGAGAACATTGTCACCCTGCTGGGCGGGCGGATGGCCGAATATATTGTGCTGGATGATATTTCCACCGGCGCTTCCAACGACCTGGAGCGGGCCACCAAAATTGCCCGTTCCATGGTTACCAGATACGGCTTCAGCGAAAAGCTGGGCCCCATTGTCTATGGCCAGGACCAGGGCGAGGTGTTCCTGGGCATGGATATCAACCGCACCCCCAACTACTCCGAAACCGTGGCCACCCAGATTGACGAGGAGATCCGCCGGATTGTGGAGGAGGCCTACCAGAAGGCCAAAACCATCCTGGAAACCCACCGGGACCAGCTGGAAACGGTGGCCCGCTACCTGATGGAGAACGAAAAGGTGGGCGAGTTTGGCTTCAAGGCCCTGATGGAGGGCAGGGAGGTCAACCCTGAGGAGGACAGCCACGGCATCTTCTCCAAGGCGGTGCGGGATTCCGAGCAGGCTTCCCAGGCCCCGGCGTCTGAAGAAACTCGGGCCGAGGCGTCTGAGGAGCCCGGCGGGGAAGCCGCCGGGGAGCCAACCCTGAATGACGGCCTGATTGAAAACACCGAGCAGCCGCCGCAGGAGTGATAGAAAAAAAGCACCTTTATGGGGCTTGCAGCCGTTTTAAAACGGCCCGCAGGCCTCATTTTAATGCCGGCCCGGCAGCCCGGGCATTTGACAAAGGGGCCGGTTCCTGTTTTAATAGAGGCAATAAACAGCAAGGAGCGAGAGCATGGCGGATACAAGAAAAGAATACGGCAACGACAGCATCTCCGCCCTGAAGGGTGCCGACCGGGTGCGCAAGCGCCCCGGGGTTATCTTTGGGTCGGACGGGCTGGAGGGCTGCGAGCATTCCATCTTTGAAATTCTCTCCAACGCCATTGACGAGGCGCGGGAGGGCTATGGCAAGCAAATTACAGTCACCCGCTTCCAGGACTATTCGGTGCAGGTGGAGGATCAGGGCCGCGGCCTGCCGGTGGACTACAACCCCAAGGAGCAGCGCTACAACTGGGAGCTGCTGTTCTGCGAGATGTATGCCGGCGGCAAGTACAACACCAACGCGGCCGAAAGCTATGAGTTTTCGCTGGGCCTCAACGGCCTGGGCCTGTGCTCCACCCAATATGCCTCGGAGTATATGGACGCCTATATCTGCCGGGATGGCTTTGAATATACGCTGCACTTTGAGCGGGGCGAGCCGGTGGGGGAGATGCAAAAGCAGCCCACCAAGCGTAAAGACACCGGTTCGGTGTTCCGCTGGAAGCCCGACCTGGAGGTGTTCACCGATATTGCGGTGCCGCTGGACTATTACCAGGATATTATGAAGCGCCAGGCGGTGGTAAACCCCGGTGTCCTGTTCCTTCTGCGGGATGAGCAGGAGGACGGCAGCTTTACCGAGGAGCAGTTTTATTACCAAAACGGCATTGAGGACTATGCCAGGGAGCTGCTGGGCGGGGAGGAGCCCCTTACCCCGGTGCAGTACTGGGAGATGGAGCGCACCGGCCGGGACCGGGAGGACAAGCCGGAATACCGGGTTAAGCTGGCGGTGGCCCTCTGCTTTTCCAACCGGGTGAATATCACCGAATATTATCACAATTCCAGCTTTTTGGAGCATGGCGGCAGCCCGGAGCGGGCGGTGAAGGCCGCCACTGTGTACCAGATAGACAGCTACCTGAAGCAGAACGGCAAGTATCTGAAAAACGAGAGCAAAATTACCTACCAGGATGTGGAGGACTGCCTGGTGCTGGTATCCTCCTCCTTCTCCACCCAGACCTCCTACGAAAACCAGACCAAAAAGGCTATTACCAACAAGTTTATCTACGATGCCATGAACGAGTTTCTCCGGCACCGGCTGGAGGTCTATTTCATCGAAAACCCCGAGGATGCCGCCCGCATCTGCGAGCAGGTTCTGATTAACAAGCGCAGCCGGGAAAACGCCGAAAAAACCCGGCTGAACCTGAAAAAGAAGCTCTCCGGCAGCATTGATTTGGCCAACCGGGTGCAAAAGTTTGTGGACTGCCGCAGCCGGGATGTAAACGAGCGGGAAATTTACATTGTGGAGGGGGATTCGGCCCTGGGCGCCTGCAAGCTCAGCCGGGACGCCCAGTTCCAGGCCATTATCCCGGTACGGGGCAAGATTCTCAACTGCCTCAAGGCCGAATACGGCAAAATTTTTAAAAACGATATTATCACCGACATTATCAAGGTGCTGGGCTGCGGCGTAGAGGTGCAGAGCAAGGCCAGCAAGGAGCTTTCCACCTTCGATTTGGACAATCTCAAGTGGAATAAAATTATCATCTGCACCGATGCGGATGTGGACGGCTTTCAGATCCGCACCCTGATTTTAACCATGCTGTACCGGCTGGTGCCCACCCTGATTGAGCGGGGCTATGTCTATATTGCCGAAAGCCCGCTGTACGAGATTACCTGTAGGGACAAGACCTACTTTGCCTATACCGAGCAGGAAAAGGCCAAGGCGCTGGAGGAGATTGGCAGCGCCAAGTACACCATCCAGCGGTCCAAGGGGTTGGGCGAAAACGAGCCGGATATGATGTGGCTGACCACCATGAACCCCGAAACCCGCCGGCTGATACGGGTAAGCCCGGTGGAGGCGGCTGCCACATCCGAGATGTTCGAGCTGCTGCTGGGGGATAACCTCAGCGGGCGCAAGGAGTTTATCTCCACCAACGGGCACCTGTACCTGGACGATCTGGACCTTTCGTAAGCATCCACCCCAGGCCTATTCCGGCCTGCATCAATTTGAGAGGGAAACTGAACCATGCCACCCAGAAAAAAAGCCGGTTCCCAGCCCAAAAGAGGCCCGGGGAACCCCAATGCTGTAATAGAAAACGCCGGCGTAATGGTGGAGCAGCCCATCACCGAAGCGCTGGAGAAAAACTACATGCCCTATGCCATGAGCGTGATCCTTTCCCGGGCCATCCCGGAGATCGACGGCTTTAAGCCCTCCCACCGCAAGCTGCTGTTTACCATGTATAAGATGGGGCTGCTCACCTCCGGGCGCACCAAATCGGCCAATGTGGTGGGCCAGACCATGCGGCTCAACCCCCACGGCGACGCCGCCATCTACGAAACGATGGTGCGCCTCTCCCGGGGGTACGAGGCGCTGTTGCACCCGTATGTGGATTCCAAGGGCAACTTTGGCAAGAGCTATTCCCGGGATATGGCCTACGCCGCCAGCCGTTACACCGAGGTGAAGCTGGAAAAAATCTGCCAGGAGCTGTTTGCCGATATTGACAAGGATACGGTGGACTTTGTAGACAACTACGACGCTACCATGAAGGAGCCCCGCCTGCTGCCGGTGACCTACCCCAGCGTGCTGGTAAACGCCAATGTGGGCATCGCCGTGGGCATGGCCAGCTCCATCTGCCCCTTTAACCTGGCGGAGGTGTGCGAAACCACCATTGCCCTGATGAGCGACCCCGGCCACGATGTGTCCAGCACCCTGACAGCGCCGGATTTTCCCGGCGGCGGCTTTATCCTCTACAACAAGGCGGAGCTGGAGAAAATCTATGCCACCGGCCGGGGCAGCGTAACGGTGCGCAGCCGCTACACCTACGACAAGGCAGGCAACTGCATTGATATCACCGAAATCCCGCCCACCACCACCATCGAGGCCATCATGGACAAGGTGATTGACCTGATTAAGGCGGGCAAGGTGCGGGAAATTGCCGATATGCGGGATGAAACCGACCTCTCCGGCCTGAAAATAACCATCGACCTCAAGCGCGGGGTGGACCCGGACAAGCTGATGCAGAAGCTGTTTAAATCCACCCCGCTGGAGGATAACTACTCCTGCAACTTCAATGTGCTGGTGGGGGGCATGCCCCGGGTGATGGGGGTTGCCCAGATTTTAAACGAGTGGATTGCCTTCCGGGAGGAATCGGTGAAGCGGCGCATCTCCTTTGACCTTGCCAAGAAGCGGGAGAAGCTGCACCTGCTCCGGGGCCTGGAAAAGATTTTGCTGGATATTGACAAGGCCATCCGCATTGTGCGGGAAACCGAGGAGGAGCGGGAGGTTGTGCCCAACCTGATGATTGGCTTTGGCATTGACGAGGTGCAGGCCGAGTATGTGGCCGAAATCCGCCTGCGCCAGCTCAACCGGGAGTACATCCTCCGGCGCACCGAGGAGATTGGCCAGCTGGAACAGGAGATTGCCGAGATGGAGGGTATCCTCTCCAGCAGCCGGAAAATCCGCTCGGTTATCACCCGGGAGCTGCGCCAGGTGAGCAAAAAGTACGGCGCCCCCCGCAAGAGCATCCTCTTGTTCCCCGGTGATGAGCCCCAGGCCGACCTGGAGGAGGAAGTGCCCGATTACCCGGTGAACCTGTTCTTCACCCGGGAGGGCTATTTTAAGAAGATTACCAACCAGTCGCTGCGTATGAGCAGCGAGCAGAAGTTTAAGGAAGGGGACAGCATTGCCCAAACCGTAGCGGCCACCAACCGCAGCGAGCTGCTGTTCTTTACCAACAAGCAGCAGGTGTATAAAACCACCGCCGCCGACTTTGAGGATACCAAGGCCAGCGTGATGGGAGAGTATATCCCCGCCAAGCTGGGCATGGACAGCGACGAGATGCCGGTGTATATGGCAGTAACCACCAACTACCAGGGCTTTATGCTCTTTGCGTTTGAAAACGGCAAGGTGGCCAAGGTGCCGCTCTCCTGCTACGAAACCAAAACCCGGCGGCGCAAGCTCACCGGGGCGTATAGCGGGGCCTGCCCGCTGGCCGGGGTGCTGCTGATTCTCGAGGATACCCAGCTGCTGCTCACCTCCGGCGATACCCGCATGCTGTTGGTCCACTCCGGGCTGATAGCCCCCAAGGTGACAAAAAATTCCCAGGGGGTACAGGTGATGGCCCTGAAGAAAAAGCACACTCTCACCGGCATCCGGGCCTATACCGGGGGCTTTGCCGACGCCAAACGGTATCAAACCAACACCCTGCCCGGCGCCGGCGCCCTGCCCAAGGCGGGCGACCTGGCCGAGCAGCTCACACTGGGTTAGGGAGGGCGGCCGGATGGTGGAAATCCATGCTGTAACCCAGGCGGACCAGGCGTTTTGGCAGGGGCTGGACCGGGCGCTGCCCCCGGCGGAGTTAAAGCGGAAAATCCGGGACAGCCAGGGCTATGTACTCACGGCGGACACCCAGCCGGTGGGGCTGCTGCGCTATAACCTGTTTTGGGATGAGCTGCCCTTTTGTACCCTTTTGATGGTAGAGGAGGGGCAGCGGGGCCGGGGCTACGGCAGGCAGCTGCTGCTCTACTGGGAGGGGGAGATGCGCCGGCAGGGGCATACGGCCCTGCTCACCTCCACCCGGGCTGACGAGGAGGCCCAGCACTTCTACCGGAAGCTGGGCTACCGGGACGCCGGCTGCCTGCTGCTGGACCTGCCAGGCTGGGAACAGCCCACCGAGCTGTTTTTTATCAAGCCTTTGGCATAAAAAAAGAAGGCTGCGGATATAGCTCCGCAGCCTTTGCCGAACCAGCGGCGGCAAGCCGTTTCGCTGTTCGGGTGTTAGTAGTATTTCCGGCTTTTGGGGCAATATACACAACTTGTTTTTTGGCATGGCTTTGGCCAGGTACTGATTTGGGCCTCTATTGGCGGCAGTAATGCCCCGGCTGCCCCGCTGACGGCTTTTCTCGAAAAAGCGGCTGTGTATACGGGCTTTTCCGGCTGGCAGCGGGCAGAAAAAACTTGCCAAACCGGCGGGGATGTGGTACAATAACAAAAGTTGATTTTATCGGAGGAAGCAATCATGGGTATTTTTGAAATAATCGGCGGCGTTTTGCTCATCTTTTTTGGCCTGGCCGTTATTGTATCGGTCACTCTGCAGGAGCACAAGACCAATCTGGGCGGCGCTCTGGGCGGCTCGATGAACGAGGGCAGCTATGACCGGGGCCGCACCAAGACAATGGATGCGCAGCTGGGTATGATTTCCAAGTATTCGGGGATAGCCCTGTGCGTGGTTGCGCTGGCTGTACTGGCTGCCAACATTTATCTGTAAATTCAATCGTTTCAGAACAAGTGGTTGCTATCCTGTATGCTCGGGGTAGCAATTTCTTTATATTTGCCTCTTTTTTTGCTATAATAGGAAAAAGAAGCAGCTGTTTTGGCAGCGCCGCCAAACGAAAAATAGAACGCCTGCGGCCATGGGCCGGCAGGACTGCAAGAGTAGAATAGGAGAACTATGGCAAATTTAAAACCAAAAATCAAGTCGGCCCTGCAAAGGGCGGGAAACGCGGTTTCCAGCCGGGAGCTGGCCAAGGCCATGCGCCTGCGCAAGGAGGACCGCCCGGAGTTTGACCGGGTAATCGGTTCGATGCTGGAAAAGGGGGAGCTGCGCCAGAAAAACGGCCGGCTGGCCCTGGCCCAGAAAAAACAGCCGCTGCACAAGGCGGAGATTGTCAAGGTCAACCCCACCTTTGGCTTTGCCCGGATTGAAGGGGCGGAGGAGGATGTGTTCATCCCCGGCCGCCGGATGCAGGGGGCCATGCCCGGGGATGTGGTGCTCATCAGCCTGCACAAGGACCGCAGCGGCCGCACCGAGGGCCTGGTGGAAAAAATTGTGGAGGAGAGCAGCTACACCTTCACCGGCGTTGTCCAGCGCAACGATGGCTTTTTGGACATCCTGCCCGACCGGGGCGCCCGGTTCCCCATTGGGATCCTGAAAGGGGAGGGGCTCAAAGCCAAGGAGGGCCACAAGGTCCAGGCCGAGCTGGTGCGCGGCGGGGACAGCCACTTTGACCACAAGGCCGTTATCTTAAAGGACTTTGGCGAGGCGGAGCTGGCCAAAAACTGCACCGCCGCCATCATTGCCGCCGCCGGGGTGCCCACCGAATTTTCGGAGGAGTGCAGGCGGCAGGCCGCCGAGCTGGACCGGGCGGGCATCCACGGGAAGGAGAAGGCCCAGCGGCTGGATTTGCGGGGGGAGGTCATCTTCACCATCGATTCGGCCGATACCAAGGATATTGACGACGCCATTTCGCTGCGTCGCACCGAAACAGGGTATGAACTGGGGGTACACATTGCCGATGTGAGCTACTATGTCACCGATCGCAGCCCCATCGATCAGGACGCCTACAGCCGGGGCACCTCGGTGTACTATGCCAACGCGGTGATCCCCATGCTGCCCAAGGAGCTTTCCAACGGCATCTGTTCGCTGAACGAAGGGGAGGAGCGCCTGGCCTTTTCGGCCATCCTACAGCTGGACGGGCAGGGCAGGATGGCCTCCTACCGGTTTGAAAAGACGCTGATCCGTTCCGCCCTCAAGGGGGTGTATGCGGAGATTAACGCCCTGTTTGAGGGCAGCGCCAGCCCGGCTGTGCAGGAAAAATACCGGCAGGTGCTGCCCAGCCTGACACTGATGCGGGAGCTGTTTGAAAAGCTGGCCCAGAACCGGGCGGCCAAGGGCGGGCTGGATTTGGTTTCCACCGAATCGAAGATTATTGTGGACGCCGCCGGCCGGGCGGTGGATATCCAGCCCCGGAAAAGCGGCGTCAGTGAAAATATGATAGAGGAATTTATGCTGCTGGCCAACGAGGCCGCCGCCTGCTTTGGGTTGGAGCGGGAACTGCCGTTCCTGTTCCGGGTGCATGACAAGCCCGGCGCCGAAAAGATAGAGGCGCTGCGGGAGAGCCTGGCCGAAATTGGCTTTAATGTCAGCGAGCTGGAACGGGGGGTAACCCCCATGGCCCTCTACCATATCCTGCACAAAGCCCGGGGCGGCCGGTATGACCTGATTGTCAACAACAGCATTCTGCGGGCGATGGCCAAGGCCCGGTATTCCGAGGCGAACATCGGCCACTTTGGCCTGGTGCTGGAGCGTTACTCCCACTTTACCTCCCCCATCCGCCGCTACCCCGACCTGCTCATCCACCGCATCATGTCCGCCAGCCTGACCGGCATGAAGCGGGAGAATATCGAAAAGCGCTACCGGAACTTTGTGGCCGAAGCCGCCGATAAAAACAGTATGCAGGAGGTGCGGGCCATGACGGTGGAGCGGGACTGCGAGGACTGCTACAAGGCCGAGTATATGAAGCCCTTTGTGGGGCAGGAGTTTGACGGCGTTATCTCCTCCATCGCCCCCCACGGCATCTATGTGGAGCTGCCCAACACAGTGGAAGGGCTGATTCGCTTGGAGGATCTGCCCGAGGGGGACTACGACCGGCAGAGCCGGGTTATGCTGAAAAATTCCGCCACCGGGCGCACCTATACCGTGGGGGACCCCATCCGGGTGCGGCTGGCAGCGGCCCATGTATCCGCCGGCAACATCGACTTCCAGCCGGTTTTATAAAAAGGAGGCAACGATAGAATGTCTGCACTGTTTATCTGGTACCCCAAGTGTTCCACCTGCCAAAAGGCAAACAAGTGGCTGGAAGAACACGGCATCCCCTGCGAGAAGCGCCATATTGTGGAGCAAAACCCCACCGCCGCCGAACTGCGGGAGTGGGTGGAAAAGAGCGGCAAGCCCTCCAAGAGCTTTTTTAACACCAGCGGCAACCTGTATAAGGAACTGGGCCTGAAGGATAAACTGCCGGGGATGGGGGAGGAGGAGCGGTTTGAGCTGCTGGCTACCAACGGCATGCTGGTCAAGCGCCCTATCTTCATCAGCGGCGGCACCGTTTTGGCGGGCTTTAAGCCTGCCGAATGGGAAGCAGCGCTGATTCGATAGATTTTTTAAAGGAGAGGAAGCATAGGATGAAAAGAATTGGACTTATTGGCGGCCTAAGCTGGCAGTCCACTGTGGACTACTACCGCATTATCAATGAGGAATCGGCCAGGCGCCTGGGCGGGCTGAACAATGTGGAGAGCATTGCCTATTCGGTCAACCTCAACGAGATGCTGGAGCACATGGGCCGGGGCGAGGTGGATATTTTGGAGGAGAAGTTTGCCGCCGTGGGCAAAAAGCTGGAGCAGGCCGGGGCGGACCTGATTGTGCTGTGCACCAACACCATGCACGCCGCCAGCGCCCGGCTGG
Source organism: uncultured Clostridia bacterium (assembly GCA_948473085.1). GTDB lineage: Bacteria > Bacillota > Clostridia > Oscillospirales > Ruminococcaceae > Avimicrobium. Next base: position 21,240 of record CAOKWH010000007.1, read on the forward strand.
AGCGGGAGATTAACATCCCGTTTATCCACATTGCTGACGCCACTGCTGATGAAATCAAGCGGCTGGGCCTACATAAGGTGGGGCTGATGGGCACCCCCTTCACCATGGGGCAGGATTTTTACAAGGGCCGCCTGACCGAGAAGCACGGCATTGAGGTGATTGTCCCCCAGGAGGGCGAATGGGAGGAGATCTACCGGGTTATCCAGGAGGAACTCACCTTTGGCATTCTCAAGGAGGAATCCCGGAGGTATTTCCTCTCGGTGATGGAGGAGCTGCGCGCCCGGGGGGCCGAGGGGGTTATTTTGGGCTGCACCGAAATCCCCATGCTCATCAAGCAGAGCGATACCGACCTGCCGGTGCTGGATACCACCGCCCTGCACGCCATGGCGGCCGTGCGCCTGGCCGAGGAATTGGAGCGATAAAGGAGAGGGGCCGGCGGCAGTCGGCCTCTTTTTGGGTTTTCTGAGCAAAAGGGGGCTGGCGCCGGGCGGCTGCCGGATAGCGGGGAGGAGAGCAAGATGGAGTTACAAAGACAGGAGCAGGTGGGGGCCATTATTGTAGCGGCCGGCAGTTCCACCCGGATGGAGGGGCAGAACAAGCTGCTGGCCCTGCTGGGGCAGGATCCGGTGGTGGCCCACAGCATTGCCGCATTGGAGCGGCAGCCGGAGGTAGGGGCCATTGTGCTGGTTACCCGGGAGGAGGATCTGCCCCTCTACCTGCGGCTGGTGGAGCAGCTGGGCTGCCAGAAGGTGCGCACCGTGTGCAAGGGGGGCGCCACCCGGCAGCAGTCGGTGTGGGCGGGGGTGTCCGCCCTGCCGGAGGGGTGTGGATATGTGGCCATACACGATGGCGCCCGGCCATTCCTTAGCAGGGAGGTGTTTTCCCGCTGTTTGGAGTGCGCCCGGCTGCATGGGGCGGCCACGGCGGCTGTGCCGGTGAAGGATACCATCAAGCAGGCCGGGCCGGATGGCCGGGTGGCCGGCACACCGGACCGCAGCGGCCTGTGGATGGTGCAAACCCCGCAGATTTTCCGGCTGGGGCTGTACCGGCAGGCCATGGCCCATGCCAGGGAAAACGCCCTGGATGTGACGGACGACTGCCAGCTGGTGGAGGCCATTGGCGGCAGTGTGTATCTGTCCATGGGGGAGTATCGGAACATTAAAATTACCACGCCGGAGGACCTGACAGTGGCCCGGGCGTTTTGGGAGGAATGGAAATGAGGATTGGACATGGGTACGATGTGCATCGCTTTGCCAAGGGGCGCAAGCTGATGCTCTGCGGGGTGGAGGTGGAACACCGCCTGGGGCTGCTGGGCCATTCGGATGCCGATGTGGCGCTGCACGCCCTGGCAGACAGCATGTTGGGTGCGCTGGCGCTGGGGGATATTGGCCGCCTGTTCCCGGATAGCGACCCCCAGTATAAGGGGATGGACAGCGCCCTGCTGCTGGGCCGGGTGGTGGCCCTGGCCCAAAGCCGCGGCTACTGCCTGGCCAACTGTGATATTACCATTGTAGCGCAGGAGCCCAAGCTGGCCCCCTATATGGAGGCCATGCGCCGCCGGGTGGCAGAGATTTGCGGCTGTGATGCGGCGGCGGTGAGCGTCAAGGCCACCACCGAGGAGGGCATGGGCTTCACCGGCGAGCTGCTGGGCATTGCCGCCCACGCTGTCTGCCTGATGCGGCCGGCGCAGTAGGAACCAAAACAGGCGCTTTTCCATAGAATGTAGCAGTACGGGGGGCGTATCGCCTTGCTTTTCCCCCGCCGACTAAAACTGGAAAGGTGCTGGTTTATTTGAATGCTATCACTTTGAGAATGTGCTCCATTACATACGCCCAGCGGGCGGAGGACCTGCTCTGCGGGGCGGGGTACCATGTTTCTGTGCAGAAAAACCCGGACAGCGACACCGGGGGCTATCTGGTAAAGCTGTCCGGCAGCGATATCGACGCTGCCCTGAAGCTGCTGCGGGAGCGCGGTATAAAAATTTGCGGTGTGATGGAGGAATAGGAGGAACCCACCAGGCTTTGGGCGGCGGGCAGGAAATCACACCTGCCCGCCGCCTGTTCTGCTCTTGCAGGAAAGGGTTGTATATAGAGGAATAGGGAGAGGGAAAAACTGCAAAGCAGCAGAAAATAGCCCCGCAAAATACGGGGGAGGGGCGGACTTTTGCACGAAGTGCAAAATCGCAGAAGGAAAGCCGGAAGGCTTTCCGGCTCCCCGCGCCACCCAAAAAGCAGGGTGCAGGGAGAGGCAGCAAAATTGCAAACAAGTGGAAAACCAGTTGACAAAATGCGAGGGGGGATAATGACACTGTACGCGGAAGCTTGCTTCGGATTGCAGGTTTCCTCGTAAAAAATTGCAATTTTTCATTTAGGAGGAAGAAACAATGAAGAACAAAAGACTGTTGGCTCTGCTCCTGGCTGCTGTTATGACTGTTTCTGTAACAGCCGTGGCATTTGCTGAGGAGACCACTACTCCCGGCGGCAACACCGATACTTCTGTTGGCGGCGAAGAGAACCCCGGCGGTGGTGAAGAGAACCCCGGCGGCAATGTAGTAGTAGACACAAACTATGACTACGACTTCTTTGGCACCGAGACCTGGGACGAGGTAAAGGAAGAGGTTGCCCAGGCTGTTGAGGATATGCGCGAGGGCACAACCATCAAGCTCAGCGGCGTTGGCCTGCGCAACCTGCCTTCCAGCGTAATCCGCGCCCTGAAGGGGAAGGATATTACCCTGGAAATCCGCAAGAACGGCGTAACCTACACCATTAACGGCCTGAAGATTGGCAATGTAAACAAGCTCTGGTACGACTTTGACGACCTGAGCAGCTTCATGGTTGCTGCTGACGACAAGTAAGCAGCCCAAAAAGGCCGGCAATCCCGGCTTTTGAGCAAAAAAACCGCAGACATCCGCAAGGGTGCCTGCGGTTTTTCTTATTGGGCGGGCAGAGGGCAAAAAGAAGGGGAAAGCCCCCGGTATTTCACAAAAAAATGCCGGTCCAGCCGCTTGCATAAATACTCAGATGTGTTAAAATGAAAGGAGCCATAAAACAGGGGCGTATCCGCCCGGCCGCCCCTGGAAACAATAGTTAGAGAAAGGAAGGTGGGGCGCATGTCCGGTTTGATGGATAGCTTTGTCCGGCAGGTTTCGCTGTTTGGCATTTCGGATTTTATTGACATCTGCGTGGTGGCCTGTGTCATGTTCCAGCTGATTAAGCTGCTGCGGGAAACCCGGGCCATCCAGCTGGTAAAGGGGCTTTTGGCGCTGGTGGCCATCTATTTGGTGTCCTATATCCTCCAGCTGAAAAGCATCCTCTTCCTGATGGAAAATGTGTTCCAGATAGGCGCCATTGCACTGATTATCCTGTTCCAGCCGGAGCTGCGCCGGGTGCTGGAGCAGGTGGGCCGCACCCGGGTGTCCGCCCTGGGGGGCGTGTTTGCCTCCGGCGCGGCGGATGACCATGCCAAAAAGGTGCGCGCCTGGGAGAACGCCATCAATGTCGTGTGCGACGCCTGCGCCACCATGTCCCGGCAAAAGGTGGGGGCGCTGCTTATTTTTGAGCGCAGCACCCCGCTGGGGGATGTGGCCTCCACCGGCACAGTGGTGGACGCTGTGCCCAGCTATGAGCTGATAAACAACCTGTTCTTCAAAAATTCCCCGCTGCACGATGGCGCTGTGGTGCTGCGGGATGGGCGCATCCATGCGGCGGGGTGCGTGCTGCCGCTGTCCGCCAACTTTACCATCAGCCGGGAACTGGGCACCCGGCACCGGGCCGCCCTGGGCATGAGCGAAAACTCCGATGCCCTGGCGCTGGTGGTCTCGGAGGAAAACGGCAAGATTACAGTGGCCCAAAACGGCGCGCTCAAGCGGGATCTCTCCATTGACGAGCTGCGCAGCGAGCTGAAAAACGCCCTGATCCTGCAAAAGCGCCCGGAGGCCAAAAAGCTGGGCTTCCGGCTGATTCGCAAGGACGCCGCCCAAACCAGAAAGGAGGCGGGCATCCCCGATGAAGAAATCAAAGGTCAACTTTAAGGTGCTGTTTGAAAACGACAACTTCCTGTGGCTGTTCTCCTTCCTGTTTGCGTTTATGCTCTGGTTTATGGTGGTGAGCACCATCAACACCAGCGCCGACCGCACCATTGCCGAGGTTCCGGTTACCTTTAACACCGCCGGCACCAGCCTGGAGGCGCTGGGCCTGGATGCGGTGCTCAGCGAGCCGCTTACGGCCCGGGTGGATATATCCGGCGAGCGCTCGGTGGTGGCGGATGTGCAGCGGGAGGATATCCTGCTCACCGCCGACCTGACCGGGGTTACCGCCGCCGGGGAATATTCCATCCGCCTTTCGGCCGCCGACCGGCTGGGCCGGGGGTTCGATGTCACCGGTGTGCATCCCCGGGAGGTGAAGGTCCGGTTCGACCGCACGGTTACCAAAACCTTCCCGGTGACGGTGGATCTCTCCCGGCTCACCTACCCGGACGGCTATGTTATCGGGGATGAATATGTCAATGTGCAGAATATTACCATCTCGGGGCCGGAAAGTGATGTTTCCCGGGTGGTCAGCTGTGTGGCCCGGGCCCAGAAGGCCGGGGGCATTACCAAAACCGAGGTGCTGGACGCCCCGCTGCTGCTGCTGGATGCCGACGGCAACGAGGTAACCGGGGAGTATATGGAACTGAGCAGCCAAAGCGCCGCCATTACGGTGCCGCTGCTGAAAACCAAGCGGCTGCCCATCACAGTGGGCTTTTTGAATGTGCCGGATGGCTTCCCCCTAAAGGAACTCAAATACCGCCTGTCCAAGGAGGATATCCTCATTGCCGGGCCGGAAAGCTCCATCAGCTCCATGACCGAGCTGAATGTGGGCTATATCGATTTCAGGGATATGGACGGCGGCGATTTTAACTTTAACCTCACCCTGCCCGCCGGGTATATGAACCTGGAGGGGGATGAGAGCATCACCGTTTCGTTCGATACCACCGGCCTGGACAGCGAGGTGCACACCGTAACCAACATCCGGCTGGTGAATGTGCCCGCCGGGTATGAGGTCAGCCCCATTACCACCTCCATCCGCAATGTGCGGGTATACGGCAGCGCCGATGAGCTGGCCGCCCTCACTGCCGCCGACCTGGTGGCCGAGGTGGATCTCTCCTCCGGCGACCTGAGCGCCGGCAGCAGCAGTGTCATTGCCAACCTGTATGCGCCCAACCGGGGGCTGGTGTGGTGCAGCGGCACCTACCGGGTGCAAATCAGCGTCAAGGAGAAGGGGAACTAACAAAAGGGGCTTTTGCCGGAAAAAGAGCTGCCGCAGGCTGCGCCGTTGTTTTGTGCGGCGGTGCGGCAAGCTCTTTTGTCATAAAGGAGAAGGTATGTCTATTATTGTTTCGTCTGTCAGCGTGCCGTTTGAGGCCGGGGAGGAGCGGGCAAAGGAGCTGGCCCTGAAAAAAGCCGGGCTGAAACGGGCCGACGCGGCCTATATTATCAAAAGCTCGGTGGATGCCCGCCGCCGCAGCGACATCCGGTTTGTGTACACTGTGGGCATCGATTGCCCGAATGAAGCGCAGGTGGTGGCCCGGGCTGGGGACAGCGCTGTCCGGCTGAAAAGAACCGAAAAGCGCCGGATTATCCCCGGCAGCCGCCCGCTGCCTGCCCGGCCGGTGGTGGTGGGCTTTGGCCCGGCGGGCATGTTTGCTGCCCTCACCCTGGCCCGGATGGGCTATGCCCCGGTTGTGCTGGAGCGGGGCGGCGATGTGGACAGCCGGGTGCAGGCGGTGGAGCGCTTCTGGCAGGGGGGCAGCCTTTCCCCCCAGTGCAATGTGCAGTTTGGCGAAGGGGGCGCCGGTACCTTTTCGGATGGCAAGCTCACCACCCGCATCCATGATCCGCTGTGCGAGGAGGTGCTGCAAAGCTTTGTGCAGCACGGCGCCGAGCCCGCTATTCTCAGGAAGGCCAAGCCCCATATCGGCACCGACTACCTGCGCCGGGTGGTAAAATCCATCCGGCAGGAGATCCTTGCCCTGGGGGGCGAGGTGCGCTTTCACACCCAGCTCACCGGGCTGGTAACAGCCGGCGGCCGCCTGGCCGGGGTGCGCACAACAGATGGGGAACTGCCGGCAACCGCGCTGATTTTGGCCGTGGGCCACAGCGCCCGGGATACCTTCCAGGCGGTTAAGGAGGCCGGGGTGGAGATTCTGCCCAAGGCCTTTTCGGTGGGGGTGCGGGCCGAGCACCTGCAAAGCGAGATTGACCGGGGGCTGTATGGGCAGCTTGCCGGGCACCCGCTGCTGCCGGTGGGGGAGTACCAGCTCTCCCACCGGGAGGGCGGCCGGGGGGTGTATACCTTCTGCATGTGCCCCGGCGGTGTGGTGGTGCCCGCTGCCTCCCAGCCGGGGGGCGTGGTAACCAATGGCATGAGCGAATACAGCCGGGCCGGGCAGAACGCCAACAGTGCCGTGGTGGTGGGGGTGGACAGCGCCGACTTTGGCAGCGGCTGGGACGCCGGTATCCGCTACCAGCAGCAGCTGGAACAGCGGGCTTTCCAGCTGGGGGGCGGCAGCTACCGGGCCCCGGTGCAGACAGTGGGGCGCTTTCTGGCCGGGCAGGCCGGGGCGGGCTTTGGCCGGGTGCAGCCCACCTATTCCATCGGTGTGCAGCCGGCGGATTTTAGCCAGCTGTTCCCGGCGCCGGTGTATACCCTGCTGCAAACCGGCCTGCGGCGCTTTGCCGCCCGGCTGCCGGGCTACGCCGCAGCGGATGTGGTGCTCACCGGGCCGGAAACCCGCACCTCCTCCCCGGTGCGCATTCCCCGGGGGGCGCAGCTGCAAACGGCGGCTGTGCAGGGGCTCTACCCCTGCGGCGAGGGGGCCGGATATGCCGGCGGCATTATGAGCGCCGCTGTGGACGGCATCCGCTGTGCCCAGGCCCTGATAGAGGAATACGCCCCGCCCCGGTTATCCTGAATTTTTGGCCTGGGGCGGAACGCTATTCCTGGTGGGAGGCGGTTCCAGGCAGGCTTTTTCGGCCAAAACAGCTACTAAGCGGAATAGAAGGAAGCAATCAGATGGAATTTGAACAGTTTGAAAAGCGGGTGGAAAAGGCCAGGGCAGAACAGCCGCTGCTCTTTGGCCTGGAGCGGGATGCCATTCCCGACAGGGAGGAAATTTCCCGGTTCCAGCAGGAGTATGGGGTTCGGCTGCCGGAGCAGTATATTCAGTTTGTATTACGGTATGGCGGCGGTTATTTTGGGTATACGGTCCTCTATTCGCTGGATAGGGGCAGCCCCTTTTATCTGGGGGCGCACAACACAAAGGAACCGGGGGAACTCCTGTTTATAGGGGAGAACGGCTGCGGCGATTCCTACGCCTTTTGTGTCCGGGAGGGCAGGTGCGGCGAGGCGGTTGCCCTGTGGGAGCATGAGGAGGGCCGGGTACTGCCCGCCGCCTTTTCCGACCTGTTTGACTACTTGATAAAAACAGGGCTGAAGGGGTAAGGGCAGTTTGGCGGCGGAAGAAGGGCGTAAGATATGGCTTTTTCCGACAACTTGTGCTATACTGTTGCTATTATAAGTTTATGGGGGACGGACACAAGAAGCTGTGGGCCGGCCCCCGGCGCTGCAGAAGCGAAAAGGGGCGGGGAAACCGCGCCGGGAGGAGAACAGTGGAGCTGGAACTACTACGCTATATACAAAGCACGGCATCGCCGGCGCTGGACGCCCTGTTTATTGCCATGAGCATGCTGGCCGAACCGGTGGTGATTGTGGCGGCGCTGGCCTGGATTTACTGGAATGTGAGCAAAAACGCCGGGCGCTTTATCTCCTACGCGGCGCTCACCTCCATGACGCTCAACAACGGCATCAAGGAGCTGTTCCGGCTGCCCCGGCCCATCGGGCAGGAGGGCATTCGCACCCTGTATGCCAACACGGCCACCGGCTATTCCTTCCCCAGCGGGCACAGCCAGCTGATGGCCACAGCATCCAGCTCATTCTGCCTGTGGTTCCGTAAAAACTGGTACTGGTACCTCTCCATCCTGCTCATGTTCCTGGTGGCCTTTTCCCGGATGTACCTGGGGGTACACTACCCCAAGGATGTGTTTGTGGGGCTGCTGCTGGGGGTGGGGGTTTCCTGGCTCTGCTCCCGGCTGTATACCGGGCTGCTCAGCCATCTGGCGCTGTATCTGGTCACCTTTTTGGGCATGGGCGTGTTTTTGCTGGTGTCCCGCTCCCACGATTTTGCCATGGCCTTTGGGCTGTATGGCGGCTTTGTAGCGGGCTGTGCCTGGGAGGAGCAGAAGGTGCGCTTTGCCATCCGGGAGGGCACGCTGTACAAGCTGGCCCGCTTTGCTGTGGGCCTGGCGGCGCTGGGGGCGGTGTACCTGGCGGGCAAGCTGCTGCCGCAGGGGCTAATTTTTGTGGCGGCGCGGTATTTTTTAGTGGCGCTTTGCGGCTATGGGTTCTGCCCCATGCTGTTTAAAAAATTGGGGATATAAAAAATCGGCCAAGGGTGCCGAGGGGAGGACAGACAGTGGCGGTAAAGTTTTGGAATACGGCAAAGCGGGTATTTGAGCCCAGCGCCCTGGACCGGTTGGAGGCAATGGGCCTTTCCCGGCTGTGCGCCAAGGTGCTGGCGGCCCGGGGGGTGGAGGATTCCGCGGCCATGCGCCAGATCTTTGGCGGCAGGAACGAGCTGTTCGACCCGTTTTTGCTCCTGGATATGAAAAAGGCGGTGTCCCGGGTGCGCATGGCCCTGGAGGCCGGGGAAACGGTGGTGGTGTATGGCGACTATGACTGCGACGGCGTCACCGCTACAGCCCTGCTGTACAGCTATCTGGAAACGGTGGGAGCCAATGTGCTCTATTACATCCCCGACCGGGAGGTGGAGGGCTACGGCCTGAATATCGAGGCCATCGACTTCCTCTCGTCGGTGCGGGGAGCCACCCTGATTATCACGGTGGACAACGGCATTTCGGCCCGGGAGGAGATTGAACACGCCAACCGCCTGGGCATTGATGTGATTGTAACCGACCACCACAGGCCCCCGGAAACGCTGCCCAATGCCGTGGCGGTGGTGGACCCCCATCGGGCCGGCTGCCCCAGCCCCTTTAAGGAGCTGGCCGGGGTGGGGGTGGCTTTCAAGCTCATCTGTGCCCTGGAGGGGGACGACGGCAGCGAGCTGCTGGAACACTATGGCGACCTGGTGGCCCTGGGCACCATCGGGGATGTGGTGCAGCTCACCCACGATAACCGCACCTTTGTCCGGCAGGGCCTGCGGCTAATTGCCGAGGGCGCCCGCCCGGGCCTGGCGGCGCTGATTGCTGCCGCAGGGCTGGGGAGCCGGCCGCTGACGGCGGTGGATGTGGCCTTTGGGCTGGTGCCCCGCATCAACGCCGCCGGGCGGATGGGGGATGTGTACGATGCATTGGAGCTGCTGCTCACCGAGGATGCAGAGGCCGCTGCCGCAAAGGCGGCGCAGCTGTGCGACTACAACACCGAGCGCAAGAGCACCGAGGGCCGCATCCTGGCCGAAATTGAGGGAAAAATTGCCGCAAACCCCCGGCTGGTGCAGGGCCGGGCCATTGTGATGGAGGGGGAGGGATGGCACCACGGCGTGGTGGGCATCCTCTGTTCCCGGCTGGTGGAGCGCTACGGCCGGCCGGCCTTTCTCATCTCCACCGACGATCGGGAGGGCCGGGCCTCCGGCAGGAGCATCGAGGGGGTTTCGGTCATCCAGGCAGTGGCGGCCTGCGGCAGCCTGCTCACCCGCTATGGCGGCCATGCCCAGGCGGCGGGGTTCACGGTGCCGCTGGGGAACCTTTCGGCCTTTCGCCGGCAGTTTTTGGCCTATTTGCAGGAGCAGTATCCCATTATGCCCTTCTATGGGCCGGCAGTGGACTGTGTGGTGGAGCCAGGGGAGCTGACAGTGCCCCAGGTGGAAAGCCTGGCCCGGCTGGAACCGTTTGGAACCGGCAACCCCGCCCCGGTGTTCGAGATAGACGGCGCCCGGTTGGATCGCATCCAGCCCCTTTCCGGCGGCAAGCACCTGAAGCTGGCCCTTTCCAAGGGGGAGGCGGCCTTTCAGGCGCTGCTGTTCGGCACCGGGCCGGAGCAGTTCGGCTTTGTGCCGGGGGATCTGCTGGATCTGGTGGTTTCTGCCAGTATTTCGGTATATAACAACACAAAAAGTGTCAGTATAAAAATAAACGACCTGCGTCTGGCGGGTTTGCCCCAGCAGGAGGCCTGTTATCAGCGCCGGGTGTATGAAAACGCCCTGGCCGGGGCCATTTCCCGGGAGCAGGCCGAGCTGATTTGCCCCAGCCGGGAGGATGCGGCAGTGGTGTACCGCTATCTGTGCCGGCAGGGCGGCTTTGCCGGGGATGCCGACCTTTTATATCAGCGCCTGATGGGCAGTATTGGCTATGGCAAGCTGCTGGTGGCGCTGGACGCCCTGGCCGAGCTGGGGCTGATTGCTGCCGGGGCGGGCGGGTACAGGGTTTGCCCCACAGCGGGCAAGGTGGACCTGATGGGCGCCGGCGCCATCCGCCGGCTACATGAAATGAGGTGACAGGGTTTGGAGAAGATTTATACCATCGATGACCTGATGCGGGTGATAGAGGAGAGCGGGCGCAACTATGACAGGGCGCGGATTATGGCGGCCTACCAGCTGGCCGAACAGGCGCACAAACAGCAGGTGCGGCGCTCGGGCGAGCCGTACATCAGCCACCCTGTTGCTGTGGCCCATATCCTGGTGGGGCTGGGCATGGACACCGAAACGGTGGTGGCCGCCCTGCTGCACGATGTGGTGGAGGACACCGAAACCACCAGTGAGGCCATTGAAAAGCAGTTTGGCAAGGATGTTGCCCTGATGGTAAACGGTGTGACCAAGCTGGGGCAGGTGCCCTTTTCCACCCGGGAGGAGCAGCAGGCGGAAAATGTGCGCAAAATGCTGCTGGCTATGGCCCAGGATGTGCGGGTTATTCTCATCAAGCTGGCCGACCGGCTGCACAACATGCGCACAATGGATTCCATGCCCCCCCAGAAGCAGCTGGACAAATCGCTGGAAACCATGGAGGTGTATGCTCCCCTGGCCCACCGGCTGGGCATCAAGTCGGTGAAGGAGGAGCTGGAGGATACCGCCCTCAAATTTTTGGACATCACCGCCTATGGGGAGATTGAATCCCAGCTGAAGCTGCGCAAGGACGAGCGCAGCAAGTTTTTGCAGATGATCCGGGAGCGGCTCACCCGCCGCCTCACCGATGAGAATATCCACTTCCACCTGGAAAGCCGGGTGAAAAGCATCTATGGCATCTACCGCAAGGTGTACATGCAGGGCCGGGCCTTCGACGAGATTTTTGATGTCTACGCCCTCCGGGTCATTGTGGATACAGCCAACGAGTGCTACAATGTGCTGGGCGTGGTGCACGATATGTTCCGCCCCATCCCCAACCGCTTTAAGGATTACATCTCCACCCCCAAGGCCAACATGTACCAGTCGCTGCATACCACCGTGCTGGATAAGGAGGGCATCCCCTTTGAAATCCAAATCCGCACCTGGGATATGCACTATATAGCCGAATACGGCGTTGCCGCCCACTGGAAGTACAAGGCCGGCATTGGCGGCAAGGACACCCTGGAGGAAAAGCTGGCCTGGGTGCGCCAGCTGCTGGAGGCCCAGCAGGAAAGCGACGATGTGGAGGATATTGTCCGCACCATCAAAACCGATATTGCCCCGGAGGAGGTGTTTGTGTTCACCCCCAAGGGGGATGTGCTCAGCCTGCCCTCTGGCTCCACGGTCATCGACTTTGCCTATGCCATCCATTCCGCTGTGGGCAACCGGATGCAGGGCGCCAAGATTGATGGGCGCATTGTGCCCATTGATACGGTGGTGAAAACCGGCATGATTGTGGAAATTATCACCGGGAACACCAAAGGCCCCAACCGGGACTGGATTAAGATTGTAAAAACCAGCGAGGCCCGGAACAAGATTAAATCCTGGTTTAAAAAGGAGCGCCGGGAGGAGAACATCATCGAGGGGCGCAGCGAGCTGGAACGCGAGTTCCGCCGCAACTCCATCATGCTCAGCGAACAGCAGATGAACGAGTTCCTCCTCTTCCTGGCGGAAAAGCAGCAGATGCACACGGTGGAGGACTTTTTGGCCGCTATTGGCTACGGCGGCATCTCCCTCTCCAAAATTATCCCCCGGGTCAAGGCGGAGTATATCAAGCGCTACCGCACCACCGAGGAGGAGAAGGCCAGCCAGGTGCTGCCCAAGCTCACCCAGAAAAAGTCCAAGGTGAGCAGCGGCGTCATTGTGGAGGGGCTGGACAGCTGCCTGGTCAAGTTTGCCCAGTGCTGCAACCCGCTGCCCGGCGACCCCATCATCGGCTTTATCACCCGGGGCTCCGGCGTTTCCATCCACAAGGCGGACTGCCCCAATGTACACAATTCCATGAAGGACCCGGAGCAGGTGAGCCGCTGGGTTTCCGCCGAATGGGCGGACAACGCCACCCGGCGGGAGGTGTTCAAGTCGGCCATCGACCTGCTGGCCCACGACAGGGGGCTGCTGCTGGCCGATGTGAGCATTACGCTGAGCAATATGCACATACCCATCCACGCGCTGCAGGCCCGGGAGATGAAGGACGGCATGACCGCCATCACCCTGACGCTGGGCACCACCAATCTGGAGCAGCTGAGCAACATTATGGCCAACCTGCGCAAGATTGAGGGCGTGGTGGAAGTAAAGAGAAGCAACCAATAGGAGGAACAGGATGCGAGCAATGATACAGCGGGTGGCTGCCGCCCGGGTGGAGATTGGACAGGAGATTGTGGGGGAGATTGGCCCGGGGCTGATGGTGCTGCTGGGGGTATCCGAGGGCGACACCCAGGCCGAAGTGCAGTTTCTGGCCCGAAAACTGGTGAACCTGCGCATTTTTACCGATGAAAACGACAAAATGAACCTTTCCCTGATGGATATAGACGGCCAGGCGCTGGTGGTTTCCCAGTTTACGCTGTATGGCAACTGCAAAAAGGGCAACCGGCCCTCCTTTATTGCCGCCGGCCGGCCGGAACTTTCCCAGCCGCTGTATGAGGATTTTGTGCACGAGCTCATTGCCCTGGGGGTGAGCAAGGTGGCCACCGGCCAGTTCGGCGCCGACATGCAGGTGTTTATCCAGAACGACGGCCCGGTTACGCTTTTATTGGATACTGATGAAATTATGCCCAAAAAGGCCCCGGCACAGGGCCATACGCACAGCGGCAGCTGCACCTGCTGAACAGGAGGATAAAACCATGAAAATTTACACTTTGCCGCTGGGTATGCTGCAAACCAACTGCTATCTCCTTGCCACAGAGGGGGGCCACGCCGCCCTTGTTGACCCTGGGGCCGACGCCCAGCAGGTGGTGCGGGCGCTGGCCACCCTGGGGCTGCAGCCCCGGATGATCCTGCTCACCCATGCCCACTATGACCATATCGGCGCCGTGCGGGAGCTGCAGGAGTGCTACCCCGGTATCCAGGTACTGCTGGGGGAAGGGGATACAGAGATGTACCAAAGCCCCGAGCTGAACCTGGGCGGCCGCTTTGAGGACGCCGCCCGCTTTACCGGCCTTACCTACGACCGGGCGCTGCGGGATGGGGAAACGGTGCAGCTGGACGAGGTTTCGCTGCGGGTGCTGCACACCCCCGGCCACACCCAGGGGGGCGTGTGCTATGTGGGGGAGGGGGTCCTGTTCTCCGGGGATACGCTGTTCTGCCGGGAGGTGGGGCGCACCGACCTGTACGGCGGCAGCTTTGAGGCCCTCAAGCAGTCCATCACCCGGCTGTACCAGCTAAAAGGGGACTACCAGGTGTATCCCGGCCACGGCGAGGCCACCACGCTGGAGGAGGAACGCCGGGAAAACCCCTATGTGCGGGGGTGACGGAAGATGAAAGTATTATCCAAAGGCCGGGACTATGCCTATGAGATGGCCGGGGTGACTATGCTGTTTTTCCAGGGGGAAAAGGTATCGGTGCACACCGGCGATGGTGAGCCGGAAGGGGACTTTGTCCAAACCTGGGCGGAGGTCCGGGAGGGGAGGGCCTCCCTTTCGGTGCTGGTGCAGCGGGACGGCCGCCGCTGGGAGGCCAGCGAGGTGGTGCCGGTGCAGGAGGAAACGCTGGACGCCGCCTGCGAAACCCGGCTGGCCGTGCTGCTCTACCGCCTTTTGGAGGAAATTACTGGCGTGCATCCCAAGTGGGGGGTGCTCACCGGTATCCGCCCGGTAAAGCTGATTCAGCGGCGGATCGACCAGGGTATCCCCCGGGAGGAGATTTTCCGGGAGTTCCGGGAGGAGCTGCTGGTGTCGGAGGAGAAGCTGCGGCTGGCCTTTGCCACCCAGGAGAAGGAGCACGCCATCCTCTCCCGGAACACGCCGGACAGCTTCAGCCTTTACATCTCCATCCCGTTCTGCCCCTCCCGGTGCCTCTACTGCTCGTTTGTATCCCATTCCATTGAAAAGACCTACAAGCTCATGGACAGCTACATCGACCGGCTGTGCCAGGAGATTGCCCACACCGCTCAGGTGGCCCGGCAGTGTGGCCTGCGGCTGCGCACCGTCTACTTTGGCGGCGGCACCCCCACCTCCATTACCGCCGGGCAGCTCCGCCGGCTGACCGACTGTGTGGCGGCCCACTTTGACCTTTCCCAGCTGTGGGAATACACCATCGAGGCCGGCCGGCCCGACACCATCACCCGGGAGAAGCTCCAGGTGATACGGGAGGCGGGGGTTACCCGCATCAGCATCAACCCCCAGACCTTTAACGACGGGGTGCTGCGCTTTGTGGGGCGCAAACACCCGGCTTCGGCGGTGGTGGACTGCTACCAAATGGCCCGGGAACTGGGGTTTGACAACATCAACATGGATATCATAGCCGGGCTGCCCACCGATACGCTGGGCAGCTTCCGGCAGACGGTGGAAAAGCTCATTGCGCTGCGGCCGGAGAACATCACGGTGCACACCCTCTCGGTCAAGCGTTCCGCCGACCTGTCCGGGGAGAAGGCGGTGGACCTGGCCGCCCTCACCGGGGATGTGGCCGGCATGGTGGATTATTCCCAGCGGCGGCTGATGCAGAGCGGCTATGCCCCCTACTACCTCTACCGCCAGCGCAATATTCTGGACAACCTGGAAAACACAGGCTACTGCATCCCCGGCAAGGAGGGGCTGTACAATGTCTATATTATGGACGAAACCCACACCATCCTGGCCTGCGGGGCCGGGGCGGTTTCCAAGCTGCGCCAGCCCGGCGGCCCGGATATCAAACGCCTGTACAACTTTAAATACCCCTATGAATACATCGACCGGTTTGAGGAGATTTTGGAGCGGAAAAACGAGGCCCTGGCCTTCTACCAGGCCTACCCCGCCCGGGGTTTCCGGGATTTGGACAGTTTTTGAACAGGATGAACCATTTTTAAACTTTCGCCCCAGGGGTTGTGTTTCCGCCCAAAGGGGAATATAATCAGAACAACGGGGGACAAACTATTGCTGTATGGCGGGGTTTGCCCGATTGATTTGGAGGTGTTTTGTCAATGAGTTTTGTAGATAAGGTGATCCATTCGGCCAAGAATATGGCCAATGCCGCCAGCGAAAAGGCGGGGGAGGTGTACGAGATTGGCAAGCTGCGCCTGGCGCTGGCCAGCCTGAACGGCGACCTGGACGCCGCCTATACCCAGCTGGGCCGTCTGGAGTACGACGCCCACCGGAATAAGAACGACAACACGGTGCTCATCGAGGCCTGCCTGGCCGAGATTGACAGCATCCAGCAGGATATGGATAGCCTAACCCAGGAGATTGCCGAGGCCACCGGCGAGCGGGTTTGCCCCCACTGCGCCGAGAGTGTGGCGGCCGACGCCGCCTACTGCCCCAAGTGCGGCGCCAAGATGGAGGCAAAAGCCGCCGAGGCCGCGCCCCTGGAGGAGGACTACATCACAGTGGAATCCAACGAGGCCCCGGCCCAGGAGGAATAAGCCGCTAAACCCTGCAAGCAGCCCTTCCGGCATGCCGCCGGGGGGCTGTTTTTGGGTTTTGGCCCGGCGGGCCGTACTATTTGCCCCCGGATGGGAATACCATAGAGCAGCAGGGGGAACAACCCACGCCGGGCTGCGGCCCGGAATTGTACAGGACAAGGGGGCGAGCAGTTGGAGCAAAAGGTGAGAGGCGGCGGGCAAAACTTTTTGCACGGGGCGCTGATCCTGGCGGTTTCGGCCTTTGCAGTCAAGCTGATTGGGGCCTTTTTCAAGGTGCCGCTGGCCAACATTTTGGGCGGCGGGGGCATGGGCTACTTTATGACGGCCTATGACCTGTTTAACCCGGTGCGGTCGCTGGCCATAGCGGGGGTGCCGGTGGCGGTGTCCAAAATGGTGTCCGAAAGCGTGGCCACCGGCCGGTATGCCGACGCCCGGCGCACCTTTCGGGCGGCAGTGGCCCTGATGTGCCTCACCGGCCTGGCAGGCAGCGCCATCATCTGCCGGTTTGGCGGGCGGTTTGCCGTGATGGCGGGCAACCCCGGCGCCGCTGTGGCCGTGGCGTCGATTGCGCCGGCTATTTTCTGCTGCTGTATAATTGCGGCATATCGGGGATACTATGAAGGGCAGAGGAATATGTATCCCACTGCCGTTTCCCAGGTGTTTGAGGCGGTGATTAAGCTCATCTGCGGCATCGGCTTTGCCGGCTATGTCTACACCCGGGGGGTGAACGGCTACACCCAAAACGGTTATATCTTTGGGGTATATGCCCGGGATGCCGATATGGCGGCGGCCATTTTATCCCAGTACACCGCGGCAGCGGCCATCTGGGGGGTGAGTGTCAGCACCTTTGGGGCAATGCTGTTCCTCATGGCCCGGCACGCGCTGGTGGGGGATGCCCTGCCGCCCGGGACCGGCCCCGCCCGGAGCTACGCCAGCATTGCAGGCGAAATGCTGCGCACCGCTGTGCCGGTCTGCCTGGGCTCGCTGACGGTGAGCATGGCCTCGCTGGTGGACCTGTTTACGGTGATGAACCGGCTGGGCGCCGCCATTGCGGCCTCTCCTGGCGCCTTTGCCCAGGCCTATGGCGATATTTTAAAGGGGGGGATGGAGCTTTCCCAGCTGCCCAACTACCTATATGGCTCTTACACCGGGCTGGCCCTTACCATCTTTGGCATTGTGCCGGCGGTTACTACGGTGTTTGGCATCAGCGCCCTGCCCAATGTGGCCGCCGCCTGGAAGGTGCGGGACCGGGGGCGCACCCAGGCCAACATTGCAGCGGTGCTGCGCATTGTGGCCATCATCGCTGTGCCGGCGGGGCTGGGCATCAGCGCCCTGAGCCGCCCCATCCTGGAACTCTTTTTTGACGGCCGCCAGCAGGAGATTGGGGTGGCGGCGCCGCTGCTTTCGGTGCTGGGGGTGGCGGTCATCTTTGTTTCGCTGGCTTCCCCCATCAACAGCATGCTCCAGGGCATTGGCCGCATTGACCTGCCGGTGAAGCTGATGGCCATTGGCGCCGCCATCAAATTCGGGGTGAACTTTTTGCTGCTGCGGGTGCCTCAAATTGGCATTTTGGCGGCGCCGGTGGGCACATTGGCCTGCTACCTGTTTTTGGTAGCGGCCTCGCTGTGGGCCATCCACCGGGAAACCGGGGTGCAAATCCGCTTTGGGGCCACCTTTGGGCGGCCGCTGCTGGCCGGGCTGTGCTGTGCCGGCGGGGCGTGGTTTGGCTACTATTCCCTGTTTGGCGGGGTGAAAAACCACCTTTATACCCTTTTGTCTATTGGCATTGGTGCCATAATTTACTTTATTTTGCTTTTCGTTTTGCAGATAGTGACGAAAGATGACATTTTAATGCTGCCCGGCGGCAAAAAAATAGGAAAAACACTTGAAAAATTGCGTGTTATAAGATAATATATAAATTGTCGCTGCCGCGCCGGAGGCCGCTTTTTGCCTATAATACGGCGTTTGTACCGGGTGCGGCGGCTGTCCCGTTTTGCAAATCAGGCCTGGGGGATATTTCCCCAAAGGTTTGGGCAGGATAACCCTGCTTGAGAATATCTACCGCCTGCCAGCGCAGCCTGCGGGGTGCCAGGGCGAACAAGCTATTTTAAATGGAGGAATTTTAAAATGACAAAGACAGAACTCATCAGCGCAGTTGCCATGAAGGCAGAGCTGACAAAGAAGGATAGCGAAAAGGCAGTTTCGGCTGTGTTTGAGGCCATTACCGAGGCCCTGGTAGCAGGCGATCCGGTTTCCCTGGTGGGCTTTGGCAAGTTTGAAGTGAAGAACAGAAGCGAGAAGATGGGCATCAACCCCCGCACCAAGCAGCCGATGAAGATTGCTGCTTCCCGGCTGCCCGCGTTCCGCGCCGGCAAGGCCCTCAAGGATGCCGTTGCCAAGTAACTGAAAACAAGAGCTGTAAGCATTCGGGCCAGGGGGTATTCCCGGCCCGATTTTTGTTGTAAAAAGGAGAGTTTGGTTTATGCGTTTGGATAAATACCTGAAGCTGACACGGCTGATAAAGCGCCGCACCATTGCCAACGAGGCCTGCGACGCCGGCCGGGTGCTGGTGAACGGCAAGGAGGCCAGGGCCTCGCTGGCCGTAAAGGAGGGGGACATTATCGAAATTAACCTGGGCAGCCGCCCGCTGAAGGCCAAGGTACTCAAGGTGAGCGAGCATATCACCAAGGAGGACGCCCCCACCCACTACCAGCTGCTGGATTAGGGGTACTAATTGCCGGGATCCCCGCATATAGTTGCAGTAGAACATATCTGGGGGGATTTTCATGGCTTCGGACAAGAAGGGCGCGGCCCAGCGCCCGCAGAATATCTTTATGGAGAGCCGCTCCAAAATGGCGGTGACCGGCGTGACCGATATTGACAGCTTTGATGAAAACAGCATCCTGCTGTATACCGACCTGGGGGCGCTGGTTATCCACGGCGCCGGGCTGCACATCGACCGCATCGACCTGGACAGCGGGGAGCTCACCCTCACCGGGGAGATTTCCTCCGCCGCCTACGACGAATCCCGGGTGAAGGGCGGCTTTTTCACCCGGCTGTTCCGGTAAGGGCATGGCAGCGGCGCAGTTTTACATCTTTTTGGGTGCCATGCGGCTGGGGGCGGTGTTCGCCCTGCTGTATGCCCTGCCGGCGGCGGCCCGCCGGGCTTTCCGGCTGTCCCGGTGGTGGGTGTCGGCGCTGGACCTGCTCTTTTTCTTCGGGGTGGGGCTGGTTAGCTTCCTCTACCTGCTTTCGGTGCTGGATGGGCAGCTCCGGGGCTTTGTGCTCATCGGCGAGGGGCTTGGGGCGCTGCTGGTGCGGTGCAGCGCCTACCCGCTGCTGCTGCGGGTGCTGGAGGGCCTTCTGGGGCTGCTGCGGCGCATTTTGCAGCTGCCGCTTTCCCTTTTGGCAAAAAGCGGGGCCATTGTACAAAAAGCATGGGGGAGAGCCGCCCCCCGGCTGAAAAATGCGATAAATTTTTCCCGGCAAATTCCCCCGCCCACTTGAAAAACGGCTGGCAGATATAGTATAATTTAGATAGGCAAATTTGCGGCTATAAACAGGATGGAGGGGATGCCCATGGCAAAGGTGTCGCAAAAGCGGAAAAACCTGCTGTTTAAGACAGCCATGCTGCTGTTTACCCTCTATATTGCGCTGTCGCTGGTGCAGATACAGGGCAAGATTCAGGAAAGCCGGGAGCTGCTGGAGCTGCTGGAGCAGCAGAACGAGGAGCAGCGCATTGCCAACAAGGAGTTGGAGCGGATATTGTCGGACGGCACCCAGGAGGAGTATATTGAGCGGATTGCCCGGGAGCGCCTGGGCTTCGCCTATCCCAAGGAGCAGGTACTGATTGATATTTCCGGTAGTTGATGGCGGCCAAAAATTTTAGGAGGAACTATTCTGAATGCAGCTGGTGGTTGGAAACATTGTTGAGGGCAAGGTAACGGGTATCACAAAGTTTGGCGCCTTTATCGATTTGGGCGAGGGCAACACAGGCATGGTACATATTTCTGAGGTGGCCGCTACCTTTGTAAAGGAAATTCGCGATTATATCAAGGAAAACGATATTGTAAAGGTGAAAATCCTCAGCATTGCTGAGGATGGCAAAATCAGCCTTTCCATGAAGAAGGCCGAGCCGCAGCAGGCCGCCCCCGGCCGGGAGCAGGGGGAAAGGGGCGAGCGCCCGGCGCGTCCCCGGCGGCAGTCTGCCCCCCGGGATACTGGCTGGAAGGGCCCTAAGCCGGTGGCCGAGCCCCAGAGCTTTGAGGATATGATGAGCCGGTTTAAACAAACCAGCGATGATAAAATGTCCGATTTGAAAAAGTATATGGACGGCAAGCGGGGCACCTCCTTTAAAAGGGGCCAGCGGTAAGAAGTTTGTACGGAGTGTGCCCGACACACTCCGTTTTTTATCGGCAGGAGGAACGGATGGTACTAAAGAATATACGGATATGGACCAGGCACGGCCAGATTGAGCGGGGATATATTGTAACCCAGGGGAGCAAAATTGCCGATATTGGCCTGATGAAACACTATATTGACACTGGGGACGAGGTGCTGGACGCCGCCGGCTACACCGCCTACCCCGGCTTTATTGACGGGCACTGCCACCTGGGGCTGTTTGGGGACAGCCTGGGCTTTGAAGGGGAGGACGGCAACGAGGACACCGACCCCTGTACCCCGCAGCTCCGGGCTATCGACGCCATCAACCCCCAAGATCGGGGCTTTGCCGAGGCGTTGGCGGCGGGCGTTACCACAGTAATAACCGGCCCGGGCAGCGCCAATGCCATTGGCGGGCAGTTCTGCGCCTTGAAAACCCACGGGCGCTTTGTGGAGGAAATGCTGGTCCGGGCGCCGGTGGCCATGAAGATGGCCCTGGGGGAGAACCCCAAGAGCACCTACAACGAAAAGGCCCAGGCCCCCACCACCCGTATGGCTACGGCTGCCGTGATCCGGGAGCAGCTGTTCAAGGCCCAGCGGTACCAGGCCGACCTGGTGCGGGCCAGCGAGGAGGATGGCGACGAGCCGGAGTTTGATATCAAATGCCAGGCGCTGCTGCCGGTGCTGAGCCAGAAGCTGCCGGTACACATCCATGCCCACCGGGCGGACGATATTGCCACGGCGGTGCGCATCTGCCGGGAGTTTAACCTGCGCTATGTGCTGGTGCACGCCACCGAGGGGCACCGGCTGGCCGACTATCTGGCCGAGCAGCAGGCCAGCGTGGTGTGCGGCCCGGTTATCAACCACCGCTCCAAGCCGGAGCTAGCGGGCTTTACGCTGGGCAATGCGGCTGCCCTGGCCCGGCAGGGGGTGGCGGTGTCCATCTGCACCGACCACCCGGAAATCCCGGTGGATTTTTTAGCCATCAGCGCCGGGCTGTGCGTCCGGGAGGGGCTGCCGTTTGATAAGGCGATGGAGGGCATCACCTACATCCCCGCCCTGCAAAGCGGCATTGCCGACCGGGTGGGCAGTATTGAAAAGGGGCTGGATGCCGATATCCTCTTGTTCCGGGGCAACCCCCTCACTTTGGAGGCCAAACCCGCCCTGGTGATGATAAATGGTGAGATAGTCCACAATAATTTAACAAAATGATTGAAATTTTGTATAATTTGTGGTATAGTATAGTCATAAGGAAAAAACCGCCAGAAAGCGGGGCTTTTCCAAGGCTATCCGGCCGGATAGCAAGACGAAACAAAAAGGGGTTGAATGTATGAACATCACTATCACTGGAAGAAAAACTGTTGTGAAGGATTCGTTTCGCGAGGAGGCCGACCGTCAGCTGGCCAAGTTTGACCGGCTTTTTGATGATGATGCATCCGCCCATATCACCGTAACCAACGAAGGCGGCCGGGAAACGGTGGAAATTACCATTCGGGGCAACGGGATGATTTTCCGCACCGAAAAGACCACCGAGGATCGGAAGGATTCGCTGGACTTGGCCACCGATATGCTGTTCCGCCAGATTGTAAAGAACAAGGGCAAGCTGGAAAAGCGCTTTAAAAAGGCGCCGCCAGAGTTCTTTGACGCCCCGGTGGAGGAGGCACCCGACTATTCGGTGCTCAAGCGCAAGCACTTCACCCTCAAGCCCATGCTGGTGGAGGAGGCTATTTTGCAGATGGAACTGCTGGGGCATACCTTCTATATGTTCCAGAATGCCGAAACCGAAGTGGCCAATGTGGTGTATAAGCGCAATGCCGGCGGCTACGGCCTGTTGGAGCCGGACGAGGATTGACAGGGCACATCTCGGGTAGATTGTATATAGAGAAAACCCCCGCTGGATTTTTCCAGTGGGGGTTTTTCTTGTGCTTTATAATGGGGTAGGGGGTTTGAGCCACCTGTAAAACCGAAAGCCTGCCCCTCCCGCGGCGTCCTCCGGTTTTGTGGGCATTCTGTGCCGGTTTGGATGGTTCCTTTCCCTTCTCAGGCACTTAGAAAGGGCTTTGCAGTAGAATGACTGCCCCTTTATGTTTTAAAATCTTAGTTTTATACAGTTGGTAGAGTTTTTTCTGCCCTTATTGATTGGGGGAGAGGAACAGGCCGACAACCTTGTTGTTCCCGCTGTCCTCTTTCAGGAGGAAAAAGGTGTTTGTATCTGCAACATAGCAGTACCGGCAGACATCCGGCGTAACGGCAGCGGAGTAGAGCGCGCCGCAACGGGCGGCTTTGGACAGGTCAATCCCCAGCTGCCCGGCCTGCTGCAGGGCTTCTTCCAGGTTGTTGGTGCTGTTGTAGCGCCATCCTGCCTCCTCCAGCACCTCCTGTGCCGAACGGTACATGGCGCAGGTCAGCACATCGGCCAGTATGCGCATGAGAAAGAGCGAAAGGGTCTCATCCAGCAGTTTCCAGTCGGTTTCGGTGTCCGCTTCGTGCAGGCTGTAGACCGGCGGGTCGGGCAGGGCCAAATCCTCCAGGCGGATGCCGAAGGTGATGACGCCGGCGCTGTAGTCGCTGCCAATTTCCAGGTAGTTGGATACCCGCTCCGGCCAGCGCTCCTTAGGCAGCTGGGAGAGCTGGAAGCAGACATCCCCTTCATACTGTTTGGGGTCCTTTGCCCAGTCCTCCTGCCATTCGGCAATGATTTCCGCCAGGATGTCGTAGGAAAAGCCGAGAGAGGGATGCTCCTCCGTTACCCAAATATCGGAGCATTCAAACAGCGGCTGATTCCACGCCCTGCTGAAAAAATCGAACAGGAGCGATGGCAGTTTTATCTTGTGGGCCGCCTCTAATTCCTCCAACTGCGCTTTCCCGGCGGGATTGGCGCAGCCCAGGAAGTTCAAAAGCTTTAGGGGCGTGGGGTTGTATTCGATGGACATAAAAACCCTCCTAATTATTTTCCTTGCTCATCCAGGCAAATAAAAAGAAGTAACCGCCCAGCTCCCAAAGCAGCGGTTACTTCATGTAACTCAGGGGGCTAACCGTTTGTATCGGCAGCACCTTCTATTTATAGTATAGTAAAGTTTTGCGGGAATGTCAACCCGGTTTTGGCTGTCAAAACAGGTTGCTTTCTGTGGGTTTTTGTGTTATCCTAAATTTGGTGCTACCGAAAAACGGCAAGCGGTTGGTCCCCTGTATTATCAAGGGGCACTTCTTGGCCCCTTAATCGAAAGAAAGGGGGGCTGCTAAATGGTTACATATTCCGATCTGATACAGACCGGCATTTTAATTGTTGGCATTATTTCCCTGTTTATCCAGGCAAATAAAAAGAAGTAACCGCCCAAGTTTCCAGACTAGCGGTTACTTCAAGTAACTCAGGGGAACTAACCGTTTGTATCGGCAGCACCTTCTATTTATAGTATAGTAAAGTTTTGCGGGAATGTCAACCCGGTTTTGGCTGTTGTTTTTTGGAAGGAGAAAAGGCGGGAATCTCAGAGAAGGGGGTTCCCGCCCCTTTTTATTTCATATAGTTGGCGTCGGTGCCGCCCCATTCCACAACAGTAAAACCCTCCCGGCTGAAGGGCTGCAGCTGCTGCGTGGGAATTTCCACCGGCTCGTTCAGCGAGCGGTAGACCATGTGCACCCGCAGCACGCTGTCCGGGGCGGGGGTGATAGTCAGCGGGGCCAGCTGCTCGTACTGTTCCCCGGCAAAGGTGATGAGGTTGTACTCGGCCCCCTGCATCCTGGGCACCCAGTAGGTGATAAAGTCGTTGTACTCCCGGGGGGTCAGGCCCAGGTAGGCCAGCTTTTCCCGGAGGAAGGCCTCGGTATCGCTGCCCTTTACCACAAAGCCGCTCTCAAAGTCCCACTGGATGCGCTTGTTCCCCTCCCAGAACAGGTAGTAATGTTCGCTGCCGTCGGCCAGGTTTATTAGCCGGCCGTCCGGGTAGGCGGTTACCTGCCAGCCGCCGTTATAGGCGGGATAGGTGTAGGTAAAGCTGGGATAATCCAGCGTGACAGTGCAGGTGGTTTCCTCCTGGGGATAGAGGTAGATGACCGGCTTGCCGGTGGGGGGATCGAGGTGCCCCTCTGCCATTGTGGCAAAGGACTGGTTATACCGGCCGGAGGGGTAGAGCAGGCCCTCGGCAGTGTCGTTGGTGGTGACGAGCACATTGCTTTCGTTGGTATAGATGTGGTAGACCAGCCCGTTGTTGAAGGTGACGGTGGCCATATCTGCATCTGGCAGGGAGGCCTGGCTGGTGAAAACGCCGGGGCCGGTGACAGGGAGCACCAGATCCTCCGCCATATACCAGAGGATATCCGCCCCGGCATAGGTATGGGTGCTGCCCTCCCGGCTGGTAAAGGTCAGTTCGGTCATCCGGCTTTCCCGCATCATGGTCAGCCAGGCGGGGTACTGCCAGGGGGCGCGGCTTTCGCCCTCGGGGTTGGCCCAGTTGGCATTCTCCCGGGAGGGGGCAATGCGCTGCTGGATCAGGGCATAATCCGTCTCATCCAAAGTTAGCCGAACCGTATCGCCATAGCCCTGGCCGGGCAGCGAGCGGGTCAGCTCCACCCCTTTTTCGTAGAACCGCCCGGTGAGCTTGACATCCTCCGGCGTGGAAATTTCAAAGAACAGGTCGGGCAGGATGGGCTGGCCCAGCTCCTCGGCTTCGGTGGCGGAATCCAGCAGCAGGTCCACCCGGTAGAGGGCCAGGTTGTCCGCCGGGGTGGCCGGGGTGCGGCTGAACAGGCCCAGGCCGCTCCAGCTGAGCTTTTGCACATCGTCATAGAGATAATAGCGGGTGGTGGTGCCGCAGCCGTCGGGCGGCATGAGCTTTTCCATTGCCAGATCCTGCTGCCACCAGGTGGCGGGTTGTGGGGATGGGGTATCGGTGGCGCTGCTCCCTTCGGGCCGGCTCTCTTGCCCGGCGGGTTCTTCCCGGCTGTCCTCCTCCCTGGCAGGGCTGCTTTCCTCCTGCTGGGAAGCGCTGGGCCGGGAGGGCTGATCCGGGCTGGAGGATGGCTGTCCGGCCGGTGTGCAGCCCGCCAGCAACAGGGCCAGCAGGGCGGCTGTCCAAAGTTTTTTCATCGTAGGTTCCTCCTGTGAATCATTCGATTAAATTCTTATATAAAGAGAGGTGCGCAGCGCATAGGCTTCCCTAAACAGGGTGGCTGCCATTCCCAGGGTTTTTGGCCTGGGGAGTAAAACAGCCGGAAGCTATACTTCCCAACAATGCTCGCTAACAGCACGCGGATGAGCGGCTGCGACAAGGGTAGGCCGAACAGGTACAAAAAGGCATGCTAGCCATTTTAAAGAGAATACACAGCGCATAGGTATTCCCAAACAGGCGCCATTCTTTAAAAATAGTATAGGATAAAGGGGCAGAAAAGTCAAACCGCCTGTACCTCCGGGGCACAGGCGGCTTTTTTTATTTAATATTCCCCTTGGCTTTCGCCGCCGCCGAGAATTTTAACAGCCGAGCTGGTGCCCAGGCGCTGGGCGCCCAGGGATAGGAACTGCTGCATATCCTCCCGGGTGCGGATGCCGCCGGCGGCCTTGATTTTCACGCCGGGGCCGACATGCCGGGCAAACAGCTCCACATCGGCAAAGGTGGCCCCGCCGGTGGAAAAGCCGGTGGAGGTTTTGATATACTCGGCGCCGCTCTGGGTGACAATGCGGCACATCTCCACCTTTTCCTCCTCTGTCAATAGACAGGTTTCGATAATCACCTTGAGGATATGCTCCCCGATGGCGGCCTTCACCCCCTGGATGTCCGCCAGCACATAGTCCAGGTCCCCGGCCTTCAGGCGGCCGATGTTGATAACCATATCAATCTCCCGGGCGCCGTTTTGGATGGCGTCGGCAGCTTCGGCGGCCTTAGCGGCGGTGGAACCGGCCCCCAACGGAAAGCCCACCACGGCGCAGACAGCGCAGCGATCCCCCAACAGGCGGCGGGCCAGCGGCACATAGCCGCCATTGACACACACCGAGGCGGTGCCATGCTCCAGCGCCTGGGCGCAGAGCAGCTCAATATCCGCCGGGGTGGCGTCGGCCTTCAGGCAGGTGTGGTCCACATGGGCGTAGAGTTCACGGTCGGTCATGGTTCAAACACTCCTTATTCATCATTTTTCATTTCAACATGGATCATAAACGAGAGCAGCGCCCGCAGCAGGATGATGGCGCCCAGCACCACCAGCTCGTTGAGGCTGGTTATCAGCACTGTTTTTAAAATCTCTGCCGCCATTTTAAATTCCAGCCCGGTGGCCAGGGCGTTGGCCAGCTCGTGCTTGACCGGGTAGCGTTTGATGTGGAGCAGATCCAGCAAATAGTAGACAAATGCCTTGAGGGTGCCGATGGTGACAATGAAGATGCCAATCAGCTCAATTACCGAGATGATATTGGGCAGCAGCAGTTCAATCAGATGGTGAAACATAGGATTACAAAACCTCTCTTTTTCTCCCGGACAGAAACCCCTCCGGGGTGGGGATGCAGCCGCTTTTTCCGGCCATTTTTTAAAGAAAAGGCGGCTTTTGGCCCTGTTTTATGCACCTTTCCGCCGCTTTTTTCATAAGATAGACCAAGAATGCAGAATAAGGAGGCAGAAGAATGGACAAAAACAGAACCTCTGGGGCTTCGGGGGGCGCCGGCGGGCCATGGGAAAAGGCCATTGAACAGTACACACTGGAACTGATGGCCGTCTATCGCCGGCAGCGGCAGGGCGCCGCCGGGCAGGATACCCCCGCCCAGGCAGCAGAGGAGATGGCAAAAAGCTCGGCTATCCAGGCGGCCGTGCGGGCGGCAGTGGAGGCTGTGGAGGCAGAGGAAGCCCGCCGGGAACCGGCCCCGGGGCCTGTGGCAGCGTCAGCGCCCGCCCAGGAGGCGGAGAACCCCTGTTTCCAGTGCAGCCACCGCCCGGGGCTGTGGGAGGAACCGGCGCCGGAACCCGGGGCCACCGCCCCCTGCTTCCGGTGTGATGGCCGCCCCGCCGGCGAAGGGGATACCCCTGCCCAAAGGGGGAAAAGCCGGGCCGCCGCCCCTGCCCGGACACAGGAGGCCCGGCCGGTGATGGCCAGGCCGGAACCTGCCAGCCGGGAGGAGGTGAACACGGCCGGGGATGCCAGCGGCACCCCGGTGGACGCCATAGGCCAGCCGGAGGCGGACTATCTGGCCCGCTGTGCCGCCACCCTGCAGGGGCTGAAGGGGCCGGACAGTACCTATCATACCACATCTATGCCCAATAGCCAACCACAGGATGCACCCCAGGGCAGTATTAAAACCCAGGTGTTCACCGCCCGGCGCACCTACCCGGTGCCGGGTGCCAAGGTGGATTTGTATCAGGCAGACGAAGGGGGCTTTGCACTGATAGACAGCCAGTACACCGACCAATCCGGCCAAACCCGGCCGGTGCGGGTGCCCGCCCTGGATAAAGAGCTGAGCGAGCACCCCGGCAACGGCCAGCCCTATGTCAGCTATCGCATTATTGTGAGCCACCCCAGCTTTGTGCAGGCCATTATGGACGGGGTATCGGTGTTCCAGGATGTGGTATCCATCCAGTCGGTGGATCTGGTGCCGCTGCCGGCTGAGCCGGTTCCCCACACAGGGTATCAGGAATATGCCGCCCCAGGCAGGAACGGGCTGTGAGGAGGGGAGAAGATGAGCATTACAACAACCCAGCGCCCGCCCCAACCGCTGCTGCCGGTGGTGCCCGAAACGATTATTGTGCATCTGGGCAGGCCGGACCGGCCGGCGGAGAATGTGGAGGTGACCTTTGCCGACTACATCAAAAATGTGGCCTCCAGCGAAATTTATCCCACCTGGCCGGAGGAGGCCATCAAGGCCAACATTTTGGCCCAAATTTCCTTTGCGCTTAACCGCATTTACACCGAGTGGTACCCCAGCCGGGGGTATGACTTTGATATTACCTCCTCCACCCAGTTCGACCAGGCGTTCGTAAACGGGCGGGATGTGTTTGGGAATATCAGCGACCTGGTAGACGAAATTTTTAACGACTATTTGGTGCGGGAAGGCCAGATCAACCCGCTGTTCGCCCAGTTTTGCAGCGGCACCACCGTCACCTGCGATGGCCTGTCCCAGTGGGGCAGTGTCACGCTGGCCAACCAGGGGTATGACGCGATGGGCATCCTGCGCTATTACTATGGCGACGGCATCCGCCTGGTGGAAAACGCGCCGGTGGGCGCGGTGGAAGGCTCCTTTTCCGGCATTCCGCTGGAACTGGGCAGCAGCAGCAACGATGTGTATACCATACAGATGGAACTCAACCGCATCCGGCAGAACTTCCCCGCCATCCCGCGTATCCCGGAGGTGGACGGCATCTTCGGCCCGGAAACACAGGCGGCCGTGCAGGCGTTCCAGCGGGCCTTTAACATGCCGGTTACCGGCGTGGTGGATAAGGGGGTATGGTACCGCATCCGGCAGATTTACACCAGTGTCAAGCGCCTGGCTGACCTGCAGGGCGAAGGGATTAAGCTGAGCGAGGCCACGCCGCTCTATCCCACCACGCTGACAGTAGGGGACACCGGCATCAGCGTAACCACCGTGCAGTACTATCTCAATGTATTTGCCTACTTTAACCAGTATATCCCCATGGTGCCCATTGACGGCATTTACAGCCAGCAGACAGCCGACGCCGTGGCCGCCTTCCAGCAGCAGTACGGCCTGGAAGTAACCGGCATTACCGACCGGGACACCTGGCTGAAGATGCTGGAGGTGTACCGGGGCATCCTCTCGATGGTGCAGGGCAGCTATGAGGGCAGGATTGACCTGTATCCCGGCTTTGTCCTCTCCCAGGGGATGGAAGGCTCGGAGGTGTCGGCCCTGCAGCAGTATCTGGTGGCCATTGCCGGGCAGGACCCGGATATTGCCGCCACCGAGGTGACTGGCTATTTTGGCCCCCTCACCGAACAGGCGGTCCTGGCCGTGCAGCAGAAATATGGCATACCTGAAAGCGGCAATGTGGGCGCCCTGACCTGGAATACCATTACCTATCTGGTGCGCCGGCCCTACCGGAGTATAATGGAGAATAACGGCTTCTAAGCCGCCAAATATAGCGGGAAGTTGTCCGGGGCGCTGGAAGAAAAGCCGCTAAATGTGGCGGATTGGTTAGCCAATAACCGGGCTGCGGCGTTCGAATAAAACAGTATCATGCCAGCAGCCATCGGCGGCAATGGCAATGCGTTCCCGCACGCCTACCTCCCGGAAGCCGCAGCTGCGGTGCAGCGCCCGGCTGGCTGTGTTTTCGGCAAACACCGAGGACATCAGCGTCCAGCAGCCCTGCTGTTCCGAACAGGCAATCAGTTCCTGGAGCAGGGCCTTGCCCACCCCTTTGCCCCGGTGCCCGGCGGCAATATAGATGCTCACCTCCACAACGCCGCGGTACACCGGCCGGGCGCTGGTGGGGGAGAGGGCTGCCCAGCCGGCAATCTCCCCGGCTTCCTCCATCACCAGGCGGCAGGCGGGCAGGTGGGAGCTGTCCCACTGGGCATACTCCGGGGCCTCCTGCTGGAAGGTGGCGATGCCCTCCAAATAAATGCGGCGGACCTGCGGCCAGTCCGCCGGTGTCATGGCGCGAATTTTCGACATGGCAATATGCTCCTTTCGTTGGATGCTTTCTCCCGTTCCGACAGGATGGGGGTTCTGCTTCTCTCTATCTTACGCCATTTTTGGGCAAAAGTCCATCCCTATATAAGCGGGCAGCGGCCCGGTTCCAGCGCAATATCAACAGTAGAAAAGGTGTGATTGATTTTGATTATCTATGTAGTAAAGAATGGGGATTCCCTCAGCCAGATTGCCGAAACCTATGGGGTCAGCCAGCAGGAGCTGATTACGGCCAACCAGCTCAACTATCCCGACCGGCTGGTGGTGGGCCAGGCACTGGTTATCCCCACCCAGGGGGAGGGCATCCACATTGTGGCCCGGGGGGAAACGCTGTTTTCCATTGCCGCCATGCATGGCCTGGACTTTGAGGAGCTGATGGCCGCCAACCCGGAGATTGTCAACCCCAACAGCATCTATATCGGCCAGCAGATTGTGATTCCCGGCGTGACGCCCGAGCTTTCGGACAGTATTGATGTAAACGGCTATGCCTATTCCACCATGAACCGGGAAACCCTCTCCCGCACCCTGCCCGACCTGACCTTTTTGAGCATTTTCAGCCATGACGCCCGGCCCAGCGGCCGCCTGGCCACCACCAGCGACGGAGCCATGATTACCGCGGCCTATTCCGCCGGGGCAGGGCCGATTATGGTGGTTACCAACATCCGGGAAGGGGGCAACTTTGATAGCGGGCTGGCCAGCTGGCTGCTCACCGATATCGAAACCCGGGACCGGCTGATTGAGGATATTGTATCGGTGGCCACCGAGAAGGGCTACTACGGCGTGGATATCGACTTTGAGAATGTATACGGCGGCGACCGCGTGGCCTACAACGAATTTTTGCGCATCCTCTCCCAGCGGCTGCACGCCAACGGGCTGATCCTCACCACGGCCATTGCCCCCAAGACCTCCGCCAATATGACCGGAATCCTCTACGAGGGGCACGACTACAACGCCCACGGCCAGTATGCCGACCGGGTGACATTGATGACTTATGAACAAGTCCGATTGACTGTATTAACCTCCCTTGGCGGGGCTCAGTCCTCAAACTTTAGGTAAAGGGTGAGGGCTGGGGGGGTATCGCGGTCGGGGCGGAGGTAGTCAATCCGCCGTAAAACGGTTTTGAGCAGCCGGTTTTTTTCCAGGGCCGAATTTAGATGCAGGTAGGTGTCCAGCACCGATTGGATCCTGGGTATCAGGGCAGCTGCTTGTGCCTCTTTTGTCTGTGTAAGCCCCCGTTGCTGCTCCAGCTGGGCGGCAGTTTCTGCCAAAGCAGCAAGCTGCTCCTCCAGATGGGTGCGCCGGGAGACGAATGTACTTTTGTCATAGATGCCCTGTTCCAGCAAGTCAAACAGGTTCCCCAGCTGGCGCTGGAGGCGCTCCTGTTCCCGCCGGAGCTGGACAAGCTGTTGTTCGGTGCGCTTTATCTCATCGGCTATCACATTCCTTTCCGATTCTGTATGACTGAACGCCGATAGGCTCTGTCTGAGCGCTTCCAAAAGCTGTAATTCCAATGTTGCCACATCGGTATACTGGCAGGGGCAGCCCGGTGTAACACAGTACATCGACCCACCCCGCGCATTGGTCTGCCGCTTCATGGCATAGCCGCAAAGTTGGCATTTCATCAGCCCGGAAAAGGGGTTTTGCGGCTTGTATTTCTTGGTGGTGTGTACCAGGGCAGAGCTTTTCAGCTTCTCTGCCGCCTGGTACCACTCCTCTTCCGAAATAAGCCCCTCATGCAGGCCGTCAATCAAGGTATATTCACCAAATGCCTTGACAGGACGGATTACCTTTTGGACGCCATTCTCAAAGACCTTGACCTTTGGGCGATACCCTATCTTTATTTTACCCATATAGACCGGGTTTGACAAGATTTTTTGTACGGTTGACCCGCTCCAGAAGTGCTTTTTCTGGGTGCGGTAGCCCGAATTGTTCAGGACAGTGGCAAGCTCCCCGGTGCCCAGGCTATTTTCCCCCAGATAGAGGGAATAGATCAGGCGCACTGTATCGGCGTCGGTGTTGGGGATGAGGGTATAGCCCTTCTGGTCGGGCAGCTTCTGCTTCTCATAGCCAAAAGGAGGGATACCGCCAATATATTTGCCCTGCTTGGCCGAAGCCTGCCGCCCCCGCATCAGGCGGCGGTTGATGGTTTTCAGCTCCCGGCGGGACATATACAGGCCAAATTCAAAATATTCCTCATCAAATTCGTCGTTGGGGTCATACACCTTCATGGGTGTGATAATCTTGGTGCCGTTGTACTGGAATGCCTTTGCCACCGCGCCCTGGTCCTGGGTGTCCCCTCTGGCCAGACGCTCAATTTCCACCACCAGCACCCCGTCCCAATCCCCGGCGCTTACCTCCCGGAGCAGCTGCTGCATCACCGGGCGCCCGGCAATACTGTCGCCGGATACCACCTCCCGGTAGATGGCCTCTATTTGCAGTCCCAGGCGTTGGGCGGTTTCCCACAACAGCTGTTCATGGCGGATGAGCACATCCTCCTCAGCCTGGCCGGGGTGGTCGCTGTCCTTGCGGGATTTGCGCAGATACATACAGTAGGGCATGGTTTTTTGGCTCCTTCCGGTGTGATACAAAACTGCCATAGGGTTCCTTTTCCTATGGCAGTTAAAAACTGAAAAGTATTTCTGGCTCTGGCTCCCTTTTTAAGGTAGGCAGTGTCAGCTATCAAGTACCCATAAGGGATACTATGCTTGCCAGCGCCCATTATTCTTTATACTGAATAAAAACAAATGGGGAATGGATAGCTCTTTGATATATGATAAATGGAACCACCAAAAGGGCGAATGCCCCATAGATGGCGTTTTTTAGTTTTCCGGTGACAGCGCGGCGTCCCTCAGGTATTCTGCAAGCTCCAGAATCCAGCCGGGCCGATAGGGGCCTTTTAGCAGCAGCTCGCCGTTTTTATACTCCGCCACCTCTGCAAAGCCGTTTTCGTTGTCATAAAAGATGGCAGTATCGCAGTAGGGGAGGATGCGGGCCACATCGGCAAAGCGGCGCTCAAACCGGCGCAGCACATCTGCCACTGGGATGTCATGCCCGCCTTTGGCCACCCGGTTACGGATACGGGCAAGGCTTTCCTGCGTACTGTCCAGGCCGACATAGTAGAGGCGGATGTGGTAGCCGGCCTCTTTGGCAGCCTGCACAGTGCGTTCGGTGCGGCCGCCGGAAAGGGTGGTTTCCTGTGTAAAGCAAACCCCTTTTTGCAGGCAGCTATCAATTTTGTGGATGGCTGCCCTGCCACCATCAATGGGATTCCCGCCCAATGCAGTTGTCAGATGGTCTACATCAATAATAATTCCCAGGTTATCCAGTTCCCGGCGCAGGACGCCGGTCAGGCTGGATTTTCCCACCCCGTTTACCCCGCCAATAATGGTATAGATCTTCAAGGTGCTTATCCCTCCCAAAAACTTTATCTATTACGCCCGCTTTTGGCCTATCTAAAGCGTTTTTTCCTGTGCCGGGTCCCAGCCAAAGGCCCTGGCCCGTTCCTGTTCAGCGGTGTGGCACTGGCGGAAAAACTCAGCCAGGCCAGCGGCATTTTGTTCGGCCAGCAGGCGGAAGTATTCGGTGCGGCTCTCCTGGGGGATAACCAGCGGCAGCAGCCCCTGCCGGAGCAGCTCAAACGAGAGCAGTACCCGCCCGGTACGGCCATTGCCATCGGCAAAGGGGTGGATACGCTCAAAAGCCAAATGAGTGACAGCCAGCTTTTCAAACAGGTCGGTATAGGCTGTATGGTGGTAATTGTGGATGAAGTACATCATCTGGTTTTTAATCTTAGCAGGGGCAGGGGGGAGATGTTCAGCCCCCTGGATAAACACCTGTACGGTGCGATAGCCGTCTATTTCGTCAATATTCCGATTGATTAGCGTAGCAATTTTAATAATCAGCGCTTCGCTTAGTTCTTCGTCCAGATGGTTTAGCGCCTCATTCAGGGCGTATTTTAAATTGGTAGCTTCATAAAGCTCCCGGGCTGTGGCTTTAATCTGAAAACGGTTGTCATTCCAAAGGATGGCGTAGGTTTCGGCATAGGAGAGGGTGTTGCCTTCCATCGCGTTGGAATGGTAGACGCTGCGTGTAATCCAGTCCTCAAAATAGGGGCGGGTTTGGAAAATAAAGTCTTTTGCGCTCATATTGGCTTCCCTCAATTCCTATTTTTATTACGCAAAATCTCTGCCTGGTACAGCTGGGCAATTCGCATGTCCACCCCCAGACGGGCAGCCAGCTGTTCGGTAGTTTCCCCTTCCAGCAATAGTTCATCCGGGTGGGGCTGCATCAGGCAGACCGAAAAGGTGTCCGCTTCTATCTCCTGCCTACTGGGGATGAGCAGGGTGTGCCGATCCATAAAAACCCGGTTCTGCCCCCGGTGGTAGAGGTGGTGGCCCAGCTCGTGCCCCAGCACAAAGCGGCAGGTGCGTTCGTCCAGCTCGCTGTCTATAAACACAAAGGTGTTGCGTTTAAGCCGCTTGTACATCCCTCGGATGCCGGACATGGGAACGGATAGGATAACAACGCCCATCTCCTGCAAAATACTCTGCGGGTCGTTGGTGCCATATTTGTTGGTAAGGCGTTGCGCTCGCTGCAGCAAGGTCATCCGCATTACTCTCCTTTTTGATATTTTTTGGGGGT
Source organism: uncultured Clostridia bacterium (assembly GCA_948473085.1). Classification (GTDB taxonomy): domain Bacteria; phylum Bacillota; class Clostridia; order Oscillospirales; family Ruminococcaceae; genus Avimicrobium. Next base: position 55,853 of record CAOKWH010000007.1, read on the forward strand.
ATATTTTTCTTTATTCACCTTTTTGGCGTATTCCAGCGCCATTGCCATTGCATTGCGGATACTTTCCACCGCCTCCGGGGTGGCCGGGTCGCCGTCAAACATGAGGTCGCCGCTGCTCTCCAAGTCCTCCATCAGCGCCTCCAAGTCCCGGGCAATATCCTTTTTATCCTTTTCTGTGAGCCCGCCGCTGGCGGGCCCTTTTTCTTTATCCAGAAGATAGTCGACCGATACGCCAAAATACGCAGCTATTTTTTCCAGAGTGTTCCCGTTTGGAGTAGCACCCGTATTTTTCCACTTGGTTGGTGTAGCTTTACTCATCCCCATATCCAAGGAAGCCCTTGTGGGGGTTACATTTTTGCTTTTACAAAGCTCTACGAATATGTCATAAAACATAAAAACGCTCCTGTTTTTGGTACATCATGCAGAAGCTAACTTTTTTCAGCAAAACCATTGACAAGAAAACTAAAGTTTACTATAATGTAACTATAAGTTGAAATAAGTTAACCGCTTAATATATTTTACCTACAAATAAATGATAACACAAAAGTTAACAATATTCAACTAATTTTAATGGAAAGGAGTAAACTTTAGTATGCCTGCACAGTGGACAGCAGATATTTTAGCAAAAATGCACATGAATTGCATCACTTCGCTTCAACTTGCAAATCGGTTGGGGTATCGGCGGGAGTATGTTAGCCAGATTTTGAACGGACACCGCAGCCCTAAAGGCGCAGAGGAAAAGTTCCGAACCGCTTTGGAGGAGCTGGTAGGGGAAAAGACAGCATAGATGGAAGGCGGGAGGGGGAAAGGGAAAAGCCGCCTGGATAGGCGGCGGGGATAGTCCAGTTTGGAGTAGATCTGCTCTACATGTAGCCCGATAAGGACAAAGCAAAGCAACAGTACAACCGATCAGGTAAAGTGGACGGCCTTTATTGAGTGTGTGATTAAAGTTCCAACTGTAATTGTTCCGGCTCGCTATGAAGAATATCCCCATGTACTTCTACTATGGTGTATTTGGTTGACCCATAGATAGGATTTTGATCTTCGTCTAAATCAGTTGTTACTTCTAAGAGAACTTTAATATAGTCACCAGCCTTAATACCTTCGCCCTGATGGATTTTTTCAAGAAAGGATTCATCGGCTATTGTTGCCCGAATTGTCTTTTCCTCCCATTTAAAAGTCCACTGAGACTTACCCAAAAAATCAGGAGATTTTATCAGGAGCTCTGTTTCATATCTATATTTTATCGAATGAATAACTTCTGTAATTGGTTGAATTTTAGTCATATTATTTAATGCTTCAGAGGAAAAATGACTGCTTTGCTGGTTAGTTGAAATAGAAAACCCACCTTCAGGATTATGTTCAAGGACATCCTTGGAGATGTTTACAACTTTTGTATCAATAGAAAAATTGTAAATAATTGCAGCCCCATTTTTGGAAACACAGATATTGCTCCCATCCTGGGCTTCTATCATAACCTGGCCGTTAGAAGTAGAGGAAACCTTTTTAGGCGGTTCTCCTTTTAGAAATTTTTTAATTTCAAAAAACTCTTTTACGGATGTCAGTATATTTTGTGCCAAGTTAATCTGTGGTGATAGCAGATTAAAAAGATTAGCAGCGATTTCACAGATAGAGGAGAAGTTGATTTGAAAGCTGCCATTTTGAAAAGCCATAACATTCATTTTTAAATATGCTTCAGAGTTTTCTTCTTTAGCAGCTAATTTAGATAGTTCAGCAATATTTTTTATAATATCGGCAAGTAAAGAAGCATCAATATAACTGCCGCCATCCAAATGAAAGGAAAAATAGGCTTCACTTTTTACAAGTCTTTCTCTCATATATCCACCCTCCTTATATCAATTATATCAGATTTTATTGTTATAGGCAACAAAATATGGTACAATTAAGAATTTATACTTTTATCGGTTCACCTCCGGCTTATCGGTGCGACCCAAGAGGAAGTCAACGGAGCAATCGAGGTAGTCGGCAATGCGGGATATTTTATCGCAGGAAGGTGAGGTTGTGCGCTTTTCCAGGTCATAGATGAAACTTTTTGTCAAGTTACAATCAGTAAGTAAAACAGAAATAGTAATTCCTTTAGTTTTACATAGAGTTTTGATTGTTGTGGAAATTTGAATATTTTGCACAATTACACCTCCGATATTTTGTGTACAATATAGTTTTTACGGAAAAATCCGCAAAAACTATTGAACTACGGAAATTTCCGTATTATAATATAACTGTGGTTAAGAGATAGCCACAGTATAGCACAAAAGGAGGATAAAGCCAATGAGCAGGAAAAAGAAAGGCCGCAAGAACAACACACTCGAAAAGCTTGTTCTTGCGACCGCCGTCTTAAATCTCATTGAGGCATTGATAGAGATTATCAATAAACTCATTGAGTAGCAGGAAGGGGCGAAAGCCCCCTCCTGTTAAAAAGGATAGCTTTTTCGCTGCTCGTTGTCAAGATGGAGGAAAGGAGAGATAAAAGCCCATTTACCGATTCACCTCCGGCTTATCGGTACGCCCTAAGAGGAAGTCCACCGAGCAGTCGAGGTAGTCGGCGATGGCCTCTAATTTATCGGCAGATGGAGCTTGCGCCTTTTTTTCAAGGTCGTACATAAAGTTACGGTTAATGCTGCAATTTTCCAATAGGCTTTTTACAGTTATTTTTTTGGATTTACAAAGTGTTTTGATGGTGTTAGCTAATTGTATATTATTCATAACAAAAAACCTCCATGTTTGTATAAAACGCAAAAATACAGCAATTACTGTAAAAGCACTTGAAATACAGCAAAAACTGTATTATAATATAACTGTGGTTAAAGACAACCACAGTATAGCACAAAAGGAGGATAAAGCCAATGAGCGGGAAAAAGAAAAGCAGCCGCAAGAAGCTACCCATCGAAAAGATACTTCTTGCAACTGCCGTCTTAAATCTCATTGAGGCATTGATAGAGATTATCAATAAACTCATTGAGTAGCAGGAAGGGGCGAAAGCCCCCTCCTGTTAAAAAAGGATAGCTTTTTCGCTGCTCGTTGTCAATAAAAATTATCAAGGAGGAAATAATGGAAACTTTGTATTTGATGTTTAAAGGGCTGGAAGCACTGTTTTATCTGTCGGTCATTGTCTATATCGTAAGGGGGTGGAAGCAGTGAGTATAGGTGCAAATATCCGCCGGTTGAGGGAGAAACAGGGCTTGACACAGGCAGAACTGGCAAGCCGGCTGTATATCACACAGTCCATGCTCTGCCAGATTGAACGGGAAACCAAGAACCCCTCTCTGCAGGTGTGCAAGTCACTGGCAGATATTCTGGGCTGCCGGATGGAAACCCTGCTGGCAGAGCAGCCGGAACCCGGTGCATAAAAAAACCGCCCCGGTGCAGCAACACCAAGAGCGGCAAAGGAAAAACTACTGACTATCTATTGGGGATTGACGATGATCGCACAGCATAGGAGGTTAAGTCCCAATAGTTTTTGTGAGTAGGTGAATTAAATCACAAGGAGGAACGATGAATAACAAACCTCTACCCGTAGGTCTTGCTCATGTCGAGATTAAAGAGGCACTGAATGGTATGGCCCAGATTTACATTGACGGGAAAAAAGTCAATGGAGTAATTGGGTATAAAATCGAGCAGGACGCTGCAGAAAAACGGGTACCGATCCTGACAATGCAAGTCCAATGTGAATTAGACCTTGATTGTGGAGCGATACCCGTCCTACCCGAACCGTGGTCGTGGTTTTACGAACCCAAGGTACCGGGATTTACCGATGTACGAGATATAGGGAAGTCCTGAATAAAGCCGACCGGATACCGATTGTACAGCTTGCAGTAATCTGCATGGCCGCAGATACTATGGCAACAATCGACGGCGACGACTTTATTATCTTCCCAAGTAATTACAATACCGATGGCCCGGTTTTCGTAATCGCAATATCCAGTATCACCGCTTGAAAGAGTGGACACTATTTCACCCCCTTTCCCTCCTATTCTACCATGCGATGCAATAGATGGGGAAGAGGAAAAGTAAATAGGCAAACCCGGCCAGTCATAGGACAGGCCGGGTGATGGATAGGATAGGACGAGGTGATTTTTAAAATGGCAGTAATCTATACCATACAAACCCCATATGGTCCTTGCCGGGTGGAGGACAGCTATATCAGCCAGGACCCGCAGGAGGCCGGGCAGCTGCGCCGGCAGGCATACGAGTTTTGCCTGCGTTCCATTGCGGCATTGCCGCTGGAGCGCCGGGAAGTCTACGATGTATTTATCCGCCGCAAATATGGAGAGGAGGCAGCAAAATGAACCAGCCAGTTAGTACATACAGCGGCAGCGTGGAGCTGTGCAGATGGGGAAGCGCCTACTATATCTATCGGGATGGGGAGCAGTACTTAGGCCCCCTGCCACCGGAGGATGCGGCCATCGCCTTTGCCAGTGTGCATGAGGTTCTGGCCCGGCATTGGGTGCAGGGGAAGGAAACGCCGGAGGGCTGACCCCCGCCGGCAGGAAGTAAAAAAGGAGCGATGTGTCAATGCAGATAAAAACCCACCGTTATTTGTCAGGCCTGTCCTTCCTGCTATTCTTCGGCCTGGCGGCCATGATGGAGAATGCCGGGAGCCTGGAACAGCTACTGCGGCTGTTTGCGGGCAGTATGGCGGCGCTCTTGTCCTTTGCCTGGAATGCCAGCGAGGGCGGCCTGTATGACTACGACCCCTGGGAGGATGAGCGATGATACAGCTATGCAGGAAGGGCTGCCCCAACCGGCGGCCCGGGTGCCAGGATGGCTGCCCCTTGCTTGCCGCCCAGCTCAGGCACAACCAGGCGGAGCAGCGGCACCTAAAGGAGCACACCGCCCAGCTGGCCGACAGTGTCCGGGGCTGCCTGGAGCAGATGCCGGCCTCAAAACTGAACTGCCATCGCTACAAAAAGGCGGACCATACCCGAAAACGCCGGACATAGAAAGAAGGGGAACAGCTTGGCAATGATTTGTGTAAGCGGCGCCCGGGAGTGCGATGGCTGCGGCCGGTGCTTCCCGGACAGCCCTATCTACACCTGCCCCGCCTGCGGGGAGGAGCTGGACGCCACTGATACGGTGTATCTCCACAGGGGCGAGGTAATCGGGTGCGCATATTGTACCAACAAAAAACAGGCCTACGAGGCTATGGAGGGCTAAACTATGATGACGATTGAAGGACTGAAAGCGGCTATTTTGTGGGCCGAAAAAAAGGGACACGACGCCGAGGCGGCGGCTGACAGCTCCCCTTTTGGAGGGGAGGGCAGCGCCGGTTTTGAAAAGGAAGCGCAATACCTCCGCACCGCCGCAGCCTGTATGTGGGAAAAGCTCGAAAGGCTGGAGAGCGAGGCACAGGTATGAAGCTCACATATATCAACACCAAGCACATGAGCCGGGATGAATGGCTAAAGCAGCGCCGGAAAGCCATTGGCGGCAGTGACGCCGCGGCCATCATCGGGCTGAACGCCTATGCTACGCCCTACACAGTATGGGCTGACAAGACCGGCCGGCTGCCGGACAAGCCGGACAGCGAGGCAATGAGGCAGGGCCGGGATTTGGAGCAGTATGTGGTGGACCGCTTCACCGAGCTGACCGGCAAGCGGGCACGGAAGCTGAACGCCATTATCAAAAACAGCGAATACCCCTGGGCCTCGGCCAACATCGACCGGGACATCATCGGGGAAAAGGCCGGGCTGGAGTGCAAAACCACCAGCGTACTGAATCTGCGCAGGTTTAAGGACGGCGAGTTCCCGGAGAACTACTATGTGCAGTGTGTCCATTATCTTGCCATCACCGGCAAAAACCGCTGGTATCTGGCGGTGATGGTCCTCAACCAGGGCTTTATGGTATACCAGATTACCCGCCACAGGGATGACCGGGTGCCGGATTGGTGCAGCGGCAGCGTCTATGTTTCGGATGATGAGATTGCAGCCCTGATGGACGCAGAGCGCGGCTTTTGGAAGCTGGTGGAAAACGACACGCCCCCAGAGTTCAGCGGCACACCGGCCGATACAGACGCCCTGTCGGCGGTTTACACGGGAGGCGGCGGCCGGGTGGAACTGTCCGGCCGGGAGGACACCATCCGGCGGTATCGGTTCCTGAGGGAGCAGATTCGGGTACTGGAAACCGACCTTGAGCACTGTGCCCAAACGCTCAAGGAGGATCTGGGGGATCATGAGCAGGGCCAGGCCGGCGGGTTCATTGTAAACTGGAAGCCGCAGGCCCGGCAGACCTTTGATGTAAAGGCATTTGCCGCAGACCATCCGGAGCTGGATATCAGCAGCTACTACAAAACAAGCACATTCCGAAAGTTTGAAGTGAAAGCGGTCATGTAAGGGGGAAATAAAATGAACGGAGCCATTCAGAAAGCAACACAGAACAAGCCCCAGGCCGGGGCCAAAAGTGTCAACCAGATTGTGAACAGCATCCTCGACGGCGAGGCCATGCGCAAGCGGTTCGACGACCTGCTGGGCAAGCGTTCAGCACAGTTTATCAGTTCGCTGGTATCGTTGGTGAATGCCACGCCCCAGCTGCAGCAGGCAATATGTGAAGCACCGATGACAGTCATCCAGTCGGCGCTCAAGGCGGCCACTTACGACCTGCCCATCGATGCAGCACTGGGATATGCGTATATTGTGCCGTTTAAAAACAAGCAGCCCGATGGCAGTTTCCGCTACGAGGCGGCTTTCATCCTGGGGTACAAGGGGATGCACCAGCTGGCCATGCGCACCGGTGCCTATAAAACCATCAATGTGATGGATGTCCGGGAGGGTGAGCTCCAGCACTATAACCGCCTTACTGAGGAAATCGAACTAAAGTTCATCGAGGATGAGGACGAGCGTGAGGCTGCCCCGATTGTTGGATATGTGGGATATTTCCGCCTTATCAACGGCACAGAAAAGACCATCTACATGAGCAAGAAGCAGATAGAGGCCCACGAAAAGAAGCACCGTAAGGGCCAGTATAGGAGCAAGGGCTGGAGAGAGGACCCGGACGCCATGTCCCGTAAGACGGTGTACCGCCGGCTGATTGGCAAGTGGGGCCTGATGTCTATTGACTACCGCACCGCCGATGCCCATACCATAGCGGCTGCCGAGGCCATTGCCACCGGCCAGTTTGACGATGAACCGGACGCCCCGCAGATTGTGGCAGATTATGAGATTGACCTGGAAACCGGCGAAGCTGTCCCTGCCCCGGCTGCTCAAAGCCCCAGGAAAAGGGGGCGATGAATTGGCACGAAGGCGCATGATAGCCCCAGAGATCTGGTTAAGCGAAGATTTTTCCAAGCTGTCGCTGCTGGCAAAGCTGCTGTTTATCGGGATGTTTTCCCAGGCGGATGACCAGGGCCGGGGGCGTGCCAAACCAGTATACTTGAAATCCATCCTATTCCCCTACGACGAAAAATTGCGGGTTGCCGATGTTGAGACTGCGTTATCCGAGATAGCCCTGAATATGTCCGTAGCCCTCTATTCCGTCGCCGGGAGCAGCTATTATGAATTTCAAAACTGGAAGAAATGGCAGACCATCGACCGCCCGAAACCGTCCGAGCTGCCGCCAAGGGAAGCCGGAAAACCGCATGATGAAGCCGTTTTTCCGGTAGCCGGCAAACAGCCGGGGAAGGATGGGGGAATAATCGGCGAAGCGTCGGCGACAAATCGGCGACAGGCCGGCGAACCATCGCCGACGGATACCCGCCTAAAAAGAAAAGAAAGAGAAATAGAAATAGAAAAGAAGATCCCCCCTATATCCCCCCAGGGGGAACCGCCTGGGGCAAAGAAAAAGGCGGAACCGGCAGCACCAGATTATTCCCAGACCCATTTCAGCCCAGCCATGATTGCCAAGGTGGACGAGTGGCTGGACTACAAGCAGGAAAAGCACCAGCCCTACAAGCCAACCGGGCTGAAATCCCTTATCACCCAGATACAAAAGCAGGTGGACAGGCACGGCGAGGGGGCGGTCATACAGCTGATGGACGGCTGCATGGCAGCCAACTACCAGGGCATTATCTGGGACAAGCTGGACAAGGGGCAGGGCAGTGCGGTCAGACAGCCGGAGGGCAGCGGCAACCCGTTTGCCGACTACCTGAGGGACAGGCAGAGCATCGTGGGGGCTTATGACTACCAGGAGGATAAAAACGATGAATATTGATGAGACTGCGGCAGTATTGGCAGTTTTGCAAACCGCATACCCGCAATTTTACCGGACTATCACCCGGCAGCAGGTGGACGCCACCATCGGGCTGTGGGCGGAACTGTTTGCCGAGGAGAGTTTCGAGGTGGTAAAAGCGGCTGTCAAGGCATATATCGTCACCGACACAAAGGGGTTTCCGCCCCATATCGGGGCCATCAAGGAGGCCATCCGCAAGCTGACCCAGCCGGAGGAGATGACCGAGATGGAAGCCTGGGGCCATGTAGCAAAGGCGCTGCGCAACAGCGGCTATCACAGCGCCGCCGAGTTTGAAAAGCTGCCCCCGGTGGTGCAGCGGATTGTGGGCAGCCCGTCCCAGCTCCGGGAGTGGGCCATGATGGATACCGGCACGGTGCAGTCGGTGGTGCAGTCCAACTTCATGCGCTCCTACAAGGCCAGGGCGGCTGGTGAACGGGAGTTGCTGGCCCTGCCGCCGCAGGTCAGGGAAATGATGGGCGGGCTGGCTGCCGGTATGGCGTTCCCGGCGCCGGGGGAGAGCGGCCGGAGCTATGACCTCCAGCAGGTTGAGGCGGATATCGTGGGGCGGTACCTCCATGCTCCTCCCGGAGCGCAAAGGGGGGGAAACACCGCCGCCTGGCAGGCAGCAAGCGGCAGATAAGGCTTTGGAACCGGTGATTTGTGCAATCGTGACAATAGCGGGCAGGGGGTATCCGGCCAAAGCCGGGTTGATGGAAGGGGAGATCGGCCTATTGCCGCTGGTGGATACACCGGAAAAGGAGCGGGCGGCCAAGGCCCTGTTTGACTGGATGGAGCCGGAACAGGTGCGGCTGATAACCGAGGATGAATATTTGAAGGGACTGGAGGCAGAAGAATGAAACTGAGTGAAAAGGTGCTGTTTACAGCGGCCACCTTTACTGGCCTGATGGCCTACTGCTGGGCAATGACACTGGCAGCGTCTATCCTACATACACCGCCGGCCCTGGTGGTGTCCCTGCTGGGGGTTGTGGTACTTATTTGGCACCGGATGGAGGAGAGGGAATGAAACAGGAGAGGAAGAAAGGCGACGAACCCATGCGGGCAAGCGGGGAATTGGAACGGTTCCTGACCTTTTTGCGCACAGCCGAAAGCCTGCTTGGCCAGGCCGAGGCAGGGCAGCAGGAGGCCGAGGCACAAACCCAGGATATCCTGCACGCCCTGGAACTGGAGCGCCACAGCTACCACGAAGTGGCGGCGCTGGGGCGGGAGCTATCCCGTGTACGGCAGGAGCGGCGCCGGCACAAGGATGCCGCTGCCCAGCTTGCCCCGGTGGTGGAGTGGGCCCGAGCCAATGAGGGCACAGTCCACAGCCTGCAGCGCCTGCTGGGGGAGGTGCGCAAGGCCGAACGGAGTGTGCAAAACCGCATCTATACCCCCAAAACGGATATTCTCAGGCGGGAGGAATAGGCAGTGGAATTGGCCGGTTTTTTAGAAACAGAGGATTTATCCGCTATAGGCGATGAGCTGGCCTACTGGGCGGATAAGAAAGGGATTAAGTATTAGGGGGGGATAGTATGACCAGAACCGAGCTATTAGCAAAAGCCAATGCCTGCGTGACAGGAGAGCGCCCGGAGGATTACGGCAGCCCAGAGGATAACTTTTCCACCATAGCCCAGCTGTGGGCAGCATATATAAAAGCTGCTTGTGTTGCACCCAGTGCGCAGGTGGATATAGGCGGGAAAGATGTCGCCCTGATGATGGCGCTGCTGAAAATTGCCAGGGCAATTGCCAGCGACAACCCGGACAACTATATTGACCTGGCAGGCTATGCCGCCTGTGCCGGTGAGATTGCAGGGAGGGCAGGGGATGAGCTGTAAATACTGCCGGGGAGAGGCTGCCTTGGAAATCTACAAGGGCCGCAAGGGTTCGGCGGAATACACCGGGGGCATCCTCAAACTGATTGACCAAAGCGGAACCGCCCGGGCCGAAAAGTGGCAGTATTTTGGTTACTGCCCCCATTGCGGCAGGAAACTGATGGGAGGTGCAGAGCATGGACAATAACCCCTGCAGCGGCTGCCCTTCCTCCTGGTCAAAGAGGAAGTGCAGCCAGTACAGGGAATGCCCCGACTGGCTGGGCTGGTTTTTGGGCGTGTGGAGAGGGTTTGGGAAGGAAGCCGATAAGGTGGCGCAGCATGATAACAACAGCAAAAATACTGGACTATGACGGCGACTGCCTGACTATCCGCCCGGATGGTTACATTGATGCCGAGCTGCTGCGAAAAGCGGTGGACAGGGTGGAGATCCGCCTGGTGGATGGCCGCACCATTACAGCCGAGCAGCGCAAAAAAGCCTATGCCCTTATCAATGACATTGCCCGATGGTCGGGGCACCTGCCGGAGGAGATAAAGGCATACAGCAAGGCCGCCTTCCAGGCCGAGAGCGGCGAGGAGGGCTTTTCCCTGGGCAGTTGCACCATCACCACTGCCCGGGAATATATCACCTACTTGATAGACTTCTGCCTGCGCAATGAGGTGCCTTGCATGGATTTGCTGCTCAACCGCACCGACGATATAGGGCGGTATCTGTATCTGTGCCTGAAATACAGGCGCTGCGCCATCTGCGGCAGGGCCGCCGACTTCCACCACTGCGAGGGCAGCCGCCCAGGCATGGGCGCAGACCGGGAGGAGCTGCCCAGCCTGGGCATCATGGGGATGGCTCTTTGCCGTGTGCATCACGGCGAGTGCCACACCATCGGAGAAAGTACCTTTAACCAAAAGTATCATGTCTATGGCACCAAGCTGGACAAACATTTGTGCGAGTGCCTGGGCTTGAAAATATAAGGGGGACAGTATGGCAGTATTATTCACCATCCCGGGGCCTCCCGTTGCAAAGGGGCGCCCGAGAGTGGGCAAATTCGGGGCATACACCCCGAAAAAGACAGTAGAGTATGAAAACCTTGTCCGGATGGCCTATGTGCAGTGTGCCCCGGATAAGCCGCCAATAGACGGGTATATCAGGGCGGAGATTTTGCTGTATTTCCCCATTCCAAAGTCGGCCGGCAAAACAGCCAGGGCAGGGATGGAGGCAGGAACAATCCGGCCGGCCAAAAAGCCGGACTGCGACAACTGCATCAAGTCCATCACCGACGCCCTGAATGGCATCGCCTACAAGGACGACAGCCAGATTGTAGAGATTACCTGCCAGAAGTATTATAGCAGCCAGCCCCGGGCGGTGGTGCTGCTTAGTGAATTGGAGGAAAAACAACTTGAAAGTAATTCAATCTATCACACTTAAAATTGGCATTATTGGTGCCATTATAACTATTGCTGGCCTGTACCTGGTGGCAGCCACTATTGGCTCTATCTGCCTGGGCGTGCCGATGGGCTGGATTACTGCCAGCGTGGTTGCGGCGGCCCTCCTCTGGGAGGCCGGGGAGTATCTGCTGCCCTGGGTGCAGCTGAGATGGTTGAGATACAAGAGGAATAACAAACTATCCAAACTTAGATAACGATTGACGGAGGGAAAAAGGGAGAAAATGATGGCAGAACCCACACAGCATACACCCATGACAAAGGAACGCCTGGCCCGCTATGTTTCCCTCCGGATGGAAACCGAAAACCAGCTGGAACGCCTGGCCCGCCTGAGGAATGACGAGCTTTTGCCGGCGCCCAAAATAAGCGACGGCTCCCAGCGTACCGGCGGGGCCAGTGGCCGCATGGCAAATGCCGTCTTAAAGCGGATGGAGTTTGAGGAGCGTATAACGCCGCTGATTGAGGCCAACCGGCAGGAGATGGCAAGGATAGAGGCCGCCATCGACCGGATAGCCGACCCGATGGAGCGTGAAGTCCTCCGGCTCCGCTATATTGACGGCTCCCACTGGCGACACCTGCCCTGGGGCGAGGTAGCCCTGCGGATATATGGGGACAACGACGAGCGCTGCTTGCTTGCTGCTTACCGGCTGCATAAAAGGGCACTGAATAGCATTCAAAAAATGGGCCGCTGAAAAGCGCCCGCCGGGCGGATGGCAGGAAGAAAAGAAAACTACAAAAATTTGATAGTAAATGATAGTGAATGATAGTGAATGATAGCAAGATTGTGTGCTATTATCTTACCATCGGGGCAAAGGCGACAAGCCGACACCATACCGAGAACAAGCCACCTGGACACAGTGCCGGGTGGCTTTTCTTATGCCCCGGAGAGGAGGCGGCGCCGTGGGCGGTGTGAAAATCGCGATGACAAACTACCAGCAGCAGATTAAAGCAATTCAGTCTGTGCAGGGCAGGGCCGAAAAGGTGATAAACCGTGTAATGTCAGATGTACGGACGAGGGCACCCGGCTGGGTGGCTTCTGAGGTCGTCAAAGTTTATGGCATAAAAAAGAGCGAGATCACCCCGGCTAAGACCGGCAGCGGCAAAAAAAGCGCAGGCAGCATAAGGGTAAAGGGCGACACTGTCCAGACTTTGCAGATTGTATACAAGGGCCGACTGCTGACCCCGACACATTTCCGCATGACACCAAAGGAGCCGAGGGACAGTTATACTCTCAAAGCTATGATTCTCAAGAGAGAGGATAAAACCGTCCTGGGCAAAAAGAAAAAGCTCACCAAGAAGCAAAGGGCCAACATCGGGCGGAACTTCCAGCGGCAGGGGACACAGAACAGCCCCAACTCTCCTATCATGCTGATGAGAACCGGCAGCACTTATATCCCGTTCCAGCGGAAGAAGCAGGCCCGCAACAGCGTGGAGGCAATCAAGACCATATCCATGCCGCAGATGGTTAGCAGTGAACGCACACGGGAAGGGATAGACCAAGCTATCAGCGAAGGAATAAACAAGAGGATGGCCCAGCACTTGAAGCTGCTGGAGAAGTAAGGAGAAAGACATGGGACTGAGTAGAATATACAGCCAATGCCGTAAGTGCCCTTATGTGGACACCTGCGACCATAAGCGCATGGAGGCCCTGGGCTATCTGCCCGAACAGAGCATAGCAGCCCCGGCCGCCTCCCCATTGGCAGCTGATATGGTACAGCCTATGGCAGTCAAGCATGACTATCGGGACATCAAGATAGCAGAGGGGACAACAGTCACTATTGACATTGAGGAACTGAAAAAGAAAATGGTAGAGGACTTTTACCGTGGTGTTGGTATGCTGTCGCAAGGATGATATAAACAATGCGCTACAAGGCGGCTGTGCGCCTCTCTGTAGCGTTTTTGTTTTTCAACAGGGTGTATGGCAGAAAGAAATAAAACGCCCAATTTGACGGCAAAGATTTGGCCGTAGGTACTTCCAGAGAGAAAACCCCTCTGTGGTGCTGGCGAGCCCAAATCTTAGTTAGTTTTAGAAAATAAAAATTGCACAATTTCGTTGCGAAAGGATTGTTAAAAATGACGGAGACGACGAAAAATCGGGGGTGGTATCCTTGCCCAGATAATCAAAGAGAGATAGCCGGAATCCAGCAAGAGCGCCGTCGGATTGATGAACTTAAACCGGCAGAGTATAACCCAAGGAAAATGTGAACTACGAAGGAAAAACGAGCGATGCACTAAAAATACAGAACGAATTGTGAAACGCTACATGAATGTGACCGACAAACGGGATGTCGTTCTGGTGCGTAATGGCGTGGAAATTCCCGTCAAGGATACTGGCATTTTAGATTGATAGGAGGGCGGCGATATGGCCTGCGCCTGCATATTATCGAGGCGGACAGGGTGCGCACGCCCACGGACAAAACCGGGGCGTCGCTGCTTTCCACCACCGGCAAGGCCGATAACGGTAATCCTATCTATGACGGTGTCGAGGTGGACGGCAGCGGGCGGATTGTGGCATATCACATTGCCAACACCTACCCCTATCAGAACGCACTGGCCCAGACTGAATTTGTCCGGGTGGAGGCATACGGCGGTTTGACTGAACTGCCCAACATCCTGCAAATCATGGACAGCGAACGCCCCGACCAATATCGAGGCGTGCCCTACCTGTCCCAGGTGATTGAGCCGATGCTGCAAATGCGGCGGTACACCGAGGCAGAAATTATGGCGGCGCTGGTACAGTCGTTTTTCACTGCCTTTGTCAAAACGGATGCAGGTAGCAGCGACATCCCGTATAACGAGGTGGGCGGCGACGGTGTAACCGAGGTAAGCCGTGACCCCAACGAATACGAGATGGGCCCGGGAACCATCAACATGATGGAGCCGGGGGAAGATGTCGTATTCGGTAGTCCAACCCACCCGCAGACAGGCTTTGATATATTCATTCGGGCTTTATGTGAACAGGTGGGCGCAGCACTGGAAATCCCGGCTGATTTGCTGCTAATGTCCTTTAATTCCAGCTACTCGGCCAGTAGGGCGGCTCTGTTGGAGGCGTGGAAAGCGTTCCGGATGCGCCGGGAGTGGTTGACAAAGGACTTCTGCCGCCCTGTCTATGAAATATGGCTGACCGAAGCCGTGGCCCGTGGACGCATTAGCGCCCCGGGCTTTTTAACTGACCCCATAATCCGGCAGGCATATCTACGCAGCGAGTGGATCGGCCCATCCCAGGGACAACTTGACCCAACAAAGGAAGTTGCGGCGGCAGTAGCGGCCATTGAAAACGGCCTGTCTACCCGTGAAGCAGAGGCAATCAAACTCAACGGCAGCGAGTATGCAGCGAATGTGGACAAGCTGCTGCTGGAAAACGAGCGGCTGCGCAGGGCGAACGGCGGTGTCACCGCCAGCGCTCCATCCGCAGACGAAGGAGGGAACAACACAGACGATGAACAAGAGGACACAGACACCGGCGCCGATGAACGGTCAAGTGAAAGCGTACAAAATGCAGGCCGTGGGAGAAAACGACGCTGAAATTAGTATGTACGGCGAGGTGGTGGACAGCCGCCCGGTTGACTTCTGGACAGGCAACCCCATTGAGGGCAACTTTATTGCCGTCGATGAGTTCTTGCAGGATTTGGAGGAGCTGGGCACAAAGGACAACATCACAGTGCATATCAACAGTGTGGGCGGCAGCCTGTATGCCGGTATCGCCATCTACAACCGGCTGAAAAGCCTGCCCGCAAATGTGACAACCGTAAACGACGGCCTTGCGGCCAGTGCCGGGAGCATCATTTTTCAAGCAGGAAACAAGAGAAAAGTCCACGCCGGCAGCAACATTATGGTGCATCAGGCGATGGGCTTTTTGTTTGGCTACTACAACAACCGGGATCTAAAGGATGTTATCAAACAGCTGGACGCCGGCAACAAGGCGGCGGTGAATATCTACGCCGAGGCCAGCGGCAGGGAGCCTGAGAACATCAAGGCGCTGGTGGACAAGGAAACATGGATGACCGGGCAGGAGGCTGTGGACTATGGCTTTGCCGACGAGGTGATTGAGGGCGGCGTCCAGGTATCTATGAGCCTGACCGCTGACCGCACCGCAATGCTGGTCAACGGCGTGGCACTGTCCACCCGGTGCATGAGCAACATCCCGCAGCGCATTCCTGTAATGCCTGCACAGAACATCGTATCGCACGAGGCGGCCCATACGCCTGTTGCAGATAAAGAAACTTTGAAAAATGGAGGTAACAGCAAGATGGAGGACATCAAAACAGTGGACGAGCTGAAAGCTACGTTCCCGGAGCTGGTGGCGCAGGTGGAGAACAGCGCCAAGGCATCTGGCAACACCGCAGGCATCGAGGCGGAGCGTGCCCGCATCCAGGGTATTGAGGCAATCGAGGCCGCAATCGGTGACAAGGAGCTGGTGAACAGCGCCAAGTATGGCGACACCCCGCTGACCGCTGAACAGCTGGCATTTAAGGCCATGCAGGCACAGGCGGCAATCGGTGCAACTGTCCTTGCCAACCTGGAGAAGGATGCCCAGGCGTCCGGCGTAGAGGGCGTGGCTGCTGCCCCGAACAGCGGCGCAGAGGGCGGGGACGACCCTGCAAATACCGAGGTAGAGGTTAAGGGCCTGTTGGCCAATTATAAAAACATGAAGAATGGAGGCGTGAAGTAAATGGCAAAGAAACTGAATGAAGTGGTTGAAACAGTAGAGGCCGATGGCCTGTTCATCAGCAATATCCCTGTGGCTGATGTGGTGGCTGTCAAGCTGACCGCAAGCAAGGGCGTGCTGAAGCGTGGCACAGTGCTTACCGGCACACCCGGCGGCGCAGATTTTGCAGCACTGGCGGCAGCGGCTGATACAACCAAGGCTCTGTTCGTGCTGGCTGACGATGTGGACACCGCAAGCGAAACCGTGGGCTTTGCATACCGCACCGGCCACTTTAACCGTGGCGCTCTGATTGTGGACGCAGCTTACACCCTGACAGCCGCCGACGAGGAACTGCTACGCAAGTCCGGCATCCTTGTTTCCGACGCACTGCCCTACTAAGTAAAGGAGGAATAACAGAATGGCACTGAATTTTCTTGATACCCATACCCTACTCATAGCTGTGGAGGGGCTGGACAAGCCTGCCTCCTTCCTGCGTGACCGCTACTTCCCGACCAATGCGGCAACCGACATTTTTGCCACCACCGATGTGCTGGTGGAGTACCGGGACGGCACTAAGAGGCTGGCCCCGTTTGTAGCTCCCCGCAAGGGCGGCGTGACTATCCTCCGTAATGGCTACACAATGGAGCGATACGAGCCGCCCTTTATTGCGCCCCGCCGTATGCTGACCTATGACGACCTCAGGCAGCGTGGCTTTGGCGAGGCCCTGATGACGAATCTAACCCCCGCACAGCGCCAGAACATGATGCTGCTGTCCGACGCCGAACAGCTGTCCAACATGATTGCCCGCCGGGAGGAGGCGATGGCCGCCGAGGTTATGCAGACCAACGGCTGCGTGATGAAGCACATTGCCGACGACAAGGATGTTTCCGACGATAAGGAAATCCGTTTCTATACCGGGGATACCAACCCCGCTGTATATACGCCCTCCGGCAACTGGGATGCGGCCTACACCGGCATTATTGCCGACCTGACTGCAATGGCCCGCCTGCTGACAAGCCGTGGCCTGCCTGCAACCGAGCTGGTGGTTGCCCCCGATGTGGCCGACGCTATTATTGGCAACACCGCAATCCAGAAGCTGCTGGACATCGGCAACTATTCGCTGGGCAGGGTTGAACCGGAGGCGCTGCCGGCCGGTGCCACCCGTGTGGCCCGCCTCAACGCCAACGGCCGCATGATTGACATTATCAGCTACGACGAAACCTACACCGATGACGAGGGCAATGTGAAGCAGTATATTACCGCTGGCACTGCAATCCTGACCGCTCCCGCCGCTGGCCGCACCGCATACGGCGCCGTTACCCAGGTGGAGCAGAGCGACGGCAATTTCCACACTTATGCCGGCATGAGAGTGCCCAAGTACCTGTCCAGCGCAGAAGGCAACACCAGAACATTGACCCTTTCGTCCAGACCGCTGTTGATGCCCAACAACAAGAACCCCTTTATCGTTGCAAAGGTGCTCTAATAGAACAGGAGGGAAAGCGCATGATTAAGATTATACAAGGGGTATACGGCCATATGATTGATGGCCGTGTATACCCGAAGAACAGCACATCGGAGCCTTTCGAGCTGTCCGAAGCACAAGAGGCCCGGCTGGTTGGCTTGGGCGTGGCCGCCTATGTGGATGGCGGCAGCTCAGCCCTTCCCGAAGGAGGGGACGGCGCCCCCCTGTACTACAGCGTAGATATGAAAGCCGACGAGCTGCGGGCTATTGCAAAGGATATGGGCCTGACCTTTAAGGTAGGCATGAGCAAGGCCGAGATGGTGGAGGCGATGGATGCCCATATCAAAGCAAGCATCGAGGAGAATGAAGCCGACACGGACACCACCGAGGAAGCAGAGGACGACGGCGAGGAGCTGCCTGAGTTTGACGCTGCCGAGGCGGTGGAGTAATGGGCTTCAAGGACATGGTGGCAAACGACAACCTTGCCGTTTTTATGGACATCCTCACCTTTGGTGAGCTGTACCGTGTCGAGGACCGGGAAATTCCGATTGTTCTCGACAACGACGAACTGAAAGAGCGGCAGGGCGGGCAGGATTTGGCGGTGGCGGAAAGCTCCGTCCTTTTTTATGCTCGAACGGACGATTTGCCGCCCCGGCGGCCACCCGGCGAAAACCTCAACATCAATGGCCGGGAGTGCATGATTGACGACTGGCAGGAGGACATGGGCATTGCAACCGTTGTCCTGCGCCAGAACATCGTGGCATAAGGAGGTGGGGATATGTCTGTTGTTGGCATTTTGGACGATGTGACAGCATGGGTGCAAGAGGCTGTTTGCAGCCAGATAAAACTGAAAGTACCGCCGGAGGACAGGGAGCCGGACGATGCAGGTTATGCGTATCAGCGCATTTCTCCCACCGCGTTCCCGCTGTATCTGCCGACGAAGGACAAGCTGCCGCCGTCGGTGCGTTCCCCCTTCCCTTCCGTCTGTGTGCGGTTTATGGAGGGGGCGGACAATATGGCGGCGTCACAGGGCAGCGTGGGTATCGAACTGCTGTTCTCCACCTGGAACCCAGGGACGCACGGGAAGGATATCCTGCTGCCCAGTCCCAGCGACGCCCTGCGCCCGGTTCCGTGGACGGGCGACGAGGCGGAGGCTTATTTCAAGCGCTTGGGCGATGGCTGGCGGGATGCCTGGAACTTTGTCGACATTGCCCTGCGGGAAATTGAGAGTCGGACAGAAATAGCGGGTTATTCGATTGACCGCAGCGCCCCGGTGAAGTTTGGCCCGCTGGCCGATCAGGAGGGCATCCCCGACTTTTATCCGTTTTGGTATGCGTGGGTATCCTTTACGCTGACCTATCCGCTGCGCCGAAACCGCAGCTTTGAACAATTTTTGTAAAAGGAGTTGAAACAATGGCAGTCATTTATAAACACGGCACCTATGGCGAGTTTGCGGCAAGTGTCGGCAGCGTGGCAGTGCAGTCCGGCACCATCCCGGTGTATGTCGGCGCTCTGCCGGTGAACCTTATCCGAGGGTATGCCGACGCCGGCATTATCAACGCCCCCGTGCTGCTCCGGTCGATGGCCGGGGCAAGGCAGGCGGTGGGCTATTCTCCCGACTGGGAGAAGTATTCCCTGTGTGAGGCAGTAAAAGCCCATTTTGACAATCCCCTGGGCAATGTGGCCCCGATTGTCGTCATCAATGTACTTGACCCGGATAAGCACAGAAAAAATGGTGAAGCCACGACCGAAACGCTGACCTTTGCCAATGGCCGAGCAACCATTGCCAGCGATACAATCATCCTGGATACCCTGGTGCTGGCCGACAAGGTGGAGGGCGTGGACTTCTCGGTGGATTATGACTTTACAGGCGGCCTTGTACTGATTGACAGTATCGGCGAGAAGCTGACCGGCACGGTTGAAGTCAGCTATTCCGAGGTTGACCCCTCTGCCATCACCGAGGCCGAGATTATCGGCAGCGTGACCGAGGGCGGCGTATACAGCGGCCTGGGGGCAGTGGGCCTGGTCTATCCGGAGCACAACCTCATCCCCAACCTGATTGCCGCCCCTGGCTGGTCGGAGAAACCTGCTGTCTATAACGCTATGATAGCAGCAGGCAAAAAGATAAACGGCCATTGGGATGCCTTTGTTTTGGCGGACATCCCGCTGAAGAAAGACACGGAAAAGGTGGACACTTTGGCAGCGGCTAAAAAGTGGGCCGAGGAGAACGCCTATACAAGCGAGCGCTCAAAGGTATTTTGGCCGAAGGCTGCGGGCACGGACGGCAACATCTATCATCTGTCTACCCTTGCCGCCTGGCTAATGCAGAGCGTTGATTCAACCCATGCGGGCATTCCGATGGAGACACCCTCCAACAAGCCCCTGCCGGCAGCCCGTCAGTATTTCGGGGATGGCAGCACAAACAGAGGATTTGACCAGGTGCAGGCCAACGAGCTGAACGAGGCAGGCATTACCACCCTGATCTTCTGGGGCGGACAGTGGGTGCTTTGGGGCGGTCACACAGCGGCGTACAAATTCGGGAAAGTCACCGATAACCGGGTAGTTTTTGACAACAACATCCGAATGCTGATGTATATCCTCAATTCGTTCCAGCTGGAGCACGCCCTGACCATTGACAAGCCCATGACAAAGTCGATGGCGGACACCATCCGCAACCGGGAGCAGGAAAAGGCCGACGCCCTGGCTGCTGTGGGGGCGCTGATTGGTGCGCCGGTGGTGCGCTTTGACGAGGATACCAACAGCACTGCCGAACTGACAGAGGGCAACTTTGTGTGGGACTTTGAGGGAACCCCGACGCCGCAGGGCAAGAGCTTCACCCTGCGGGCGGCCTACACCACCGCAGGCTTTGACAGTTACTTTGGAGAGGAGGCGTAACCGATGGCAGCATTTTTGAACATGAACGGCCCAGTCGTGGCGAATACCGTCTATGTGGGGGGGCAACTGGTGGCACGGGATGTGGCCATTACCCTCCCGGAGATAACGCCCCAGACGGCGGATGTACAGGCGCTCGGCACGCTGTCCCTCCCCATCTGGCAGCTGCTTGAAAACATGGAGCTGGCCATCACCAAAATTGGGGCCGACAACGGTTTGCGTGCCATGATTAAGCCGGAACCCCTGTCGCTGGAGGCACGCTGGGTGCAGACGGTGACCGATGCGGGCGGCGTAACAAAGGAGGTAGGCTGCAAGGCTTTCATGCGCGGCATCCCCTCCAAAATCCCCGGCCTGGGTCTTACCCCCGGCGAGGCGTCGGAGGGCGAATGCACCTTTAGCCTGACCCGTTACCAGTTGATGGTGGACGGAGCGGAACTGTTCCTGATTGATCGGTTGGCCGGTATTGTGAAGATTGGCGGGAAAGATTATGCAGCGGCACTAAGCAGCCTGCTGTAAGAGGAAAAAAACCATCCCTGCCCGGGAAGCCGGGCGGGGGTTCTTTATAGGAGGGAACTATGCAAAATACATTGAAACTGAAAAACCCCATCCTTATCAACAATAAGGCTGTGGATATGTTGACATACGACACAAACGAGATTACCGGCGTTCTTTTTTCCGAGGCGGAGGCCATGCGCAAGCGTGCCGCCGGCATGAAGAATGTGTCCATCAATCCGGCCATTGAGTTTGACTTTGCGCTGCATCTGTACCTGGGTTTTGCGGCCATTCTTGCCGTCAACCCTAAGTACGATTTTTCGGATATGGAGCGCATCCACGGGGCCGACCTAATGGAGGTAATGGCAATCGGCCGAAATTTTACCATGCAGTCGGAGGAATACGGGGAAAAGACCTCCGGCGAGCAATCCGGGACTACTCCAGAGCCTACTACACCAGCGCCCGAGAGCTTGAACAGCGGCGAGTAATCGACTTTATTGTCGAATACGCTGAGGCCGTAGAGGAAGAACAGGAGAGGCGAAAAAGACAGAAAGCCAAACAGGCCAGCTATAAAAGGGGGTGACTGATTGGCAAAGGGCAGAGAGTTTGAAACCATACTAAATTTTGGCGGCAGCATTGACCCCAGCCTGGGGTCTGCTATTGATGCAGCAGTCAAAAGACTGGAACAGATTAGCGAGAGCGCCACCGAGGCGGCGGGTGCAGCTGGGAAACTGACCGACAAAATCCAGAAGCAGGAAAAGGTGCTGCGGCAGGCCGAGGCACAATACGCCTCTTTTGTACTGGCCGGGGAAGAAAACACCGAGCAAGCGCAGGAACTGGCCCGTGAAATCCAAGAACTTGCCCGAGAGCTGAACAACGACAAACGGGCGTTTAAGGCAGCGGAGCAAGCGGCAGAACGGCTGGCCGACAGTATGGACGATACAGACAAAAGAGCGGACGACCTTGGCGATGGGCTGGATGATGTGGGCAGGGCTGCCCGAGGCACCAAAGATGGTTTTACCGTTATGAAAGGTGCCCTGGCTAACCTTGTTTCTACTGGAATTACCCGTGTAATAGACGGGATAGGGAATATGGCGTCCAGTATCTACGGCTTGGCTGACAGTACCCAGGAGTACCGGGAGGACATCGGCAAGCTAAAAACAGCCTGGGAGAGTGCCGGGCAGTCCACCGAGCTGGCGACCAATACCTATAAGAATTTCTATTCCGTTCTGGGCGAGGAGGATCGAAGCGTCGAGGCTGTCAACCATCTGGCTAAGTTTGTGGACACCGAGCAGGACATGGCAAAGTGGACGGATATTGCCACCGGCGTATGGGGCACCTTTGGCGACAGCCTGCCTATTGAGGGCCTGACCGAGGCTGCCAACGAAACGGCAAAGGTCGGAAAGCTGACCGGCGTGCTGGCCGATGCGCTGAACTGGGCGGGCGTCAATGAGGACGACTTCCAGGCGAAGCTGGACAGAGCCACGACAGAGCAGGAACGAGCGCAGATTATCACCGAAACACTGAGCGGCCTCTACACCGAGGCGGCGGAGAACTATCGGGAGAACAATGCAAGTATCATCGAGGCCCGCATGGCGAACTCCGATTACACGGACAGTCTGGCAGAGATGGGCGAGCGTATCGAGCCGGTAACTACCGCAGTTAAAAACGGTCTAAATACCATTCTGCAAAAGGCGCTTGAACTGACTGGAAAAGCCGACTGGGAGGCTATTAGTCTGAGCGTCGCTGGAGGCATGGAAAAAGTCGCCGACATGATGCAGTTTGTCGCTGACAATGCCGATATTCTTATTCCATTAGTGGCAGGGCTTACTGCCGGTATGCTGGCCTATAAGGCCGCCAATATAGCAGTGGGGGAATCGACTTTAATTGCAGTGGCAGCCGAAAAAGCCAGTGCAATCGCACATGGTATCAAAACCGGCGCAATAACAGCCTCAACCGTGGCAACAACAGCGGCAACGGCGGCTACATGGGCATTCAATGGAGCAATGGCTGTACTGACAAGCCCTATTACTGCTGTAGTAGTTGCAATCGGCGCGCTGGTTGCTGCCGGGGTTTACCTTTGGCGCAACTGGGATACAGTCAAAGAAAAGGCGGCCCAACTCGGCGGCTTCCTAACTGAAAAATGGGATGGGATAAAGACCTCAACAAAGAAAGCGGTTGATGGTATTGTCGGCTGGTTTAAGTCCGGTTTTGATTCGCTGGTCGGCATCGTGATGGGGCCGATTAACAAAATCACTGGCATGATTGACGGCGTGAAGGACAAGTTTAACAGCTTCAAGTCCGGAGTATCCGAAAAAATCAGCGGCGCAGCGGAAAAAGTATCCGGCTGGCTGCCGAAGTTTGCAGCCGGTGGTTTTACTCGTGGCGTCAGTATAGCAGGCGAGGCAGGCACCGAGGCGGTCATTTCCTTTGACCCCGCATACCGGGAGCAGAACCTGTCCTACTGGGCAAGGGCTGGCCGCCTGCTGGGAGCAACAGCGGAGGATGGGGGCTTTTCCCTGTTCGGCAGCAGCGGCGGGGGAACAAGCATAGATTTTGGCGGCGTGACCTTTGCGCCGAATATCACTGTGGCCGGAAATGCCGACAAGCAGACCATCCTGGAGGCCATCGAAGCGGAATATCCCGAATTTACCGATCTGCTTGACCGCTGGGCGGAGGAAAGGAGGCGGACAGTCTATGCCTGATAGAGTAGGACATGACGAGATTCTCACCATAGAGGGGGACACCTGGGACGCCCTGGCGCTGGCTTTATACGATGACGAGCAAAAGGCTTCCCTGCTCATTAGCGCCAACCCGGACTATTGCAGCACCCTGATTTTTGGTGAGGGTGTGGTGCTTAAAATCCCTATTGTGGAGGAAATCGAAACACCCGAAACCCTGCCCCCGTGGAGGCGCAAAACATGATTAAGGTGATTTACAATGGTGCAGACATCACGGACGATATTGCTATTGACCGGGTGTACCACGACATGTACGCCGCCGGGCGCAGCGATACCCTCAGCCTGCGGCTGAACGATGCCGGGGCGCTGTGGGACAAGTGGGGGCCGCAGATTGGTGACACGATTGCCATAGAATACGGCGCGGCAAAGACCGGCGACATGTATGTGGCGGCTGCGACGCCCGAGAATGGGCTATACAGTATACAGGCTATGTCTGCCCCTGCATCTGCAATGGAGGTGGGCAGCAAGGCGTGGAGGCAGGTACACCTTATGCAGATAGGGCAAGAGGTTGCAAGCCGCCACGGGCTGAAATTCAGCGCCTACGGCGTTACCGACCAGCTTTATCAATACATCATGCAGGCAGGGCAAAGCGACTTTGCGTTCCTGCACCAGAGGTGCGCCCTTGAGGGATGCGCCTTTTTGGTGTTCGACGGTGAGCTGATAATGTATTCCGAGCCATACATGGAGGGAATGGCCCCGCTTGAAACTTTGGAGGTTGGAATTGATGCAGATTTTCGGTACATCGACAACCGAAGCACCCTATATGGTAGCTGTAAGCTGGAGTTTGGAGTATTTGCCGGGGAGTATGACGCCGGGAACGGTGTAAACCGGGTGCTGGTGCCAACCTTTGCGGCCAATATTGGCAGCGCGGCCGAGGCCGGGCGGTTTGCTAAGAACCTGCTGCGGCAGGCGAACAAGGACGGGCAGCATGGATATATCCGTGTACCAATTATGCCGGGGTATGCTCCCGGCAGCACGGCCACACTGTCCAACAGCCGGGCGCCGTCCTGGGATGGCAAAATTTTTGTGGAGCATATCCGCAACCACTACGACAGCGGGCAAAGTAAACTCTTTTTCCGCCGACCATTGGAGGGCTATTGATGGCAGAGATTAGAAACGGCGTGGTAACACAGATACTGGCGGGCGGAGCACAGGCCGTTATCCGCCCCTTTGGGCTGGGGCAGTCGGTGACCCCGCCGCTGCCGGTACAAAATATCACAGTTAAAATACCGGCTTACACCGCCCACGGCGAACAGCACCCGGCACAGACCATCCAGGTGCTGCACCCGGCGCTGGCCGTAGGGGACAGGGTGGCCTTTGTTCTATACGAAGATGGCACCGGTCTGATAATCGACAAAACAGGGGGCGGAATGAGTGGCTAAATATACGGCGCAGTGGGGGCCTAAAGGGTTTATTGTTTCCCCTGGCAAGGTTGTCCCTTTAAAAGACATCTCCACGGGGTACACCCTAAAGGCAGAGAGCAACAACGATACCAGCGGCACACCGCCTACCAACACCCGGGGCCGGGAGCTGCAAGTGGTTACACTGCAAACCTCCTACATAGCGGCGGCAGGCGTAAGCCCCCGGGCGCAGTTGGAGGAGTGGGGCGAGCTGATTGGTGAAAAATATCCCCTGTATATCCAGGGGCAGCGGTTTGGGCCAAAGTTGCTCCAACTGGAGGATGTACGGCCCTCCAATATTGTACTGGACAACATCGGGCGGTTTGTTTCCCTTGACCTTGCGCTTACGCTGCGGGAGTACATCCCGCCGGCCACAAAGGTGAGCGCAAAGGCGTTTTCGGGCGCGGCAAAAAGCGCAGGCAGCACGGGCAGCGCCGCCGGTAAGTCTGCGTCCGGTAAGTCTGCGCCCAGTAAGGGCGGGGCGCTGGCGGCAAAACCGTCCAGTGAGGACAGAAAGGTGAAAAAGCCGACATTAGCGGGCCGGATGGTGGGCGCTGGTGTGTCGGCGTTGCTGAAAGCGGCGGGAGTGAAGAAATGAGGGCAAGCGGAAACGGCAATGTGCAGCGGTGCGCCGAGAATTTGCTGGCAACCGTGCGTGGTGAAGTACCATACGACCGTCTGAAAGGGCTTGATGCTCGGGCAATAGACAAGCCAGCGGAGGAAGTTCAGGCGCTGATACAGCAGGACGCCGAGTGGATGCTGGAGATATATGAACCCAGAGGAAAGGTGCGGGACATTATCCTGTCACCAGGAGAGACAGACGGCGGACAGTTCCATTTAACCGCCGTCCTGGAGGAATAAGGAGGGGAGAAGATGGCCGAGTTTGATTTTGTGCAAACCGACGCCTCAAAAATCTACACTGCCATTGTCGGCGGCCTGATGGATGCAGTCAACGAACCGCTGTATCCAGGGGATGAGCGGCGCATCTATGCCGAGGCGCTGGTGGTTGTCTTTGTATCGCTGTACAACGAGTTTAACGACAAGATGAAGCAGCGCACCCTCCAGTTTGCCCGTGGGCAGGTGCTGGACGCCATTGGGGAACGATACGGTGTAAAGCGGGCGGCGCCGGCCAAGGCCACGGCGGTGTTCCGCTTTTCGGTGGAGGCGGCCCAGCCACAGAATATTGTCATCGACGCCGGGACGAAAATGACCACCGACGGCAGTGTCTACTTTGCCACCGACCAGGTTGCCGTCTTGCAAGCCGGGAAGCTGTCGGTGGAGGTGCCGGGCACCTGCACTGAGGGGGGCGAGGCATACAACGGCTTTACTGCCGGAACCATCGGCACACTGGTTGACCTTATCCCGTACATTTCGGGCGCAGTCAATACAACGGCAAGCACCGGTGGCGACGATGGCGAGCCATATACCGAGGAGGGCGACGAGAAGTATCGGGAGCGCATCCGGCTGGCCCCAGCCACCCTGTCAACAGCCGGCCCAGAGAGCGGATACCGCTACTTTGCCCTGTCGGCCGACCCCGGCATTATTGATGTAGCAATCGACAGCCCGGAGGCTAACATCATCAAGATTTACCCCTTGATGGCAGGCGGCGGGCTGCCGGACAGCGAGGTGCTGGGGAAGGTGCTGGCGGCGTGTTCCGCCGATACCGTCCGCCCAATGACCGACCAGGTGGAGGCGCTGGCGCCGGTGGCCGTGCCCTACGATGTGGAGCTGAAATACTACTGCACCCAGGACAACGAGGCCGACACGGTCAGGGCAATTGAAACTGAGGGCGGCGCAATCGAGCGGTATAACGAGTGGCAGACCGCCGCCCTGGCAAGGGACATCAACCCCGACCAGCTGCGGCGGTTTGTCCTGTCGCCCAATTGGGAGGCTGGCCTGGTAGGCGCCGACCGGGTGGAGGTTGTCAGCCCGGTGTTCACCGAAATTGGCAAGCACCAGGTCGCCTGGTTTTCCGGCAATCTCAAGGTATCGCATGAGGTGGTGGGCTGATGGGGATGAAACTTTCCAACCTCGACTTTATCCGGCTGCTGCCCGCCTTTATGCGGGAGGATGCGGCAGTCAGGGGCCTTTCTGCCGGGATTGATAGCATTGTGCCGGCGCTGTCCGAAAGCGTCGGCCGCCTGACTACCTGGGATAAAATCGACGAGCTGACCGAGGCAGAGCTGGACGAGCTGGCCTGGGAGCTGAACATCCTGTGGTATGACAAGGCCGCCGGCATTGACGCCAAGCGGGAGATTGTGAAGAACAGCGACGAGGTATACCGGCGGCTGGGTACCAAGTGGGCGGTGGAGAATGTGATAGCCTCCTACTTTGGCGAGGGCTTTATTCGAGAGTGGTTCGAGTACCAGGGGGAGCCGGGGCACTTCCGGGTGTATTCCACCAACCCCACCCTCACCAATGAGCGGCTGCTGGAATTTATGAACCTGCTGAACAAGGTGAAAAGGGCCAGCTCCCATCTGGACGGCATTTTTATCACGCTGACCGGCGAGATGAAGCTGGCCGCCGGCATGGCCGTGCATGAGGTGGAGCGGGAAACCTACGGCATCGGCGCCGGGTCAATTTAAAGGAGGGATAGAGCATGGCAAACTTTTCAAACAATGACATAACCGATGCCGGCCGCATCCTGCTGGCGGATGTGCAGACCGGGGCTGTGTTCACGCCGACCCGCATTGTGATGGGTTCCGGCTATCTGCCCAGTGGCACCACCACCCGCACCATCAAAAATGTGGTGGCGCCGGTGAAAGCGCTGGACATCAACAAGAAGAAAAAGGGCAACGACGGCACCGTGACAATCGGCGGCGTGTACAGCAATATCGACATTGCCGAGGCGTTCTACTTCCGGGAGCTGGCCCTCTATGCAAAGGCCGTTTTCCCGGACGGCAGGGAGACGGCCGAAGTGCTGTACAGCTACGGCAATGCCGGGGCCTCCGCCGACCTGATGCCCGCCTACTCGGCCGAGACGGCCGTTGAGCGGCAGATTGACCTTGTGACCTATATCGGCAATGATACGCAGGTCAATCTGGAAATTGCCTCGGGTATCTATGTCAGCCGGGAGGAGCTACAGGAGGCGCTGAAAGGCGCCGGCGGCGGGCTGGTGCTCATCCCGCCCGGGGAGGAGATACCGGTGGAGGAGCGCAAGGAGGGGTTCCTGTATTTCCGGGAACTTGCAGAATAAAGAAAAAACCGCCGGATATGGCGGGCAAGGGCTGGCAGAAAGGAAGGGGAATATGGCCGAAAAGAGAGGTTTTTTTGAAGATTATGAGGGGAATGTGCTCAAGGTGAGGGATGAGGACGCCCTCCCTTTGAGCGGTGGCACCCTGACCGGCCCAGTGGTGGGGGCGGATGGGGCACTGGACACAGCGCAGCTGCGCAATATCCAGTTTGGCACCGAGGCACTGGTGCCGGGGCAGTCCCCGCTGGCGCCAGGCACGCTCTACATCACACCGGAGGGGGAACTGGACGAAATCCCACCCCAGGAACTGCTGGACAAGCTCAAAACAGTGGACGGAGAGGGCAGTGGCCTGGATGCTGATACGCTGGATGGGAGGCAGTCAAGTGACTTTGCCCTAAAGACGGATATACCGGATTTGTCGGAATATATGAAGGAAAGCGAGTTTGTGGGTACAGGGGCAACAAAGAGCGTGAACAATGCGAATAAACTGGGCGGGACTGTCGCAAGTGACTATGTTAAAGGCACTGATATTTATGGTCCGACAGCACGCAATACTGTCTATAAGGCCACAGGACTGGCGTACAACTGGAATGATAACACCAGTCCATTAAATGGCGGTGCTCTTATCAAAAACACTCGAACCGGCGGTACATTATCACCTCCCTCCACATATTGCTCGATGATTTATCTATGCTCCCAGTCCGAGTATAACGCTCTTCCTACAACGATAAAAAACTCACCTGATATATTGATTTTTGTAAAGGAGTGATACGATGCCCGTTTACTCTGGTTCTAATAAAATCAAAGAGATTTGGGCTGGTTCCTCTAAGATTAACGAGGTATGGGCGGGGAGTAGTTTGGTGTGGAAAAGTAACCCCGCTATTGGCACCCCTTTTAGCGACCTGCTTTTGGGTATTGGTTGGGCGAAAACAAACACCACAACACCAAATAAATATTCATCCGGCTTTATCAATACAGATATTGTAACAGGTATGCCCACCTCATACTTGCAGAATTTTACACACACTTACCCGGAAATAACCCCGCCCTCTAAAAATATAAAAGGGTTTTTTGGCAGTATCAATAATATAACGGTCACAATCCCAGCATCCTTGTCAAAACCTGTTCGTGTAGCGTGGTTCGGTGATTCAAATTCCAGAATATCAATAAACGGCTCTGCTAAAACTGGTTCAGGTACGAATAGCTACAGCATTCCAGTTACCATAACAATAAACAATGCAAACCAAGCTACTGCCCCCGGTGCAGTTATTGCGTTCTACGGTAATAGCAATGGTCATATATACTATGGCGCTTGCAGCTCCGTTTCAATGGAATATTATTACCTGTACAAAAATACCTCTGGTACCTGGGTTCATTCCAAAGCCAATAATACAGATGGGTGGAAATTTGGGTTCAATGCAGGAGATGCGTCGCATTCGATTGTTTACAATGTAGGCTCAACTATAACGAAATATAACAACGCAACTATATGGAGCAAAACAGATATTGTACCATCCAGCACCAAATCTGTATATCCTATCTTTTTTGCGGGCTTATATTACGCCCCTAACCCATAAAAAGAACCGCTCTTAATTGGGGATTTTCAGTTGCACCGAATATGGACAAAGGAGGCCCACAATGGCAGATGCTAAAAGATTCAAGAGGGGTGTTTACTTATGCATCTAAAGGTGCTGTTCTTTGGCAGGATTATAATAGCTTTCCCACAAGTATAAACCCGTAAAAATAAAAAGCCCTTAAAAGACAGGTAGAAGGAGGAAAAAATAGTGGCAATGTATTATGGAGATAAATCAGGACGGGCTGTAAAGTTTGTGCCAGGAGCCAAACTATCGGCCCAGGAGCTGCTGGACAAGCTGAAAACAGTGGACGGAGAGGGCAGCGGGCTGGACGCTGATACACTGGACGGGAAGCAGGCAAGCGAGTTTGTACAACTGGACGAGAATAATAAAGTACCAGAGGAGAATATTCCTTTTGTTACCGGAAAGACATCGAATCAATTTTTACACTATACTATTCCAAGCCGATCAAGTCAAAATGGGCGTAATATGTTCGCCGAGGTAGCTTATGGTAACGGAATCTATTTGATGTTGACACGAGATGGTTTTTCCGCTATTTCAAAAGATACTTTGAATTGGTCGTATAGTAGTGTTCCTGTTTTTTTTCCTGATAAAAGTCATGGCCCAATATGTAATAAGCTGTTCTTTTTTAAAGGCTTTTTTTATTTCTTTGGAAATTTTGAGGCAGAGAGAGAGCTTGGTGATTCCCAACACCCGCATTTTATCTATAAATCTTCTGATGGTTTAAAATGGGAACGATACCAGATGGGTGTATCTGGTATGAACGGATTCAGATATAATGCGCCGATTCAAAGTATTTGTTATGAAAACGGCAGATTTTTAGGGGCAGTAGGTGGTATGTCTTATACTATGGGTACAGAAGCGGGGCTACCTCCTGAATTTTTTTTTGGTAACACTGTTATTTTTGCGTCTGATGATATGGTTAATTGGGAAATTGTTAAAAATGAAACTAATATACCGTACAATAGCGGTCAGCAGTTAGGAGAGATTATCTGGGATAATGGTGAATATATTGTATTTTTATTAGATAATTCAATAATTAGTTGCCTTGTTTCAAGTGATGGTAAGAATTTTACACATAGAAGCACAATAGATAGACCAAAAGATATGATTGCCGACAGTTTTATGAATCTGAAACTTAATGATAATGGCGTTTTGATAGGTTCTGTAT
>CAOKWH010000008.1 GCA_948473085.1 uncultured Clostridia bacterium
TTGTCGGGTATGTGGAACTCTGAAATCTGTACTTCTTTATGCGAGGTTATCTAACAGTATATTCGGCAGAGACGAGCGCTTATTATGCGGGACGGTCCTGCCATTATTGGGGCGGCCGCATTCTCTCATCAAACCGGGAGTATCGACTTTTTGGCGGTGCATCCACAATACCGGCACTATGGAGTAGCAAAGGCTTTGCTTGACTTTATCCTGTGCAATCTGTTTGCAGGGCGTGAAATCAGCATCACCACTTTCCGCCAGGGGGACAAGGCTGATACAGGTCAGCGAGAGGAATATAAGCGGCTAGGCTTTGCCGAGGCGGAACTTCTCACCGAATTTGGCTATCCCACCCAGCGGCTCATTCTACCACCAAAACAGGAGAACAGCGACAATGGATAATATAAACCAAAAATGGAACGCAGGCTCCCTCCTGCGCTTCGCATTCCCCACCATCGTTATGATGATTTTCATGGGCCTATACACTGTCGTGGACACCATTTTTGTGGCGCAGTTTGTAAATACCGATGCACTTTCCTCCATCAACATTGCATGCCCGGTAATCAATATCACGGTAGGGCTGGGGACAATGATTGCGACAGGCGGAAATGCAATTATCTCCCGAAAAATTGGGGCAGGAAAACATCAGGAGGCAAGGGAAGATTTTACCTTGCTCATATTAATGGGCACAGGAATTGGCCTTCTTATTCTTTTGGGCGGAATTATCTGGATAGACCAAATTGTTTATGCACTGGGAGCCAGCGACCGGCTCTTTCCCTATTGCAGAGAATACCTGATGGTTCTGTTCCTGTTCATCCCCGCTAACATCCTGCAAACCCTCTTTTCCAACCTGTTTGTAACCGCTGGAAAACCGGGGCTTGGGTTTGGGTTATCCATTGCAGCGGGCGTGGCAAATATCATTTTGGACTATATCTTTATTCTCCCCTGCAACTTAGGCATCCGGGGCGCAGCTTTAGGAACAGGTTTTGGCTATCTAATCCCCACACTGGCCGGGCTGGCCTATTTTGCGCAGAGCAAAGGGACCTTATCTTTTACAAAGCCAAAATTAAAGTGGACTATAATGAAGGAAAGCTGCCTAAACGGCTCTTCCGAAATGGTGGGCCAGCTGGCAACAGCCGTTACAACCTTTCTGTTTAACCATACTATGATGGATCTGCTGGGGGAAGATGGCGTTGCAGCAATTACCATTCTCATTTATGCCCAGTTCCTGCTGAGCACATTGTATATTGGGTACTCTATGGGAATAGCGCCTATTATTGGATTTAACTATGGGAGCCAAAATGAGATTCAGCAAAAGCGGGTTTTCTCTATCAGTATATGGTTCATTGCAGCGGCATCTATACTGGTCTTTCTGGTTTCCATGCTTGGTGGCCCCCACATTGTACGGCTGTTTGCAGAGCAATCAACACAGGTTTATCGCATCGCAGCGGATGGCTTTGGCATCTTTTCATACAGCTTTCTATTCTGCGGCCTAAACACTTTTACCTCTGCACTGTTCACAGCCCTATCAAACGGAAAAGTATCTGCATTTCTCTCCCTTTTGCGGACCTTTGGCCTGCTAACAGGCAACATTCTGCTGCTGCCCCATCTCTTTGGAATAACGGGTGTGTGGCTGGCTGTACCAGCCGCCGAAGGCACTATGTTTATTGTGTCTGCAATATGTCTTGCCCATTACCGCAAACAATACTCCTACTAAAAAACTGTACAGCTTTAACACGATTAAATAGCCTATGCATAATGCTAAATTAGCGGTTAAAATTTCTACCCGCAGCAGTCTAAAACAGAAGATGGAAAAAGAAAAGCACAGGCAGCCCAATCATTGGGCCGACTGTGCTTCTTTTATGGGTTATCAATTTTTAGTACTCGCCATCTCCAGCCATCAGGGCGGTAAGTTCCCGAATCCGTTCCAGTGGAAAGGGCGGGCAGCCCAGCGGTTTTAGTGCAATGGACATCAGCTTCATGGGGTTATCGTCTGCGGCGGCCCGGTTGGAGCTGAGCGCCCCACAGCGGCGGCACCGGTGGATAATGGCCCACTCGCCATTCTTTCGCACCCAAACGGCTACTGGGTCCATAATGCCGCCGCAATCAGCTTCCCTGTCTCCAGGCTCATTATCCAGATGGAGGCTGGACAGGCAGTTGGGGCAGTGGTTGCGGTGTCCGCTACCCGCCCCGGCCGATACCACCAAACGGCCGCAGACCCGGCAAGTAAAGCTGTCAGTGCAGGCGTGTGTTTTATAATACCCTTTTTCGTACTGTTTTCGTTTGTTCTCACGGTTCATGGGGATTTGTTTTCCTTTCCTCTTGTTCAGTTTTTATCCTTCCGAAAAGATACAGGACAACAAAAAAAGACGGCCCATACAAAACAGGCCGCCTGTCGCTCTGCTTTTATGCACCTTCTCCCTTGGCCCGCCAAAATAAGGCCATAGGAAAAAAGCCGGAACAACATCCCAAAAGGAAGAAGCCGAACCTGCATTTTCGCAAAAAAGCATAACAATAAGAACCTGTTCCAACTGACAGATTTGCTTGTTGTCCTGTTATCTGCGAATATGCGACATCCAGCCACCCCACCTTTCCTTTTCAAACTATAGTTGAGTATACCAAAAAGTTTGATTGCTGTCAAGTTCACCCTTATCCCATCGAGTGGCACGCCATTAAAACAATTTTTTAACCCGGACAAGTATCAGAAAGGCAGTTCGGCAGTCGCAAATAGAAGAAGCCCACTGCTATGGCCTATCCCAACAGCGCATCATTTACAATTTGATACTGCTTGATTGTAAATTCAACCACATGGTCGGGAATGATACTCTCGCTAAAGCTGACTATTGCCCCAAAGTCCTCCAATGTAGTAAAGGTAATTTCGGCACTGTAAACCTGAATGGTTTCGTACCAATTCTCTGGCAGTGTTTCCTGCAACTTGGAGCTAAAATATTCGGTTACTTCCTCCCTGCAGGCAGCCAGCCATTCCAAGTAGGTGGACAGCGCTGGGATAAGTTCATCCATATCAACTTGTGGGGAAACTGCAATTGTCCAATAGGCGCTTTTGAGCTTAAAACCAAATATGCCAATTGGCACAGTTGGCCGATAGCTGACATACCAGTCATCTTCGTCTATTTTTCGCAAAAAACTCTTATCTGCCACCTGCAACACCCCATTCTTGCTTATTTCTCTCTGTTCTATGTACAAAATTCCATAGCCAAAGCCAAGAAAACAGCCGTAGAAGGATTTTTCTACGGCTGTTCTGACTTCTTTACTTGATACGGCTCCACTGGACGCCCTGGGGGGTATCCTTCAATTCAATCCCCCGGGCCTTCAGTTCATCCCGAATGCGGTCAGCCTCGGCAAAGTTTTTGGCGGCTCGGGCCTGCTGCCGGGCCTCGATCAGCGCCTCAATTTCGCTGTCCAGCTCGCCGCTGTCCCGGTTATAGAGTAGGCCCAGCACTTCGGTCAGCTCGTCAAACCGGCGAATGGCGTACTCCACTGCCTGCCGGCCACGGGGTTCAGCCAGGAAGGTATTGATAATACGCACCATATCAAACAGGGCGGTGATACCGTCGGCTGTATTCAGGTCGTCATCCATGACCTCCACAAACTTTTCCACACACCGGTCAATATCGGCGCAAAACGCCTCCTCGCCGACTGTGCTTGTATCCAGTGCTGTTTTCAGTGCAAAATCCATATGGTCCCGGCAGTTGTGCAGCCGCTCCAGCGAAGCAATGCACTGCTGGATAATATCGTAGCTGTAATTGATGGGGCTGCGGTAGTGGCTGGAAAGCATCAAATACTTGATTGGCTCATATCCAAACTTTTCTGCCACATCCCGGACAGTGAAAAAGTTGCCCAGGCTCTTGCTCATCTTCTGGTTATCCACATTGATAAAGCCGTTGTGCATCCAGTAGCGGGCATACTCATGGCCGGTGCAGCATTCACCCTGGGCAATTTCGTCCTCATGATGCGGGAAGGTCAAATCCACACCGCCACAGTGAATGTCTATGCTCTCTCCCAGGTGCTTTTGAATCATGGCAGTGCATTCTATGTGCCAGCCGGGGCGCCCCTTACCCCAGGGGGATTCCCAGTAGGGTTCCCCAGGCTTGACAGCCTTCCACAGGGCAAAATCCAGGGGGTCCTCCTTCACCTCACTGACATCCACCCGGGCGCCAGATTCCAGTTCCTCGATGGGCATGTGAGAGAGCTTGCCATATTCAGGGAAACGGCGCACCCGGAAATAGACATCCCCATTGGATTCGTAGGCAAACCCTTTTTCAATCAGGGTGGAAACAATCTCAACAATCTTGTCCACGACCTCGGTGGCACGGGGATGTACATCGGCATCCCGAACCCCCAAACCGTGGGCGTCGGTTTTATACTCGGCAATATAGCGTTCGGCCACTTCAGGCACTGTAATGCCCTCCTCATTGGCCTTTTTAATGAGCTTATCATCAATATCAGTAAAATTCTGTACAAATTTTACATCATATCCCCGATATTCCAGATACCGGCGCAGGACATCAAACACACAGATAGGCCGGGCATTGCCGATGTGTATAAAATTGTACACCGTAGGGCCGCAGGCATAAATACGAACCTTGCCTGGCTCAATAGGTACAAATTCCTCTTTTTTTCTGGAAAGGGTGTTGTAAATTTTCATAATCCGCAGTTCTCCTCTCAAGCAACTATCAGTTTACCGCCGAACCAGCTTGCCGGACAAATAAAAAAGCCCCCGACAGAGCCAGTTCTTACAGCTCCATCGGAGGCGATATTTCCTAAATACCGCGGTTCCACTCCGGTTTATCCCTTGGTGCCCTTAACGCAGGCGACACGCATGGCGATACTGGGGCAGAAGTATCTGCCGGTTCCCACAATGTGCTGGCGGGTGCAATTCGCCGTAAAGCCGTTGGCCGGCAGCCCTTTCAGCCAATGGAGCCGCCTCTCTGACGCCGGTGCAGTACGCTACTGGGTCCCGTTACGCATTTGATACAATATTTGTATAGTATCTATTGTATGCAAAGCCGCCCGTTTTGTCAATGGGGGAATTTTGCCTCCCCGTAAAATTCACATTTCTATCAAATATCTGGAAAACGCGATACAACTGTGCTATAATAAGTTACGACAAAAATCGACAGCTTTGCTTCGCAGAATTTACAGCTTCTGTTATGAAATAATTTGTCGATATAGGAGGATTTAAAAAATGGACAATCAGAAAAAAGGCTCTACCAAACTTATTACAACTGTCGTCGCTGTACTGGTGGCACTGGGTTTGGTGGCTGTGGGGCTTTACTCGTTGTTTAAAACCGAGGAGAAACCCACAACCTTAGGCTTTGAAAGCATTGGGGAGCTGGCCACTCAGGCCGCTTACTGCACCGAAGTCAGTGTAACCGAGGCTTCCCAGGAGCTGTTTGGTGTTAAAATACCCTTTACACAGAGCAAATATATCTACAGCTATGATGTAATAATCAAAGCCGGGCTGGATTTTAGGGAAATTAAATGGAGCGAAAACGGAACTGTAATTGAAGTGACACTGCCAAAGGCCAAGATTTTAAGCAATGAGATTGTGGAGGATTCCTTTAAAATCTATCATGAAAATGAGAGTGTTTTCCGCCCCATAACTCAGCCTGAATTTAGCGAAGCCCGGGTGGAATTAAAAAAGAACGCCGAAGTTACTGCTATTGAAAATGGCCTGTTGGAGAATGCTCAGAACAATGCTAAAGTAATCTTGACCGGCTTTTTTGCCAATGCCTATGACCTGGAAGAATACGAGATTAAATTTATTGAAGCTGAATAAATTTTTCTCTAAGAGATATTGTTGCAGCTTTACATTTTTCTACATATAAAAAAGTAAAAGGGGGCGTTGTGCCCCTTTTTATTTTTTACCAGCCCGCTAAGAGCCCCCTTTTGCAGGCTCTTACCCCTTGCTTTGGAGGATCCTACTCCGCACCCCACCGGTTCCCTTCTCTAAGCAGGCGTAAAATTCTTAGGATATGGCCATATTGTTTGACAGCCAATCCCTTTTCCCTGAATTTCTGAAAGCAAAACGACAAGCGCTGACAGAACAAATAATATATGCCAGTATTCCTAAATGGGTGCCGGTCTGCGTGTATCAGTAGGCAAACGATATCCCCCACGCCAAAAGGCTTAGGGAGAGAAGGACTATTATCCAGCGAGAAAAGATGGCGCTGTCAGCGGGTTAAATATCCCCAATAATATACAGCTTGTTGCCGCTCTGCTTAAAGACCGAAAGCGTATCTTCGGCAAAGGAAATGGTATCCATATTCCGGTACAGTTCCTTTTCGGTAATTTGCAGCAGGGACATGATATACAGCTTTTCAAAAATCTGCGCCCATTCCTCAGTGGGTTTGTAAAACCCAAGTTCCAAAAAACCAAACTCGGTTAGACCGCAGGTTTCTATGACGGCAGCGCCGGTTTCAGTGCAGGTCTGATAGGGTAAAATCCATAGGGTGGGCGGAAAATAATCCGGGTTGCGGGCCTCTTTTTCGGTAATGGCGGCATAGCGAGCATACATCCCCTTGCCCAGCAGCAAACGCGCCGCGCTGTAATAGACACCTACCGCGCCCTGTACATTCAGCAGGCAGCCGCACAGCCGGGAGAGCAGGACACAGACATCGCGCTTGCCCTGCAAAGTGCCACCCCCGCCAATCTGCGTCAGCATGCAGAAGGACTGGTGCTCCAAAAACGCCTTTTGCTCCTCTACAGTCATAAAGTGGTTAAATTCCAGCAGAGCCGGAATATCCGCCTCCTCCGGCGGCAGCGGAAATGGTAGATAGGAGCACAGCACCTCCATACCATCTACACGCAACATCAGGTGGGAAATGGCTGGATGGCTGTTATCGGGCTGACCGACAGCCTCGGCACCAAAACGCTTGGTAATTTCAGCTTCCAGCTCCTCTACCGGAACGGCAGGCCGGTCAAAGAGGATCATTACCATAGTGTTGAGCTTTGGTTCACAGGCAGTCGGCGGCGGGGCTTTTTTCTTTCTAAATTTATCTAAAAAAGCCATGTTTCCTCCTTAGTTCAGCTGCCCATTGGAGCGCTGCCGAATTAGCTCAATGGCTTCCTTTCCCGAAAGATGTTCAATCTTTAATTCAATCATCTCCACTGCCCGGATTTCCTTGTCAATGGCGGCCTCCCGACCCTCCTCCCCATCCTCGGGATAATAACGCTGGGCCAATAGGCGAATAGCGGCCAGGCGTTCTGCTTCCTCCACTAAAATGCGTGCCCGGCCAAAGGCGATAACACTGCGGAAATAGGTGGTGTATTCCTCCGGCACAACCTGGTCCTGGTCGATAACACAAAACGAAACCCGGTCATCTTGGCGGATGGCATCCAGCTTGTGCCCAGTACGGGCACTGTGAAAGTAGAGTTTACCATCGGTATAGACATAGCTCAGCGGCACAGCATAGGGGTATCCCTCGGTTCCGGCCACAGCCAAAACACCGGCAGTGCCACGCTCCAGCACGGCAACACTCTCCTCCCGGGAGAGCTGTTGGCGTTTCCTTCTCATTTCTCGCAACATCGTTCTTTCCTTCTCTCTTTGCATGTTTTAACGCTTTCTCACCGGGTGGCGCAGCACCGTGCGCTGTTTTTCCGGCGCTGTTTTTCTGGGGTCGGACAGGTAGATTTCATGGTGGAGGCGTTCGCTGCTCAAATCCTCCACATAGCCGTTTTGTTCCAAAAAAGCCTGCATTTCTGCCAACGACTGCGGCTCGGTATCATAGGGGCCGATATGCAGCATCTGCACGCAAAGCCCCTCCTCCAGGGTGAAAAATTCTGCTACGGAACAGTCCAGCTTTTTCTTCTCTGTCGCTGCTTGTACCGCCCAGTCAAACTCTTCCTGCGTAACAAAATCCGGCAGGCGGATTGCCGAAATCCAGCAAAAACCGGCTTTATTGGTATAATCCACGCCTGTTTGGCCCTCCTGCCACCAAAATCCCTCCAGCGGCGGCACAACATAATCAAAAAAACCGGGGATGCTGTGACCGGCACGATGGCTCATCTTTAAGGTGTAGGCCACTGCATACAAAATGCTGATAGCTTGTTGATAAGCCCCGCCCTCCTGGTTGGGGTCGCCAGTACCCCGCACAGCAATAAAGTTCATACTGGGCAGCTGAACTAACTCCGGCCGGTTTTTGGGAAGATAAAACTCCTTATATTCCTTTTTATAATCAAATGCCATCCTGTTCCCCTCCTATCGGTTCAATAGCTCCATCAGTCCCAGATTTGGGTCAGATACCCGTCTTGATCCCGCTCAAATGTGGAACCAATGGGATAGCTTAAAAAGGGCAGAATATCGCTATCATAGTTGCACAGTGTGTTCAGGTCATACACATCGCTGTTTTGAGAGTCCCTAAGATAGGCCTCGTCCTCATCCCCAGCCAAGAAGCGCCAGCCACTGTCCCCGGAAAATTTGGGCTCCTCCCGGTACATATAGCCCACCCTGGCCCCCTCCACCAAAATGCGGTCGGTGGCCAAACAGCCTCTGGGGCCCGACCAGTTCCGAAGCAGGGGCAGGATGTTCTCCTGTGGAATGGCAAAGTCCTTTACCTGGACATACTTGCAAACGCTTTCCCGGTGCAGGTCTACCACCTCAATGGCATCGTCGCTCATATAGTCCAGCAGCGCTTTGGCGCCGTTGCGCAGTTTAAAGTCTATCTCATCTTTATACAGTGTAATCACCTGATAAAAGTTGATCTTTTTACCGCCGGGCAACTGGCAGACCATGCTTTCTGTGCCAAACGCCTGCGGGCGTACCAACATAACGCCGGCAATATCCGGGTTTTCGGTAAACTGTTCATTGGAAGGCACCGTATGCCCCCAGCCCAGCCAGGTATCCTGGTTTCCAGGCAGCCGGGCCAGAATTTTCAGCCAGCGGATGGGCCAGTACCAGCGCTCATCCGGTTCTGTAATTCGCCAGTCCGGAGGCAGGGCAATCATCACCTCGGCCCGGTCCAGCCCCTCTTCTTCCAGCTCGGAGGGAACATTCATCCGGCGCGCGCCCATGCCTACAGTGCACAGGACATAGTAATCATGGGCTTCGCAAGGGGGGCAGATGGCAACATTTACTTTAATATCCGGGGAAACAATCTCCATAAACACATTTTCCACCGGGCCAAAGTGTTGTTCAATATGTTCCATTACCGCTGCGTATTCTTCATTGGTATATTTGATGGTATGAAACTGCTCTACCCCTTCCTGTTCCTTGGCCCGCAGCACCTTTTTGCACCAATCTACAAACATGGCTGTATCTTCATCATCCGGGTCCAGCTCCTGCGAGCGCTCAAATTCCCTGAGCGCTTCAGCCTCCCGTTCCAGATAGTAGTAAGTGTATCCTATCCGATAGTGCCACAGCGGATCATCCTGCCCCTGATCCTGTACCGAAAGCAGCAGTTTTAGCGCCTCCTGTTCCCGGCTCAGATTGTTGTAGGCGCGGGCCAGCAGGCAGGTCCAGTCATAGTCCCGCTTTTCCTCCGGCAGTGCTTCCAACAGCCTGGCAATCTCCTCATGTGCATCGTCCTCGTGCAGTTCATCCACTTTGTTTCTCAATTCCTTATCCATCGGGTTCTCCTTTCCGCCCCATTGCAAAAAGCCGGCTTTTAAACAGAGGGCAGCCGGCCTGTTATGCGTTTACCCTTTGAGCAGATCCGCATTTTTAATTAAATAATTACCGCCGGAAATCACCGTTAAAAGGGTGGTGGCAGACATCAGCAGCTGCCCCAGCAGCACCATCGCACTGGACTGCACCCCCAATGTCACGGCCCACTGGATAAGGAGCAGATAACCAATCCAAACCATCTGGCAGATGGTTTTGGCCTTGCCCCATTTATCCGCCGGAATCACCCGGCCTTTGGGCGCCGCTACCAGACGGATGGATGTAACTAAAAACTCCCGGGACAGGATGATAATAGCCACCACAGCCGGTACCATACCCAGGCTGACAAAGCAGATAATGGCCGAGGTAACCAGCAGTTTGTCCGCCAACGGATCCATCAGGATACCAAAGTCGGTAATCAGGTGATGTTTCCGAGCCAGATAGCCATCCAGCATATCGGTAAACGAGGCCCCGGCAAAAACCAAAAATGCCAACAAAAACCGGTGCGGAATGGCATCCAGCAGCATAAAAGCCACAAATGGCAGTATTAAAACAATGCGCAGCAGTGTCAGTTTATTTGGTAAGTTCACGCTTATTCCCCCACATCGTAACTTTTGGGCTGGGCGGGTTACTCCGTCTCCTCGCCCAGCAGGTCATAGCCCTGGCTGTCGGTGATGGACACCAGGACATACTCGCCAGCCTCATGCTCATAGGGCGAATCGAACCACACTCTGGTATCAATATCCGGGGCGTCCATATAGCTGCGGCCGAAATAGAGCCCGCTTTGCTCATCCAGCCCTTCTATTACAACTTCCAGCTCCCGGCCTATCAGGCTGCGGGCAAACTCTTCGGCAATCAGCAGCTGCTCGCTCATTACAATTTCTGCCCGGCGGCGTTTGGTTTCCTCATCTATCTGGCCAGGCATGTCAAAGGCGGGGGTGCCATCCTCCAGCGAATAGGTAAAACAGCCCAGGCGTTCAAAACGCACCTGCTTGACCAGGTCGGTAAGTTCTGCAAAATCCTCCTCTGTTTCCCCGGGGAAACCGGTGATGAAGGTGGTGCGCAACACAATACCCGGCACCTTTGCCCGGATTTTTTGCATCAGTTCCAACAGGTACTGTTTGTCCCCCCGGCGGTTCATGGCCTGGAGCACCCGGCCGCTGGCATGCTGCAGGGGCACATCCATATATTTCACCACTTTGGGTTCGGCAGCCATAACCTCCAACAGCTCATCGGTGATGCGCTGGGGGTAGCAATAGAGAATACGCACCCAGTGCACCCCATCCACCTTGCATACCTCGCGTATCAGCTCCGGAAGCATCAGCTTGCCGTAGAGATCCTCCCCATACCGGGAGGTATCCTGGGCAACCAGATTGATTTCGGTCACGCCCTGGGCGGCAAAGCGCCGCACCTCTTCCAAGATGTTTTCCATCTTCCGGCTGCGGAAACGCCCCCGGATGTTGGGAATGGCACAGTAGGTACAGCGGTTATCACACCCATCCGCCAGCTTGATATAAGCAAAAAACGGGGCGTTTGCCAGTACTCGGTCGGCATCCATGATCAAATCATCCTTGGGGGAAAATTCCACCACCCGCTGGCCCTGGAGCGCCTGGTCGATGGCGGCCACAATATCGGTATTCCGGCCGATGCCCAAAATAACATCCGCCTCCGGAATCTCCGAGACAATCTCCCGCTGATAGCGCTCTGCCAGGCAGCCGGTAACCACCACTGCCTTTACCTGGCCCTGGCGTTTCTGCTCGCAGAATTCCAAAATTGTTTCGATGGATTCGCGTTTGGCGTCCTCTATAAAGCCGCAGGTATTGATAATAATTACATCGCACTGGGCAGCGTCGCCGCACAGCTCGTACCCTTCCCGCTGAATGAGCGAGAGCATAATTTCGCCATCCACCTGATTTTTGGAACATCCCAGGGATACCATTCCTACCTTGATTGCCATTACTTTATTATCTCCTTTTCGCTGCCAACGGGCAAGCGTCTTGTTTTATACCTATTGCCACAGCCTTATGCCTTGTCAGTCCTCCATGGCTTCTGCGGGGAGTTCGTCAGCATACTCCTCCAGCACCCAACGGATAGCCGCATGAATTTCGCCATAGCGATAGCCCATGCGCAGCAGGGCGTTCTGGGCCTTTTGGCGGCCCTTCTCGCTCCCCAAATGCCGCAGGTACTTTTTTACCAACAGGGCGTGCAGTTTCTCCTCCAGCTCCTCCTCCTCAAACTGGGCCAGCGCCTCCTGCACATCCTCTTTTTCTATGCCCTTTTGGCGCAGGGCTTGGGCAATCCGCTGTTTGGAATATCCTTTCAGCCGGAACAAGTCCCGGGCATAGGCAGCGGCATAGTAGCTGTCGTTAATCAGCCCCAGCTCACACAGGCGGTCAGCCACCTGGGCGGCCACCTCTGGGTCCACATACTTTTCCAGCCGCTGAACCAACATGCTGCGGCTATAGGCCTTATACTCCAGCAGATGCAGCGCATACTCCCGGCCAAAGATGTATTCCGACTCCCGGCGCAGCTGCTCCAGCGCATAAATATCCGTTTCATCCCCGGCCTTCAGGCCGCTGCGGGCCAGGGCCTCCTCCTGGGCGGAAAAGAGAAATTCGCCATCCACAACAACAGCAAATCTCCCTTTCTTTGTTCGATGTATATCGGTAATCTTCATGCCTTATCCGCTTAGTCGTCCACTTCAATATCAATATCAGCGGACGGGCGGGCGGCAGGTTCTGCCTTGGGTGCCTCCGCCGGCTCAGCAACAGGGGCGGCTGCTTTCAGCACCGGCTTTTTCTGCTTGGGGTTTTCCAGCAATTTTCCGGCATTTTCCATCACCTTCTGGGCAATCTCCTCGCTCAGATCCGGATTCCCGCGCAAAAATTCCCGGACATTGTCCCGGCCCTGGCCTATCTTCTGGCCATTGTAGCTGAACCAGGAGCCGCTCTTTTCGATAATCTCCAGTTTAACAGCAATATCCAAAATCTCCCCTTCCCGGGAGATTCCCTGGCCGTACAGGATATCAAATTCCGCCTCCCGGAAGGGCGGAGCCACCTTGTTTTTAACCACCTTTACACGGGTGCGGTTTCCCACCACCTGGCCACCCACCTTGAGCTGCTCAATACGCCGGACATCCAGCCGCACCGACGAGTAGAACTTCAGTGCCCGGCCGCCGGGGGTAGTCTCCGGGTTGCCGTACATAACGCCGATTTTTTCCCGGAGCTGGTTGATAAAAATAGCAACGCAGTTGGATTTGCCAATGGCGCCGGTGAGTTTGCGCAGTCCCTGGGACATCAGCCGGGCCTGTACACCCACATGGCTATCCCCCATTTCGCCCTCAATTTCGGCTTTGGTAACCATAGCAGCCACCGAGTCCACAACAACAACATCCACAGCGCCGGAGCGCACCAGCGCCTCGGCAATTTCCAGCGCCTGCTCGCCTGTATCGGGCTGGGAAACCAGCAGTGCATCAATATCCACACCCAGGGCCTGGGCATACACCGGGTCCAGGGCATGCTCCACATCAATAAATACTGCCGAACCCCCGCGCTTCTGGCTCTCGGCTACAATATGCAGCGCAACCGTTGTTTTACCCGAGCTTTCCGGCCCATATATTTCAACAATGCGCCCCTTGGGTACACCGCCGATGCCCAGCGCAATATCCAGCGACAGCGACCCGGTGGGAACAGCCTCTACATTCAAAGTGGAGTTCTGCCCCAATTTCATGATGGCCCCCTTGCCAAACTGCTTTTCAATTTGTGCCAGG
This sequence comes from uncultured Clostridia bacterium, assembly GCA_948473085.1. Lineage (GTDB taxonomy): Bacteria > Bacillota > Clostridia > Oscillospirales > Ruminococcaceae > Avimicrobium. The sequence continues at coordinate 13,389 of CAOKWH010000008.1, forward strand.
GCAGCGTCCAACGCCTTTTGCTTTTCGCCTGCCAGGTCCTCGCCCCTCTTTTCGGTCTGCTTTACAGCCATCTTGGTACCTCCATCTATGTGTTTTGGTTGTTCTCTGCCCTCTGCAAATTGGCTAAAGGACATACTATAAGTATTATAGCGAATATCAGGCCCAAAATCAACCAAAAGCGACCCCCTTCACAAATATTTCAAACATTTGTTCTGCTTGCATATCTGCTCCATCCAGTGGCTAAACTAATACCGAAACCAAACTGAAAAGGATGTGGAACCCATGACAACAGGACTGACCTGTACTGTAAACACCTGCATCAACCACTGCGACGGCTATTGCAGCCTGCACAGCATCAATATTGGCGGCCACCAGGCCATGATGAAGGATGAAACTTTCTGCCGTTCCTTTGCCCAGCGCCCGGAAGGCGCCCAGAACAGCACAAACTTTTGCGCCGCCAACCCGCATATGAGCATTAAATGCAGTGTGGAAGGCTGCGCCTACTACAAAAATGGCCGCTGCAAGGCCGAAAATGTGATAGTCAGCGGCGGCAGCGCCGACGCCATGCAGGACACCCTCTGCGATACCTTTACCATGCGATAGTATTTCCATTTTACCAAAAGGCCCGCGCTCCTGCGGGCTTTTTTATTGACAGCCCTGCTTTTATATAGTAAACTGATAAAAATTTTATCAAGGAGTGAGCGGAATGCCCAGGCAGATTCTTGCCATTGGCGGCGGTGAAAACGGCCGCCCCGGAACCAACTACGAAACAGAGCCATTTGACCAGGAAATTATTCAGATGAGTGGAAAGGCCGACCCCTCTTTCCTGTTTGTCAGCCTGGCCAATCCAGGGGCCGACGGCAACTATGATAGCTACTATCAGGTGATGCAAACCATCTACCAGGGCCGGTTTGGCCTTACTCACACCGATCACCTCAATCAGGCCGATATTCAAAACCCGAAGATAGCCCAAAGAAAGATAGACGCTGCCGATATTATCTATGTGGGCGGCGGCAATACCCTGAAGATGATGAATGCCCTGCGGCGCACTGGCACGGATAAACTGCTGGACGCCGCCTATCGGCGGGGGGCTGTGCTGTGCGGGGTCAGTGCCGGGGCCATCTGCTGGTGTGCCTGGGGCAATTCCGATTCCCGCAGCTTTACCAGCGGCAGCAGCCAGCTTATCCGGGTGCGGGGGCTAGGCTATCTGCCAGTGCTGCTCTGCCCCCATTATGACGCCGAACCCCTGCGCCAGGCCGACCTGCCCCGGATGATGCGCACCACCTATGGCATGCCAGCCATTGCGCTGGACAACGGGGCTGCTTTGGAGGTGCTGGATGAGGAGCGTTTTCGCATTCTCACCTCGCTGCCCGGAGCCAAAGCCCGGGCCTGTTACTGGAAGGATGGGGAATTTAAACTGCGTACGCTGCCTATCACCTCCAACTTTCTGCCCATCCGGGAGCTACTGCGCAGGGAGTAGCAAAATAGGGGTCTATCAGGAACCGTACTACTTTTAAATCGAGCGGGGATATGTTACAATAGATATATCTTTGTTGCCGTTTGAAGGAGACTATATGAAACTGCTTTTACATATCTGTTGCGCCCCCTGCTCGGTTTACTGTATCGAAAGCCTCCGGGCCGAAGGGATTGAACCGGTGGGGTTCTGGTACAACCCCACCATCCACCCCTATACCGAATATCGCAGCCGCCGGGACTGTTTACGGGACTACGCCCGGCAGATAAACCTTACTCTGGTGGAACAGGATGAATACGGCCTGCGGGAATTTGTTGCCGCTGTCGCACAGGATATCGAGCACCGCTGCGGCCACTGCTATGCCGTCCGGCTGGAACAGGCAGCCGCCTATGCTGCCGAACAGGGGTTTGACGCCTTTACTACCACCCTGCTGGTAAGTCCCTACCAAAACCACGAACTGCTGATAAAAACCGGTGAGGCCGCCGCGCAGAAATATGGGGTTCATTTTTTGTATCGGGACTTTCGGGTAGGGTTCCGGCAGGGTCAGGACAAAGCCCGGGAGCAGGGGCTCTATATGCAAAAATACTGTGGCTGCATCTTCAGCGAGGAGGACCGATATATCAAAAAACGCCCGCTGAAAAAGCCGCCAGCGCAAATAAATCCTACTAAATGAGAGAAAAGGAGTGTTTAAAATGCCGCACGAAGAGCAAAAACCCTTCATCCCCGGGGCTGGGGACTGTATTGTTTCCAAATCCATTTTAAATGGGACCTCCTGCCTCAAATGGCTATTCCGCGAGAAAAGCGACCAGTTCTGCGGCTGGATTGCCTTTGGCGACACCGACACCCAGGAGGTCGTGGACAATCCAGCCAATATGGCCATTGCAAATTTTAACGCACTTATTGATTTGGAGCCGGCAGCCGCCAATGTCTATTTTCTGCCCCCGGGGACAGACCTGGAACTGCGCCGGGACGCAAATGGCGCCTATTTTGCCGATGTGAACACTGGGGAAGAATATCGGGAGATGGTAAAGGGCCCTGTACAGATAGCCTTTGAGAAAAATTTGAAATTTTTGAACCAGGAGAGTTATCCCCCAACCTTTTTCCAGGGGCTTTTTGGGAACAGCGGCCAACTACAGACAGTTGACATCGGCAAGGCCAGCTTCCCCACCGGGAAGGTGGTGCTGGCCGACCCGCTGGCCTACCTGGGCAGTAAATATCAAACCTGCCTGGATCGGAAAATCCCGGCCGGCAGCTATCCGGTGGAGCTTTCGCTGCTTCGTTCCCCGTTGGTGGGGCTACGGGTAGCGGGCGCCCGGCTGGTAATCAAGGACAGCCCCATAGCCCGCTATGAGATTGCCATGCCCACCGGAAAAGAGCCGCAGGATCTGGGATATCCAGGCGTTTTCAGTTTCTTTGGGGTGGATACCGGCCTGGCCTGCATTACCGATTGGCAGATAGCGGAGCAGTATACCGCCTTCATGGCCGACTGGGAGCAAAAGCACCCTGAAGGGAACCGCTATACCGACCTGTTTGAAGCACTATTCCATGAAAACGCCCAAGCATTCCCCCAACTGCAAAACGAACAGGGGGATTTTCTCCTCTGGCGGCTGCCGGGAACCGACCTCCACCTTCCCCTGTTCTCCAGCGGCCTGGGAGACGGTATTTACAGCGGCTACTGGGGCCTGGACCGGGATGGCCAGCCGGTTCAGCTGATTATCCCTTTTTTAAACCCGGAGTTCTTTCTTTAACGGCACCCCGCCTGCCTAAAAACAGGCGGGCTTTTTATTTTATGCTGTTGGCAAACCAGGCAAAATGGCGTATAATGGGAGGAAGGAATTTTTGTCGGATAAGCGGGCAGACAAACCATGTGCTTTTCCTACAAGGTTTTCAGAAATAAAGCTGGGGCGGCCAGCTCTTTTGGGAGGTATTTCATGACGCAATTTCTTGTTCGCCGTTTTATAAAGGATAGCGAGGCTGTTACCAATCCCAAGGTTCGGGAACAGTATGGCGTGCTCAGCAGCATTGTGGGTGTTTGCTGTAACATCGTACTGTTTGCAGTCAAATTTTCCCTGGGTATTTTGTCCGGCAGTGTGGCCATAACGGCGGACGCTTTTAACAATCTATCGGATGTTGGTTCCTGCCTGGTTACCATGCTCGGGTTTAAAATGGCCTCTAAACCAGCGGATGCCGACCACCCCTATGGCCATGGCCGCATTGAGTATCTCAGCGGGCTGGTCATCGCGCTGTTTATCCTCATGGTGGGGCTGGAATTCATCCAAAACTCGGTGGAAAAAATCCTGCATCCCGAGCCGGTGGCCTTTAGTATGGCTGTGTTATGCGGTTTGCTTGCTTCCATTGTGGTTAAGCTGTGGATGAACCGCTTTAATACCACACTCAGCAAAAAAATCAACTCCGCTTCGCTGGCAGCAACGGCGGCGGACAGCATTTCGGATGTAATGGCCACCAGTGTTACGCTGTTTTCGGTGCTCGCAGGGCGTTTTACCACCCTACCGGTGGATGGCGTTATGGGTGTAGTGGTTTCGGTGATGATTCTCAAAGCTGGGTACGAAATTGCTCAGAACACCCTTACCCCGCTGCTGGGCAGCCGGCCCGACCCGGAACTGGTACGGGAGATTAAACGCCTGATGCTCCAATACGATGGAATTGTAGGGGTGCATGACCTGATTGTCCATGATTACGGCCCTGGGCGCATTTTTGCCTCCGCCCATGCCGAGGTTCCGCTTACCAATGATGTGCTCTACTCCCACGACATCATCGACAATGCCGAGCGGGATATTGCCCGGGAACTGAACATCCACATGGTTATCCACATGGACCCCATCCAGACAGACAATGAGGAACTCAACCGCACCCGTATGCAGGTAGTGCAAAAGATGAAGGAGCTGGATTCCAGCTTTTCTATCCACGACTTTAGGATGGTAACCGGCCCTACCCATAGCAACCTGATTTTTGATGTGCTCATCCCCATTGACCACAAAACACCCGATACCGAAGTTGCCCGGCAGGTACAGGCCAAGCTGTTGGAAATAGACGAGCATTTTCTGGGTGTGATTACTGTGGACCGAGATTACTGCTAAAAGGAGGACTATCATGTTATATTTAATTACATTCGGCCCGCCTCTTCTTATTGTAGCGCTGTTTATCTATAAGCGCAGCAAGTATAAAAACCGGAAGAATGCCGGCGCCTTCTTTTTTGAAAATGACTGCCTGGTGCTGAACACCGGTATCCCCTATGCCATCCCGCTGGATGAAATTGAGCAGGTTGAACTGCAATACAGCCCCTGGGAATTGGAGCATATGTTTTCCTATACACTGAACATCAAGGTGATACGCAAAGACGGCCGGAGCAAATGGGTTTTTTATAAAGGGTATCGCACAGCAAATCTGCGCCTGCCCTCGGATATGAAAACTGCGTTGGAAGAACAAGGTATAGTGTGCGTAATGAAGGAACAAACCGGATTTTTTGCAAAGAATAAAGAAAAAGGGAGCTGAAAAGCTCCCTTTTTCTTTAACAGAATGGTAGGTGAGAAGTTAGCCCAAATCGGCTGTGCTGACAATTTTTACATAGCCCTTCTTCAGGCGGTACCAGGTCCATACAAACATTGCAACTGTCATTACTACAGTGCCAATGGCAAGTGTGGTGGTCAAAGAGGTCAGCGAGAAGAAACCGGTCATCAGCGAGGTGATAATCGAAATGGCCATCAGCACCCGGTACAGGGTAGGAGAGCATTTCAGGCCGCTGTTGGCCCACTCCTCCGGGAACATTTCCGGCATTTTCATCGCCTTAAAGTTGGTAATAGCGCCTACTACCATGCCAGGCACCATAATCATCGAAACAATGTTGTCCAGTGTAAAGCCGCCAAGAACCGGCAGAATCGAGATAATAGCCAGAGTAATGACAACATTGGTCTTTTTCTTCAAAAAGGCCGGGAGCCAGCCGTCGTTGGCAATACCAACAATGGGCATGGTATAGCCGCCGATACCACCCAGCAGTGCTGTGCTGAGCGAACACATGGCGCCGCCTACAATAAAGAAGATATACAGTGCCTCCGGCAGAACCATCTGTGCCATATAGCCCAGGTTCTGGCCAGCCACCTGCCCGTAGGGCGCAATACCCGAGGCCACATAGCCCAGCAGGGCATAAACACCAGCTGTGAGGATAGAGGCGATAAAGAAGGCTTTGGGAATGTTTTTCTTGGGGTTTTCAGCCATAGCAGCTACATTGACAATATTGGTAGCACCATTGCAGGTAAAGGACATCAGAGCCACAGCCGTAAGGAAACCGGTGCCGCCGCCAATAAAGTAGGGTTCGCCGGTAAATCCGCCATGCTGCACCTTGGACATACCAAACACGATAAACAGGCCCAAGGCAATAAACTTTAAAATACCCAGCAGGTTCAGCACCTTGGCAAATATTGCAGCACCAGTGTTGGCAATAACAAAGAACAGCACCAAAACTGCACAGGCAATGGGGGTTTGGTAGGGAGCCAGAGCCGGAATAAGCTGAGAGAGGTAGCCAGCCATTGCTATACCAAATACGGAAAAGCTGAATGCTGTAACCAGTGTGGTAATGGCAGTAACACCGGTAAGCATGGGCGGCAGCAGCAGCGCTGACTGGGAATAGGTTCCGCCTACCATTGAAAACATAGACGAGGTAAAGATAATACGAATTTGCTGGGACATGGTAAAAATCATGCCGAATATCAGAGCCAGAGCAACGCTACGGCCGGTGGTGGCAATACCAATGCCCACCATGGAGAAGATACCTGCGCCAATGATACCGCCCACTGACATAAAGATCAAATCAAGCAGGTTCATCTTTTTTCGGACTGTGCCATAAATACTCCCTCATTTCTATACAATACTTCGAGCCTGCGAGCATATAAAAATTTATACTCTAAAACTTACTCCAATTATAAAATATGGTATTTTGTACTGTCAATTGTCCCATTCTTCTTTCTATAGTTTTTCTAAAATCAACTTGCTTTCTTGTTTATTTTCACTGATTGATCTATTCCAGCCCCGTTGACCATTTTAGTGCCCTGTGCTTTTTTACAAAATTTTAATTTTATTTGTGTTGATTGTTCCAAATTTTTTCGTGCTACTCTACCTGATTGGTATAGTTTATTCACCAATAAATTCCAGATATTCCTTTTCTGTCATTTTATACCTCTACAGCCAAACTATTTTTCAGTCCTTCTAAAAAGCCTCTTACTTTTTAAAATTCCATGCACCTATTTTCAGGCTATCATATGCATTTCAATATAAAAGGGCCTGTCTCCCCTTTTGGGAAACAGGCCCTGAAAATTTTTCTATTCCTCCACCCGGACTTTAATGCTATCTTTTTTGCCCGAGGCCGGATTTCTTACTGTAATAGTAACTTCCCCTTCCTGTACCGCATATAGGTTTCCATAGTCGTCCACTTCCACAATATCGGCATTGCTGCTTTCAAACTCCAGGTCGGTATTGTCGGCATTATCGGGGGAAAGACGAATGCTCAGCTCATACTCCTCCCCTACATCCAAACGCAGGGGATTATCCTCGTAGATGGTAATCTCCTTCACCAGAACTTCGCTGGTGCCGCCCTCTACCACAACAATACAATCGGCATAAAATTCGCCGTCACTGGTTTCCGCTGTTATCACACATTCTCCCTCACCCTTGGCGGTTACCTTACCGCTGCCATTGACTTTTGCCACCGTTTCATCGTCACTATACCACTTAATTTCCACATTGGCGCCGGAAGGGCGCACAGAGGCTTCCAGTGTGACTGTTTCACCCACCTCCAGATAAAGCTCCTCCTCATCCAGCCAAAGATCCGTTATCTCGTCGTCATCCTCACCCCCTTGATTGGAGGAAGAGGACCCGCCACCGTTGTTGGACAGGCCGCTGCCGCCGGAGGAGCCGCCCAACTGCCGGAGATACTTGTTCGCCGCCGAGGCAATTCCCTCCGCCACACTTTGCTGATAGGAATCGCTGAGCAGCTTATTATACTCCCGTTCGTTGGTTAAAAAGCCCACTTCACACAGTACACCTGCCATCTGGGGATCCCGGGTAACATAGTACCGGCCAAATTTGGCCCCACGGTTATTGGTATTCATGGCACTGGATACATTGGCGGAAACATAGCCTGCCAAGGTCTTGGAATAGTCGTTAAAATAGTACACTTCGGTGCCCGCCGCAGAGCTGTTATTTGGGGCAGAATTGCAATGGATGCTTAGGTACATCACTGCATTTTTCTGCTTGGCATAGGCCAGACGGTCCTGTATCACATACTTTCCGCTGGATACCTGGGTATTCAGCAGGATAACATTGGCCCCCATGCTCTCCAACTCATCCGCCACCTTCTGGGCAATTTCCCAGGTAATCACCTTCTCCGGATAGGCAGGCAGGAAGCCCAGGGCACCCACATCGGTGCCGCCGTGACCAGGATCCACCACAATAGTAGCGCCATTTACCCCACCTGGCGGGTTGTTGAACCGGAACACCAGCTGGCCACTGTTATTGTAGAAAGCCCGATAGCCGATAAACCGCCCGGAGGTGTTCAGGGTAAGGGTTACCTTGCTGCCCGAACTGCTCATGGAAGAAAACAGGGGATTATCGGGCAGGTTCTGGCTGCTGGGAACGCTGTTGGTATAATTAAAGTCGACAGTAAAGGCGCTGCTTGTATATTTGGCACTATACGATACCTGTTGCCCTGTGGTGAAAATGACATCAGTAAACTGGTAGTTGCTTTCCACCTCTACATCGGTAACCGCATTGCCGCCTGGGGCAGAGCTTTCACTGACACCGGCAATATCGTCCCGATACACCCGTACACCGGAAGCCAGCTTGTAGTAAGAATAGGTCTTGTCCCCATTTTTATAGATCAGTTCGCCGCCGACCGTGTAGTCCAGCGCCCCCTGGGGCAACGGGAAGTAACTGGGGTCGGACAGGTCGTTCAGGCTATTGGAGGGGAAGGTCTCAGCCTGGTCGGCCACTACCCGAATAGGGGAGCCATCCTCCACTACAATTTTCTTATTTACCTTGATATAGGCACCGGTTTTGTTGTTTTTGCTGCCCTGCGCCTCGCCATACACCACAATATTGCCAATATCCTGAATAGAATCGGTGGAGGCAGGGGCGGTATATATACCGGTGAACAGCCGGTAGGACTCATTCAGCCGGTCATCGGCTCCGGTTTCATCCAGCATCATGGGTACCGTCTGGCCGCCTACTACTGCATAAACTGTGGCATCCTTATAAGCGGTAGCCGTAATGGTAACATGCATACCGCCATCCACCGACATGTTGCCTGTGGGGGATACATCCTTGATAACCTGTACCTGCCGGGTGATGTTGTACACATCGGTTTTACCCTTGTGGGTAAACACAAACTTGTTCAGCCCTTCGGACAGGGGCATGTTCAGGGTAAAGTAACCATTCTGGTCGGTTGTAATTTCCTGATCGTTAATGGTAATTTTGGCCCCAGGGTCGGAAGCACCCATAAAGGTAACGCTCTGCTCAAAGGTTGTATAGGTCTTTTGCGCAGGAGAGGTTACAGCCAGCTCGGTGAGGATGTGCTGGCGATTGAGGGTATCATCATAGTAATCCAGGACAGCGGAGGAGCTGCCCTCCAAATCCTGCTTAAACCGGGCCAGGTTGTCATACACATCTCCACTACAGCCGGTCAGATTCTCCGAGGCAATGAGCTGCAGCGCCAGCTGGTCATATTCGGTCCAGCCTGCCTCCTCCGAGCAGGCCTTGCTGGAATAGTGCAGGATATACAGGGGAATATCACAGGCATTCGCCTGCTCCCCCCACCAGGCCACAACCTTTTTATAAGGGATGGTGGCGCTGGTGGTAGCGCCGCTGGCCTGCACCAGCACAAAATCCACATACCCCTTTTGCATATAGGAGAGGTTATCGGCATTGCCGCTGTATTTGGCTGTATAGTTTGCTGCTGTATCCGAGCCCTCCTCGTCGGTGGAGGCATTGGCCCACACCGGCACAGTAAGCATGCCCACCTGCTTGCCCGGGGCATTCTGGTGGATTTCACTGCTGAGCAGTTTTACTGCTGTATGGCTCATCTGGCCCATATAGTTCTGGTAGCCCATTCCACCGCCATACAGCTTATAATCCAGATAGCTGCCGGGCTGAGTGTCGTTATAATAGCTATCCAGCAACAGTCCCTCCATATCATACCCCTGGGCAATGGCACTGCCCCGCTCCACCAGGCCGTTGATGGCATCGGCAGAGAGCGTTTCTATCTCGGTAATACTGCCGTTTTCCTCCTGGGTGAACATCTCATAAATGGCATAGAAATAAACGCCCTGTTCCCTGGCTTTCTGGGAGGCGTACTCCAGCACATCAAAATCCAAATCCACATAGGGCAGGCCGCTTTTCTGTTCCAGGCTTTTGCCATTGTAGGTCAGCGGGAAAATAACGGTATTCATGGACATTTCCTTCACAGCAGCAAAGGCGGCATCAATATCCGCCTTGACCTGGTCGGTGCTGGTACGGCCATCGGTGAGATAGTCCACCCCTGCTGTAATATACATCCCCTTCATATAGTCAGGGTAATTAAAGGCCACCGGAGGCAGTTCCCCCTCCCCATCAGGGGCAGGGCTGCCGCCGGGCCTGTCTTCCTGGGTATTGCCAGATATTACGCTGTTTACCGGAGCGTCAATTTCCTTATTCTTCAGCTTTTGGTAGGTCAGCACTCCGGAAACGACAGTAGCAACCAGCAGCAGGACACCCAACACGGTGGCTACTACCTTGCCATTTCTTAAAAATTTCGACAATTTGCGACTTCCTCCCACAGGGGTTCTTTTTACATCAGCTCAGCAAGAGCGTCCTTTTCCTCATCTACCTGGTCCTTTACAGCCGCGTTTGGCGCATAGAGGGAACGATAGCTGTACATGGCAAACCCGCCATAATGGCTGCTTTTCCGGGCCTGGGCCACCATACGGGCCAACATATTGCTGTTTTCCACCCATTCATTCCGGCCAGAACCGGCCCATTTATCCTCCAGGCCAATCTTGCTGGCAGAAATACCGATATAAAGCTCGATATTCTTATTTTCAATCATATTGTCCCACTCTTTTACTGTGGCAGAGAAGGGACAGGTATCATTTTCAAACCCATAGTACACCTGCGGGCAGATATAATCCACATAGCCGCTGCCCGAAAGCCATTTTTCCACATCAATATACTGTTCGTTATAGTTGATATCGGTGTTGCCCTGGGGGCTGATGCCAAACCTGACCGAGGAATCTATCCGCTTAATTTCGGCGTATGTTTCCCGCACCAGTTCGTTTACATTCTCCCGGCGCCAGGCGGCCAGCGACAACTTGCCTCCGCCGTTTTTGTATTCCTGATAAGTATCGCTGTCAAAGGCGGCGTCGGTGGTGGGGTAGAAATAGTCGTCAAAATGGACACCGTCAATATCATACTTTTCCACCAGCTCGGCCACTCCTTCTATAATGTGGTTCCGGGCCAGCTCACTGCCGGGGTTATAGTAGATGCCCCCGTTATATTCAATCACATCTCCGGTGTCCTCCACCAGCCAGTAGTAGGCCAAACTATCCTCATCCAGCTCATAACCACTGTTGGACGCAGTGCGGATGCGATAGGGGTTCACCCAGGCTTCAACCTTCAGCCCCCGGTCATGGGCTGCTTTTATCATAACTTCCAAGGGATCATAGCCAGGATCCTCCCCCTCGGTGCCGGTGATGGTATAGGACCAGGGGAAAACCCCAGATTCATACAAAGCATCCCCAAACGGGCGCACCTGAACAAAGACGGTGTTATAGTCATCCTTCATCACCTTGGTAAAGGCTTGTTTGATGGAGGCTTCAAACTCCGACTTAGATTTTTCTTTGATCATCGAAGCCAGATCCAGATAGGAAAACCACACAGCCCGCATCTCGCCGGAGGGGGCTTTGGAACTGGTTACCTTATCCGCCGGCTTGGAGCTGCTCTCCTTACTGGAACTGGAAAAAGCCGGTTTACTGGAGCTGCTCGTCTGGGAACTGCTGGATGCCATACTGGACGAAGAGGAGCTGGAAACCGCCGGCTGGCTGGAACTGCTCGTCTGGGAGCTGCTGGACGCCATACTGGACGAAGAGGAGCTGGAAACTGCCGGCTGGCTGGAGCTGCTCGACTGAGAGCTGCTGGACGCTGTACTGGACGAAGAAATCGACTGGGATTCGCTCTCTTCCTCATCCGGCTCCTCCTCCCGCTGGGAGGAACTATCCTGGTCGGCATCACTGTTAAACTGTATCGGCGCTGAGGAATAGAGCATATCCTGCTCCGGCGGGGTCTTTCCTCCATTGGAACAGCCTGGAAGGGTAAGCAACATGGACAGGGTGAGAAGCATGGCAAAAAACTTTTTCATTCTGTAATTTCCTCTCAAGTAAAGGGGGTATATCAGGCAGAGCCATATTAATATGGTGGCACTTGCTGTAAAAATCACTGCAAAGGAAGGCGAAATTTGTCAAACACCCTTGACAAGTTCCGGCTTTTTTACAATACTGTAAGAAGACAACCCAAACAACCTCTGTTGGTACACGGCCCAACAAAAAGGGTCTACTCATGGAATATTATACAATCTTTTGTCGAGTAAGGAAAGTAAAAAAATCATGAACAGGAGCGGATACCATGTTTTTCATAGCTGGAACGGGAAATCAGAGTAAAAAACTGGGAAAAATCAACGCCCAACACTGCCCAAGCTGCCAGAGCTTTCAGGGCATGGAACTCATAAAAACCTATGGCTATGTCCATCTGTTCTTTGTACCGACTGTTAAATTTGATGTCAAGTATCTGCTCGTCTGCCCCCAGTGCGGCAAAGTTTATCAGCTGCAAAAGGAGGCTGGCCGGGCTTTGGAAAAGGGGCGCTTGCCCGCTCTGGCAGCGGAGCGTCTGGCCCCGGCTCCGGGGTATCAGGTACAAGATACCCGGTTTTGCCCCCGATGTGGCTCCGAGGTTTCCCCCGCCGACCAATATTGCCGCCACTGTGGGCAGCCGCTTTAATTTATAAGCTGCAATCAGCACCCTGGAAAACAATCCCAGGGTGCTTTTTACACTCATTCGGCTCAAAAATCAGATAGATAGCGCTCCCCTTGCTCGATGGATGAAACGGTTTGATAGAACAGATCGGTATCATCCACATGGGGCGCAAACAGCTCCCCCACCAGCGCCCACACACAGGGCCCCAGCAGTGTAAAGCCCAGCACCACCAGCCCCTGTATGCGATCCGGCGTAACGGTGCCCAAAATTTCCATTAAAGCCGGGTGGAATACGGCCAGCAGCGCCATTGCTCCCGAAATAAACACCGCTGCCACCAGCCGCAGGTTGCTGAAAATATCTACAGTAAACAGGCTGCGCTTTTCAGATTTACATTCAAAGCAGTGCAGCAGCTGGGTAAAAATAAGTGTGAGCAGCGCGCAACTTCCAGCCGCCTCTACCCTGCCGGACAGGCCAAACACGGTGGTGTAGGTGCCCAAAGTACAAAGGCCAATCATCAGCCCGCGAAGCAGGATGGTGCCAGCCAAGCCGCCGGAAAAAACAGAGTCATCCCGGCCCCGGGGGCGGCGCTGCATAATCTCCTCCTCCGGAGGTTCAAAGCCCAAGGCAATAGCTGGCAGGCCATCGGTGGCCAGGTTGACCAGCAGCAGCTGGATGGGGCTGAGCACCACCGGCATGCCCAGCAGCATGCCCACAAACATGGTAACCACCTCACCAATATTGCAGGAGAGCAGATAGCGAATACTTCTGCGGATGTTGGCATAGATGGTTCTGCCCTCCCGCACGGCCGCCACCAGGGTGGAAAAATCATCATCCAGCAGGATAATGTCGGCCGCCTCCCGGGCCACATCGCTGCCGCTCTTGCCCATTGCCACCCCGATGTCCGCCTCTTTCAAGGCGGGGGCATCGTTTACCCCATCGCCGGTCATGGCGGTGACTTCGCCCAGGGCCTTGACCGCCTTTACAATACGCAGCTTGTGGGCGGGGGTAACCCGGGCAAATACGCTGGTTCGGGGCAGCTGGTCCCGCAGCTGCTCATCACTGAGGGCATCCAGTTCCTCCCCTGTCAGAACCCCTTCCGCCCCCGGCCGGAGTATGCCCACCTCCCGGGCAATGGCTGCCGCTGTCAGCTTGTGGTCCCCAGTAATCATAATGGGGCGAATATGGGCGGAAAGGCACTCCCGTACGGCCTGGGCGGCGTCCGGCCGGGGCGGGTCGGTAATGGCTGCCAGCCCCAAAAAGACCAGGCCCTCCTCCATATCCCGGCTATCGGCCGGCTTATAGGCAGCAGCAATAACCCGCATCCCCTGTTTGGCCAGCCGGTCATTTTGCTCCAACGCCCGGCGACGGAATACCGTATCCAGAGGGCGGGTTCCCTCCCCCTGATAAAAGCCTGTGCATTTGCGCAGCAGCACATCCGGCGCGCCCTTGGCAAATACAAACTCCCCTTCCGGCATCGTCACCCGCACCGACATCAGCTTCCGGGCCGAATCAAAGGGGCGCTGGCTGCGAAATTTTCTCTCTTTCTCCTGGAAGATGCCCGCCTTGGCGCCGGCAATCAGCAGCGCCGCCTCGGTGGGTTCCCCATCCGGTTTCCAGTTCCTGCCCTTATCCGGAATAATGGAGGAGGCATTGCACACACAAAAGGCGGTAAGCAGCAGGTGTTCCCCTCCGGTCAGCTCCATTGCCTGCCGCTCTCCACGGCGAAAGCTCCCTTCCCGACTGTAGCCTTCGCCAGTAACTTCCAGCGACCCGTTGGCTGTCCATAACTGCTGCACAGTCATGCGGTTTTGCGTTAAAGTCCCGGTTTTATCGGTGCAGATAACCTGGGCACAGCCCAGAGTTTCCACAGCATGCAGGCTTTTCACCAGCGAACCCCGGCGCAGAATCCGCCGCACGGCCATCGCCAGCGATACTGTCACTATGGCGGGCAGCCCCTCCGGCACAGCGGCCACAGCCAGGGAGATACCCACCACCAGCATATCAAATGGGTCCTCCCCCCGAAGAATGCCAACCAGTGTCATCAGGGCACAGAGCAGCACACAGCCCAGGGCTATCACCCGGCCCAGCTGCTCCAATTTTAGGCTTAGGGGGGTCTTTTCCTCCTGTATATTTTCCAGCATCCCGGCAATTTTGCCCATCTCGGTTTCCATTCCGGTGGCTGTAACCCTGCCCATCCCCCGGCCTTTCACCACAAGGGCGCCCATATACAGCTTGGCGTCCCTGCCGGGGCTTTTTTCCACTGCAACCGACTCCCCGGTGAGCAGCGATTCATCACAGGCCAGCCCGCCCTCCCCAATCAGGGTGGCATCTGCCGGGATTTTATCCCCGGCCCCCAACAGTATTAAATCCCCAGGCACCAGGTCGGCGGCTGGCACTTCCTTTTTCATCCCTTCCCGGAGCACCTTGGCAGTGGGCGCGGCCAACCGGCTGAGCGCTTCCAGCGTTTTTTCGGTGCGATATTCCTGAAAAAAGCCGATGAGGGCGTTGAGCAGCACAATTACCAGCATGGCCAGAGCCTCTGTGCCCTCCCCCATCAGTGCAGACAGCCCGGCACAGACAATAAGTATCAGTGTCATCAAGTCTGCCAGCTGCCCGGCAAACAAGCCTGCCAAGCTTTTCCGCTTGCCCATCTGCACCATATTGGCGCCATATTGCCGCAGCAGGCGTGCTGCCTCGGCCTCGGTAAGTCCTGTTCGGTTCTGTGCCATTTTATACGCTCCCCTTTTCGGCATCGGCCGTTTTTTCTCTTTGTATCTATATTCTAAAAGGGGACAGGAATATGCTGCCGCTGCGATAACCGGGGCAGCTTGACTAAACTGCCCAAAGTACGGCCAATATCCTCCTTTTTAAGGGAGTACCGCCCAATATATTCGTCAAAATAGCTAAGACGGGCAGTTACCCCCAGATAACTGCCCGCTAAGCCCTGAATTTTTTATATTTCATGATAAGAGGCTTGCAATAATCGTAATCATGCCGACCGATAATACACCCATGCTGAATACGACAATTACTTTCTGTACCTCTCCCTCCCCCTTTACTGCCCTATCTATCTTATCCGAAAATAAGGCGCAGACAGCTGCAAAAATCATGAGCAACACCGAAAAAATTTCCATCGTTCCCCTCCACAAATCCCAATTCACTAAATCAAGTATAACACGCCGCCAGTACCATATCAAATTCAGTTTGTGGAAATTGCCAAGGCGCTGCCTAACAGTGCTTTATTGCCTTTATCCGATAGAAATACTATAATAATGGGTAACAAGAAAGGGGCGCATCAAAATGGAAAAACAACTGTATATGATGATGATAGAAAAAAGCAAGACCTACAATAGAATTACCAAAAAGATACTGACCGAACATGTGGAAAACATAAGGCGGTTGGATGAGGAAGGCAAGCTGGAAATCTGCGCAGTTTTTAAGGGATACCCGGGGATGGCGGGGATGTATATTTTACGAACCGAGAGCCGGGAGGAAGCAGAAGCCATTTGCAACCAGGAGCCATTGGTGGTGGGTGGATATGCAACATACAAACTGATAACCCTGCAAATTGCAAACCGGGAAAACAATTATTTGCTATAAATCGGGACATTTCTGCCTGTTTTTAGGATATTTACATTGACCGCACTGGCAGCGCAGGGGTATACTAAAGGTATATCCCGTTCCCCATCCGCCCGGTTTTGGGCAGATGCCGGAACCAATCAGGAGGTTTTAAATGGAAAAAATACTCAATGCACTGGTGCTGACCCCCGAGCAGCGCCAGCAGTTTTTGGATGCTGCCCCAGGGGCAGAGCAGCTGTTTGTGCGCGATGCTACCATCACTCCCGAAGATTTGGCCGGGGTTACAGTCATGCTGGGCAACCCTTCGGTGGAGGCACTGCGCCAAGGAGGCCAGAGCCTGCGATGGATGCACACCCGCAGCGCCGGCGCTGACCAATACCTGGAAAACGGTGTATTATCTGAGCAAACCCGGCTTTCTTCATCCGTGGGGGCATATGGGCTTTCGGTATCGGAGCATCTGTTTGCCATGCTGCTGGCCATTATGAAGCGCCTGCCGCAGTACCGGGATAACCAAGCCAAAGCGCTATGGCAGCGAGTGGGCACCGCCCGCACCTTGCAGGGAGCGCAGGTACTGGTGGGCGGCGCCGGGGATATTGGTTCCTCCTTTGCACTGCTCTGCAAGGCAATGGGTGCCAAAACTTTGGGCATCCGCCGGAACATCCACCAGCCAGTACCAGGCATTGATAGCCTGCACACCCTGGCGGAACTGGATGACCTGCTGCCCCAGTGCGATGTGGTGGCGCTGGTGTTCCCCCGTTCCCAAGAAACGGACAATCTGATGACCTATGAGCGCATTCTGCGGATGAAGCCGGATGCTATCCTGCTCAACGGCGGCCGGGGCACAGCTGTGGATTGCGCCGGCCTGGCCCAGGCAATGGCCGAAGGGCACCTGTATGGCGCCGGGCTGGATGTAACCGAACCGGAACCTCTGCCAGCCGGCCACCCGCTCTGGAAAGAACCCAGGGTACTGATAACCCCACATGTAGCCGGTGGCAACAGCCTGGATATAACCGCAGTAAAGATCGCCGACATTGCTCTGGAAAACCTGAAGCATTACCTAGCGGGAGAACCGCTGAATAACCTGCTGAAATAAGCCAAACCTTCCGGCTACAAGCGAAAGAAACAATACCCCTAAAGGCGCTCCCAAAACAGTCTGTCAACTGTGTTTCCTATTTGGGAAACGCCCAAAGGGGTATTGTTTCTGTTTGAATTTTAAGGTTTAAAACCGGCTTAAATCAAGGTTAGTTTTCGCTGTTCGTCTGCCATCTTCCGTAGTTTTTTCATCAGCCGGTTCCCTCGTTTTTGGGCATTGGCTGGTGTTAAATTTACAATCTCAGCAATCTCTGTATAGGTCATGGAATAGCCATAGTGCAAAACTACAATCATCCTATCCTGCTCCGAAACGCCATCCAGCATTTTATTCATATTTTCAAGATCCAAAATACTTATAACATCATTTTCTACACAAACATCGCTGCGCTCATCCGGGGGCGTGTACTCTTCGTAGGAAACAATCGACCGCGTGTTTTTCTGGCTGCGCACATACTGCAGCACCTCCCGTTTTACCACCATTACTCCATAGGCTTCCCGCTGCTGGGGTGTTAATGTCATTATTTTATCAATGACTCTCATCATCTTTACAAAACTTTCTGCTACCAGTTCCTGGGCAATGTGTGGCGACTGTACCCCCTGGTAAGCAATATTATAATAAAGCGCACCCTGTGTGCGGAACAGCTCTTCAATCGCTTTGCGCTGTTCTGATGTCAATGGCCGAAAGATTGAGGAAGCAAGGAACAACAAGCCAATCCACCCCACATTGTAAGATTGTTTTTTCAGTTTACTATAATAGCACTTCTTTCATAAAATGACAAGATTTACCGATAAACTTTTCAAATTCGACATTCTGTGTTATTGTTATAGGATAAAAGAAAAGCGAGGTGCCCTATATGAGCAATAAACCATCCACCACGGAAAAACAGCGTGAAAAACTGCTTAAAACCATATCCGACCTGAAAAAGGGGACTGCTGTCACCTTTATTATCTTTCTTGCTGGCTTTTTGCTGCATATCGATTTTGTTTACATGCCCGCCCTTCTGCTATGTGCAGCCTGCATATCCAGCCTGATAAACCACTATGCACAGTTAAAAAAATTGCCATAAAGCAAAAAGCTCCGGCCAAACAGCCGGAGCTTTTTTATATCAGGGCAAAGGTTTTCAGCAGAGAAACACCAATAAACAGCGTCACTGCCGAAAGCAGCGAGCTCATCAAAGTAACCTCGCCGGTAAGCTGGTAATCGCTGCCCATCACTTTGGCCAGCGCCGCGCCGGAAACTGCCGTCGGGGAGCCAAACAGAACAAACACCAGTGCCAGCCCCGCCCCACGGAACCCTAAAACAGCAGCCAAGACAGTGGTTATACCAGGAATCAGCACCAGGCGCACAAAACAGAGAACCCCATTGAGCTTTAAGTTCCCCTTTGCCTGCTGGGGGTCAAACTGGCCGCCCACCGCAATCAGCGCCAGTGGTGTGGACATCCCTGCAAAATAGTCCACCGACTTGGTGACAAACCCCGGGAACACAATACCGCTCAGCTGTGCTGCCAAACCCAACAGAATGGCAATAATAAACGGATTGCGGATAATATTTTTTAGCAGGGCCAAAGGGTCCAGTTTTGCCCCCATCTCTTTAGGCGCAAATACTGTAAAAGTTGTCACCGCCCCGATATTAAACAATATTACCACAAACGGCACAACCATAGCCGCAACAAATGCCCCTTCTGCCCCGAACATGTTGCTCATCAGCGGGACACCCATCAGCACAATATTGGTGCGAAAGGTGGAATGGACACAGGCACCACAGCGCACCCTGTCTTTGATAAAAAGCGGCCAGATGGCTGCGGCCAGCAATTGGGTGGCCAACACAGCCAACACACAATACAGCACCAGCCGGGCGTTAAACTGTTCAATCAAGCTGGCGCTGTAAACTTCCCTAAACAGGCTGAATGGGATAAGCAGCTTAAAGCACAGGTTGGAAGCCTGGTCGGCAAAGCGCCGGTCTACGATTCCCCTCTGCACCAGTACATATCCCGAAATACCCAACACAAACAGCGGCAATACACTATTTAAACTGAACAGAATGCTTTCCATCTATAAGGACCCCTCTCGTTTCTCACTCTCATTTTTCCCGACGAAGGGCCTGCGCAGCTACTTTAAAAACACCTAACCATCTTTACCGCAACACAGCACAGTTTCTGCCAATCCGCCCATTTTCCTCTCTGCCTTTGCAATCAAACCCAACTGCAAAGGGTGTCCTGTCCCTGCCAAACAGTGTATTTAATTTCCCTGCTTATTGTAATAGTGAATCAGCGCCTGTGTGCCCAGATCCCCCTCCCCTTGGGCCTCTAATTCCCGATACATTTCCAAAACCTGGCGCAGCACCGGCATCTCCAATCCTACAGTTCCTGCTTCCTGATCGGCAATGCTCATATCCTTGATAAAATGCTTGATAAAGAACCCAGGGGCCATATCCTCCGAGAGCATTTTTGGGGCAGTGTTATCCATCTGCCAGCTGCCGGCAGCACCCTTGCTGATGCTATCCAGCATAGTCTGCACATCCAGCCCCATCCGCCTGGCGTAGGTAATGGCCTCACACAGACCAGCTACCACGGCTGTAAGTGCAATCTGGTTTGCCATTTTGGTATGCTGGCCAAAACCTGCCCGGCCCTCGTAGAGGACATTGGTGCCCAGCGCAGCGAACAGGTCGGCGCAGGCATCAAAAGCCGGCCGGTCGCCCCCCACCATGATGGAAAGGGTTCCCTTTTTAGCCCCGGTATCCCCGCCGGATACCGGGGCATCCAGAGCAAAAAGACCCCGGGCAGCAGCTGCCTCATAAATTTGCACAGAAAGCTGCGGGCTGGTGGTAGTCATATCAATGAGATAAGCGCCGGGTCTTGCATTGGCTATGATTCCATCCTCACCGAAGTAAACCTGCTCCACATCTTTGGGATACCCTACAATGGTGATGACCGCGTCTTTATCCTGCACGCAGGTTTTAATATCGTCGCACCAAACAGCCCCTTCCTGGATAACATCCAGCGCCTTGGCCTTGGTCCGGGTATAGATGGATACCTCAAACCCCTTCTGCATCAGGTTGCGCACCATCCAGCGGCCCATGACACCCACGCCTATAAATCCGATTCTTTTCATTTTGCGCCTTCCTTTCTGCCCATGAAACACTACTTTGGATTCTTCCAGTTCTTCTGATAGACAATATATGCAGCCGTACAGCCAACCACACAGTAACCACCCAGCATATAGTAAATGAGTGGAGCCTCCTCTGCCTTTCCGGAGCTGGTGTATAATCTCTTTTCTTCATTATAATCGAAATCCTCTTTTATATCCAGCTTATCTGAAGAGGAATCGTATTCTTTTTCGTCCCGATTCGAGATTTTTTCGGTTTTGGAGGAGCTGGGCTTGATCTGTTGGGCAGACGAACTGGTGGATGACCGGGAAGACTGGCGGGAAGACGCCGATGTGGAGGAGGAACTGCGGGAGGAGTGTTCCCTCTCCGGGGCACTGTTTCGGTCATAAGGGCTGCCATCCTCAGCCGGCAGCTGTACCCCGCCAGAACCCCCTCCCGAACTGCCAAAATCCGGGACAGAACTGCCCCCGCCAGTGGAGCCGGAACTGCTTGAGCTGCTGCCATCCGGTTGGGAGGAGCTGCTGCCGGACGAACTGCTCTCATCCGGCTTGGAGGAGCTGCTGCCGGACGAACTGCTCTCATCCGGCTTGGAGGAACTGCTGTTAGACGAGCTGGGTTCTTCCTGCTGCTCAAACGACAGGGAAACACCAACAATTTCCACATTGGCAACCATCACCGGATAGCGGGACAGGCCAACTGGCCCATTGGCTTTTTGCGAGCAAAGTGTAATTTGGATCTGTTCTGCATTTTTAGGTACCGTATAGATGCGTTCCTCATAATAAGCCACAATTTTCCCGCCATTGACAATTGGTTTTGGTTTACCGGACTGATAATTGGCCAGCAGGGTATACTGCCCCTTTTCAGCAGCCTGCACATAGAGCGGATAGGGCAGTATATCCGTTGGAGTGTCTGGAATATCTGCAAAAAATCCATCCTCCATCCGCTTCATCCACTTGTTTCCAACTCTGCAATACAAATTCTGCGCCCTATCCAGATAGACTGGGAAACAATCGCCCTGATAACCAGGATTTGGATATCCCAACAGGTAATACCCCTCCTGCACAGTGGCATATCCGGAATGGGCGGAGTAAAAGCCTACCTTAATAGTTTCCGCCCCAGTTACATGATACAGTATTGTGCCAGTCTGTCCGCCCTCAGCAAGTCCAACCGCTGTATCATCCCCCTCCACCTGATACAGCAGAATTTTGCTGACACTGGGTATATCCACCAGGCCAAAGATGGTTGCCTTGCTTTCCCCTCCGGCAAAGTCGTCCCGATAGGCAGTTGCTGCAAAACTAATCGAAATGCACATTACTGCCACAATACATAAAACGGCATATCTTTTCATTTTTCTATCCCCCATTCTGTTTTTATTGCACCTGCTTGGGGCATTTTTTATATATCCCAGTTTTTATAGTATCCTGTTCGAGAAAATATTACAAGTTCTTGAGGGAATATTCGGAAAAATAAAATAAAGTTTTTACCATTATTTATTAAAATTAACCAAAGAATAATTGATTAAAAATATCAAATATGTAAATGTCAGTGCAAAATGAACTTTCACTGCTATTAAGCGGTTTTTTAACTAAGACGCATAGCTGTTCGATCTAATCCATCTAAAAACTGTAAAATTGATAAAAATATACCTATTATCCACAAAATCCCGGATTTTGATTCTATAATTTGAACAAATCCCCTCGCCATTTTTGCACTAATCAAATAAAAAAATATATATCTGTTGAAATTTATTGGTGATTATACTATGATGGATAAGAGGAAACCGGCTATCCGGTCAGCAGCAGAATGATATATTCACTACTGGGGGCAGCCAACACCAAAACAGAGTTTGTAAGGAGGAGAATGCACAATGGAAATGGAAAAGATGGTCCAGGAGATTAAGGCAATCGTAGATGCCAAAAGAGAAAAGTTTGCCAAGGTAAGCGATGATGTCTGGGAAGTCCCGGAGCTGTATTTTCACGAAGCCAAATCCGCCGATATTCTAATCAAGGCACTGAAGGAAGAAGGATTTGATGTGCAGGAGGGTGTGGATGGCATGCCAACTGCCTTTATAGGCACCTGGGGCAGCGGTAAGCCCATTATTGGCATTTTGGGCGAATTTGACGCCCTCCCCTCCCTGAGCCAGGAAGCCAGCATCTGCCGGCACAACGAACTGGTTCCCGGCGGGCCTGGACATGGCTGCGGGCACAATGCACTGGGCGCCGGCGCAATGGCCGCTGCCGTAGCTGCCAAGGACTATATGGAAAAGCACGGCATCTCCGGTACTATCCGCTACTATGGCTGCCCTGCTGAGGAAGCTGGCTGGGGCAAAATGTTCCTGGCCCGGGATGGATACTACGACGATTTGGACGCTTGCTATACCTGGCACCCCGGCGTTGGCAACATGGTACAGGGCACCAGCAGCCTGGCCAATATGTGCGCCTTCTTCACCTTTAAGGGCCGCACCAGCCATGCAGCCGCTTCCCCCCACCTGGGCCGCAGCGCGCTGGACGCCTGTGAACTGATGAATGTGGGCGTCAACTACCTGCGGGAGCATGTAATCCCCGAGGCCCGGATGCACTATGCCTACCAGGATGTGGGCGGCTCTGCCCCCAATGTAGTACAGGATCACGCCCAGCTGAAATACTTTATCCGCGCCCCCAAAATCACCCAGGTTAAGGAAATTGGCGAGCGGGTAAAGGACATTGCCCGAGGCGCCGCCCTGATGACCGGCACCGAGCTGGAAATCTATTTCAGCGCCGGCATGTGCGATTATGTTCCCAACGATGTGCTCAGTGGCATTCTCTCGGATGCGCTGATTGCCGTGGGCGGCCCCAGCTTTGACGACGCCGACCGCGCCCTGGCAAAAGAATTTTTTGACAGCTACAACTCCAACGAAATTGAAGCAGCCCTCCAGCGGCTCTCCCACAACTATGACAACTGGGAGGAGTATCGCACCATTCCGCTGGTGGAAGAAGTTGCCCCCTATAAGAAAACATCGGCCTACGGCTTCGGTTCCACCGATGTGGGCGACGCCAGCTATGCGGCTCCCACTGCACAGATGAATGTGGCCACCTATGCCAACGGCACCCCCGGCCATTCCTGGCAGGTGACCGCCCAGGTGAAATCCTCCATTACACACAAGGCTCTGGTAACGGTTGCTGAGGCCATTGCCCTGGCAACCATCCTTACCATTCAAAGCCCGGAAAAAATTGCTGCTGCCCGTGAGGAGTATGTGAAATCCACCGGCGGCAAGTATATCTGCCCTGTTGGCATGGATGCCAAGCCCGAACTGGAACATGTATAAAAAAATCCCCCGGCCTCTCAGCCGGGGGATTTTTATTTGCCTCACTGCCCCTTGAAACGATTGCTAAAATATCTGATTCAGTTTAGAATCCACTTTCTTCTTTAGCGCCTTGTCATCGCATGAAAAAACCAGCAGCAGGCTGTGGTAGTTATCCACTCTCAGAGCATAATGCTCGTTATAGCTGAAATAGTGGAGGTCATCGCCAAACCATACCTCCCCTTCTGGAAGCTCAAGATATTTTACAAGCCATCTGACAAACGCCATCTTTTCCTCTGGCGTTCCGCCAAGAACTGAACAGGGAAAAGAATGCTTTTTCAGCAGCTTATCACAGGAAAGGATGGATGTGCCAACCGAGGATTTATACTCGAATTTTTCCTGATACATTAAAAACGCTTTCTGAAACAGGTACTTTTCTAAGCTCCCTGCAAAATAGCGATTCTCCAGATCTGTAACCATAGGATTATCCGCCCAATCGGCCACCTTTAGGTAACAATGCGCCTCGGCCCAGTCATAAGAAAACAGGAGAAAGCCCCGCTGCAACTGTTCTTTTGTATCTTCTGTGAATTCTTCATCATCAAACTGTTCCAGAATACGGCTGATATTGGGTTCCATGCCTCCATCCCATTCTCTCTCCAGCAAGCCGCCATCCTTTTCTCCCATTAGCATTAGATAGTCCAAGTAAACCTTTGGTATGCTGTAGCCATACTGGTTGCAGATACTCTCCAACTGCTCTATCTGCTCATCCGTTGCAGGCAGGCAGTTTTCGAGCCATGCCCCATCAAAACTGGCTATAGTCTTACATAGACGCTCCATAACAGTTTCTGGCGTCCCTTGATAAAACTCTATCATTTGCAGCATCCCCCTTTTTGAGTACACCGAACTGCATCAAGGGCCTATTTAAAGTACATGAACAACTGGCATTTAATCATGCCGTTATAGAGCTTCCGGCGCTTATCTGCCGGGCGGCCGAACAGTTTTTCAAATTCTTCATGAGGGCTGATAATGTAATAGGAAGCACCTTCCCGGGGCTGGAATACCCGGCCCATTGTGCGATAAAGCGCCTCCGCCTCCTTAATTTCCAACAGGCGTTCGCCATAGGGTGGGTTGCAGATAACCGAACACTTGCCCTCTGGCAGTTTAAAGTCGGCAATGTCCGCCTCTTTCACCCGGATACGGGCGGATACCCCGGCTTTCTCGGCATTTTCTGCCGACAGCACCACTGCTTCGGGGTCAATATCGCTGCCATATCCCCGGAACCGGGATTCCCGGTAGACACCCTCCAGGGCTTCCTTCCGGGCCAGGCTCCAACGGCTTTCCTCCACAATACCCCACTGCTCGGCGGCAAACCGCCGGCGCATGCCTGGGGCAATTTTCATGGCATGCAGGGCAGATTCAATCAGGAAGGTGCCGGAGCCGCAAAAGGGATCTACCACTGTATCATCCCGGCGGATGTGAGCCAGGTCAATGATGCCGGCAGCCAGTGTTTCTTTGATGGGAGCTAATGTGGAATTTTTCCGGTAGCCCCGCTTATGCAGCCCAGCGCCGGAGGTATCCAACAGAATAGAAACCTGATCCTTGTGGATGGAAAACTGGATTTGGTGCACGGGGCCGCTCTCCTCAAACCAGGTTTTCCCATAAACCGTGCCAAGCCGCCGCACCGCCGCCTTTTTGATAATGGCCTGGCAATCGGGAACACTGTGCAGCTGGGAACCAAGCGACCATCCCTTTACCGGAAAGGCATCCAGGCTGCCAATAAAATCCTCAAACGGCAGTGCAGCTGTCTGGTCAAACAGTTCTGTAAAGGTAACTGCCCGAAAACTGCCCAATAGAATCAATACCCGTTCTGCCGTGCGCAGATGGATATTGGCTCGGATAACCATGGAAAAATCCCCTTGAAAGGTAACTTTACCATCTGTTGTCTGTATATTTTCGCCGCCCAAGCGCTTAATTTCGCCGGAAAGCACACTCTCCAGGCCAAACAGGCAGGGGCAGCAGATGGTTAGGTTTGACATATAGTACAACCGCCTTTTCACAATTTTAAGTCGAATATCAGCCAAAAGGCACCCATGCCGATTAGCAACCGGATTACTAAACAGCACTTCAGGCTATGTTATTATTGTACCATAAAGCCCCTGCTTCCGCCAGCAATACCGAAATTTCTCCATCAAAGAAACAAGCATGACTGTAAACAAAGTCAGCCCTGTCAAAAGCAGGTCCACTGTAGTGGTTAAGGCAGCCCCTCTTTGCTTTAAACCACCCAGCGGCAAAATGGCAGTAAAATAATTACATAACCCACTAAATACTGCAAGTACAAGCAATTACATATACAGGCAACTGCTTTGGCACAGACCACCTTGCTTCGGCTCACTGTTTTTGTAAATAGATATTCTGCCATTCCCCGCGACTGTTCTTTCGCTACGCAGGAAACACCAAGATAGACCGCATAGCTGTTGGTCAGAATCGTGACCCAGTAATAGACCTGCTAACAAAAGTCAAGCCCTAAATTGAAGGAGAGCAAGATTTTTTGTAGGCCGTAAAAAGGGTATAAAAAACCAAGTCACCGCCCTCAAAAAATTTTTGACGCTGGCCTACGGCAAACAAATCTGAGGCTGAATGTTAGACTTCGAGGCTATCCAGATGTTTTTTCACAGTGGCATAGTAGATGCGCAGGAACTTGTTGGCAGAGGCCATCATAGACTGCGTCATATGGGAACTTGTGCAAAAGCTACGGGGGACGCTGCGCCGCATAGACACGCTGGCCCGATAATATTACAACAGTGCTTGCAGCAATCGCTATATCTTCACCAAGGCTCTGCGGACGCTGATTTTAGAAATGATTCACTCTGCCAACGCCTATGCTATTTCCAATGAAACAGAGTTTATCCAAAAGGTTCGGGCGGTATCCGAAGTCCGGCAGGCGCAGGTGGCAGCAGGCTGAGGAACAGGGAACAAAAGACCACATAAACACGGGATAGGGCAGGTTTTCTACATGCAAATCAGCACTAAGAAATATTTGAAACAGCGGCGAAATGGCAACGGCAAAAATCCAAGACGGTCAAGAATTTAAGAGTGAGGATTTTTCGCGCCCTTTGCGAAAAAACTACTCGCCCCTGGACGACCTTGATAGTCGGAACGGGCATGAAATGCGGATTGCTTTTCGTAATTGGGTATGATATAATTTCTCCCAGTACAAACTGGCAAATCGGCATTTGCATGGAGGTATCTTCAAGTGAAAAAATATGAGTATAAAGTATTAACAATCGCAACTGCTTTAGCTGTAAGTACAAAGCAATATGAAAAGGCTGCGCAGGAGTTTGAAACACAATTAAATGAATTGGGAGCTGATGGTTGGGAACTTGTTCAGCGCATGGATGGTTTCTTTTTTCTAAAAAGGGAAATTGAATAAATTCTAATTTGGGGGAGGTATCGCAGATAATAAGAAAAACACTTAGGTTTGCGCTCCTGTTATTTGGAAATATATTAGCAGTGCCGGATGCGTTTTTCTTTTACCCCTCATTATAGACAGGTATTGTTGGCTTGTACTTTGTTATTAGCGGCATAAAAGCTGATAAATAAATTATCCATAGTTTGTGAGGAAAGAAAATGAAGATAGTAGTCCGGGTTCTGCTCATAACTGTTCTTTACGCCTGTTTGCTTTCAAGTTGCAGTATGAAACCAGCAGAGGAGCCGCTTGTCGTGTACTCTTTCAGCGGAGAAAATGAGATGTTTTCAATCTCCAATGGCGTTATTGTTTTGAATGAAGGGGAAGAAATCTTTTATGGTGGAAATCTGGATGGAGAATTATCAGATATTATTGCTTATTCCATGACTTTCTACATCCAATCTGGTAGTGATGACATAGTTTTGCTTTCTAACAGCGTGACCGACATGACAGGCGGAACGATAGGTATTGCGGGTGAAACAGGGAAAATATCCGGGGATATCCTCATCGGAGCAGAGGAAGCTGATTTACAGAACAATCTTTACTTTGAGTTAAAAACCACCAATTTAGATGGTGAAGAAAACACATATCAGTTACAATTAACAGTAACCGAAGTTACAAAATCAAAAAATAGTTAATTCCCATTTTTCGGGCAGATAAAGAAACTAAAATAGGGCGGCGGGGTAAGTGTTGAATATCCCGCCGCCCTGTCTGTTACCGCTCCATATCCTGCTTTCTGTGGAATTGCTGTTCCCGCTGTTCCTACCGCAGGATACTGTAAACACACTTTCTGATTTTCTCGGCTTCTTTCACTTCCTCTTTAAATGCAATAAAACATAAATATACAAAGGCCATTCTGCTGACAAACGCTACTTAAAATGATAGGCTATGCAGGCCAATGTCTATTGGAGCAAACAGAAGTGTCAGGTGTATTATTTTCCCAGGTTTAAACTGTACCGCTCCATTCTTCTTACAAATCAAAAACTTCAAACCATGTCATCAAACTCAAACCAACATCTATCCTGCAATTTATTTATACACAAAAATTGTATTTATTTTTAAATCTCCTATTGACAGAAGCCAGTTCCAGGGTTATGATATAGAAAGAATATTCATAATTTTTGTATAAAAATGTAATGAAGGAGCTGCGAGATGGATACTGTTGCTGAGATCAAAAAATATGTGGAAGAAAAAAAGAGCCTCTTTTTGGAGGCTGCCGACAAAATTTGGAGCTATGCCGAAATAGGCTTTAAAGAATTTCAATCTGCCAAAGCCCTCACCGATGTGCTAAAGGCGGAAGGCTTTAGCGTACAGGAGGGGGTTGCCGGCATCCCCACCGCCTTTGTGGCCAGCTACGGGCAGGGACATCCCATTATCGGCCTGCTGGGGGAATATGATGCACTGCCCGCTTTAAAACATCCTGCGGCCAATGCTGTGCCCAGCGAGGAGCTCACCACCGATAACGGGCATGGCTGTGGCCACAATCTGCTGGGCGCCGGCTCCCTGGGGGCAGCCATTGCGGTTAAAGACTATATGCAGGCCCACAATCTGCCTGGTACTATTCAATATTTCGGCTGCCCTGGCGAGGAATTTGGCAGTGGTAAGATGTTCATGGCCCGGGACGGCCTGTTTAACGATCTGGACGCCGCCCTTACCTGGCATGGTGGGGCTTACAACTCCATTACCACCCAAAATTCCCAGGCCAACCTGTGCCTGTACTTTAAATTCAAGGGCCGTACCAGCCATGCCGCCGGTTCCCCCCACCTGGGCCGCAGCGCCCTGGATGCCTGCGAACTGATGAATGTGGGCTGCAACTACCTGCGGGAACACATGCTGCCGGATGAGCGCATCCACTACGCCTACACCGATGTGGGCGGCACTGCCCCCAATGTGGTGCAGGACCATGCCTGTGTGTTCTACTATGTACGCTCCCCCAAGCTCTCCCAGGTGATTGAATTGACCGAGCGGGTCAAGGATGTGGCCCGGGGCGCAGCCCTGATGACCGGCACTCAGCTGGAAATTGTCCTGAACGACGGCCTGTGCGAATACATCCCCAACCATGTGCTGAGCACCCTGCTGTACGAAAGCTTTTGTGAAGTGGGCGGCCCCAAATTTACCCCGGAGGAAAAGGCTTTGGCCGCCGAATTTGCCAAAACCTTTGACCCTGCTGTGGAGGAGGACAAGGTGCGCAGCATGACCACATTGTTCGGCGCCGACATCGCCCGTCAGTACAAGGGTTCCCTGTTGGTGGAGGATATTCTCCCCTATAAACCCAACACTGTTGTAACCGGCGGCTCCACCGATGTGGGGGATGTCAGCTACTGCACTCCCACCGCCCAGATGAATGTTTCAACCTGGGCCATGTGCACCACCGGCCACACCTGGCAGGTAACCGCTCAGTCCGGCAGCAGCATTGGTCACACCGGCACGATAAAGGCTGCCGAGGTTTTGGCCCTCACCGCCATTAAAGCCATGCAGAGCCCCGAGCTGTTACAAAAAGCCCGGGAGGAGTATGTAAAGGTGACCGGCGGTAAATATATCTGTCCTGTTCCCGACGATGTAATGCCCGCTCTCTAAACTTACTTTACATACTGCCTCTATTGGCTATATAAATAGCAAAATTAGGATATATTACGCAGTGTGCAGGCAACTTTTAAATAGCAATTTTTCTACTTTGCCATCTTCTGATAGGCCGGCTGGTTCCCTCTATATCCAGCCGGCCTGTTTTTTATTAAGCAGCATTTGTCATCCGATAGTGCACATTTATTGGTTGACAAATCCCCTTTAACAGAGTAAACTAAAAAAATAAATACTGTGCTGTCCCTTTTCATAAAATAGACGGCACTGAAAGATGGAGGTTCTTGATATGGCTGATGTAAAGAAAATTAAAGAACTCGTTGACCAGAAGGCCGACAAGTTTGTAGGCGTAGCCGACCAGGTTTGGAGCACACCCGAGCTGGGCTTTAAGGAGACAAAATCCGCCGCTGCTCTGATTGCGGCGCTGGAGTCGGAAGGTTTTACTGTTAAAACCGGGCTGGCCGGCATTCCCACCGCCTTTGAGGCTGTTTATGGCGAAGGGCATCCTGCTATTGCCCTGCTGGGTGAGTTTGACGCCCTGCCCTCCCTGAGCCAGGAGGCCGGCAATGATGTACATACCCCGATTTGTGATGGCGGCAACGGCCACGGCTGTGGCCACAACCTGCTGGGCGCCGGTGCTTTGGCCGCCGCGGTAGCTGCCAAGGACTATATGCAGCAGAACAACATCAAGGGTTCGGTTCACTACTTTGGCTGCCCTGGTGAAGAGTTTGGCTGCGGCAAGATGTTCATGGCCCGGGCCGGCGCTTTTGACGGCATTGACGCCGCCTTTACCTGGCACCCCGGCAACCTGAACAATGTATGGGGCATTAGCTCGCTGGCCAACAACAGCATCTACTACCACTTCAAGGGCCGTACCAGCCATGCCGCCGCCTCCCCCCACCTGGGCCGCAGTGCGCTGGACGCCTGTGAGCTGATGAGCGTTGGCTGCAACTACCTGCGGGAGCACATCATCCCTGAGGCCCGGCTGCACTATGCTTACCGGGATGTAGGCGGTTCTGCACCCAATGTTGTACAGGACCACGCCTGTGTCAACTACTTCATCCGCGCTCCCAAAATTAAGGAGGTGCTGGAGCTCATTGAGCGGGTAAATGATGTGGCCCGAGGCGCTGCTCTGATGACCGGCACCCAGCTGGAAATTCAGATTGCTGCCGGCCTGTGCGACTATCAGCCCAACGATGTTATGTCCCAGCTGCTGGCCGACTGCCTGAAGCAGACTGGCGCACCTGAATTTGATGAGGCGGACTATGCCCTGGCCTCCAAGTTCATGGATGACTACAACGAAGCCGAAATTGAATCCTCCGTTGCCAGCATTAAGGGAGTAGCAACTGCCGAGGAGTTCGAGAAGATTAAAAAGTCCCCGCTCACCGAGTTTATTCTCCCCTATGTGCGCACCAACTACGCTATGCCCGGTTCCACCGATGTGGGCGATGTCAGCTACTGCACCCCCACTGCTCAGCTGGCCACCGCCTGTTGGGCCAACGGTACACCTGGCCATACCTGGCAGGTGGTTGCCCAGGGCGGCAGTTCCATCGGCCATAAGGGCATGATTGCTGCTGCAAAGGCGCTGGCACTGGCTACCATCTCCGCTATGGAGCAGCCTGAACTGCTGGAAAAGGCCCACGAGGAATTTGTGAAGGCCACCGGCGGCAAGTATGTCTGCCCTGTACCTCCGGAGACTGTTCCGCTGCTGGACTAATCCACAAAAAAGCCCTGCTTTTAGGGTATAATCCAAAGAAAATTGATACCCGCCGAAAGGAAGTTTCCTTTCGGCGGGTACTTCTTTATATCAAACGAATATTTCGGGAGAGAAACAGATGGTAACCAGGACAACAATAAAGGTTTTGGACGGTAGGGAACTTTGTAAATTATTAGATGACGAATATGAAAAATCTTCTCAAATAAAGTTGTGTAAGTATGCTCTTTTGTAGGTAACACACATCTTAACAATGGCAGTAAATGAGCAAGCTGGGAAATGCGCGTAATGCACGATGTATGGCAGGCCGGATTTCAAATTCATCAGTTGGCAAAAAACGCAGGACATTGTTGCTCAAACGGCGCTGCGCATAGTTGGACAAGCTGTGTATAAGAACACATGGTGGCCGCTTCCAACTATGCAATTAAGGCAATCCATCTGCTGTTCCCTGATGATGCCAATGTTGTCAGACAAGAGCGGTTATAGCAGATAGACACAGTGGCCAGTATAGCTGACAATTGCCAATTACACTTCTCTTTTGGGTACTTTTAAAGTAGGCGCCATCGCAAAAAGAGCAAGGCAAAACCATAGTGGTCTGCCCTGCTCTTACTCAGCAAAAGCAACTGTATCGGCTATTCCCCAATGCGGAACTGGCCAATGAGGTCATTCAGCTCCTTGGCTTGGCCAAACAGCTCATGTGAGGTATCCACACTCTGGCCCACAGCAGCGGAATTGCTCTGCACAACCTGGGATATTTCCTCAATACCTTCACTTACATCCACAATCATGCTGGACTGCTGGGCGCTGGCGGCTGCAATTTCATGTACTTTTTCCAGAATGGAGCTGGTACACTGGTCGATGGTGCGCATTATACCCGCCGCTTCTGTGGTGGCATCAGTACTGGAACGCACATCCAAAATAGCGCGATTGATGAGGTCAGCCGTTGTATTTGCCGCATCGGCCGACTTGGCAGCCAGGTTACGCACCTCATCTGCCACAACGGCGAAGCCCTTGCCCGCAGCGCCTGCCCGTGCGGCCTCAACCGAGGCGTTCAGTGCCAAAATATTGGTCTGGAATGCAATATCCTCAATAGTCTTGATAATTTTTTCAATCTCCTTGGAAGAATGTGCTACATTGCCCATTGCAACTGTAAGCTGTGCCATCTTTTCATCCGCCTCTGCGGTGTAGCAGGCGGCCTGATCCACCAAATCCTGGGTGGCTGAGCAGCTGTCTGCACTGAGATTGAGCTGCACTGCAATACTGTCGGCACGCTCAACCAGGCGTGTAACCGACTCAGCCTGGGTTACTGCACCCTGGGACAGGCTTTCGGCGCTCTGTGATACACGCTCGGCCCCCTCTGTTACACGGCTGGAAACCTGGGTGATGCTTCGGGTCAGCTCCAACAGGTTGGTACGGATGGTTTTCAGGCTTCTGGACAGCACCTGGAAGTCGCCAATATAATAGGACTCATTCCGTGTAATATCCACAGCAATGTTGCCATCGGCTATCTCCCCCAAAATACGCCCAATATCGTCAATAGTCCGGCGCAGATGGTCGCACATGGTGTGGGTAGTCCGGGCAATTACACCAATTTCATCCCCCCTGTCGTACAGAGTGGATAACTCCTGGTCGGCGTTCAGCTCAAATCTGCCCAGTCGGCTGATGGCAGATTCCACCCGCTCCAGACTGCTGCCTACCCGGCGCAGGATGAATACAACGCCTAAAACAATAAACAGCATAACAGCAATACATACCAGCCCCACCTGAAGCTGTGTGGTGGTTACTGCT
The DNA here is from genome assembly GCA_948473085.1 of uncultured Clostridia bacterium. Classification (GTDB taxonomy): domain Bacteria; phylum Bacillota; class Clostridia; order Oscillospirales; family Ruminococcaceae; genus Avimicrobium. The sequence goes on from CAOKWH010000008.1 coordinate 46,475, forward strand.
GCAAAAACCTCGTCCGTATTGTTGCGGACCATAAAAATCCAGCCACGCTCAGGGAAATACTGATAAACAACCAGCTGCTTCTCCCCATTTTCGTCCTTATATGTATAAATCTCCGGCTGGGTATCCGGGCTGGACTGCACACGCTGCATAATTTCCAGATAGCCCTGGTCGGTGGTTGCTGTATTAAGCAGTTCCTGGTTCTGATGGTAGAGGTAAACCCCTGTTTCTGCATTGATGAACACATATTCGCTGTTGGGGAGGCCCTGAAGCCCCAGCTCCAGCAGGGAGTCCATCAAAGTGCTGGCATAGACCCCTGAGCCCACATAGCCAATGCACGCCCCATTTTCAAATACAGGATAGTACATAGACAGAATCATAGCGCCTGTACCGGGGGACTGCATGATGCCCAGGTTGGTCAGTTCCGGCCGGGCCAGGATGGTCTGCTGAAAGGGCGCCAACGCATCTCCACCACGGGTTGTTATTCCAATGGCATCCGGGGAGGTATGGGTGAGAACATAGGTTTGCGGTGTGGCAATATACAGCCCTTCAAAAATGCCCTTGACTGCGGCAAAATCCTCGGTATACTCCTGGGCACGCTGCAACAGCACCGGGTTTGCCGGATCGCGCAGCAGGTCGTGCACCTCGTCACTGAGAGCAAACGCTGTCATATATTCCTCGGCTGAGGACACATAGTTATTAATAATAGCGGCGCGGGATTTCACGGCATCGGTCATCTGATTGGTAATATTGGCCCGAACTGTTGTAGAGGCGCTGAAAGAGACAATCCCCCACAGCAAAAGCAAACCAGCCACCGTAATGGCCGAAGTTAACATGCTAATGTGAACCGCAAGCTTTTGTTTCGTAAAAAACTTCATTTTTTCGCCTTCTTCTCATATAGCTCTTTGCAAAATTGCGTGCTGTTTTCCAAAACCTGTCCTAAGCACTTTTCAAACAGCAATGCCTCGCCCGGCGACATGCCCCGGAACAGCGGCAGCTCCCTGCCTTTTAGTACATCCACAAATGTCTGATGGCTCTGCGTCCCCTTTTCCAGCAGCCGAATGCGTTTTGCCCGTTGATCGGTTTCATCCGGAGTATACTCTACATAGCCCTTTTCCACAAGCTGGCCCGCCATTCTGGCCACCGCCGATTGGGTAAGCCCCAGCGATTTTTCCAGGCTTTTTAGGGATAGCTCGTTGCCCTCGGTATTCTTTAGAATGCTGAGTGTTCCCATCTGTGTCCAGTTCAGGTTGGTATCGTCCAGTAGATTTTTTGCAATTCGTTCCCATACAAAGTTAATTTCCCGCAACAAAAACCCACAGGCAATTCCATTATCCAAAGTGCACCACTTCTTTCCTCTGCAATTTTTCAATGCATAAGCATTATAATAAATATTTAAAAAAGTTGCCAGAGTATTTGTAGAATTTTTCACAAAATTTTGCTTTAACAGAAAAAATAATGCGAAATATAGCAGCAGAATACGCATCGCCCTATGACTGGGCAATGCGTATCCAAATGATAGATGGTGTATGACAGTCTATGCCATTGTGCCCATCAAATATTCAAAATCCTGCTGGGTGAGCCGGTAGCTACAGGAAAGAAACTTTTCGGGAATCAGCTTGAGGCTGTGGAGATGCGGGTGTTCTGTATTCAGCTGCATTTTCAGATAGCCACCATCATACACCGTAATAGTCACAAACTCATCCTTGCCCTCTGGGCTCTGCTGCCCGGCCAAAATGGTCTTATCCTGAGCCAGAATATACTCCCGAACCGGCTTTGCTTCCTCTGGAAGGTCGGAAAGGCGCTCCCAGTCGGCCGTATGCAGTGCTTGGCAGAACTCCTGATAGTCCAGCTCGATATCTGCCATGCCCTCCCGGAGCAGGATATACAGCTTTTTATTGGCATTATGGCCTGTGTTAGGCTGACCATCCAGTAATTCTTCGGCCCAATCCACCTCGGCTAAGGCTTCGTCCAGCTCTTCCTGCAATTCTTCCCAATCCAGCTCTTCGTCCAGGTCCTCCAAAGCATCATCTAAAGCGCCCTTTAAGTCGATCCGTGCCGAATCCACCGCGCTCTCAAACTCTTCCTGCGTAAAGTCATTGCCCTTATAGATACAGCCACCCAGCAGCAGAGCTGCCAGCATTGCCGCAACCGATAAAGCTTTCCACCGCATAAAAATCCCCCTATTCCAAATTCAGTTTATTTTCCAGAATATACTTCACGGCGAAAAACAGCCCCAAAGCAATCAGCGTTTGTGTAATCATCTCCGGAATGGCAAACAGGTCGGAAACATTGTAGTAAAACCCAAAAGCGGAATTATAGATAACCTCGTCACCAAACAGGCCCCAGCCATCAAACAGGTGGGAGACAAACGCCCCTACCCTGCCAATAACCGACAGGCTGAGCACATAGACAATGACCGATATAAACGAGCGATAGCGGTTAAACAGGTGCCCGATACACAAAGCAAGATAGAGGAGCAGAATACCGCACAGCGCACAAAAGATGGTGAGATACAGCAGCTCAAACAGAACAAACGAGGTGTATTGATGGAACATGGCCACCAGAGCCTCCATCGCGTATCTCCAAAACTCGCCAAACACCCGGAAGAACTGGTTATCCGCTGCAATAACAACAAAGGACAGGGTGGAAACAATTATACTGAGCAGATAGATAACAAACGCCACTGCCAGCTTGGAGAGGATATGGGTGGAGGCAGAAACTGGCAGTGTATGCATCAAATACCCCTCCGGCCCCAGCATGGTGCGCTCAAACCGCCGAACAACAGTAAGGAAGGAGATGACAAACATGGCCACCAGCAGCGCCGCATAGACCGTTATGGTAATACCCACCCAGGCATCCCCCAGGTTTTGCATGTACATGGGCCGAATCAGCGCCGATATGCCAATAATGGCTGCATACAGGGGCAACAGCTCCCGAAAGGAACCCTTCATCTCATATTTAATCAGTTTCCCTAACATCTAAACACCTCCCGGAACAGTGCATCCACCGATTTCCCATTCTTTTCCCGAATATAGTCCACCGAAGCAGTGAGAGCAATATTGCCGCCGTTGATGAAGATAATATCATCCAAAATAGGCTCGACATCGGCTATCAGGTGGGTAGAAATGACAATGGCGGCATTCTGGTCGTAATTGCCAATAATGGTATTGAGAATATAATCCCGGGCAGCGGGGTCAACGCCGCCAATGGGTTCATCCAGCAGGTACACCTTGGCCCTGCGGCTCATCACCAAAATCAGCTGTACCTTTTCCTTATTGCCCTTGGATAGATTTTTCAGCTTTTCATTGGTGGAAATGTTCAGGTGCCCCAGCATTTCCAATGCCCGCTGGGAGCTGAAATCGGCATAAAACTCGGCAAAAAAGTTTACCAGATCCCCCACCTTCATCCAACTGTTTAAATACTCCTTATCGGGCAGGTAGGAAACCACACTCTTGGTTTCCACGCCAGGGCGTTTTCCATCCACCAGTATCTCCCCTGAAGTGGGGGTAAGCAGGCCGTTTGCCAGCTTAATCAGCGTGGTTTTCCCGCTGCCATTGGGGCCCAATAGCCCCACAATCCGGCCGGAGAAAATTTCCAAATTCACATTGTTTAAAGCAACCTTGCCGGCATAGTCCTTGCAAAGATTTCTGCACTGGATAATTGACTGCATAGCTTCCTCCTCATTCCCTGTTCTTCCCGGCCGCCAGTTCGGCCAGGAGCGTTTCTACCTCATCCAGGGTAAACCCCAGGTGCTGCATATCCTGATAAAAATCCGCCACCTTTTGCCGGGCCAAATCCTGACGCATTGTATCAATACGGGCGCGGTCGTCGGTGATATACTTTCCCTCGGTTCCCCGGGAGAGAAGCAACCCGGTGCGTTCCATCTCATACATGGCCCGCTGCACGGTGTTGGGGCTGATGCCCGCTATCGAGGCCAGCTCCCGCACTGAAGGCATCCGGGCCCCTGGCGCCATCGTACCGGAAACAATATCCCGCTCGATATACTCCATCAGCTGTAAATAGATGGCACGGTCATTGGTAAAAGTCCAGCTCACTGCACACCTCCTAATTTTTTCATTCGTTGTATCGTTGTATTAGTGTACCAATGATTTAATACAATAATACGCCCACCCTGCTCAAATGTCAACCACCAAAAAGAAAAATTCACAGTTTGTAAACAATCAAATAGGGCTGCGCCGATTGGCAGCAGCCCCGTAGACCCTTTATTTTCTCTTCTCAATGGCATAAATAAACGGGCAGTCCGGAATATTGATGAGCCGGTAACAGGTTACATCAAACCGCTTGCTGCTCAGGGAAGAAAGGGTTTCCATCAGCGCCTCCCCTTCCCGGCGGCCTTCCTCATGGCCGGGATATACCACAACCACTATGACACCGCCCACCTTCACTTGTTCCACAGCCTTGGTTACAGCAGTCAGGGTGCTTTCCACCTTGGTGGTAACAATCCGGTCGCTGGTGGGCAGGTACCCCAAGTTAAACATACCAGCATCAAACACCTGGGACACATGGCAATCAAAATTGGCATGGCTGTCCAAAATCAGCTCCACATTCTCCCCTGCTCCGGCCTCTTGCAGCCGCTGGCGGGTATGTTCCAGCGCCAAAGGCTGAATGTCAAAGGCATACACCTTACCATCCGGCACCAGCTTAGAGAGGTAAAGGGTGTCGCTGCCGTTGCCCATTGTAAAATCGCACACGATGCCATCCGGCGGAATACAGTCCTCCAAAAAACTTTTGGCTACTTCCAATATGGATTTCATTCCTCTTCCCTCCTCTTGCCCTGCCAGCTATCCCGGCGGGCCATCTCCTGGTCAATCGCATTCAGCACCTGGCGCTTGCGCAGGCTCCAACAGGGCGCCAACAAGGTTTCGGCGTCCCCATCCCCAGTCAAGCGCTCCACCACTACCTGCGGCGGCAGCAGTTCCAGCTGGTCGCATACAATTGCAACATACTCCCAAAGTTCCAGCGGCTGCACCAAACCGGCCTGATACTGCTGCCCCATAACAGTGCCGTCTATTATATATAGAAGGTGCAGCTTTATGGCGTCAATCCCCAAGGCTGCCACCCGCTGCACACTTTCAGCCATCATCTCCCGGCTCTCCCCTGGCAGGCCGTTGATTAGATGAACCCCCACCCGAATACCGCGGCGGTGCAGCTCTCCCACAGCTGCTTCAAACTCGGCAAAGCTGTGGCGGCGGTTGATTCGCTCCCCGGTGGCATCGAAGGCCGACTGGAGACCCAGCTCCACTGTCAGCGAGGTGCGCCGGGCAATATCCTGTAAATAGCCCAGCACCTCCGGCGGCAGGCAGTCCGCCCGGGTGGCAATACTTAGCCCCACTGTACCCGGCAGGCCAATAAAAGGCTCAAAACACCGGCGCAGCTGCTCTAACGGCGCATAGGTATTGGTATGGGCCTGAAAATAGGGGATATACCGGGCCTGGGGCCACTTTTTCCGGGTCAGCCGGATACCGGCGGCAAACTGGTCCATCAGGCTGTCCCGTGAATTGCCAGCGTGCTCCCCACTGCCCTGGGCCGAGCAGTAGGTGCACCCTCCCACACCCCGGGCACCATCTATATTGGGGCAGGTGAACCCGGCGTTCAGCGGCACCTTCACCACACGGCCGCCATAACGGTGCCGGTTGTAATAGTCCAGGGTATGGTAACGCTTGTTGGTATCGCTATACAAAAAGGGGGATTGCATAATAGGCCTCCACAGTTTTTCTATCCCCATAATACCCGAAAGCAGGTGAAAAAACAATCCCTTGCCCTTTGGCCATTCCTAACACATCACAGCGCCTTGATACGGTCGACAATTTGCTGAACCGATTTGCCGCTTGTATCAATCTTGATCGTCATTAGCTCCCGGTACAGGGGAAGTCTTGCAACACTTCTATCAATCACATCGGCGGTGCGGCGGCCGCTGTGCACATCGGCGTTCAGCCGTTTCCGCAGCTGGCTTTCCTCTGCCATAAGGGAAATGGCCCTAACCTTGCAGTTTTGGACATCCAGCCGTTCTATGATTGTATCAATAATTTCCTGTTGGTGCAGTACCCAGCAAAAAAATAACAGTATCATAGGCAGAACAGCGTAAAAAATTCTGGAGCAGGCAGCAGATATTGTCCAGCACCATCGCCTTTGTCTCCTCAGTTACCTGGAAAGGGTTGGCATCCCAGCACCAATCCCCATCCAGAAAAACACTGTTGGGGGTTTGTATCTTCAGCTGCTGGCCCACAGTTGTTTTACCAACCCCCATTGTTCCGCCAATCAGGTATAAATTTTTCATTCTCATCACCCATCCATATTATAATACAAATCCCGATAAGCCCGCCAGAGGCAGCAGCAACATTTTTAACATCTGGCCGCTTTCGCTTGCTTTCCTTCCGCCGGCAGGTTATTATAATAGTAAGCGGACAAATGGAGGAAAACCCGGAATGAATATCAATCTGGAATACTACAAGGTGTTTTATACTGTGGCAAAGCTGGGCAGCATCTCGGCAGCGGCAAACAGCCTGTTTATCTCCCAGCCGGCAGTCAGCCAGGCCATCAAGCACCTGGAAACAGCGCTGGACACCAATTTATTCCACCGCACCTCCAAAGGGGTAAAATTAACTGCCGAAGGGGAGGCGCTTTATAACCTGATTAGCCCGGGGTATGACTATTTCCAGCGGGCAGAGAGCATGTTTAAGGATATCCACGGCCTGCAGGCGGGGGAAATGCGCATTGGCGCCAGCGATATGACGCTGCGCTACTATCTGTTGCCCTTTCTGGATGGATTTCACAGCAAATATCCCAACATCAAAATCAGTGTTACCAACGGCCCCACCCCGGAAACAGTAAAGGCACTGCGAAACGGCGAAATTGACTTTGGCATCGTAACCACACCGGTTATCAGCGACCAGTGGATGACCGTTACGCCGGTGCGCCGGATTCAGGACTGCTTTGTAGCGGGTATCAAGTTTGTATCGCTGAAAAGCCGCACTCTGCCCTTATCGGAACTGGCCGAGCTGCCGCTGACCATGCTGGAGAAAAAGACCAGCAGCCGTCGGTATATTGATAACCTGTTTGTGCAGGAAGGCTGTGTTATCCGGCCGGAGTTTGAACTGGCCACCAGCGATTTGATTGTCCAGTTTGCCCTGCGGGGGCTGGGCATTGGCTATGTGGTGAAGGATTTTGCCCAAGAGTATCTGGACCGGGGGGAACTGTTCCAGCTGCGGCTGGCCGAACCCATCGCCCAACGCAGCATGTGCCTGATAACCCCCACCAAATTCCCCATGCCATTGGGCGCCAGACACCTGATTGAGGAAGAACTTCGCACCGAACAAGGCGAACACATTGTATTATAACAGAAAGAGGGATTTACTATGACAAAAGCACAGGCAGAACTGAAACTGCGCACCACACTTGCCGCCATCTCCGCCTCGCTGATTATGGCCTACCGTGTCTTTAAGCCCATTATCAAAATCGGTGTGGCTACTGCTGCCGTTATTGCCATCGCGCTGAGCAGTGCAGTGGCAGGCAGCAACTATCAGAAACGCAAAAGTGCCAAAAAAGCCCCAGCCTATGTGAAGGCACTCAAGCAGAGCCGCAAAGCAATGGAAAAACACCTGAAAAAGCGCCCGCTCTATAAAACCCGATCGCACTGGAGCGTTCGGTTTTAACCCTTTCCCCATTCCCGGCCGGTACGGCAGTTTTGCTGTACCGGTTCTTTTTTGTGGTACAGGCCTTTTTCTATCAATATATCCAAAACAATCTGCCCGTTGGGAGGATATTGGCGCTGCACTTTGCTATAACAGCACAAAATTTTAGAAACTATAACCAATTTTACCTGAAAAAATTTGTTTAAATTTATTAACCACTTTTCCAAAATGCTCCCAAAACAGTTTAAAAAAATAATATTATTATCTACTCTACATAAAAAGAGGTTTGGGTGATTGAATTTTTTATGCAATGGTTGTATAATAAAACTGTAAATAAAGGGTAATTGTGTATGGTTGCGCAGCCATACATAGTCCATTTCCTTTTATAGCTTTTACACCGGTGCAAAAAACGAGTATGAGAAAGGCTGGTTTATCCACTATGAAATTCGATTTTGAATCCATTATCGACCGTTCCGGCAAAGACTCCATCGCTGTTGACGCTATTCCGATTCCTGGCGCAACTGTAAACGAAGGTTTTACAAAGATCCCTATGTGGGTTGCTGATATGAACTTCCCCACAGCACCCTCTATCCCCGAGGCTATGATCAAGCGTGCTGAGCATCCCCTGTACGGCTACTTTGCTATGCCTGATGAGTACTACGATGCTATTATTAAGTGGCATGCTGACAGACATAACGCCACTGTTACCAAGGAAGCTATCGGCTATGAGAACGGCGTTCTGGGCGGCGTTGCTACCGCTCTGCAGACCTTCACCGCTCCTGGTGAGCCCATCCTGATCCACTCCCCCACCTACATCGGCTTTACCGGTACCATCACCAACAATGGCCGTAAGATTGTTCACTCCGAGCTGTACAGAGATGAGGACGGCGTTTGGAGAATGGACTACGAGGACATGGACAAGAAGATTAAGGAAAACCACATCCATGTGGCAATCTTCTGTAACCCTCATAACCCCTGTGGCCGTGTATGGACTCGTGAAGAGATCGAGAAGGCTATGGAGGTTTACAAGAACAACAACTGTATCGTAATCTCCGATGAGATTTGGGCCGACCTGGTTATGAACGGTAATGTTCAGACCCCCACCCAGGAGATCTCCGAAGATGCCAAGATGCGCACCATCGCCATCTACGCCCCTTCTAAGACCTTCAACCTGGCTGGTCTGATTGGTTCTTACCATGTAATCTTCAACAAGTACCTGCGGGAGCGCATGGACAAAACTGCTTCCCTGTCTCACTACAACTCCGCCAACATTATGTCGGTACATGCTCTGATTGGCGCTTACAGCCAGACTGGCCGTGAGTGGACAGACGAGCTGCTGGAAGTTCTGAGCGGCAATGTAAACTACGCTTATGACTACATTGTAAAGAACTTCAAGGGCGTTAGCCTGGCTAAGCCTGAGGGTACCTACATGCTGTACCTGGATTGTGAAGAGTGGTGCAAGGAGCACAACATGACAATGGATGAGCTGCAGAAGGCTGGTGTAGCCTGCGGTGTTATCTGGCAGGATGGCCGTCCCTTCAACCGCCCCTATGCAATCCGTATCAATCTGGCTGTTCCTCACGCTCGTGTAATCGACGCTATGGAAAGACTGGATAAGTATGTATTCAACAAGAAGTAATTCTTGAAAAAATAGCCGCCCAGTTGGGCGGCTATTTTTTTGCTTAATAAAAGCTTTTTGTAGAAAATATTACAGCGGAGTATATAGCTCGCTAAATTTCTTAAAACAGTGCTTCTAAATACAGAATCTTTTTAATCTGCAATTTTCTGGAATGCCTTGATACAGCTTTCACTCTTAGAGCGGTCCAGAACAGCATGAAACACCGAGTCAAAATACTGCCCCATCCCTTCTTTTAGCAGCTCCTGCCACCAAACAGCTATTTCATCAGGGTCATTCCGGAACACGCCGCAGCCATAGGCACCCAGCACCAGGTGTTTTGCCTGCTGCTCTGCAAAAATCCCCAAAGCCAGCTTCATCCTCCGGTGCATTACCCGTTTGGCTTCTGCCACATCCTCCCCCTTTAAACGCACCTGGCCCATATTAACCGCCGGCAGGGTCAGTACCGAAGCCTTTACAGGTGTTACAGTCAAGCAGAGCTTTTCATCCCGAAAAAATACCACTCCCGGGGAATAGATGCCATAGTCCAGGTACATCATGGAGCGATGGGCCCGATTTTCTCTGTAATATTCTTCTTTCGTTATCAGAGTTGGATACAGGGTGCTGGAAATGGCCAGGCTCTCCTCCTGGGCCTTTGCCCCGTTCAGAAAGCCGCCGCCCGGGTTCTTTGCGCTGGCAAAATTCAGTACGCCGATGGCTGTTTTCCCCTCTGTGCTAAGCAGACGAAGGCCCTCCACAGTAGAGCAGTTCTGAACCCTCGTTTCCGGCTGGGCACAGTAGGTACAAACGCTATATTTTTGCAGGATTTTCTTCCCATCTTCCGGGGAAAGGAGTATGCTGCCACTGATGGACTGCTCCATGTCTTCTTTGATCCAGATTTGTTCGGCTTTTTTTGCCTCCGGGATATAATATCCCTGCTGCATAATCGCCAAAGTCTCCCGCGCCATTTCCTTTCTGTTCATCCTATTCCCTCCTGCCTATTACCGGATAATCATAGAAACTGCATCGTACCGGGATTTATCCACAGCAGTATAAAAATCTGTCTTTGTAATGAGCTGTTCCTTCCCGGACTTGCGCAGGTTCTCGGCAACAAAGCGCGCTGTGCGTACACCCCGGTTTTGCAAAATAGTATAATTTTCGGTGTAAGAGCTGGTTTTTTCTCCGTCCACATAGGCAATGGCGTAGGCGGTGGCCTCCGCTATGGCAGCCTGATGCTGGGCATCCAGCTTATCATAAAACGCCTGCGAAACAAACAGCCAGTTCACCTCAATACGGTGGGAGGTGTAAATCAAATAAGCCTTTTCAAAGTCGATGTTTACCATATCATCCAGTTCGGCACTATTTAGTTCCACGGCATTGTATTCATCGCTTTCCCAGGCAACCTGTTCGTCCTCATACACTTCCAGCGACTGGAATAATCCGGCAAGGGACCGGTTGGTGTAGTAATCCTCCTTTGCAGCCAAATTAAACTCTTCCATATCTTTCACTGCACGGATAGGGGTATCTTTGGTCATCAGCAGCATGGTTCCGCCATAAAAGGCTCCCAGCTGCCGGGCGCCCAAGGTTTCGATATAGTCCTCCTCTGTAAGGTCGATAAAAGTGGGGGAATTTAATGTCATTGACATGTGATCCTGGTCCCGGAAGTAGAAAGGGGAAGAATAGATGGCAAAGTCACTGTCATACTGGGCAAGCGTAGCAGAGTCGGCAAAAATAATATCTGCCTCACCGCTCTTTAGGCTGGCCATTGGGTCATCTTCATAGAACAGCTGTATATTTAAGGCGCTTGGGCTGTATTCAATCAGCTTATCCACAAACAGCCGCATACCATTGCGTTCCACCCGGTCGGCGGCGCTGTATACCGAAATTTTCAGATCCAGCTTGCCGGAGCGAAAGTGGGTGTCCATCCCAGGGGCAGAACATCCCCCAAGTATCAGGCCGATAGCAGCGGCTATAGCTGCCAAACGGTATCGGTTTTTGCCCACTTCTTCCCCTCCTTTCCGTCCAGCTAATCGTCGTCCTCATCCCGGTGGCGGCTGCTCTCCTGCTCTTCCTCCTCGAATTCTTCCTCCTGCTCCTCCAGCGGTTCGGTTGTTTCCTCCTCCGGGACACTCTCCTCTACCTGCGGTGCCGGCGGCACATAGTGCTGATACATCAGCCCCTGAATCCACTGAATTTGTACAGAGGTATTGGCAGCAAATACATTGTTGATAAAAATCAGGTCGGTTACGCCGTTTTGTTTGATAAAGTTCAGCAGGTTCAGTTCAAAATACCGCTGGTCCACAATATAGACTGTTTCATAATGTTCCACAAGGAAGGGCGAAAACGCATTGCCAAAGGATTCCTTTACAATTACTACCTTGCGGCCATTTTTATTTTCGGTTTGAATCTCTGTCAAAGGTTGGTCCCCATGCAGGAACACCGAATAGGAATTGGATCCCTGGGCATACTCGGCCATAACAGTGCTGGAATAGGGCGTGAAGGGCTGGCCGCGTCGGTACATAAAGGCTTGATGCGGGGCTGAAATGGTGGGATAATCCACATAATCGGGATTGGCCCGCAGGGTGGAATCCTGGGTTTGGGCATATAGGGTGCCATAAAATGGCTCTTTACGGTTCCATTCATAGCTGTTGTACGCCTTTGGCTCAAAGCCAGCCGCCTCGCAAAAGGCCACATAGGCATAGTAGGCGCCTGTTACTGTCCAGTGGTGGTCGGTGCGGAAATAGATATACTCATCGGTGTGCTGGGCAATTTGGCCATAGGCATCCACTGTGGTAACATTTGGCCCCATCTGGGAATAGATATAGTCAATACTCGGCTTTTCCGGCGCGGTGATGTCTTTATACTTCTCCGGGAGATAAAATTCAATGGAAGTGGGCACGATAATGTCATATACCTTAACATCGGGCAGCGCATCAGCATAGGCCGTAACAACATTGGCATAGTACTGCCCCATAGCCTGGCTGCCGCCAAACATGGACATGCCCCGCCCCTTGTAGATAAACACCGAGCCATTGCGCTCGCCTGTGGCGGTATCCTCTGCCCGCTGGCTGCTTACTGAAGAGGATTCCTCCTTCTCGACATCTGTAGAGGGGGATTCCGGGACAATTTCCGGCTTGCTGGGGGTAGGGGTTGGGGCTACCTCGTGAATCCTGGCATCATCCAGGCGCAGCCCCCACAGTTCCTCGATATTGGAGCCCAGAGAGATGAAAAAACGGCGGAACGGGAAAGTATCGCTGTAAAAGCTGTCAAAATCGCTGGCAAACTGGCCGCTTACATAACTTTCCAGTGTCAGCCGGGGCATCCCTGCCAAATCCCGCTTTTCCTCCTCGGAGTAGGTGGGTTTTTCCATAAAAACAGAGAGCAGACCCAACCCAAACAGAGCCGCACAAAATGCCGTAATATTCCAAATGGCCGCCACAGGCAGGCGGCGGGATTCTGCCTTTTCCTCTTTCACCTTCACCCCTCCTTAGAAACGATAGTATAAAAACGGGTTATAACTTTGGCCACTGAGCATGGCTGTACAAATAATCAAAATAAGAACATTCATCACCGGGGTTAAAAACCCAACCAAGCTTTTTTTCATGGCGCTTTTTTCTGTTACAATCTCCAGCCAGCCTTCTACAACCCGGGTAAGTGGCAGGCAGAACAACAGCGCCAAAATAAGCCAAAAAATATTCCCCTGCAGCGCCAAAATGATCTGGGAATTTGCAGCCGGATTGCCTGACAGGCCAAACATCACCTTTAAATAGGCCATACCCCGGGACAGGTCGGTAAAATAAAACAGCACCCAGCTTACATTGATAATTAGGAACATATAAACCCAGCGGAAAACACCAGGCAGCTTCTTCATAAAATCCCGCAGGCCCAGGCGTTCCAACGCCACCAGCGCACCAAAAAACAGCCCCCAGAGGATGAAGTTCCAACTGGCGCCGTGCCAGAGGCCGGTGGCAAACCAGACGATGAACAGGTTACGAAAAGCATGGCTGCGATTGCCCCCCAGCGGGATATAGAGATAATCCCGCAAGAAGGTGCTCAGGGAGATGTGCCACCGCCGCCAAAACTCGGTAACACTGCCGGAAATATAGGGGAAATTAAAGTTTTCTTCAAAGTGGAAGCCAAACATCCGCCCCAAACCAATAGCCATATCCGAATAGCCGGAAAAGTCGTAGTATATTTGCAGGGTAAACAGCAGCGCACCAAACCAGCTGCCCAATACAGTTAGAACCGCAAGGTCGCCATCCATATACTGTACCAGCAGCGAGCCAGCCACATTGGCCACTGCTACCTTTTTAAACAGGCCAATACAAAAGCGTGTTATCCCGTGGCTTACCTCACTGGCGCTGGCAGTGCGGTTGTCAATCTCGGCAGCCACATCGGAATAGCGCACAATCGGCCCGGCCACCAACTGAAAATACATGGACACATACATAATAAAGCGCAAAAAAGAGCGTTGGGCCTTAACCTCACCCCGGTACACATCCACCACATAGGAGATAATTTGAAAGGTGTAGAAAGAAATGCCAATGGGCAGGCTGAACCGGGGCGCCGATAAATTCAGCCTCAGCAGCATATTCAAATTGTCCAGCAAAAAGCCGCTGTATTTAAAAAGCCCCAGTAAAAACAGGCTGCTGGCCACCGCAACAAACAGCGCTGCTTTGCCCTTCCAGCTTCCCCGGTGCTGCTCCACCAGTAAACCACACACATACACCAATAACCCGGAAAACAGGAGCAACAGTACCCACACCGGCTCCCCCCAAGCATAGAAGAAAAAGGACATGGCAACCAGCACAAAATTGCGTATGCCAGAGCTGCGGGTAATATAGTAGAGCAACAGATTGATCGGAAGGAAAATATAGAGAAAAAACAGATTTGCAAATACCATGTATCAAAATCTCCACAATTTCAGTATAGCGAGCCCCTTTCGGGTAGCCGCCGAATATAACAAAGCTATTTTAGCATAATTACTGGGAAAAGTAAAAGAAAAGGGAGGATTTATAGAAAAATTTAGCTTCTTTTTGTCCACCCATCTTTATCTATGTTTTGATGAAAAGGCGATTTCATGCAAAAACAGCGACAAAATTTTGTATTGCCGCTGTTTTTATTGTTAATATAGTTCTGCGCCCTGGGCTGTTACCCGGCCAATGAGCAGTTTTGGCAGCTCTGGCAAAGGCTGTTCCGAGATGGTGACAGCTTCCAAGAACAGTCGCTCTGCCTCAGTAAATAGCTCCGATTTGCTGGAATAAAGCCGGGCAAATTCCACCCCTTCGTCCACCTGGTCTCCCAGGTTCTCCCGGAAAAGGATGCCGGCAGTATAATCGATGCTGTCCTCCTTCTTCTGGCGGCCGGCACCCAACAAAGCGGCGGCGATACCACATTTTTCGGCATCTATATGGGTAATATAGCCGCTCTTTGGCGCCCGTACCCGGTGGAAATCCGGCGCCGACGGCAGTTTACTGGTGTCATCCACAACGGTAGCATCACCTCCCTGGGCAGCCACCATTTCTCTGAATTTATCCAGGGCTGTGCCATTTAAAATAGCATCCCGCACCATGCGGTTGCAGGCTACAATATCCCCCTTGCCGGCCAAGAAAAGCATGTTGGCTGCCAGTTCCCGGCAGATGGTGGTTAAGGCTGCCGGGCCGTTGCCCCGGAGCGTTTCCACCGCCTCCACCACCTCGATGGTATTGCCAATAGCGTTGCCCAACGGGGCATCCATGTTGGTAATCAGGGCTACAGTCTTCTTTCCGGCCGATTCACCAATGCGCACCATGGTTTCAGCCAGCCGGACGGCATCCTCCACCGTCTTCATAAAGGCGCCGCTGCCCACCTTTACATCCAGGACAATGCCATCAGCCCCGGCTGCAATTTTCTTGCTCATAATGCTGGCAGCAATGAGTGGAATGCTATCCACGGTGGCTGTTACATCCCGCAGAGCATACAGTTTTTTATCCGCAGGGGCCAAATCTCCGGTTTGCCCTACAACACACAGCCCCATACAGTTTACAGTTTGTATAAACTCATCAGGTTCCAACGCAATGTTAAACCCGGGGATGGACTCCAACTTATCCACAGTGCCGCCGGTGTGACCCAAACCCCGGCCGGACATCTTTGCCACCGGCACGCCGCAGGCCGCCACCATGGGACCTACAATCATAGTTGTTTTATCCCCAACGCCGCCGGTGGAATGCTTATCCACCTTAAACCCCTGGATAGCCGAAAGATCCATTACATCCCCGGAATGAGCCATACAGTCGGTGAGCACAGCAGTTTCCCGGTCATTTAAGCCCTGAAAATAAATGGCCATCAATAGAGCGGAAATTTGATAATCTGGAATACTTCCATCTACACAGCCGCCAACAAAGAAGCGGATTTCCTCATCTGTCAGGGGAAGTCCTTCGCGTTTGCGGTGGATAATATCATACATTCTCATATAAAAAGCCTCCACATCGGTTTATTAGAGCAGGTATTTAACGCGCTCCCTTTTCATAAGGCACGCCGTTGGCCTTAGGGGCCACTGCCTTGCCCACAAACAGCACCAAAACCAGGATGGTAAGCAGATAGGGCAGCATCGAAAGCAGCTGTGGAGAAATGGAGGAAGCCCCGCCCCCCAACATAACCACCATGGCCTGGGCAAACGCAAAGATAATGCAGGCCAAGAAGGCGCCATGGGGGGTCCATTTGCCAAAGATAACTGCTGCCATTGCAATAAAGCCCTGCCCTGAAATAACAGTGGGAGTAAACAGTGAAACCACTGCCAGCGACTGGGAAGCGCCACCAAAACCAGCCAACATGCCGGACAGAATAATGGCCGCATAGCGTACCGCATATACATTAACACCCAGTGTATCCGCCGCCGCAGGGTGCTCCCCCACTGCCCGCAGCCGCAGGCCCCACTTGGTTTTGTACAGAATAAACCAGGTGAGAGCTGTAAACAGGATGGCAATAATAAAGGTGACATCAATGCTAAAAACACCGCCCAAAGCCAGTTTGGGCATCTGCCGGGGTACTGGCTTTGACATGGTGGCCCCATCAAAGAACATCCGGCACAAAAACAGGGAAAGGCCCGGCCCAATAAAGTTCAGTGCCACGCCAGATACAGTCTGGTTGGCCTTAAAGGTGACAGACGCTACGGCATGCAGCACTGCCAGAGTGCCGCCCGCCAGGCCAGCTGCCAGAAAGCCAGCCCAGGGGTTGGCGCTGTAATAACCCACACAAGCACCGGCAAAGGCGCCAATGACCATCATGCCCTCCAGGCCGATATTAACCACGCCGGAGCGCTCACACACTACGCCGCCCAGGGCGGTGAGGATGAGGGGGGCAGCATACATAAAGGTTATGGTAACAGCTAAAAGAATATTACTGAACATCGGTTCTGCCCCTCCTTTTTTCCAGGTAATCAGCCAACATCTTAAACGCGCCGGACATGGCAATAAAGAAGATGATGGTACCAATTACAATATTGATAATCTCGCTGGGGGCACCCAGTTCTGCCTGAATGGCAGAACCGCCATATTGCAGCCCGGAGAACAGCAGCGCCGAAGCAATAACACCCAGCGGCGAGGTATTGGCCATCAGCGCCACCGATATGCCGTCAAAGCCGTATCCCGGCTGAGCTGTCAGGGTAGTAATACGGTGGGGCATGGCGCCGGTGATCACAATGGCGCCGGCCAAACCCGCCAACGCTCCTGCAATGGCCAGCGACTGGACAATATTGCGGTCCACCCGAATTCCTGCAAACCGTGCGGCTTCACTGCCAGCCCCCACAGCCCGCATTTCATAGCCCTTGGTTGTCCGGTTGAGGATAAACCAGATAACGGCTGCTGCCGCAATGGCTATAAAAATGCCATAGTTTAGGTCGGTTTTAATCAGTACATCCGAAAGGATGGGGTGGCTGCCATCCAACAGCCATTCCCGCCCGGCCGTGGAGGTTTTCCAGTTTTGCAGCATAACAATCCAGGAGCTTTCCAACACCTCATAGGAGGCCTCAGTCTGGGGCTTTTTCAGCCAGGCCATGCCAATCATGTAGTTGTTCAGGTATAGGGCAATCCAGTTGAGCATAATGCCCGAAATAACCTCATGGATGCCAAACCGGGACTTGAGCAGACCCACAGCAGCCCCCCATAGAGCGGCCGCTGTCATGGAAGCAACTGCCACCACAATAAAATGGATTCCTGGCGGCAGCGGAACACAATAACCCACCACCACGGCAGTAACCATGCCAATAATAGCCTGACCCTCCGCACCAATATTGAACATACCGGTTTTAAAGGCAAAGGAGATACTCAGGCCGGTGAGGATGAGCGGCGTGCAGCGAATAAGCACCTGAACCATATATTTGGGCTTGGAAAACACACCCCGAAGCATGGCCCCATAGGCTGCCACCGGGTTGTAACCGGCAATGGCAAGCACCACTGCCCCCACAATAAGGCCCATAAATATTGAGATAAAAATTCCTGTAATGGGGCGGCGCAGCGCCTTTTCAATCTGTTTCATTCCTTTTTTCCTCCTGCCATCAGCAGGCCAATGTGGTTTTCATCTGCGCCGGCGGCCTCCAATATATCCACAATCGTTCCGTTATAGATTACCGCAATCCGGTCCGAGACATCCATAATCTCGTCCAGTTCCAGCGAAACCAGCAGCACAGCCTTTCCCTGATCCCGAGCCTCAATCAGCGCCTTGTGCACATACTCAATGGCACCTACATCCAGCCCTCGGGTGGGCTGTACGGCTATAAGCACATGGGGGTTGTTATCCACCTCCCGGGCAATAATCAGCTTTTGCTGGTTACCGCCGGAAAGGCCCCGCACCGGGTTTGGCGCACAGCCTGCCGGGCGCACATCAAACTTTTCAATCAGCTCATCGGCATGGCTGCGAATCTCCTTCAAGTTCAAAATACCACGACTGGAGTAAGGTACCTTTTTAAAATTTTCGATGACAAAATTTTCTGCTACTGTAAAATCCAGTACCAAGCCATGTTTATGCCGGTCCTCCGGGATGGTGGACACCCCTGCATCCAAGGTATCGGCAGGAGCGTGGTTTTGAATCTCCTTCCCCTGCACCAAAATTTTCCCCGTTTTGGCGGGAACCATATTCATGATAGCCTCAATCAGTTCTTTTTGTCCGTTGCCATCAATCCCGGCTATGCCCAGGATTTCCCCGGCATGGACCTGCAAACTGAGCTTTCGCACCCGGTCAATCCCCCGGCTATCCTCCACAGTAAGATCCTGAATATCCAGAACAGCCGGGCCTGGATGGGCTGCTTCCTTCTGGACGGTGAGCTTTACCTCCCGCCCCACCATCATCGAGGCCAGCTGGGTTTCATCCACCTGCTGCACATCCACTGTATCGATATAAACGCCCCGGCGAATAATGGTACAGTAATCTGCCGACTGCTTAATCTCCCCCAGCTTGTGGGTGATGATAATGATGGTTTTCCCATCCTCCGCCAGCTTGCGCATAATATGAATCAGTTCCCCAATCTCCTGGGGGGTAAGGACTGCCGTGGGCTCGTCCAGAATGAGAATTTCCGCACCCCGGTACAGGGCCTTGAGGATTTCCACACGCTGCTGCATGCCCACCGAAATATCCTCTACCTTGGCATCCGGGTCGATATAAAGCCCGTACCGCTGGGACAGTTCCTGCACCTCCACCCGTGTGGCAGCCTCATCCATAATGCCGCCAAAGCGTGTTTTTTCCATGCCGAGCATGATGTTTTGGGTTACGGTAAACGGCTCCACCAGCATAAAGTGCTGATGAACCATACCAATGCCCAGTTTAATGGCCGTATTGGGATTTTTTATGTTCTCCCGCTGGCCATTGATTATAATTTCCCCTGTATCTGCCTGATATAGCCCATACAATATGTTCATCAGTGTCGATTTTCCGGCGCCATTTTCACCCAAAAGCGCATGGATACTGCCCTTTTCCACACTGAGCTGCACATTGTTCAGTGCACAGAACGCCCCAAAATATTTGCTGATTCCCCGCATCTGTACCGCATAATCTTTTTCTGCAGCTGGCGACACACCTGTTCACCCTTTCTACTATTTTTGCTTAGCCTTTCCCTGCTAAACAGGGGCAGACACAACATTCTATCCTAAAGTATAGCGTAATTTGTCAAAAAAAGCTATATGTAAAGCGGCTCTTTCCCCCCATAAAACAGCCGTTAAACTGTACAAAAATTTACCTGCAAATTTTAACATCTGTTCAAAACAGCCCGCCAAGAGGTTGGCGGGCTGTTGACTATACCACAGGCGCAAAGCGCCGCCCAGGTATATTTTTAATAGCCGATATAATTGGCCTTCTTTTTCGGTTGCCCTGCAAGGGGCGAGAAAAAGTGCTTTTTAGATTTCAGTATCATAACGATTTTATTATTATGATACCATCAAACAAGCTGTTTGGCTGCAATGGCATCCAGTACATCGGCATAACCAACTACACCAGGGGTTTCTATCAATGTAATCTCCCAGACAACATTGCCCCTGCGCACAACCAACTCATTCCGCCCCTGATATACTTCGTCCAAACCGGGATGTGTAATGAAACGATAGTCGCCTGGGGTTTCATTAAAAGTACCATGGTGCAGCAGCGACTGGACAAAGCACGGAGCCAGTTCTTCCTTTTTCAGCAGAAAAACATCCTGATACATCCAGTATTCCAGCTGGTCTGGCTGAGCCGCCGCCACAAACTCCCGGGTATCCCAATGCCGGGCAAGCAGAGACTGTTCAAACCGTACCTGGCTCTCCTTATTGTCAATTGATGAGGTTGTGCGCTCCCCCGGAACCCCCAGTTCAGCAAAAGTGAGATAAAGCCCATCCATGCTGGCGGGCATGGGATAATTCTGAGCCTGCAAAAACTGGCTTAGAACCAATACACTGGCAAGCAGCTCCGATGCAGTGAGCAACATACAGATGCTTCGGTGGAGGATATCCCTCTTTTGCGGGGCATGGTCGATGGGAATGCCCCTGCTAAGCTGCCGGTAGAGCTTGGCAACCCGCCATAAGCTATACAACGAAAGGTACAGCAAATCCAGCAGCATTGCCCCAGACAGCAGCAATAAAGCCGTGTTGGATATGAAGGTTGTATACAGTTCGGCTGCCAATCGGCCCAACCCCTGACTGCTAAAAGATAGATAGAAGAATACCTGTATCCCCACAATTACCAATACCCCAAGCAGTCCCAGCAGATAGCTGCGCCGAAGGCTTTTAAGTGTGGCAGCCTGCTGCCGGGGATCGCTGTAAAATTCCGGGGCGTCGCTCCCTTCCGGAGCCGAAAAGATATGCAGCAGCCCTCGGCTGGTTATATACTGCCAGCCACAGTCCTCATAGAGGGCAACCTGTTCCTCCGGCAATGCCGCCGTTTCGTCCAAAAATAGGGGCTGGGACAGTTCAATACGATAGCGCAGTGCCTGGGGCTTGCCTTCCACAAACCGGCTAAAATAGCCGCCCCGCTTATCCAAAAGCCAGCCGCGGGCCGCCATATCGGCATAAAACTTTTCATTTTCCCCTATGGCAAAGTCCATAGGATGATGGGCATATTTTTTCTTCATCCCTCTGCCTCCTCCAATATTTGGCCGTCCCTGACCAGGCTTTTCAGCCGCTGGTATTCCCAATACAATGCTGCCTTTCCGCTTTCGGTTATCGCATACACCTTGCGGCGGCCCTGGGCGCCCTCCAGCCTGATATACCCCTCGGTATTCATCCGGGTCAGCACGCCATACAGTGTTCCCGGCCCCAGCACCAACCTGCCGCCGGACAGCTCCCGAACCTGCTGCATAATACCATAACCATGAATGGGGCGAAGCAGCGCCAACAGAATATAGTACATGGCCTCGGTCATTGGTTGTCCTTCCGGCATCTGCCCTACCTCCTCTGCCTCTCTAATTCCCCTGGGAAAACCAACTTTCCCCTATTATGCCTAACGATATATCGCCTAACATAATAATAGCATATTGCTTTTGACTGTGCAAGGTGCAAATGGTATAACTTTTTTCAAAAAACCTCCACCTTTCGCCTGGACAAAGAAATCTTGAAAAAGTGTTTCTTTAGACAGAAACATTCAAGTTGAACGAACATCGGCCCTTTCAAAAGAAGTTATCAAATATCGTAAAACAAACTGCTCTTTCTTGCCCATATCCAAAAAGAAAACACATTCCTTCAATAGGAATGTGTTTTTTGATAAAAAGCCCAGCGGCTATTAAACTACTGATCCAATTTATCGTATGCGCCCTGTTCAAAGCGGTCCTTCGTTACAATAATGCGCAGGTGCTCGCCTTTGCCAATCAGGCCTGCTTCGTCGTAGGCTTCGATGGAAAACTTCACCTTTTTGCCGTCCACTTCGGTGATGGTAGCAACGGCGCGCACCTCCATTCCCACCGGGGTGGCGGCCACATGGGAACTGCAGATATTTCCACCCACCGAGGTTTTACCCTCATCCAAAAACTGGGCCAGACACTGGGCGGCGGCACCCTCCATCAAAGCCATCATCATGGGGGTAGCAAATACCCGAACATCCCCGCTGCCCACAGCCAAAGCTGTGTCCTCCTCGGTCACCCTTGTTTTTCGTTCAAAACTTGTACCTACCTGCATCATTTCATTCTTCCTTTCAGTCCCACCGCGGTATACCGGGGCAGATAAAAAATTTTAAACAGGTTTTTCCTGTCTGATACTCCCTATTATACAGGTGATGCAACAAAAATCAATGGATTTTTTCAAACCGGGTTTCCCCCTCCCGCCGCAGGCAGCGCACAGGTCCCTGGGGCAGAGTGCCCCGCAGGCTGGCATCGGCCAGAGGCTCCTCTATCAGCCGGCGGATAGCCCGTTTAATGGGCCGGGCGCCATACAGCTTGGTTTCCTCTCCGGCCAACAGCTCAGCAAAGATACTTTCGTCATATTCCAGTTCGCTGCCCAGTTCCCGGCCGCGTTGGGTAAGTTCTTGCAGCTGCTTTTCTGCAATCTGCCGCAGGTCGGCCTGATTCAGCGTATCAAATACGACTATCTGATCCACCCGGTTGATAAATTCCGGCCGGAAGCTGTTTTTCAGCTCCCCCAGAACATGGCGGCGGATGTTCTCCCGGCGGTTTTTCTCCTCTACCGCGCCATCGCCAAAGCCCAGCGGCTTTTTATCAGTGATATATTTGGCTCCTATATTGGAGGTCATAATAATAAGGGTATTTTTAAAGCTGACCTTCCGGCCAGTGGAATCGGTTAAAACACCATCCTCCAAAATTTGCAGCAGCAGGTTGAACACATCTGGATGGGCCTTTTCCATCTCATCAAACAGCAGGACACAGTAGGGCCGGCGGCGCACCTGCTCGGTAAGCTGTCCGCCCTCATCATATCCCACATAACCAGGGGGCGGGCCAATCAGCCGGGATACTGAATGCTTTTCCATATACTCGGACATATCCAGCCGAATCAGCGCCTTTTCGGTGCCGAACAGCTGCTGGGCCAGCGCCCGGGAAAGCTCGGTTTTTCCTACGCCGGTGGGGCCCAGAAAGATAAAAGAGCCAATGGGCCTTCCAGGATCCCCCAGGCCGACCCTACCCCGACGCACGGCATTGGCCACAGTGCTTACAGCCTCTTCCTGGCCAACAATGCTCCGGTGCAGTTCCTGCTCCAGGCCAATCAGCTGGCGGCTCATCTCCTCATCCAGCTTTTTTACATCAATGCCGGTGGCCACAGTCACCACCTCGGCCACATCATCGGCTGTAAGGGATGGATACTCCCCGCTTTCGCCCAGGGCGTCATATCCGGCTATCTGTTCCATGAGCGCCAGCTCCTGGTCCCGCAGGCTGGCTGCCCATTCAAAATCCTGGCGGGAAACCGCTGCTGTCTTTTGCTCTGCCAGTTCCCGTAGGCGCTCCCGCAGTTCCAGTTGCTGCCTGGGGGAGGAAAAGGCTTCCAGCCGCACCTTGCTGGCAGCCTCATCCAGCAGGTCGATGGCCTTATCCGGCAGCAGGCGGTCGTTGACATACCGCGCGGACAGGCGCACGGCGGCCTGTATGGCCTCATCAGTAATTTGAATGTGGTGGTGCCGCTCGTACTTATCCCGCAGTCCTGTGAGAATTTCAATGGCATATTCCTCACTGGGTTCCTCCACCATCACACTTTGAAAGCGGCGCTCCAAGGCGCTGTCCTTTTCAATATAGCGGCGATATTCGTCCAGCGTGGTGGCGCCTATCAGTTGAAGTTCCCCCCGGGACAGGGGCGGTTTGAGGATATTGGAGGCATCAATGGCCCCCTCGGCAGCCCCCACCCCAACAATATTGTGCAGCTCATCAATAAACAGGATCACATTACCGGCGGCGGCCACCTCGGCCAGCACGGCCTTGACCCGATCCTCAAAGTCCCCCCGGTATTTGGTACCAGCCACCATTGAAGTTAAATCCAGTGAAACAAGGCGTTTTCCCAGCAATCCATCCGGTACATCCCCAGCGGCAATGCGGCAGGCCAACGCCTCCGCCACTGCTGTTTTTCCCACCCCCGCCTCGCCAATCAGGCAGGGATTGTTCTTGGTTCGGCGGCAAAGGATGCGCATTACCCGGTCCAGCTCCTGCTCCCGGCCAATTACCGGGTCAATCTTGCCGGCGGCAGCCAGCTCGGTGAGGTCTTTGGAGTATTTATCCAGGGTTTGGGTTCGGGGAGATTTCCCGGCAGTGCGGCCGGGCCGGCGTTCGCCATACTGCATGGCTTCACCCCCCAGGGCATCGCTGACAATGCGGGAAAGCTCCTTCTCACTCACGCCCATTTCGGTTAAAAACTTCAGCGCATAGCTCTCCCGTTCTGCCAGCAGAGCAAGCAAAATATGCTCTGTACCGGCCAAGGCGCAGCCACTGCGTTTGGCATCCTCCGCGGCCCGCTCCAGGATACGCCTGCCCCTGGGTGTAAAATCCTTGGGGGAAAGGGCTACAGGGCTGCCCCGGCCAATGTTTTGCACCAGCAGGGTGCTCAGCTGCCCTGCCGAAATATTTTTGGCCTGCAGGGCGCAGTAGGCCACGCCGCTGCCCTCCCCGGCCAGCCCCCACAACAGGTGTTCGCTGCCCACATAGGTATGCCCCAATTCGCCGGAAATTTGTATTGCAAGGTTAATGGCGGTATTCGCCTTTGGTGTAAAATTGCCAAAACGGAACATGATAAAACACTCTCCCCAGTCGGATTCTCTGGCAGTATCAACTACCCTTATAATATTGACCGTGGTTATTTTATTATTCCGGCAAAGGCCGGTTATTGCTGCAACTTTTTATGGGACAAACAATATATGTATGACTACTATTGTTTATACCTGTTTACTCTGCAAAAAATGCAGGCCCTGCCAAAGCAGAGCCTGCACAATTTTTTACAGCCATCCGGCAATCTTCCAAAGGGGTCCAGCAAATCCCCTTACTCCTCCGGGTAGCCAATTTTCAGCGTCTGGCCATCCAGGGCTACACCGTCGCTTAAAGTGATGGGCAGCTTTTGCTCCTCGGAAAAACCAATCGTTTCCCCATCCTGGAGAACGGCGTCATAGCCGATGACATAGTTGATAATATCCGCCAAAAAGCCCAGCATCTCAGCAGGTTGGGCATTGGCGTTCAGCACCTCTATCTCAGTTTTCCCAAAAGCAGTCAGGCCATAGGTGTAGCCGCAAAAGCCCTTCTCTCCGGGATACAGGCCCAGGTAAACCCAGTCCAGCAGCGGCAGCTCTCCAGCGTGCAGCAGTTCCGCCTCCTGCATATAAAACGAGGGTTCAAACACTGTACCGGTGGTGTAGATGCCCAGCGCCCCCTGCTGTTTACAGCAGCTGTAAACCAGTTTGGTAAGCAGGGTGGCTGCCTGCACCGGCCCCTGCCCCAGCGGAAGCACCGCCGCCATAATATGCGCCTGATGCTTGGAAGTTTGGGCCACAGCTTCCCGCCATAGGTAGTTATTTTGGGCGTTGTGCTCCGCCTCCTGGTCCGGCACTGGCGCTTTCATCAGGCCAGCTGTGAGCATACAGTTCTCCTGCTCAAACACCAGTGTTTCCCCGGTGGGATCGGCGTCGTTTGGCCCGCACTGGATGCCCCAGTCGGCCAGCAGGTCGGCCTGCAGCTTTTTTATATCCCAATTAGGCTGCTCCAACAGAACAAAGGCCACGAAAGGGCCGCACTTTTTCTCCTGCTCCTGTGTTTCCTGATTCATTTTTCCCGCTTCCTCTCCATTATTTTAATAATCCAGCAAAATGGGCACCTGATGTTCCAGCGAATAGCGGGCAGCCTTGTAGAAAATACAAAAGGCAAATTTGGCCAGCGATTCAGTATTGTATACGGTGTGCTCCTGTACCTCTCCAAGCGTTCCATCCTTGGCAATCGCCGCATCAGTAGGGTATCCCTCGGTTCTATCCCAGTTTAAAAATTCCTCCTCCGGCGCATTCCAGCCGTTGGAGTTTATCCAACCCAGTTCTGCCAGCAGCATGCCAGCTGTGGACATGGGCACCTGGTTCTGGGCAGGATTTTGAGCAGTAAAGGTAAAACAGTCCTGAATAGGCAGCCACAGCTCAGTGCCTGTATACAGCGACCACTGGGCCTTTTCATCCCCATAGGCCCGTTGTATCAGCGGTTCCTGGTTAAAGTCCCAGTGCTTTTCCACCGTTTTAGGGAAGGGTTCTCTATAGAGCAGGGAGGCCCCATACACCATCAGCGCGCCCAGGGCAGGCCAATCGGGCTTATCGGTGTAATAAGCCTTTTCGTTATCCTCCGGCCAGGGCTGATAGGGCTCGACGCCCTCTGGCGTTACGGCTTTGGTAATCCAGTCCCGCCAGCCGCAGACAATTTCCATCACATCGGCCAGCGGCAGTTCCTCCTCTTCCACCTGTTCCCCATTGGGGGAAATGCGGTTGAAGCCGTAGCCATTTTCCTCTGCCCACTGCTGAACAACCGTTTTCCAGTTGTGGGCATAGTACCGGGTTAAAGTTCCAGCGTAAATATCCAGTCCCATATCCTATTCTCCTCTTTTCAGTATTACACCGCCCACATCCCGGCGAAAGCTGTGAAAACCCACAGCGGGATAGGGCAGATTTTGAAATACTTCCACAGCGGCATCAAGCACCTTGCGCAGGTCCCAGGCAATAAAATCCAGGTAGCTGTAGTCGCCTCCGCTGGCTCCGCCAATAAAGGTGATGTCGCTGCCAATGGCGGCCTCCAATGCCTGCTGGGCCTGGTCCCGGCGCTCCAGCAAATCCTCTTTGGCAATCCCCTCAAAGTCCATAAAGAAAAACCCGGGAACGGCGCCATCGGCGTGATATTCGTTCATAATCCCCTCTTCGCCGGAGAGGTACTCCCTCACCAACGGCGTCAGGGTGGTAATACCAACATAGCAGTCCTCCCGCAGGTACCACTCCTCCCGGTTGGCAGGCGGATTCAAGGAATAGCCTGTGTACCACTCGCAGACCTTTTCCGGCGTCAGTTCCAAATATTTCTGTCCAAAGTGCTTTTGCAGCAGGGCATCCAGCTGCGAGAGGAGGATGCTTCCCGCCGGCGGTGTGGCTACCACTTCAAATCCATCAATATAGCGGATGGCCGCCAGCTCCCCCAGAGCCTGGTCACAGAGGATGGAAAGGATGTTGTACACCACGCCCTCGTTGGCTTGGAGCAGATGTCCCAGCTTCTCACAGCAGAGGGTCAGGGCAACTCTATTTTCCATAAAGGTGGCCAGCACCTGCACATCCTCGGCAGTGACCTCCTCCCCGGCCATACGCAAACCAAAGCCCTGATTTTTTTGCCGGCCAACCAGAATGTTCCAGTGTTGCTGCACCTCTGCCGGCGCCTGACTGGCAAAATAAACCAACTTAAACAGGGTGCTGCGCATCCCCTCAGGGGTAAGGATAAGCTCATACTTCTGCTTTTGGGTGCTGTAGCCCAGTTCAAAGCTAACCTCCCGGAAAGCGCTCGAAAGCAGGCTGTTGCATTTTTCCACAATGGCTTCGCTGTCCCCGCCATCAATGGCGTTGCGCAGCTCCCCTTCTCCCGCTAAAAAGTCCTGCCAACACCGGGCAGTACGGGCAGCAAAGGAAGCTATCTGCACCGGCAGGGCCAGGCTTTCCTGGCACTTCTGGATGAGTTCCAATGTATCGGCATCCCCGGGGAGCAGTTCCAGCGCCTTTTCAAAAAAGGGCAGCGCCAAATCCTCCCGATCCAGGTAGTAGTAGGAAAAACCCAGCCGGTAATTCCAGTTGTGGTTGGTTTCCTCAAGTTCCTCCCGAACCGAGAGCAGCAAATCCGCTGCCTTTTGAAACAGACCATACTCGCCAACCGTGCCCAAATTGTTGTATGCCCGGGCCAGCTGGCTGACAAGCTCCGGTGTTATTTGTTCCTGCGGCAGTGATTCAATGGTATCAATAATCAGTTGATATTTGTTTTCTTCATGCCAGTGCTCCAACCTGGCCAACAGCTGTTGATCCATAGTACACCTCTTTCTTAAAGAATATACAGTTCCGTCTGTCAGAGAATGTGCAACCGGTAAAACTGCACGCTCCCCTGTAAACCAATGCTACTGTCAGTATAATACAGAAACAGCTGTTTTTCAATAAAAAAACAGCCCGATTCCATGAAAAAAGGGGCGGCAAAAGCCACCCCTTGCAGAAGTATGCACTATGTGTTTTAGAAGCCAAAACGCTCCTTAATACCCAGGCTGTCCAGCACACTGTTTACATCCCTGGTATAGGTGCCATCCTCCAGCTGGATAACCGGGAAGCCCACCCGGTCGGTGCCCCGGAGTTCCTCAAAAATGGGATGGGTATCCCGCAGCTTTACAAACTCCTTGAGCAGTGCAATCGAACCGGTTACATTGACAAACACCGGCATTACGCCGTTCTGTGTCAAAACCTGCAAACACCGCAGAGTTCCCGGGCAGGTATTGCTGCCATACACCTTAATTGCCATTGTATTTTTCCTCCTTGTTATTAAAGCATCTATTTATTCCCCACTGAGGAACAAATCAATAAAAATTAGCCATACAATATTCTGCCATCACACTTATTTTTTCGACCTATCCTCACAAGATTTTCCTTTATTATAGCATATCACAGCCATCAAAGGCAATTTATTGTGCCAGGCCGCCTATTTTTCGCGAAATACCACGCAGCCATCCCCCAACATCTGCCGAAGGTGTTCCACCACCGGAACAGAAGCGTCGGTCCATAGCTCCTTGGGGGCAAGTAAGGTTTTGCCGGTATCCCGGAACTTAAAGTAGACCGGCTGAGGGCCGGGAAAAGCCGCCAGTACCTCGCTGGCCTCCTTAAACGCTGCCGAACCCTTGCTGTCGCAGAGCAAAAACAGCCCTGTACGCCGCCCGGCACCATCCTTTTTGGCCGAGGCTTTCTGCGCTGTAGTACGCAGATCCTCCGGGCGCTGCACTTTCTCGCAAATCAGCTTGGGGGCCTCGTCCTCCCGGGCGCTGAGCCGGCCCCGGACAACCACAGCCTCCCCCTCTTTCAGCAGCTGGGAATACTCAGCTAATACCTTGGGAAATACCAACATTTCCATTGAGCCGGTCATATCCTCAATGGTTACAAAGGCCATTGTATCATTACTCTTGGTAATTTTCAGCTTTTTGGCCGACACCAGTGCCGCCAATGTAACAATTTGATTGTCCAGGTGGTGCCCCTCTTCATCCGACAGTTCGGCCAAAGAGGGGGATTTTAGTTTTTCCATCACATCCCGGTATTGCAGCAGCGGATGCCCGGACAGATAAACGCCGGTGGATTCTTTTTCCATTTGAAGCAGCTGGAACAGGTCAAATTCCTCCACTTGCGGCAGAATATCCTCCTGCTTCTTGGGGATATTATCCAGGTCAAACAGGTTGATTTGGCCGGAGATGTTGCTGCGCTTGTCCCGGTCGATACTGCTGAGCAGGGTGTCATACCCCAGTAACAGCTGACGGCGATTGTAGCCAAAGGCATCCAACGCGCCGCTTTTTATCAGGCCCTCCATCACCCGCTTGTTCAGCTCCCCCGAGCGCATGCGGGTGCAAAAATCCATCAAATCGGCAAAGGGTTTCTGCTCCCGGTCGGCAATCATCTGGCGCATCATGCCATCCCCAATATTTTTGATGGCGGCCAAACCAAAGCGAATTTTCCCCTCGCTTACCGAAAACCCCACACCGCTTTCAAACACTGAGGGCGGCAGCACTGCAATGCCAATGCGCCGGCATTCGCCGATATATTCGGTGAGCTTCCCGGTGCTGTCCTGCACGCTGGTAAGCAGCGCCGCCATATACTCGCTGGGATAATGGCACTTGAGATAGGCCGTGCGATAAGCCAGCAGGGCATAGGCCGCCGCATGGGATTTATTAAAGGCATAGGAGGCAAAGGAGCTCATCTCGTCAAAAATCTCGTTGGCTACCTGTTTATCAATACCATTTTGCACACTGCCTTCCACAAAGCTCTCCCGCTCCTTCTCCATGACATCGTGCTTTTTCTTGGACATAGCCCGGCGCACCAGGTCAGCCCGCCCATAGGAATAGCTCGCCAACTGCCGGCAGATTTGCATAACCTGCTCCTGATAGACAATGCAGCCATAGGTCACCTCCAAAATAGGGCGAAGCTCCGGCGTCTTGTAGGTAACCAGGTTGGGGTTGTGCCGGTTGCGGATATACTTGGGGATGGAATCCATCGGGCCGGGCCGGTAGAGGGAGATAACAGCAATTAAATCCTCAATACTTTCCGGCCCCAGCTGGGCAATGACACTACGCATGCCGGACGATTCAAACTGGAACACGCCAAAGGCATGGCCCATTGCCAGCATATCAAAGGTGGCTTTGTCATCCATGGGGATTTTTTCAATATCAAAATCCGGCTCCCGGCGGCAAATCATCCCCTGGGCATCGTGTATTACTGTGAGTGTACGCAGCCCCAGAAAGTCCATCTTTAAAAGCCCCAGCTCCTCTAAGGTAGTCATGGGGAACTGGGTTACAACCGTTTCGTCATTCTTCTGCAGCGGCACATAGCTGTCCACCGGGTCCCGGGTGATAACCACGCCGGCGGCATGGGTGGAGGCGTGCCGGGGCATTCCCTCCAAACTTCGGGAGACATCCAAAAGCCGCCGAACAGCCGGGTCATTTTCATAGCTGGCCCGCAGTTCTGCCACGCCAGCCAGGGCCTTGTCAATGGTCATATTCAGTTCATTGGGAATCAGTTTGGCAACTGTATCCACACTCTGGTAGCCCATGCCCAGGGCCCGGCCCACATCCCGCACCGCCGCCCGGGCTGCCATGGTACCGAAGGTGATAATCTGGGCCACATGGTCCTCGCCATACTTTTCCACCACATAGTCGATGACCTCCTGGCGGCGCTCGTAGCAAAAGTCAATATCAAAGTCCGGCATACTAACCCGCTCCGGGTTGAGAAACCGCTCAAACAGCAGGTTGTACTGAATCGGGTCAATGCCGGTGATACCAATACAGTAGGCCACCAGGCTGCCCGCACCCGACCCACGGCCCGGGCCAACCGGAATCCCTTTGCTTTTGGCATAGTTGATAAAATCGTATACAATCAGATAGTAATCCACATAACCCATGCGGGTGATAATATCCAGTTCATACTCCAGCCGCTCCACCAGCTCCGGGGTGGGGTGCTCGCCATACAGCCGGTGCAGCCCCGCATAACTTAGCCGCCGGAAAAAGGTGGTGTTATCCTCCCCCTCCGGGGCAACAAACAGCGGCAGTTTGGTATTGCCAAACTCAAAGTCCACATTGCAGCGCTCGGCAATGCGCACCGTATTCTCAAACGCCTCCTCCACATCCGGTATCATCTGGCGCATCTCTTCCAGGCTTTTGACATAAAATTCCTCGGTTTGAAATTCCATATCGCTGGGGTCGTTTACTGTCCGGCCGGTTTGGATGCAAACCAGGATGTTTTGGACACTGCTGTCCTCCTTGCTGATATAATGGGCGTCGTTGGTGGCCACCAGACCCACCTCATTTTCCCGGGCCAGCTTGATGAGTTGGGGCAGAATGCGCCTTTGCTCCTGTATGCCGTGGTTTTGCAGCTCGATAAAGAAACGGTCTTCCCCAAAAATCTCCTTATACTCCTGTATGGCCTCGGTGGCCGCCTGGTAATCCCCTGCCGAGAGCATACGGGGGATGCGCCCGGCCAGACAGGCGGACAGGCAGATAAGGCCCTTGCTGTGCTGGCGCAGCAGCTCGGTATCCACCCGCGGTTTGCTGTAAAAGCCCTCGGTAAATCCCTTGGATACCAGGGCGATGAGGTTTTTATAGCCCTCCTCGTTTTCGCAAAGCAGTACCATGTGATAGGGGGCGTTATCCAGGCCATGCACCCGGTCGAACCGGGTGCGCCGGGCCACATAGACCTCGCAGCCAATAATGGGCTTAACTCCTGCCTTTTTAGCAGCCCGATAAAAATCAATCACACCGTACATAACACCGTGGTCGGTAATGGCCACAGCCGGCTGGCCCAGGTCCTTTACCTTTTGCACCAGCCGGTCAATGCGGCAGGCGCCATCCAGCAGGCTGTACTGGGTGTGAACATGCAGATGTACAAAGCGTTCCAAAGCATCCCCTTCTATTCTGATTGTTTTTGACGCAGTTCCCCGGCCATACGGCACAGCCGGTTCAGCCGATGGTTCAGGCCGGAACGGGAGATGGGCTCCTTAAGGTGTTCCACCAGTTCCCGAAGGGAAAGTTCGGGGTTTTCCATCCGCTTCAAGGCCACATCCTGCAGTTCCTCCGGAAGGCCCTCCATGCCCACAGCCAAAATAAGATATTCAATATCGGCTATCTGCCGGGCTGAGGCGGTCAGGGTTTTATCTATATTGGCAGTTTCACAGTTGGAAGCCCGGTTGACCTTGTTGCGCATATCCCTGATAATTTTAACTTCCATCAGCTCCATTGCTGATTTGGGTGCCCCCACTGCTGTTAAAACATCCTCGATGTGTTCACTTTCCCGGTAATACAGCACACCCACATCCCGGCGAAAAATAAACTTGGGCGGCGCGCCCATCAGCTGCTCCAATAACTGGGCCAGAGGCTCCGCCAACCCCGCCCGATAGGCGGTAAACTCTAAGAGGTAATTTTTTTCCGGGTCGGTCACCGAACCACAGGCCAGATAGGCCCCGCTGATAAAGGCCGCGGCCTCCCCCTCCTGGGCAATACAGCCCTGGCTGATTGTATCCCCCTGCTGGGAAAAATACTCCAGCACCTGGCGCCGGGCATCCGCCCCATGAAGCGTTACACTAAAATGGCGGGTGGCATTGCCCATTCCCGCCTGTTCAACCGTAATCTTCTGTTTCGGCCCCAAAATATCCAGTAATGTGCTGCGGTACAGCTTGGCAATCTCCTGGCGCTCGGTGGTCATGGAGATTTTTCCCTCATCAAAACACTTGGAGCAGAGCAAGAGGCCATATCCCTGGGCTTTACGGAATTTTTTGCGCAGGGTATTATTCTCCAATATCTCGGTGCGCACATCATTGGCAAACGACATCCTCTACCCCCTTACTGCCTTTGGGAAACATCCCGGTGGCTCACTGCTGTCCGGTACCCTTTTTCCAACAGGCGTGCCCGGAACAGCTCGGCAAATGTGACCGAACGGTGCTGCCCGCCTGTACAGCCAAAGCCGATAACAAGGCTGCATTTCCCTTCGGCGATATACAGGGGCAGCAGATAATCCAGCAGGCTGTCCAGCCGGGCAGCCAGCCCCTTTGCCTCCGGCGTGGCCAGAACATAATCCCGCACATCGGCCGAAAGCCCTGTTTTGGGGCGCAGTTCCGGCACATAGAACGGATTGGGCAGGCAGCGCACATCAAACAACAGGTCTGTTTCGGCCGGGACACCATACTTGTAACCAAAGGACATACAGGTAATAACCATCTTGCCATTCTCATCCCCGAATAGCTGCTCCACCCGCTCCCGCAGCTGGGCAGTGCGGATATGGCTGGTATCTATAATATAGTCTGCCATCTGCCGGATAGGGGTTAGCAGGCCGCGCTCGGTTTCGATGGCGGCTTCCAGCCCCTGGGAGCCATCCTCCAACAGCGGATGTCGGCGGCGGTTTTCCTTGTAGCGCCGGAGAATCACCTTGGTATCAGCTTCCAGCATTAGGATGCGATAGTTGTGCCCCTCGGCCGAAAGCTGCTCAAGCTCAGTGGGAAAACCCGCAAACTGCTCCCCGCTGCGAAAATCTGTAACCAGCGCAATCCGTCCAGTGATAGGGGACTGCACACACAGCCGGGCAAAGTCGCTCACCAGCCGAGAGGGGATGTTATCCACACAGAAAAAGCCCATATCTTCCAGTTCATTGACCGCAACCGTCTTCCCGGCACCGGACATGCCGGTGACAATGAGAAAATCCAAAATAAAGCACCCCCTTATCCATCCTAAACAACCTTTCTATTCCTCTCCAAGAAAGCGTATCTCTGCCTCCAGCAGGACACCGGTCTGGCGCTGTACCTCCGTCCGAACCTGGGCCATCAATTCCCGCAGGTCGGCGGCTGTGGCCCCCCCTCGATTGATGATAAATCCGGCGTGTTTTTCGCTCACCTGGGCGCCGCCCACACATAAGCCCTTTAACCCACATCGGTCAATCAAGGCTGCGGCGGGCGGGTTGCCCTCCGGCGGGCGTTTAAAGGCGCTACCGGCGGACGGATATTCCAGTGGCTGCTTCTCCCGGCGCTGCTGCCAAAGCCGCTGCATTTCCTCCCGGATGGCTGTCGGGTCGCCAGGCCGCAGACGCACAGCCGCCCCCAAAATCAGCTCACCGCTGGTACAAAACCGGCTGTGCCGGTAGGAAAAGGCGCACTCCACCGGTGAAAGGTGCAAAACCTCTCCATCCGGCGTCAACACCTGCACCTGGGTGAGAATATCCTTCATCTCGCTGCCGTAGGCGCCGGCATTCATAAAAACTGCCCCGCCCACTGTACCAGGAATACCATGGGCAAACTCCAACCCGGATAGCCCATCCTGCACAGCCCGGTTTGCCGCCTGGGCCAGTGTAACACCTGCGGGCAGCCAGTAGCCATCCGGCGCCAGCGGGCGGATGGATTCCTTTCCATCCAAGAGCCGGATTACTACCCCGCTAAACCCCTGGTCGGACACTGCAAGGTTGGAGCCCCGGCCAATCACTGCATAGGGCAGCCCCCACTCCCGGCAGCACTGGATAAGAAAAGGGAGCTGGCAGCTTGCCGCCGCTATAAACAGGTCTGCCGGGCCGCCCACCTGTATGGTGCAATGCCGGCTCATGGGTTCCAAACAGCGCACCGAAATGCCCTGCTGTTTTAGCCGGTTTTTCAGTTGCTCATATACCTGGTGCCGCTCCACACTGCGCCCTCCTTAAAAGCTGTCCCAATCGGTGTCCACATCCATCATGCCCAGACGCTGGAGCAGCTCATGCGCCGCGTTGTAACCCAGTTTTTTCTGGCGATGGTTCATAGCGGCTACCTCGATAATAACGGCGATATTCCGTCCCGGTTTTACCGGGATGGTAATGGAGGGAACCTGTACACCCAAAATTTCGGTGTAAGTGTCATCCATACCCATACGGTCATACACCTTTTCCGAGTCCCACTGCTCCAGATTGATAATCAAATCCACATCTACATTGGACTTGATGGCACTCATACCAAAGATACGCCGGGTGTTAATGATACCAATCCCCCGCAGTTCCAGAAAATGGCGGATATTGTCCGGCGAGGTTCCGGAAAGGCGCTTATCAGTAATTTTGCGCAGCTCCACGGCATCATCTGCCACCAGGCGGTGCCCGCGCTTAATCAGTTCAATCGCAGTCTCGCTTTTACCTACCCCGCTATCCCCCATAATCAGGAGGCCTTCGCCATATACTTCCACCAGTACGCCGTGGCGGGTAATACGCGGCGCCAGCTCGGTATTGAGGAACAAAATCAGGGAAGAAATAAAGGTGGAGGTATTTTCGGTGGTGGTAAGCAGCGGGATGCCCACCTTCCGGGCCGCTTCTATCATCTCAGCCGGGGGCTCTATCCCCTTTGCCAGAATAACAGCCGGAGGATTGGCCTTGAAAAATTCCAGATACCGCAGCTGGGCCTCCTCCTGGGTGTAGCGGTTCATAAACACAATTTCACTCTCGCCCAACACCTGGGTGCGGCGCTCGTCAAACACCTCAAAAAATCCGGCAAGCTGCAGGCCAGGGCGGTTTACATCCGAGCTGGTGATGAATATTTCATCCTGGGGCTTGGGCAGGCTGACAGGCTTTAAATCAAACTCCTTAATAATTTTATCCAAGGTAACTTCATAAGCAGTAGCCATATTTTGATTACTCCTCTCATAGGCACTTTGGCGCATGCCAAAGATAACTTTACCTCTATTATATATTACAGGCGGGGGTTATTCAAATAGTATTTCGTCACCGGCCAAATTTAGCTGTAACAAAAATATAACCCTGAATTTGTTGTATTAAAGCGCTTTTTGTGCTATACTTTAATCGCTTTCAGGCCGATAATGGTTAAAAATGCCTGAAAATACCCTTTAACAAGGAGTGTAAACAGTGAGAATTGCATTGTTCACCGAGGTTTACCTGCCATATATAAACGGGGTTGTCACCCATGTCAAAATACTCAAGGAGGGGCTGGAACAGCTGGGGCACACGGTGCTGGTGGTTACATCCGACCCGGATACCCGCCACCACTTTATAAAGGACGGCGTGCTGCACTGCCCGGCTATCAGAGTGAAAAAAATATACAATTACGGCCTGGCCTCCCCGCTCAGTTCCACCAGGCTTAAACTGCTGGAACAGTTCAAGCCTGATATTATCCACATCCACACCGAATTTTCCATGGGTATTTCCGGCATACACATTGCGCACAAGCTCAAGGTGCCGCTGGTATACACCCTGCACACCATGTACGACGACTATGTCTATTATGTCGCCCCCAAGCACCTGGCCCGGTTGGCCCGGAATGTATCCCACCGCTATACCCGGCGTTTTGCCCTGACCGCCCAGGCGCTGACCAGCCCTTCGGAAAAAGGCAGTGTTTATTTCCGGGAGGTGGGCATAACTAAAAAGGTAAATATCATCCCCAATGCAGTGGAACTGGACAGCTTCCGCCGGGAAAGCATTACACCGGAACAGATAGCCGCTGTAAAGCGGCAATATCAACTGGACGGGCATCGGATGATTGCCTGTTTTGTGGGTCGGATGGGCCGTGAGAAAAGCGTGGATGTATTGCTGGACTACTGGGCCAAGGAGATAAAACCGGAAGATGGCATTCACCTGCTTCTTGTTGGGGATGGCCCCAGCCGCCCTGAGCTGGAGGAGCAGGCCCGGCAGCTGGGTATTGCCGATATGGTCACCTTTACCGGAGCTATCCAGCATCAGGAGCTGCCCCCCTATCTGGCAGTGTGCGATGTATATGTTACCGCCTCCCTCTCGGACACCAACTCCATCTCCATGTTGGAAGGGGAAGCTGCCGGCCTACCGGTGTTCCAGCGGCTGGATCCACTGAACGCCAACCAGGTGGTGGAGGGCCGCAACGGCTTTCTGTTCAACTCCCCGGAGGAACTGGGCCGCAAACTGCGCATGGTGCGGGATATGGACCCGGAACAGCTATCTGCCCTGCGGGATCGGGTTACCCGGTTTGTGAAGGACAGCGGCGCCGAAGCTCTGGCGAATTATACCCTCTCGGTCTATCACACTATCTATAAGGATAAAACCGGCAGACAGGCTGAGTAACACCCTGGCCGGACAACACCAGCCCGGGGGAAAGGAAACAGATCCCCCTGGGCTTTTTTTAATGGAGGTTAGCTGCAATGTGTTTTCAAACAAAGTATAACATTGCCATTGTGGGCGGAGGCATTGGCGGCCTGATGGCGGCCTATCGTCTGGCCGAGCAAAACCCCGGCCTTTCCATCTGCCTGATGGAAAAGGGCCGGGATATTCGGGAGCGCCTCTGCCCCATTGTAACCGGTAAGGTGAAAAAGTGCATCAAGTGCGAACCCTGCGCCATTATGGAAGGCCTGGCCGGCGCCGGTGCCTTTTCGGACGGCAAGTATGTTATCTCCACCGAATACGGCGGCTGGCTCACCGATTTTTTGGCGCCGGATGTTGTGCTGGACTACATTGAACAGGCGGACGGCATTTTAACCCGGCACGGCGCCACCACCGAACGCTTCCAGCCCAATGACGAGCTCAAGCGCCTCTGCCTGGAACAGGACCTACATATGCAGCAGGCCCAGATCAAACACCTGGGAACCGATGCCAACTTTGAAACAATGGTGCGCCTGATTGACTCGCTGCGAAACCGGGCGGACATCCATACCCTGACCGAAGTAACGGATGTAGACAAGGAGCGGCACACTGTGACAGCCCGGGATGCAGAGGGCACCCATACCTTTACGGCCGATACCATTATCTTTGCTGTGGGCCGGGCAGGTTCGGGCTTCTTTTCAAACTGGTGCAATAAAAACGGCATCCCGCTGAAGAACAACCAGGTGGATATTGGTGTGCGGGTGGAGCTGCCTGCTATGGTATGGGAGCATTTCTCCCAAAAAATATACGAACCCAAGGTGCTCTATCGCTCCAAACAGTATGGCGACACCACCCGGATGTTCTGCTTTAATGAACGGGGCAAGGTGGTAACTGAAAATACCAACGGCATCCTCACAGTTAACGGCCACGCCTACCGCGGCAGGGAGAAAAAGACAGAAAATTCCAACTTTGCCCTGCTCTCCACCATCCGCTTTACCCAGCCCTTTAATTCCCCCATCGAGTATGCCCGGCATGTGGCCAAGCTGGCCAACCTAATCAGCGGCGGCAGTGTGCTGGTGCAGCGCCTGGGCGACTTGATGAACGGTCGGCGCACCGATGAGAAGCGGCTGGCCCAGTCCTACACCCGCCCTACCCTGGATGCAGTGCCCGGCGACCTGAGCCTTTGTATGCCCAAGCGCCAGTTGGACAACATTGTGGAAACCCTCCATGCCCTGGACAAAATTGCCCCAGGCACCGCCAACTATGATACCCTGCTGTATGGTATTGAGTGCAAATACTATTCCGCCCGGCCGGAGTGTGAAAACTTCCAGTTATCCGGCACCCAAGGCATCTATGCCATTGGCGACGGCGCAGGTATTACCCGGTCGCTCTCCCAGGCGGCAGCCAACGGCCTGTATGTAGCCGATGTTATCCTTGGGTAAATCCCCCACTTGTGGCAACCCCCGGAAGTTTGCAGCTTCCGGGGGTTGTTCTGCCTATCTTTAGAAATAGGGGTTCCAGTTATTTTTATAGACTACTTCTTCCAGCGGCTTGCGGTTTCTGGGGCGACCCTCCTCGGCAGGATAGCCCAGGGGGGTCAGGGCAACCACATCGTACTCATCAGGGATATTCAGGGCAGCTTTCAGTGGCTCCTGGGTGAACCCACCAATCCAGCAAGTGCCCAGGCCCTCCTGTGTGGCGGCCAACATCATAAAGGAAAGGGCAATGGAGCAGTCCACAGTGGAGGCCCGCTGCTTACAGCCCATCTCCCGCACACTGTCGGAGCAGACAACCAGCACCATCGGCGCCTTGCCAATCAGCTCCTGGCCCATGCAGGCCTCCTGCACCTTGGCTTTCAGCTCGGGGGTATCCACCACAATCATGCGGTTGGCATTGCTGCACCGGGCTGTGGGAGCCAGGTTACCAGCCTCTAAAATGCGTTGCACCTTTTCCGGCTCCACCTGTCTGTCCTCAAAATCCCGGATACTCTTTCGCTGCTGAATTGCTTCGTAAACGGTCATTCCTCAAAACCTCCTTGTGCTTGTTTTTGGGTAAATTATACAATAACTCAGGGCTTTTGTCCACTCCTGCACCCGCCTTCCATCTGAAAGAAAATACCCTGTTTCTGCCTACCTAAAATAATAAATCGGA
This sequence comes from uncultured Clostridia bacterium, assembly GCA_948473085.1. GTDB lineage: Bacteria > Bacillota > Clostridia > Oscillospirales > Ruminococcaceae > Avimicrobium. The sequence goes on from CAOKWH010000008.1 coordinate 85,595, forward strand.
ATATTTTAAAATATTATTCCTATCCGTCTACTTAATCGGGTGTTCATTATGGGGTATTGTGGGGTAGGTTAATCTTTTCTTCTGTGAAGTATTCAGCGGATATTTTGCCGCTGTCTGCTCCATCTCACCACATGTTAACAAAGACTTCTTAGCAGAAATTAGTGCGGAGCATACAGTTAATAGGTACGCCAAATTATATTGGATTCTGGATAGATAAAGTGCAGTATCAGTGAAACTGCAATAACAACACATAGAAATATAAAACTACCCACTATAAACCATTTTATCCCTTTTATAATATCTTGAAAAATCCTATTTTGAAGAATGGAGTCCACATCTTGGGAAACCCGATAGATAGCATCTATCTTCTCCTTTGTAAAAGAATTTTCCCTTACTTCCTGCACATCAATATCCCGTACAAGTTCATCTAAAGTCATGTCAAAAAAATCGCTTAGCATGACCAATCTGGAAAAATCCGGATACGACTACCCCGTTTCCCTTAGTTAAAGATATTGTTGGGTAAAAAAGAAAGGTCAATCGATTTTGCCGATGAAGCGGTAGTAGATTTCTACTTCCTGCTCACGGCTTCCGTCCTCGCCCTTGACAGCTTCGTGGACGGTTATTTTTTCAATTAGAGTGTTCAGAAGTTCGGCGGTCAGCTCCACAGGGTTGACATACTGTTTCATCAGGGCAATCCACTTTTCAGCGTCCGCTGCGGTCTGTACGGCGGCTTCCATCGTTTCATGAAGCTGCCGGATTTTTGTTTCAAGCTCCTTTTGCTCGTTTGATCAACGAGTTTATTGAGCAGATCATCGTCCATGCCCCGGAAAAGATAGACGGCGGCCGGACCCAGAAGGTCGAGATTTACCTAAAGTTTATCGGGCGGTTTGACCTCCCCGCCCCGGAACTGACGCCGGAGGAAGAAAAGCGGCAGACTTCCCTGCACCGGCATCGGGTCAAGAGCCGGGAACGCTATCAGAAGATCAAGGC
>CAOKWH010000009.1 GCA_948473085.1 uncultured Clostridia bacterium
ACAAAGTTAAAGGTCTTGCCATCAATAGTGATGGTGTTGCCAGGCTTAACTACATCAGCAGTCAGTGTAACATCCATACCAGCGCGGGCGCCGTCAACCTTGCCAACAGCCTGTGTAACATTAATGGTGTTGTGGTGAACAGCACCGGTTGTAGTAACATCACCGGCAGTCTTTGCAGTGATACTAACGGCAGAACCGATAACATTGTTGATAGCCTCAGCCTTAGTTGCATCAAGAGTGGTGTCCAGAGTAGCTTCAGCGTCAGCACCAGTCTTCTGAGCAACATACTCAAAGTTCACCTTGGTGCCATCAGCAGTCATCTTAAATACTGCGCCGCCAACATCTACTACCTTATCGGTAGCTGCCAGACCAGTACCAGCATAATTGGTATCGTTACCAGCTGTACCAGCGGCAACAATAGCGTTAGCCAGGTCGGAACCGCTCAGCACATCATCCTGATTGGCAAGAGTGATGTCGATAGTAGCACCGCCAACCGAGAGGGTAGCTACAGCGTTATCCTTTGCAGCAGTGATTTTAATATCAGCTACATCGATAGCAAAAGAGGGATTAACCTGTGCAACATTTTTGCCACCCAGGTGGAAAGCAACATTGCCTGCAGCAGCACTACCATCGGTGGGCAGGGTCAGCTTGTTTGTCAGATCCTTGCCAGGAGCAGCAGCAACAGCGCCGGTATCACCGATGGTGAAAGCTTCCTTGTTCAGGCCCATGGTGCCATCCAGCAGCTTGGTGCCGTTGAAGTTGGCGGACTGGCTGATACGGTTGATTTCGTCCAGCAGTGCGTTTACTTCATCCTGCAGAGCGTCGCGCTCAGTGCTGGTGTAGGTGCCGTTGGCAGACTTGGTTGCCAGCTCTACCATACGGTTCAGCATCGAGTGTACCTCGTTCAGGTTACCTTCTGCTGTCTGAATCAGGCTGATGCCATCCTGCGCGTTGGAGGATGCGGTTTCCAGACCGGTGATCTGGGCCTTCATCTTCTCACTGATTGCCAGGCCGGCTGCGTCATCGCCCGCACGGTTGATGCGGAAACCAGAGGACAGCTTCTCCAGGCTCTTAGATACTGCGCTGTTGTTCATACCCAACTGACGATATGCGTTGAGTGCCATTGTGTTGGTTCTTACAACCATTCCCATGATAAATACCTCCGTGTTATTCGGGTCGCCGGCGGCCATCCTAAGCCGCCTGGTAAAGGGCATCCTTGCCCCTTATCGGCCCATGTTGTTTTGTATTTATTTCCCGCCGCTCCCCACATCGCGCGCCAATGCAGGAAGCAGCCGAAAACCAAAGTAATAAAGGCGCCAAAGCCTGTGCTTATAGGCAATCCATCTGCCGGCACAGTGCCGCTCTGGCTGTTTAAACAGCTCTCTCTTGCCGTTCAATTACCCTTTTCGGACGCCTGAAGGAAAACTAAACCCCTTTTTTAGAAAATTTCTTGCCCGGCCTTTTTTTGCTACATCACCAGCCCAGCAATGGGATAGCCCACAAACACAGCAATGAGCACCGAAAGCGCCATGAGCATAAAGCCGTACTGCACCAGCGCACCGGCTGTGGTCCAGCCGCTGCTGCCTGCAATAGCCACGCAGGGCATGGCCGGCGGGGTGGCAAAGGCGTAGGAGGCCAACAGCCCAATAATGGAGCACACCGCCGCCGCATTGACACTGCCCCCCATCGAAAGGCAGATGGGCACCGCAATGGCCGTTACCACCGAAACGGTTACCATATTGGAGGAAAAATTGGTCTGCACCGCCGCCCATACGGCAAACAGCAGCACCACCATGGCGGGGGCCAGGCCGGCGGCCACCGGGCCGATGGCCTGGGAAAGCCAGGCAGTGAGGCCGATGGCCTTGTTGGTCATGGCGGAACCCACCGCCAGCGTGCCGGCGCACATAATCAGGCTGGCCCAAGGCACACCCTTAGTCATGGCCTCGTTAAACTGCAAAAGCGGCCTGCCCTCCACTGTAATAAGGGAGAGCAGCACGGCCCCCAGCAGCGGCGGATAGGCAGTGCCAAAGGCATTGATATAGGCATAAAACTCCGGGAACACCGGCTCCACCATGCTGGGCACCACCCACAGCGCCACCACCAGCAGAAAGATAGCCAGCACCCATTTTTCCCGGCGGTCCATCGGCTGCAGGCCCTCCCGCAGGCCGGCTGCCCCCCTGGGGTCCAGGGTGCTCAGGTCGGGGCGCAGCACAAAGCGGAACAGCAGCAGCATGGCCGCCGCCGCCAAAACACCCACTGGAATAGCAAAAGCCATATAGGCGGCATAGTCGATGGCCAACCCCGTGGAGGTGTGGTAGAACTCCATTGCCATCAGCGGGAACACATGGGCAATGGGGGTCATACCGGAGGAGATGCCGCAGCAGAACACCAGGCCCATCATCAGCATCGAGGCGGACTTTTCCCCCTTCTGGACGCCCAGCACCTGGTAGATCTCCTCAATAATGGGCAGATACAGCACAAACAGCACGGTGGGAGAGATGAACAGCCCCAGCAGCAGGATGGAGGAAAAGAACAGCAGCGTAAACTGCCATGGCCCCCGCCCCGCCCAGCGCCCGGACACAAACCACACGGCGCACCGGCGCACAAAGGCGGTTTGGGACAGGGCATAGGTACACATGAAGGTGAACATCAAAAAGGCAAAGGTGGCGTTGCCAAACGAGGAGGAGAGAATGGCCCCCATCCCCAGTTCCGGCACTGCCGCCAGCGCCGCCATGCAAAGCAGGCTGGGCCAATCGATGGATACTGTAAGCCAGAGCAGCAGCGTGCCTGCAAAAATGCCAATTACCCGCATGGCCGACGGGGTCATCCCCGCTGGGGCCGGCAGGTAGCCGAACAGCAAAAGGAGCAGCAGCGCCGCCCCGGTAATCCATGTCCTGTTTTTATTCGTTGTCTGTGCCAATTTCCCTCTCCCTTTTCCCTATCCTCTTCCCGCTGTTTCATCCGACAGCAGGGGTTTTTCAAAAATGCTTTGTAGCTTTTATTATACTATTTCCGGCAAATTCCTGCAAGCTGTGCGCCGGCAGAAAAAATATAGCAAAGTGTCCAGGCAGTAAAAGCAGCCTTTGTTCATATAGATTAGCGGAGGTGTTTGTTACTATGTATCCGTTACTTTTGCCCCTGGCGCTGGGGAACTTTATCTTTTTTGCGCTGCACATTACAGGAGGCGGCTCCTTTCCCAAACCCCTTTCCGCCAAGGAGGAACGGGAATGCCTGATTGCCGTAAAAAATGGCGATGCCGCCGCCAAAAATAAGCTGATTGAACACAACCTGCGGCTGGTGGCCCACATTATAAAAAAATATTACTCCAACATGAAGGATCAGGACGACCTGATTTCCATTGGCACCATTGGGCTTATCAAGGCGGTATCCACCTTTGATGTGGATAAGGGCACCCGCTTTGCCACCTATGCCAGCCGCTGTATCGAAAACGAGATTTTAATGCATTTTCGCGCCAGGAAAAAGACGGTGCAGGATGTGTACCTGTTCGACCCCATTGATACCGATAAGGACGGCAACGCCCTGACCCTGGGGGATATTATGGCGGACGAACACAATATTTTTGACGATATCGACCTTTCCATCCGCTCGGAACAGCTGCACACCTTTATCCGGCGCAACCTTTCCTCCCGGGAACAGGAAATCCTGTTTTTGCGCTACGGCCTGGCAGGCACCCGCCCCCACACCCAAAAGGAAACAGCCGACCGGCTGGGTATTTCCCGCAGCTATGTCAGCCGTATTGAAAAAAAGGCCATTGCCAAGCTGAAAAACGCGTTTGACCGCTCAGGCTGTTAGGCGGTTGACAGGCTGTTGGTTTAAGTGTACAATTTTGGAATAGCGGCTGCCCGCTAAATACTATAAAAGGACAGATTCCCTATGATAAATATTAAAGAAGACGCCAAAAAGTACAAGGAGTATGTCATCTCCCTGCGGCACGAACTGCACCGCCACCCTGAGCTGTCCGACCAGGAGGTTTGGACCTGCCAGCGCATCGAAAAGGAGCTGGACGCCATGGGCCTGCCCTACGAGCGGGTAGCCGGCACCAACATTGTGGCCCTGCTGGACACCGGCCGCCCCGGCAAGAAGATTGCCCTGCGTGCTGATATTGATGCCCTGCCGGTGCAGGAGGAGGCCGATGTGGAGTTTAAATCCGAGATTGACGGCTGTATGCACGCCTGCGGCCATGACACCCATGTGGCCATGCTGCTGGGCGCCGCCCGCATCCTGTGCGACCACAAGGACGAACTGAACGGCCAGGTTTACCTCTGCTTCCAGAAGGGCGAGGAAGTGGGCATCGGCGCCCGGGACATTGTGGAGTACCTGAAGGCAAAGGGCGGCGTGGACTACGCCTTTGGCCAGCACATTACAGCCATTCTGCCCACCGGCCTCATCAGCCTCACAGCAGGCCCCTCGATGGCCGGCGCCTGCAACTGGGAGGTTGAGGTACGCGGCAAGGGCGGCCATGGATCCATGCCGGCAGCCTCCATCGACCCCATCAAGCCCCTGGCCGAAATTCTCCTGCGGGTAACCTCGCTGCTGGTCAACCGCCTGGATACCCTGGAGCCGGTGGTTGTCAGCCCCTGCTACTTCCACGCTGGCACAGCGGACAATATCATCCCCGAAACTGCCGTTATGCGGGGTACCATCCGCTACTTTAAGGAGGAGGCCCTGGACAAGACACTGGAGCTGATTCAGGACATCAGCGAGAAGATTGCCGCCTCCTACGGCGCCACCGCCACCCTGACCTACAAGCGGGGCAACACCATCCCGGTGGTAAACCACGCCGACTGCATTGCCAAGGCCCGGGAAGTGGTGGAGAATATCGACGGCATGACCGCCATCCAGGCCCCCAAGATGATGGGCTCGGACAACTTTGCCGATTTTGTACATGCTTTCCCCGGCTTCTACGCCTTCTTCGGCGCCGGTTTTGACGGCCCCGACGGCATGATGCCCAACCATCACCCCAAGTTCACCTTGAACGAGGAGGCCCTGCGCATGGGCACCGAGTTCTTAGCTGGCGTTGCTGTCAAGTTCCTGGGCGAATAAAATTTATACTTTATGTAAAAAACTCCCTGGATATTCCGGGGAGTTTTTGTTTTGGCAGAGAGTACAGGCAGTTGCACCCGAAAGGAAAGCCCTGCTATTCTTGTTCCGGCAAAACCTCCGACACCTCAACCGTAATATATTGGAAGAAGGACTTGATTTCCTCTGCCGATCCACAAGTAAAACCGTCATACAGGATAAACATGCCGCTTGCAGATACCGCTTGGTTTTCACCTACGGTGAAGGTCACCGCAACGGGAGCGGCATTTTCATAGACATAGAGATAGATTACATCCTCTGTGGCACCCTCATTGACAAAGATTTTTCCGGCAGTACAGATACTGGATGCAGCTAAACTCTCTGTACCGCCCATGGCATTGACCTGCGTCACCAGGGAGGCGAGAACCCTCTGCTTCAGGAAGCCCTGTAGTTTTTCTGAAACACCGTCCAGGTTGCCCAGCCCCACGATAGCCGAAAGGTTTTCATCCGCTACGGAAATGGCATACACCGCCTGGGGGGAAGCAAAATCGCCGCTTCCGATAGTCTGGATCATAGAGCCGATTTCATCACTTCCGGTGTAAAATTTTACATATTCCTCGCTTTGCGCCATCTCTGACATCAGCTGGACAACTTCCAGGCCCTGTGCATACAGGGATTTTGCTCCTGCACCGCCCGCCTGATTGCAGGCAGATAAACTGAAAACCATTATCAAAGCAATAACCACTGCCAAGCCGTTTGATATGCGCCTGATTCGTTTCTTCATGATGTTTTACACCCCTTCCAGGCTGTTATCCAGCCCTGTTGCCCTCCATCTGTTTGCTTTCAACCTATTGCCAGCAATAAAAACCTGGCAATATCCCAATAACATATAAATAAAGAAGTTTATACGAATAGTATACTATTCACAGCAGTTTTTCATAAATCCTATACCACTTCAGGCCATAAATTTCTTCCAGCCCCAGGTCCAGCAGCCCCCGGTAGGAAAAACCGCACTTTTCGTACAGCCGGGCAGCCGAGTGGTTCTCCTCATAGGTATCCAGCCGCACCGCCTGCGCGCCCCGCTCTCTGCCCACCACTGCGGCATAGTCCAGCAGGGCAGTGCCCACACCGCAGCCCAGATAGTCGGGATGCACCGCCAGGATGTGGATAACCACCGCCGGGGCATCATAGGGCAGCTGCCAATTTACCTGCCGGTACTCCTCCCCCTGCTGGGAAAGATAGATTACTGTGCCCGCTATCCTTCCCTGGATGGTGGCCACATACAGTTCCCCGGCGTCCAGCCCCTCCTGGGCATGCTCTCGTAGCGGGTAGACCCCCCGGCTCCAACGGGGGCCGTTTTCCACCTCCGGCCGGGCAAGGTAGTCGTTCAGGGCATTGTAAAGCTGCTCTATCCCGTCCATATCCCGCTCTGTGGCCTTCCGAATCTGCATATCCATATCCTTTCCTCCTTTGCTCTCTTTCCCCTTCATCTTACTAAAAATAGCACGGAATGGCAATACAGGACAGCAAAAATCCCCCTGTTATAACACAGGGGGATTTTGAGCTTTGGCGGAAAACACCTACTTTACTGTAATGTTGCCTACAAACGGGGTGCCGGTGGTGTTGGTCCACAGCCCTTCCACATTGGACTGAACCAGCACAACGGGAATTTGGGTGAGCAGCGGGATAATATACTGCTTCTCGCCCACCATGTAGTCCTCAATCTCATGCAGCTTGGCCATATATGCAGTGGGGTCGGTAATGCTGTAAGCCTCCTGCACCATTGCATCCAGCACTGGGTCGGCGATGGACTGGCAGCCGTCAATCTGAGAATCGGTGGTGAAAATCTGGAAATAGCACAGCGGGTCGGTGCTGTCATTGTTTGCATAGCGGCAGGCTGTAAAGTCGCCGTTGTCCACATAGTCATAGAACACGCCCTGCTCTACCACTTTCAGCTCCACATCCACATAGATCTGGGACCACATCTGATCCAGAATCTGGGCCAGGTCGGCATGGAACTGCCCGTTGGAATAGAGGTACTCAAATTTCAAGGGGTTTTCTTCCGAATAGCCGGCGGCCTCCATCAGTGTCCGGGCCTCCTCCAGGTTAAACTCAGAGTAGCTCTTGGCCGCCCGGTAATCGGCGCCGTTCTCCTCAAAGCCATACGGGATAAAGCCATCCAGACGGATATTGTAGCCATTGCCGCCCAGAATGCCCAGCATGGTGTCCTTATCAATGGCCAAGGCCAAAGCCTTGCGCACATTTTCATCCTTCAGGGCAGGGATATTGTTCTTCGGGCCGCCATTGAGCAGTACAAAATAGCTGGACACATACTTATCCGGCTTGTAGAAATTATCGGCATACTGGCTGTTGTCCGCTGTTTCGGTGGGAACGCTCAGGGCAATATCAATGGCGCCGGACTTAAAGGCGTTGAGCTGTGCAGTGGAATCGGGCATTACCACAAAGGTGGCCTTCTCCAGGGTAATGGCGTCGGCATTCCAGTAGTTGGGGTTCTTTACCAGCACTGCCTCCTCCTCTGGGCTGATGGATTCCAGCATCATGGCGCCGATTGCAGGATAGGTGCCATCCACCGACCATGCGCTCTGATGCTCCGGGGCAAAGTCAGGGCGTACCGGGGCGGTGATGTTGCTGGAGAACAGCCGCTCAAAGTAGGGGCAGGGGGTGCTCAGTGTCACCTGGAAGGTAGTTTCATCCAGCGCCTTGACCCCTACATTCTCCATATCCGCCACATCGGCGGCGGCATCGGCAGCCTCCTGGGCACCGGCTACAAAATTCACCAGGTTGCGCTTGGCATAGGCGTTATCCGGCCCATAGCCAATGGTGCGCTTGATACCATATACAAAATGCTCGGCGGTGAGCGCCTCGCCGTCCGACCACTTCAGGCCGTCCTTAATTTTAAAGGTGTAGGTCAGGCCGTCCTCCGACTTTTCCACGCTCTCCCCCAGCTCATTCTGCAGGATGCCATCTGCATCACTGCGGAAGAAAGAGGCTCCGGTGTTATAATACACATTGGCCATGTGGGTGGTGCTCATCAGGGCCGGATCCAGTGTGGCAAAGCTGGAGGCAATAGCCACTGTAATCTCCTGGGCGGGGGCTTCCCCATTGTTCCCTGCGTCGCCCTGTTCCTTACTGCAGCCAGACAATGCGCCAACTGCCATGGTAAGGGCCAGAAGCAGGGAAAGTATTTTTTTCTTCATCTCAAACTCTCCTTACTTTAACAAAGGTTTATTCATAAAGGTGACAGGCAACCTGGGAGCTGCCCACCTGCCTCAGCTGGGGTTTTTCCTCCGCACAGCGCTGGGTAGCATGGGGGCAGCGGGTGCGGAACGGGCAGCCGGATGGAATATCCAGCGGGGAGGGGATATCCCCGTCCAGCTGCAGGCCAGGGCGGCTACGCATCCGCTCCGGGTCGGGGATGGGAATGGAAGAAAGCAGCGCCTGGGTATAGGGATGCAGCGGCCTATGGTACAGCTCGCTGCTCTCCCCCACCTCCACCAAGCTGCCCAGATACATGGCGCCAATCCGCTGGGAAATGTGCTTCACCGCCCCCAGGTCATGGGCGATGAACAGGTAGGAGATACCCCGCTCCTGCTGGATGCGCTCCAACAGATTGATAATCTGTGCCTGGATGGATACATCCAGCGCCGAGATGGGTTCATCACAGACAATAAATTTCGGGTCCAGCGCCAGGGTGCGGGCGATGGAGATACGCTGCCGCTGTCCGCCGGAAAATTCGTGGGGATAGCGGCGCACATGGTCTGGTTTCAGGCCCACGGTTTCCAGCAGGCTGCTCACCTTCTCCTCCCGTTCCTTCGGGGAGCCGATGTTATGTATATCCATGGGTTCCCGGATAATCTCCCCCACAGTCATACGGGGGTTCAGTGAGGCGTATGGGTCCTGGAAAATCATCTGCATATTCCGGCGAAATTCCTGGAGCTCCTGCCCGCTCAGGCTGCCGACATCCCTGCCCATAAACTCAATTTTTCCGGCTGTGGGCTCATAAATCTTTACCAGGGTGCGCCCCAGTGTGGATTTGCCGCAGCCCGATTCCCCCACCAGGCCAAAGGTTTCGTTCTGCATCACCTGGAAGGACACCTCGTTGACCGCTTTTACCACCTGCTTTTTGGCAAACAGGCCGCCACCCACTGGGAAATGGGTTTTCAGTCCCTCCACTCTCAGGATGGGCTGTTCCATCTATATCCCCCCTTTCTCGGTCAACCAGCAGCTGACGCCGTGTGTTTCGCTGAGCCTTTTCTCCCTGGGCATGTACTGCTTGCATATCTTCATGGCCTGGCTGCAGCGGTCCACAAACGGGCAGCCCGCCGGCGGGGAAATTAAATCGGGCGGGGAGCCAGGAATGGGCTGCAGCTCGTTATCGCTCTCCGGGTTGTTGACACAGGCCAGCAGCCCCTGGGTATAGGGGTGCTGCGGGCTGTAAAAAATCTCATCCGCCAGGCCGGTTTCCACAATCTTGCCGCCATACATGATGTAAATGCGGCTGCAGGCACTGGCCACCACCCCCAGGTCATGGGTGATGAGGATAACGCCGGAGCCTGTCTTTTCCTTAAGCTCCTTTATCAGTTCAATAATCTTGGCCTGGATGGTCACATCCAGGGCGGTGGTGGGTTCGTCCGCTATAATCATCTTGGGGGTGCAGGCCAGCGCTATGGCAATAATCACACGCTGGCGCATGCCGCCGGACAGTTGATGGGGGTACTGCTTCAGCCGCTCCTCCGGGGAGGGGATGCCCACCTGGGTGAGCAGCTCCACTGCCCGCTGGTGCAGTTCTGCCGCCGGGATTTTCCGGTGGTTTTTCAGCGGCTCCACCAGCTGTTTTTCAATGGTAAGCACCGGGTTCAGGAAGGACATGGGATCCTGGAAAATCATCGACAGGGTGTTGCCCCGGATACTCTCCATATATTTTTCGTAGGCTTTTTCGTTTCCATCAAAGTATTTGGGGCTGATTTCCTTGCCGTCAAACAGGATGGAGCCTTCCTCCACCCTGCCATTTTCGCTCAGCAGGCCCATCACCGAATACATGGACTGGCTTTTGCCCGAACCGGATTCCCCCACAATGCCCACAATCTCCCCCTGGTCCACCGCCAGGCTGATGCCACGCACCGCCTGCACGCTGCCCTGCTCGGTGGAAAAGCTAGTGGTCAGGTTTTTTATCTCAAGCAAACTCATACGCTGTTACTCCTACTTCTTCTTGGGGTCAAAGGCATCGCTGACGCCGTCCCCGATAAAGTTCAGCGACAGCATGGTCAGGCAGATAGCCAGGATGGGCCAGATAATCTGGATGGGGTTGCTGCTTTCAATCAGAGTACGGGCCTCGTTGGCCAGAGTACCCCAGCTGGCGGCCGGAGCCGAAATGCCAATTCCGACAAAGCTGAGAAACGCCTCGGTAAAGATGGCCGACGGCACCAGCAGCGTCACATTGACAATAATGGAGCCCATACAGTTGATAATCAGATGCTTAAACAGAATCCGAGGGGTGGAAGCCCCCAGTACATAGGCCGCCAGTGCAAATTCCTGCTCCTTCAGCGACATAACCTGGGCGCGCACCAGCCGGGCCATACCGATCCAGGAGGTGAGGCAGATGCCAATCATAATGGACCCCACATTGGAGCCAAACACCAGCATGATTAGAATAACAATCAGCAGATTGGGGATGGCATAGAGAATATCCACAATGCGCATCAGCACCATATCCACCTTGCCGCCGATGTAACCGGAAAAACCGCCGTACACCACACCAATTACCAGGCAGATAAAGGCCGAGGAAAAGCCGATGAGCAGCGAGATGCGGGCGCCATACATGACGCGGACAAAAATATCCCGCCCAAACTTGTCAGTGCCCATCGGGTGCTCGGTACAGGGCAGCAGGTTGATGGCGCCATAGTCCATCTGTTCATAGGAATAGGGGGACAGCATGGGCACAACAATGGCCATTACTACCATAATCAGCAGGAACACCAACCCGCACAGGGCCAGCTTGTTTTCCTTAAACCGGTGCCAGGCGTCGCTGAGGTAGGTCCGGGGGGCCGCCGCAATAAATTCGCTGTTTTTTTCGGCTTCGCTCAGCGGTTCAAACAGATCCGGGGTGAGCTGCAGCCCTTCTATATTCTGTATCTGTTCCATAATGCACTCCTAAGCAGATTTTTTATCCAGCTTCACCCTGGGGTCGATAAACGCCACCAGCATATCGGTGAGAATGTTTACCACAATGATAAAAGAGCCAAACAGGATAGTCAGCGCCATTATCATGGTATAGTCCCGGTTGGTAACACTGTTGACAAATTCGGAACCGATGCCCGGGATGGAAAACAGGTTCTCAATTACAAACGAGCCGGTAATAAGAAAGGCCAGCAGCGGGCCGGCATAGGTTACCACCGGAATCAGGCAGTTTTTCAGCGCATGGCCCAGGATAATCCTGCCTGTTGGGGTCCCCTTAGACTTGGCCAGTACAATGTAATCCTGCTTCATGACCTCTTTCATGCTGCTGCGCACCAGCCGGGTAATCATGGAAATGGGATACAGCGCCAGCGAGAAAGCGGGCATTATGTAGTGCAGCGGCGTTTTCAGCCCGATGATGGGCAGCCAGCCCAGCACAACGCCGAACACAATCATCAGCATAATAGCATACAAAAAGCTGGGCACACTCACGCCGATAGTGGCAAAAAACATCACCAGGTTTTCCACCCACCTCTGTTTGGTAAAGGCGGCTATTACACCCAGCAGCACCCCCACCACAATAGCGGTGACAAAGGCTGCAAAGCCCAGCTTCATGGTAGCGGGCAGGCAGCGGGAGATAATGGTAGCGACAGCGGTGCCCTTCCGGGTCATCGACTCGCCAAAATCGCCGGTGATGGCATTGCGGATATAGATGAAAAACTGCTCCGGAATGGATTTATCCAGATTATACTGGGCATAGAGCATCTCCCGTACCTCCGGGGAGAGCTGGGCCAGCTCCCCGCCAAACGGCGAGCCGGGAATAATCTTCATTAAGAAAAATGTTATGGTTGCCAGAGCGGCAAGGGTCAAAACCCCCACAGCCAAACGCTTTAGCGTATAACGAAGCACTGTTTTACCCCCCATCAAGTTATGAATAATTATTCAATCTACATCGAGCTTCTGTAATATGTATTATCATATACCTGAGACTGGCTTTTGTCAAGAAAAGTTTTGAATAAATATTCAACAAAATATGTATATCTCTATTGCAAAATTTTGTGTTTCGTGGTACAATCCGCTTGTATTCAGTGGTTTTTCATTGCAGTTCAGCTAATCTGCAAGAATAGTATAACTATTATATGCACATCTGCCTATTCTATGGAAAACCCCGGCCCGCCCCCAAAAATCGGTGCGGCGGACTGCATAAACCCAGCAAATTATACATGGAGGAATGAATATGCAACCAATTGTAAAGGAGGATTTGCTCTCCTACCGTTTCCTGTCCGGCATTGCGGCCTCCCCTTTTGAGGAGAAAGCCGTATTTTCCGTGGCAGTGCAGGACACCAAAAGCAACACCTATAAAACCAACCTCTATTGCCTGGACCTTGCCACCGAGAAGGTGGAAAAACTCACCAGCCATGGCAAATCCGGGGCCTTTCTGTTCAATGGCCCCGGCGTGCTCCTCTGCCAGAAAAAGAGCAAAAAGCCCTATCAAACCGACTATGAATATTTCCATCTCGACAGCAAAAAGGCCGAGCCCGCCTTTACCATCCCCTACCCGGTGAACAAGCTGGAAAAGCTCTACGGCAGCCTGTACCTGGTAAACGCCGATGTGGATATCAACCGGGATGAAACGCTGTCCGATGCGGAACAGAAGGCTGAGGAGGACTACATCAAAATCCAGGAGCTGCCGTTCTGGGACAACGGCGTGGGCTATGTCAGCGGCCACCGGGACACCCTGTTTTTGTTCGATTCTGCCACCGGCAGCCTCCAGCGCCTCACCGATCTGCACCTTTCGGTGGGCAATGTAGCCGTATCCCCGGATAAGGAGGACCTCTACTTCACCGGCTACACCTATACCCAGGCCAAATATGACCGAAACGCCCTGTACCACTATCATCTGCCTCAGGGTAAACTAACCCAGGTAATCCCCCAGGGCACCCTGCGCATTGGCCAGCTGCAGTTTGTGGACAAAACACTGTTTGTGGCTGCTTCTTATTGCGACAAACTGGGCGGCACCGAGAAAAACGACTGGTACACCCTAACACCGGACGGCCTGAAAAAGGTGCTGGACAACGACTACACCATCGGCTGCAACATCTCCACCGACTGCCGCTACGGGCGCTCCGCCGCACTGGGCGCCTATCAGGGCGGGCTGCTGTACCTGTCCACCTATGGCAAGGTGTGCTCCCCCAAGCTGCTGAATGCCAACGGGGAGCTGCCTGCCCCCTTCTCCTTTGACGGGGCTGTGAACGGCATTGCTGTTAAAGGGCAAAACATCCTGTTTATAGCCATGAAAAAGGGGGAGCTGCAGGAGCTGTACCTGTTTGATGGCAAGGCGGTGCGTCAAATCACCCAAATGAATACCGATGCCCTGTCAGACAAGTATGTGGGACAGCCGGAATACTGCGGCTTTACCAACTCCCAGGGCACCTGGATTGACGGCTGGGTTATCCGGCCCTTTGGCTATCAGGAGGGCAACCAGTACCCCGCCCTGCTCTCGATGCACGGCGGCCCCTGTGTGGCCTGGGGGGAACTGTTTGTGCACGAAATGCAGATGCTGGCCAGCATGGGCTACTTTGTGTTCTTCTGCAACCCCCGGGGGTCGGATGGCCGGGGCGCCAAATTTGCCGATATTAAAAATAAGTACGGCACAGTGGATTTTGAAGACTTTATGGAGTTTACCGACCATGTACTGGAGTGCTACCCCCAGATAGACAGCGGACGGCTGGGTGTGCTGGGCGGCAGTTACGGCGGCTTTATGACCAACTGGATCATTGGCAATACCACCCGGTTTGCGGCGGCGGTGTCCCAGCGATCCTTCTGCAACCCCATCAGCGACTTTGGCAACTCCTGCATTGGCTACACCTTCGATGCCAAAGAGTTTGCCGCCACCCCCTGGAACGGCCTGGATCGGATGTGGGACCACGCCCCGCTCAAATATGCCCCCAATGTAAAAACCCCCACCCTGTTTATCCACTCGTTGGAGGACTACAACTGCCCGCTCTCCCAGGGCTTTGAGATGTTCACCGCCCTAAAATACCACGGCGTCACCAGCGAGATGGTGCTGTTTAAGGGGGAAAACCACGAGCTTTCCCGCTCCGGCAAGCCGCTGCACCGGATGCGCCGTTTGGCCGAAATTAGCCGCTGGTTTGAAACCTATCTGAAATAAACCCCGCCGCCCTGGCTCAAACCCGGGGCGGCATTATTACGCGGTTTTGGTGGAAAACCGCCCGCTGCTGTGGTAGACTGGGTGTAAAAAAAGGGGGAATCACCATGCAGTGCAGAAAATACTACGCCCTTATAGGCGTGATGGCGGCGCTCAGCATCCTCTTTTTCTTTGATATCAAATGGATGGTGTGGGGGCTCAATATTTTAATGCTGGATGTCTTTGCTGTTTCAGCCTGGGGGCTTTGCCTGCTCTGGAAGTGGGCCGGCAATAACAGCAGCCGGGAACTGCCGGCAGCCATCGCCGCCTGCTTTATCACACTGGGTGCCTTCCTGCTATCGGTCAGCGGTTTTTTCGGTTCCTATATCGAGTGCACCGAGCCGCAAACCCGCCGCACCTTCGTGGCAGAGTATTACGATACCGGCCTGCATAACCAGGGTAGTGTCAGGCTGTATGAGCGGTTCGGCCCCCTGCTGCTGCCCTGTGACACCGAGGAATATGTTGGGAACTTCCTCTTGCACGATGCGCCAAGCGCTCGCCTCAGCGAGGATGGGGAGCATATTGTGGTGGCCTATTTCTTTTTACAGCCTGTTTTCCTGCTTCCGCTAAATTAGTGCCAGGAGCCGCTTCCCCTTGTGAAGCCGTGCTTTTTTTGATATGATGGTAACAGGCCGGCGCGCAAAAAAAGCTGGACAACGAGAGAAAAACCTTTTGGGAGGATAAAAGATGGACTGGACCGAACTTACTATAGAAATTGCTGCTGATGCTGTGGATTCCGCCGCAGCCATTGCCCAGATGGTGGTGCCCTACGGCATTTACATTGAGGATTATTCCGACCTGCGCACCGAAGCGCCCAAAATTGCCCATATCGACCTGATTGACGAGGAACTGCTGCAAAAGGATGTAACCAAGGCGCTGATTCATGTCTATATCAGCCCGGACGATAATCCGGCCGAGGCCATTGCCTTTTTAAGTGAAAAGTACACCGCCGCCGGCATTGCCAACACCATCTCCACCCAGAATGTCCGGCAGGAGGAATGGGCCACCGCCTGGAAAACCTACTACCATCCCACCAAATTGGGAGAGCGGCTGGTGGTTTGCCCCAGCTGGGAAAGCTATGAGCGCACCGGGGACGAGGTGGTCATTACGCTGGATCCCGGCATGGCCTTCGGCACCGGCAGCCATGACACTACCCGGCTATGCCTGCAGCTGCTGGAACAGCAGTGCGCACCCGGCAAGCAGGTACTGGATATTGGCAGCGGCAGCGGCATTTTGGCCATCTCCTCCGCCCTACTGGGCTGCAAACGGGCTGTGGGGGTGGAGATTGACCCCACCGCTGTGCGGGTTGCCAGGGAAAACAGCGCCATCAACCACACCGATGATCGGGTGGAGTTCCTCTGCGGCGACCTGGTGCAGCAGGTCAGCGGCAAATATGATATTGTCTGCGCCAACATTGTAGCGGATGTTATCATCCGTCTGCTGCCGGATGTGGGGCAGTTCATGGCAGAAAATGCCGTTATCATCCTCTCCGGCATTATTGATGAGCGGGAGGGCGATGTGCTGGCCGCTTTGGAGCGGCATGCCTTCCAGGTAACCCAGCGCCGGGAATCGGCCGGATGGGTGGCCCTGCTGTGCGAAAAGAGGTAGCCCACCGTGCCAAGATTTTTTTGCAATAATATTGCCGGGGGCAAGGCGGTGCTCACCGGGGAGGACGCCGCCCACATCGCCCGGTCGCTGCGGATGCAGCCCGGCGAACACCTGACCCTGTGCGATTTGCAGGGCACCGACTTTGACTGTGTCATCGATTTTGTTTCCCCCAAGGAGGTTTTTCTCACTGTGGTGAAAAGCGGCCCCTGCACCACCGAGCCATCGGTCTTTGTCCGGCTGTATATGGCCCTGCCCAAGGCCGAAAAGATGGAACTGATTGTACAAAAGGCGGTGGAACTGGGGGTTGGGGAAATTATCCCGGTGATGACCCACCGGTGCGTTTCCCGGCCGGACGAAAAAAGCCTTGCTAAAAAGCTGGAACGCTGGAACCGCATTGCCGGGGAGGCTGCCAAGCAGAGCATGCGGGGGCGCCTGCCCCAGGTGCGGCCCCTGCTGCCCTTCCGGGAGGCTGTGCAGGAAATGTTAAAGGCGGACAGCGCCCTGCTGTTTTATGAGCGCAGCACCCTGCCCATGCAAAAGGCCCTGGGCTGCATCCATACCTCTGCCAGCATGCTGGTGGGGGCCGAGGGCGGCTTTGAGGAGAGCGAGGTGGCCTATGCTTTGGAACAGGGGGTGGAATCGGTGACGCTGGGGCCCCGGATTCTTCGGTGTGAAACAGCGCCGCTGGCCGCCCTGAGTGTTTTGATGTACCAAACCGGGAATATGGACTGATTTTAGCTAAAAACCATGCAGACAGAAAGGGATTTATGGATATTTGGGAAAAAGGGCCATACAAGGAAATATGGGTCTGTCCACAAGAAACCCCGGAGGACGAACGGGCCATGATGGCCTTAATCAACGGGGATTGGGGCTGGCTGATGTACCTGCGGGAGGAGGGAGATTCCGGCTTTAGCTCCCGAAACCCGGATTATACCGGCACAGAGGGAGATGGGAACAAGATGGAGTTCCTGCTCTCCAACGGGCAGATGGATTTCTACCCGCTCTCCTACCTTCTCCCCGCAGAACAGGTGCTGCGGGCGCTGGACTATTTTGAAACTTACCACCGGCTGCCCGAATTTATAACCTGGCATGACGACGCATTTCTATAAAAAATTACACCATACTTGAAAGTGAGGCGAATGGTTTGGCCAAGTACCAGTACATCCTTTTTGACCTGGACGGCACCCTTACCGACCCGGCGGATGGCATTACAACCTGTGCAAAATATGCCCTGCACTGCCAGGGCATTGAGGAAAACAGCTACGAAAACCTCTGCCGGATGATTGGCCCACCCCTGGCGGATGGGTTCCAGGAGTTCTACGGCCTGGATGAACCCCGCGCCTGGGAGGCTGTGGCCCAGTTCCGGGAGCTATTTGCCCAGATCGGCGTGGAAAAGAACATCCCCTATCCCGGTATCCAGGAGGCGCTTTCCTCCCTGAAAGCTGCCGGCTTCACCCTCTGTGTGGCCACCAGCAAGCCGGAGCCATTTGCCCAGGCCATTTTGCAGCGCTTTGCACTGGCAGACTACTTTACTGTCATAGGCGGCGCTTCGCTGGATGATGCCCGCACCAAAAAAGCGGAGGTTATCGCCCATGTGCTCCGGCAGCTCGGCGTAGAAGACACCAGTACAGCTTTGATGGTGGGGGACCGCAAGCATGATGTGGAAGGGGCTGCTGCCTTTGGCATTGGCTGCATTGGCGTACTGTATGGCTATGGCAGCCAGGCAGAACTACAGGATGCCGGCGCAGCATACATTGCCCATACCCCGGAAGAGGTTGCCGGTTACATCCTGGAGGCGCTATAATGGCAGTATCCTTTCGTCCCAGTGCCCCACCCCAAACCCGGCAGCTGCGGGTCAGCTATCTGCCGGTTTCGCTGTTTCTGGGCGCGCTGTTGGTAGTTATCTGCTGGCTGGGGGTGTGGCTTTCGGCCAACCTCTCTGTTTCCGCCGCCTGGGAACGCACCGTGGACTACATTACCGCCGACCCCCGCTATCAGGTGCTGCACAGCACCCTGGCCGAAGGGAGCAGCGCCGCCTTTTTGCAGCGGCTGCTCATTGCCACGGCGGATGCCGCTGCCGGGGGCGAGGAGGTTGTACTGCTCACCCCAACCGACCTGCTGAATACTGCCGCCGCCTTCCGCCAGGTGGAAATTCACCGGGTGGACACTGCCGGGAAAACGATTATTGCGGCCTTTTCCGCCCCCTGGGAACATGCCCGGGAGCTTCAAACTGCATTGGAGGCCACCGGGGTTTACTCCAATATCAGTTTGGAACCGGAAAGCGACTGCGGCTATCTATTGACCTGTACACTAAACTAAAAACTGGGGCTGCCGCTCCAAAGGAGGGAACAAGATGAACAGCCTGATCTATGCCGCCGAGGATGATGACAATATCCGGGAAATTCTGCGCTGCACCTTAGAATCCTACGGATACGAAGTAGTGGTGTTTGAAACGGCCATTCCGCTGCTGGCTGCATTGGAGGAACGGCTGCCCGACCTGGTACTGCTGGATATTATGATGCCTGAGATGGATGGCACCGAGGCCCTGCGCCAAATGAAGCAGCAGCCCCGCACCCGGGAGGTGCCTGTCCTCTTTTTAACCGCCAAATCCGAGGAGATTGACAAGGTCAAGGGCCTGGATCTGGGGGCAGAGGACTATATTACCAAGCCCTTCGGCCTGTTGGAACTCTCGGCCCGGGTGCGGGCCGCCCTTCGGCGCAAGGCCCCTGCCCGCCGGCAGCTAACCGGCGGCGACATTGTCATTGACCTGGACAACCACGAGGTAACCTGCGGCGGCAGCCCGGTGGAACTGACCCTGAAGGAGTACGAACTGCTGCGCATTCTTCTTTTAAACAGCAGCCGGGTGGTTCCCCGGGATGAGCTGCTCAACGAAATTTGGGGCTACGATTTTGTAGGGGAAACCCGCACATTGGACATGCATATCAAAACCCTTAGGTCCAAGCTCCGGGACGATGTGGAAAACCCCCGGTATATCAAAACCATCCGTTCGGTGGGATACAAGTTTATTGGCTGAGGGAGGCGTTTTGGATGACAGGGGAACAACTGCTAATCCTATTTTTACTGTTCGCCCTTGCGGCCCTGACTGCGGCGGTGCGGCGGTACAGGCAGTCCGGCTGTACAACAGCCGATATGCACATGCTGGCCCAGCGGCTGAACAGCCTGCAAAGCGGGGAAAATATCCCCTTTACGGCCGAGGCCTGCTCCGGCGATACCGCCCTGGTAGTCGCTGGCATCCGCCAGCTCACCGAACAGCTGAACGAAACCCGCCAGCGGCTGGAACAGGAACGCCGCAAGGCCTACTATATTTTGGACAATATGGACAGCGGCCTGCTGGTGGTGGACAGCGGGCAGGTTATCCGGCAGTGCAACAGCTCGGTTTATAACTATTTTCCCATCCAGGAGGAGTTGGTGGGCTGCCCACTGAAAACGGCCTGTGGCAGTGCCGCCCTGCACCGGGCTGTACAAAGCGCCCTGAAAAATGAGGTCTCCTCCATGCTGGATTTAGACCTCACCGACAGCAGCGGCGTCATTGTGTCCGCCCGGGTAACCCCGGTAATTGGTGACCTGTTTGGGGCGGAAAACACCATCTCCGCCCTGGTGGTGCTGACCAATGTCAGCCAGTCCCGTCAGATGGAGCGGATGCGCAGCGAATTTATTGCCAATGTATCACACGAGCTGAAAACCCCCATCACCGCCATCCAGGGCTTCACCGAACTGATGACCACCGGTGTGGTAACTGATAAGGCCAAAAAAGCCGAATATCTGGAGCGCATTGGGGAGGAAGCCCGGCGGATGTCCAACCTGATTGACGACATCCTGCGCCTTTCCAGCCTGGAAAACAAGCAGACGGAGGAAGTTTACGAGCAGGTGGAGCTGCGCCCCCTCTGTGAAGATATTTTCCATTCACTGGAACCCATTATGCAAAAGCGGGGTATCACCGGAGAAATTGTCGGCGCCGCCACCTACCGGGCCTATCCCGAGGATATGCAGCAGCTTCTCAAAAACCTGATTGAAAATGCAGTTAAATACAACCGGGAAAACGGCCAGGTGACGGTGCGCATCTCCCCGGACGCCTACCAATGTGTCATTGGTGTGGCGGATACTGGCATTGGCATCCCGCTGGAACACCAATCCCGGATTTTTGAGCGGTTTTACCGGGTGGATAAGGGCCGCAGCAAACGGGAGGGCGGCACCGGCCTGGGGCTCTCCATTGTCAAGCACATCACAGCCAAATACGGCGGGCAGATTACCCTGATTTCCCGCCCGGAGGAGGGCACCAGTATCCGGGTAACCCTTCCTGTAAGGCAGTAAACCCTACCGGTTTTCATTAGCCGGACTTTTCTGTTCCCATCATTCAGGTGCTGCCATACTCCAAAGCCTGCATATAAACTGAAAACACAAAGAGAGGGGCCGGACTGCCTCGGCCCCTTTTCCCTACTGTGGGCTGCTGGCTGTGCAAAACCGGGAACAGATTGGTCTTTTGAGGCCATATTCCCCAACAGCAATTATATATAAGCCTAAAGAAAGGGTGGAAACGATGGACATCTGGGAGCAGTTATATCAGGCGGCAGCCGAACAGTACCGGCCCGGGGAAATTTCCCCTTTTCTGTACGCCCATCATGTGGTGTGTGCCATCCAGGCAGCGGACGGGAAAATTTACGCCGGTTTTTGTATCGAAAGCACCTGCGGGGTGCTGGACCCCTGTGCCGAACGGGTGGCAGCACTCAATATGTACCTGCAAAGCGGCCAAACCCGCATCCTCCGGCTGCTGGTCTGCCAGGGAGAACCGCCTAAACAGGGGAACTGGCTGCCCTGCGGCGCCTGCCGGAAATTTCTCATGCAGCTTTCTGTACTGAATAGGGACACCGAGCTTTTGGTGGACTATGCCACCCGGCGCACCCAGCGCCTGGAAGAACTGCTGCCGGGTTGGTGGGGATGGCCCCGTGTGCAGGAGAACCCCATACCATAAACCAGCATATCACCCGCTAAACTGTATAACAGAATTAAAAACCGCAGGACAACACTCCTGCGGTTTTGGTTGACAGCCTATTCCATAATGGCCAGCTGTGCGCCGGTATAATAGTGGGTTAAAATTTCCTCAAAGCTGCTGCCCTGCCGGGCCATATAGTCGGCCCCATATTGGCTGAGGCCCACCCCATGCCCATAACCCAGGGTATCCACCGTAAATATCCCGGCGGCACTGTCATAGTCCACCTCAAAGCTGCTGGAACGCAGCCCCAAAGCAGAGCGTATCTCCCGACCGCTGACCGTTTGGTTGCCCACCTTCATTTGCAGGATATAGCCCGAGTCGGAATACTTCACCGGGGAGAGCCACAAAGCCGGGTTCCCCCCCAGCTCCAGCCCATCAAGGGCGGCAGCGAGCTTCTGGCGCATCTCCTCGGTGGTAAACTGGGCGCTTTCCCGGACGGCCGGGGAGAGCAGATCCCCTTCCGATTCCACCGGCAGCAGATAGGGCACCGATGCCTGCCACACATTCTCCGCCGCTTCGGTGGTTCCCACACTACAGGAATGGTAAACGGCCATAATCGGCTCGTCCTCATACACCAAGATATAGCTCATCACACTATCGGCGGCATCGGTGATTTTGGACCAATATTCATCCGCCATGCTGCCATAGGTAGCCTTGATGTCTTCCTCCCGGGCAAAGCCCTTCAGGTGGTCGGGGTCGGCGGCAAAATCCGCCCCTTTCAGCGCCGGGTCGGGGGTTTCCCGGTGGAGCAGCGCATTATACAGGGCGTAGGTGTGGGCAGCAACCGCCTGAGCCTTCATGGCCTCGGAGTGAAAGCTGGCGGGCAGTTCGGCGGCCACTGCCCCCCGGACATAGTCCCGCACCGGAATGTTTTCCACCTGGCCGGTGGCGGTATTTAGAATTTTAAATTCCCCAATCTCAAACCGGTCCCCCACCTCCACCGGCTTCAGTGCCTGCTGAACCTGCTGGGAGCTGCTCTCCCCCGGCAGGCTGCCAATGTAGCCCAAATCCTGGGAGGGTTCCTGCTGCTTTGGCAGATTCAGGGCGGGCAGCTCCCCTCTGGCGGCCAGCGGCACAACGGCAATAGCGGCAGAAAAAAGCAGAACATAGAGCAAACGCCGACGCATGATAAATCCACCTCCAAAAATTTGTACAACTTTTTGCACCGGATACCCTATACAAAGAATAGCCGGACATGCTATAATCTTAAATTGTGAAAAGCGGTTTTAAGCCAAAGAAATGAGAACATACAGTGCCTGTGGGCTGTTAATTTGCGTTAAGCTGATTATAGTCTCCACAGGCCCTCTCTTTTTGCAGAAAAAGGTCGCAGTTCTTTGGCAGGATTTTGTAAATGAGGTGGGGCAGAAATGAAAATAGGATTCAACAACGACCAATATCTCAAAACCCAGTCGGAGCATATCAAGCAGCGCATTGCCCAGTTTGGCGGCAAGCTGTATTTGGAGTTTGGCGGCAAGCTGTTTGACGACAACCACGCCTCCCGCGTACTGCCCGGCTTTGCACCGGACAGCAAGGTGAAAATGCTGTCCCAGCTCAGCGATCAGGCCGAAATTGTCATTGTAGTAAACGCTGGGGATATTGAAAAAAATAAGACCCGGGGGGACCTTGGCATCACCTATGACCTGGAGGTACTCCGGCTAATCGACGCCTTCCGCTCCATTGGGCTGTATGTGGGCAGTGTGGTTATCACCCAGTACCAGAGCCAAAACGCGGCAGATGTGTTTAAAAAGCGGCTGGAGGGCCTTGGCATTCCGGTATTCCTGCACTACTCCATTGCCGGGTATCCCTCCAACATCCCGCACATTGTCAGCGACGAGGGGTTTGGCAAAAATGAATATATCATCACCACCCGCCCATTGGTGGTAATTACAGCGCCTGGGCCGGGCAGCGGCAAAATGGCCACCTGCCTCTCCCAGCTGTATCACGACCACAAACGGGGCATCCAGGCGGGTTATGCCAAGTTTGAAACCTTCCCGGTGTGGAACCTGCCGCTGAACCACCCGGTCAACCTGGCCTATGAGGCCGCCACGGCCGACCTGAATGATGTGAACATGATTGACCCCTACCATCTGGAGGCCTACGGCCAAACCACAGTAAACTATAACCGGGATGTGGAAGTATTCCCGGTGCTTTCCGCCATATTCCAGCGCATCCTGGGCCATAGCCCCTACCGCTCCCCCACCGATATGGGGGTGAATATGGTGGGCAACTGCATCTTTGATGACGAGGCCGTTTCGATAGCCAGCCAGCGGGAGATTGTCCGCCGTTACTATCAGGCCATGTGCGACATTCGCATGGGCTGCGGCAACGAGGAAGCTGTGATGAAAATTGAACTGCTGATGAACAAGGCCGGCATCACCCCGGAAATCAACCCTACAGTATCGGCGGCCCTGGCAAAAGCGGAAGAAACCGGTATGCCCGCCGCCTCTATGGAGTTGCCCGACGGCCGGGTTATCACCGGCAAAACCTCCTCCCTGCTGGGCAGCTCCTCAGCGGTACTGCTCAATGCGCTGAAGGAGCTGGCCGGCCTGGAGGATGGCCTGCACCTGATTGCACCGGAGGTTATCGAGCCCATCCAGCACCTAAAGGTTGGACATTTGGGAAACCACAACCCCCGGCTGCACACCGATGAAACGCTGATTGCCCTATCCATCAGCGCCGCCACAGACAACAATGCCGAGCGGGCAATGGAATGCCTGGCCCAGCTCTCCGGCTGCGAGGCCCATTCCACGGTCATCCTCTCCCCGGTGGATACCGATGTATTCCGCAAATTGGGCGTGAATATGACCTGCGAGCCCCGCTATCAGACCAAAAAGCTCTACCACAAGCGATAGGGCACTTCCCGCTTAGGGGCTGTTACTTTCTAAATTCATAGAAAAGGGACTGTAAAAACAGTCCCTTTTACGCTTTATTGTAATTCTTGATACTTTTTATAGAAAAGCCAGGCTAAGGCGGCACACAGCATTATCCCAGCCCCATAGGGGATGCACAGCAAAAAGGCAATGCTGGCCGGGGCGCTGAACCCCGACTGCGCGCCCAGCCGAAGGGCGCAGTAGTGATAGGCCACCGCGGCGCACATGACATTGGAAAGCAGCACTGCCAGTGCCGCAAAAAGATGGGACAACCGCCTATATTTTTTCATCACAAACCCCTCCTATTTCTTTTTAAACACCAGAATAACCCCCACTATCATCAGCAGCAGAAACAAAGCGATGAGGATACCTGTTCCATTTAAAGTAATCATCGATGATTCATTCAGCTCCCTGGCAGACGATGGGTAGAGCACAGTTAAAAGCCCCACCAGGATGAGGCAGACAGCGCCCAGGATACAAAGGCAAATGCCAAGTTTGCTTTCTCCTGTTGATTTTAGAGGGGAATTCTGTTCCCCCTCTGCCGCTTTGCCGGCAACAGGGGCAGCCTGGTTTTCGGTCAGTTCATCCATGGTAATTTGAAAACACTCGCTCAAAGCCCTGAGTTTATCCAGTTCCGGGGTGGAGAGCCCTCCTTCCCACTTGGATATCGCCTGCCTTGAAACGCCAATTTTTTCTGCAAGCTGCTCCTGTGAAAGCCCGTTCTTCCGCCTGAGGGTAACTATTTTTTCAGACAACATCCGCTTTACCTCCCTGCCAAAAGGATACCATATTTTATTATGGCACGCTATCAACTACTGCTGGAACTTCTGCAACCAGCGGTTGCGTCCCTTAAAAATTCCCATTTTCTCTATCATACCCTGCCTTGGCAGCCATAACAACCGCGTTTTTTTGCAGCTCACCCTAAACGAACATTTTCGTCAAAAAATTGCAAATATCCCCGTTTTCCTGTATAATAAAAAAAGATTATTGCCTATGGCGCGGCAGGAAAAATACTGGACTGCGCCGGCAATAAACCGAGAGAATGGAGGGTATTGTTATGAAGAAATTTGGTTTTGGCTGTATGCGCCTGCCGCTGCTGGATGCGGGAGATGTAACCAAGGTGGATATGCCCCAGCTGGAAAAGATGGTGGATACCTTTTTGGAGGCAGGTTTTACCTACTTTGACACCGCCTATGTCTACCATAGCCAGCAGAGCGAGCGCTTTATGGCTGAGGCGCTGGTTAAGCGCCACCCCCGGGACAGCTTTACACTGGCCACCAAGCTGCCGCTGCCCATGGTAAAGTGCGAGGAGGACAAGGAGCGCCTGTTCCAGGAGCAGCTGGACAAGTGTGCTGTGGACTTTTTTGATTACTACCTGCTGCACAACATCAATTCCAACACCTATGGTATTGTAAAGCAGTTCAACTGCTTTGACTTTATCCGTCAGCTCAAGGCCCAGGGCCGTATCAAGCGCATGGGCTTCTCCTTCCATGACAGTGCCGCCCTGCTGGATGAGATTTTGACCCAGAACCCGGATGTGGACTTTGTGCAGCTGCAAATCAACTACCTGGACTGGGAGAACCAGAGCATCCAGTCCCGGCTGTGCTACGAGGTTGCCACCAAGCATGGTATCCCGGTTATTGTCATGGAGCCCATCAAGGGCGGCACCCTGGCCAATGTGTGCGAAAAGGCCGAAAAGCTGTTTAAGGACTATCATCCCCAGCTGTCGGTGGCCTCCTGGGCGGTTCGCTATGCTGCCAGTCTGGACAATGTTATGATGGTGCTCAGCGGCATGTCCAACCTGGACCAGCTGACAGATAACCTCTCCTACATGAAGGAGTTCCAGCCCCTGAATGCACAGGAAAAGCAGATTGTGGAGGAGGCCACCAAGGCCATCAACGAATCCATCCCCATCCAGTGCACCGCCTGCCGCTACTGCGTGGATGGCTGCCCCAAGCATATTGCCATCCCGGAATACTTTACACTGTACAACAACCACAGCCAGTCCATCAACAAGGGTTTTGCCATTCAGGTTGCCTACTATGCCAACCTGATTAAGGAGCATGGCAAGGCATCCGATTGTATTGCTTGCCGCAAGTGTGAAAAGGCCTGCCCCCAGCACCTGCCCATTGTAGAGGATTTGAAGCTGGTTGCCCAGGTATTTGACAACTAAAAATCCTTGTTACAACCCAAAAGACGAGCAGAAAGCCACCGCTTTTTGCCCGTCTTTTATTTTGCCAAGATGGTGTTTGCGCCAATTAGCTACCGCCCAACAGTATCTTCCGTGGCAGGGAACCAAGCGACTTCCCACAAACACTCCTTTTTAGGACAAGCGAACGCCCTTTTGGGAAAAGTGTGCTGCTATGTAAAAAGCATACTGTGACCCATTCAGCACCTACTTAGCAGCTCTGAGAACCGGAATATTACCCTTTTGATAAAGGATAAGTTCTTCCTCCTCTACCTGTTCTAATGATAGGCTGCACAATGTACAAATAAACTGAAATAAGGGGTTCTCCGCCCGAATTTCGCAATAGTCGCCGAAAGTATATTCGATATCTATATGCCGGTTCATTATCGGAGCATCCTCGCACTCGAACACATCCACACGGTACACAATTTCGGATATCTCTTCGCTTAAATCATCCTCCGCTATCCCATTTTCTAAGCATATTTGTTGGCTGATCTGCTTGGCCTCGTCAATGGTGAGCATACTGTCCATCCTCCAAATCCCGATTGATCGTTGATTATAAAATATTTGCTACTCACTCGCCATATATCCATTATAATAAGCCTGCATCTGTTGCTGGATCTGTTCAAACTCCGGCAGGTCCAGCTGCACTGCATCAATCAGGGCAATTTCTTCCCCGCTGATGTACTGGCCAGCCAGAATAACAACCTCCCGTTCCGACGCTACAATAAAAAAGACATACCCTGCATTCTCCAGTTCCGCCAGCGGCAGGAAGAAGGCACCATCTTCAAAACCGCCCCCGGAAAAGGTGTGCTCGCAGAGCCGGGCGAACAGCTCCTTTTTATCCAAGGCGCAAAGCGTTTCATCCACCTTTGGGTGCAAAAAGGGGGAATCCATCAAAAAGGATAAATCATCACTCAGGGTAGTGGTCCTCACTTCCTTGGGATACTGCTCCCCGGCCATAAAGACATACAACAGGCCGTTTACAAACGGCCCGGAGCACCATTCCGGCACCCGTTCCAGCAGAAATGCAAACTTATCCGGATTGCCAATCAGCATTTTTTCATCCCTCCCATTCCCCCAAGAATAAGAAAAACCCGGCTGCTGTTCTCAAGCAACCGGGTTTGTGCAAAAACCTTACTCCTCGTGGCTGTGGCCGCAGCCGCAGGCCTCATCGTCACAGTCGCAGTCAAAGTCAAACTCCAACAGCTCGCCGCAACCGGGGCAGTTGATGGAACCCTCATCCAGCATGGCCTCGGTGATACAAATGGTATCGCCGCAGCTGGGGCAGGTTACCTCATAGAGCTCTTCATCCTCGTCAAAGTCGTAGTCCTCGTCCTCATCGTCCCAGTCCTCGTCTTCGTCCTCATAGAAATCCTCTTCAAGGCTGCCAAGATCCTCATCAATCATGTCCACCTGCTCGATCAGCTCGTCAAAGCCATCCTCCAGGTCTGCAACTGTAAATGCCAAATCGTCCAGTGTTTCGATAATGGCCTTGATTATCTTACCTTCCTTCTGGCTCTCGTCGATACCCAGGCCCTCTGCCAGACCCTTGAGGTAAGAAACCCTCTCTGTAACAGTCATTGTAAAATCCTCCTTTACAGCCTTTTATTTAAAGCGGCATCCGCCGCCGGGAAAACAGGAAAAAAGCCCAAAATTAAGCGCGC
Source organism: uncultured Clostridia bacterium (assembly GCA_948473085.1). Classification (GTDB taxonomy): domain Bacteria; phylum Bacillota; class Clostridia; order Oscillospirales; family Ruminococcaceae; genus Avimicrobium. Next base: position 27,788 of record CAOKWH010000009.1, read on the forward strand.
TCCATGTACTCGCCGGTTCTGGTGTCAATGCGCACCCGGTCGCCGGTTTCGATAAACAGCGGCACCTTAATCTCCGCGCCGGTTTCCACTGTAGCGGGCTTGGTGGCGTTGGTGGCAGTATTGCCGGCAAAACCGGGGTCGGTTTCGGTAACTTCCAGCTCCACAAAGTTCGGAGGCTCCACACCAAATACTACCCCCTTGTAGGAGAGGATTTTGCAGTCGGTGTTCTCCTTTACAAAGCGGAAGCTGTCGCCCAGCTTATCGGCATTGATGGGCACTGTTTCAAAGCTCTCGTTATCCATGAAGTAATACAGGGCCTCATCGTTGTAGAGGTACTGCATATCCTTTCTCTCCACAAAAGCAGTGGGATACTTCTCGGTGGGGTTAAAGGTCCGCTCTACCACTGCGCCGGTGATAACATTGCGGATTTTGGTGCGTACAAAAGCTGCACCCTTGCCGGGCTTAACATGCTGGAACTCGATAATCTGAAAAACCTGGCCGTCAATATCAAAGGTGACGCCATTTCTGAATTCGCCTGCTGAAATCATATTTGAACCTCCAAAGCAATTTGCCTACATCGACCTGCAATGACTTGTAGGAACCAGGGCGGCGGCAACGCCTCCCCCTGTCGGTCGGTAGTAAAGTATTAACAGTATAATTTTATCAGGTACAGGGCTGTAATGCAAGTAGCAGAAGCAACTTTTGCCCAATTTTACTGCCGCTCACCGCTATGCACCTGTCAGGGCTGCAAAAATATCCCGCATAGCACCGGCATCCTCCGCCTGGGTGCCCGCCGATTCACAGATAATGGTGGGGGTGTAGCCGCGGCGATACAGTTCCTCGGCCAACGGCTCAAAAAAGGGGCCGAATACCTTGTCCTCAAAGGTCAGGTGGCGCTTTTCCCCGCCTTTTTCGGTGTATTCAATCCGGGAAAAATGGCTGTGCAGCACCCGCGCCCGGGAGAGACCGATGACATTTTCAATCCGGTCCAGCACCGCCTTATAGTCCGCCTGGGTTTTCAGCGAGCCAAAGGTGCGGGCGTTCAGGTGGCCAAAGTCGATACAGGGCAGCATCCGCTCATCCACACGGCACATGGCCAGCACCTCGTCCAAATCCCCCAGCTGGTTGAGCTTGCCCATCGTTTCCGGGCAGGGGATTACCTCCCCAAACCCTTCGGCATCCAGGGCCTGTATTGTCTTTTTCAGCGTATCCACAGCCAGCGCCAGGGCATCGCTGCGGCTGAGTTTGGCGCAGGAACCCGCATGGATGACAATGCGCCGGCCGCCCATATCGGTTACAGCCCGGGCCGATTCCAGGATATAGCGAATACTGCCCAGCCGCTTTTCCTCCTCCAGGGAGGAGAGGGAGATGTAATAGGGCGCATGCAGCGAAACCTGTATACCCCGGCGGGCAAACTCCGCCCCTAAGGCTTCTGCCGCCGGGGTGGTGATGCGCACCCCCCGGCCACACTGGTATTCAAAGGCATTCAGACCCATGCGCTGTACATACTCCGGCATTTGGATAGTCTTTTTGTATCCCATAGCAGTAAAGCTTTCCGGGCTCCCCGCCGGGCCAAATCGTATCATACTTCCTCCAATTCCTGCGGCTGTCGGCCGTGCAGAACGCCTCTTTCCAGCACCCGCTTGAACTTAATAAAAGGCACCGTTTCCGGCCCCAGCGGGGCCACCATCACCGTAAGGGCTCCAAAGCGGTTGCCGCCCAAAATATCGGTGAAAATCTGATCCCCCACTACGGCAATTTCCGCCGGGGAAAGGCCCAAACGGCGGGCCGCCCGGCGCATACCGGCCAATCGGGGCTTTTGGCCATCCGCCACATAGTCCAACCCCAAAAGCTCAGCAAAGGGGCGCACCCGGTTGTCGCTGTTGTTGGATACAATAACCATACCAATCCCACCCTGTCGCATGGTGTCCAGCCAGGCGGCTATATCCGGCCAGGGCGTGGGGTTATCATGGGTGGTAAGGGTATTATCCACATCCAGCACCAGCCCCCGGATGCCCTTCCGCCGCAAAAAGGGCAGGGTCAGCCCGGTAACCCGATTGATATAGTAATCTGGCTGTAACATGGCCATTGTCTCCTCCACTTCTTTCTGCCCCATGCCGGGCAGGCTAAAACTGCTCCATCGGAACTGTACACTCCACCCAGTCTGCAATGCGCTCTGTATGGTTGAGCCACTCCAGCTGAAAACCGGTGGAAGAATAGCCGCGGCCACCAAAGAAATAGTCCTCCGGAAATACATCCTCCCCAATCCAGCGCAGTTTCTCCCCTGGCATTGTATATTCAAAACTCCAAGCCTGCCAGAAACCCAGCATAGAATCGCCAAACCGGTTGTCATAGTCCGGCCGGGCCAACAGCGGCCCCTCTGCTGCCCGCTCTGTAGGCGGGATGGCAACAAAGATGGGGTTCTCCCCACCCAAGCCGGCACGATATCCCATCAGCCACATGGTCAGGTTCATCAAATCATAAAATCTGCCCGGCTGCGGCCAGCGCAGAAGGGTCCACTTTCTTTCCTCCGGTAAGGATGCTATCTGGAAGGAGAACGGGGTTCTATCCTCTGGGGTGCAGATATCCGGATACTCCTTTAAAAGCTGGATTGCCTGCTCCATCGGGCAGTTGATGATGGAAAAGCAGGTATAGCCTGCCAGGTCAAAGGGGAAATTGGGCTGTTTGCTCATTGTGTTTCACTCCCATAAAATTTTATAGTTAGTACTATAGCTGAAATACACACCTATCCGGTACGGGATTTAATCAATCAAGGCAAAACTGTCTGTCACCGGCTGCCATTCGTACAGGTGTTCCCCATCCTTGGTAATGGCAAAAACGGTACTGCCCTTGGCAACCTGCCAGCAGGGCTGTTCCTCCACCGTAACCTCCCCCTGGCAGACAAATTCGCTCTGCCGGAGCATATTCAGGTTTTCCTGGGTGGTGCAGAGCTTCTCGCTGTTTTCAATCAGCAGTTCCCGCACCGTTTGCACTGCTTCCTCCTGGGTAAGTTCTGCCGCCTGGGCACTGCTCTCCATCGAGGTATCAGCCTGTTCCGGAATATCCCCGGCTGCACAGCCAGCCAACAGAAACAGCAGCACACAGGCCAAAAGCAGTTTTCTGCCCATCTGCTACACCTCCCTGGGAAGAATGACAAAGAGGATGCCCCGCTCCACCGAAATTTTGGCACAGTGCCCGGCAATGCGGTTGCTCACCCCCAGGGGAAACCGGTTGGTAAGCTCCACCCCATCCAGCGGGAACCGGGCGCCGGAGATATGTACTCCCTGGGCGCTGTCGCTGTGGCAAAGAACCGAAAAGGTGCTGTCCCGGGGGGCATGTATCTCCATCTCCCCGCCGTCATCCAGCAACCACACCCGCTCAGTGGCCCCTAAAATTTCCGCCGCAGTGCCAGGGGCGTTCTGCGCCACATAGGCCAGCATTTGCAGATTCCCCAACAGGTGGTCCAACCGCCCGCCGGTGGCCGCCACATACAGCAGGCTGTCATATCCCTGGGCCAGGGCATATTTGGTTGCCATCATGGAATCGGTATCGTCCTTATCCCGCTTTAGCCGCTGCACCGGCACCCCTTCGGGCAGTGAACCAGTGTAGGAATCAAAATCCCCAATAATCAGGTGCGGGCGGATATTCAGCTGCTGGGCCAGCCGCAGCCCGGCGTCACAGCAGAGAATAAAGTCATCCTGGCGCAGGGCAAGATCCCTCTTTTCAATGCCGTGCTGCTCCCCCGCTGTAAAAATAACACATCTGCTCATTGCAACAACACCCCATCCGCAAAAACGGGAAGCCGGATGTTTACTCCAGCTCCCAGTCGTTTATTTTTTTGGCGTCCTCATACAGCGCCTGATAGCTCTCATGCCGGGAGGCAGCAATTTCCCCCTGTTCCACTGCCGCAAGCACGGCACAGCCCTTTTCGGCAATGTGGGAACAGTCGCTAAACCGGCACCCCTCTAAATAGGGGGAAAATTCCCGGAAACAGTGCTGTAGTTCCTCCTTGCGGATAACCGCAAACTTTTCCAGTTCCACCGAGGAAAAGCCCGGGGTATCCGCCACAAACCCCTCTCCCACACGGAACAGCTCCACATGGCGGGTGGTATGCCGGCCGCGGCCCAGCTTCCGGCTTACATCGCCGGTGGCCAGCCCCAGCCGGGGGTCCAGCGCGTTGAGCAGGGAGGATTTGCCCGCACCGGTATTGCCGCTGAACACCACCAGCCTATCCTGTATGAAAATCTCGTTGAGCCGCTGTACCCCCTCCCCGGTTTGGGAGGAAAGCTCATAGCAGCGAAACCCCGCCCGGCGATACAGCTCCAACAGTGCCGCATCCCGGTGCAAATCGCTCTTGGTCACTGCAATAACCGGCTCTATCCCCTTATATTCGGCCACTGCCAGCATTTTGTCAATGACAAAATGGTTGGGCACCGGGTTGACGGTGGAGATAACCAGCACCAATAGATCCACATTGGCCACCGGCGGGCGGACTAAAAAGTTTTTGCGCTCCCGAATACCCACCACATAGCCCTTGCCATCCTGGGTCAGTTCGGCGTCCACCACATCCCCCACATAGGGGGTAATATTTTCTTTGCGAAACACCCCCCGGGCCCGGCATTCCAGCAGGCCCTCCGGGGTATCCAGATAGTAAAACCCACCCAGGGCCTTGACAATGCGGCCCTGTACAATTTTGGTTGTCAACATCCCCTGCACCCGCCTAACTCAGCTGGGTGGAGGTACCGCTGTCAAAGTCCACCTCATAGGTGCGGTAGCTGGCGCCGTCAATGAAAATTTCTATCTCAGCAACGCCGCTTCCGCTGAAGGTGGGCTTCCACACCTTTACCAGGCTGGGCTGAATCTGCCGCTGCAGCACTGTCACCCCATCCTGGGCGGCCGAAACGCTCACAGCGCCGGTAATATCCGGCAGGGAGACATACAGCTGCACCGTGCTAATCTCCCGGTCGCCGGAGCTGAGGGTCAGATCCACATAGCTGCCCTCGCTCACCTCCGAAGAACGGCTGGGGCTTTGGCCGATGACCGTATCGGTATCCGCCTCGTTGGAGCGATAGGTAATGTTGCCCACACTCAAACCGGCCGCTTCCAGCTTGGCCCGGGCGCTTTCCAAACTCTCGCCGCCCAGGTCAGGCACAACTGCTGTCTTGGTTTCGGGGCCCATGCTAACTTCCATTTTTACTGCTATGCCGGCGGGAACCTGGCTGCCGGACCCCGGATTGGTGCCGCACACCAGCCCGGAGGGCACCAAGTCGTTATATACATCCACCCGCTGCACAGTAAAGCCGGCATCGGTCAGTTCAGTCTGGGCCACAGCGGCCTCTTTGCCCAGCACCTCCGGCATAATAGCCAGCTCGGTGCCCATGCTCACCTTGACATTGACTACAGCGCCTGTTTTTACTGTGCGCCCCTGGGAGGGGGATTGCTCATAAATCTGCCCCACTGGATACTGCTCGTTGTAGCCGCTTTCCTCCACTACAATGGCAAGGCCCTTGTACTCCTCGCTGTTCTTGATAGTTTCGTAGTCCAAACCCACCAGATTGGGCACTTTTACATCCGCTACCCGCTCGAAGGGGTTGTTCAGTACCAGCATAGTGCCCACAAAAATCATCGAACCAATGACAAAGGCGCAGGTAATACCCACCAAAACGGTGAGCAGCCCATGGCTCTGGCCGGAACGGGTACTCCTTTTTGCGTCCTCGGCCAACTGCTCGTTCCGGGCAGCCACCCGGCGCCGGGCCTGGGCCGGCCTTTTCTTTTCGTTCTTGGGGGCAGTTTTGCCTTTCCTCTTTTTACCGCCAAACAATGCTGCTTTTCCTCCTGTGGTTCTTCTGCCTTCCCCGCCCTCGGCCTGCAGGCCGGAAACTTCCCTTTCCATCATCGCCTCGCTGGCAGGGCCGGACGGGGTACGGTACTTGTATTCAAACAAAATAGAAGGGTCCTTTTTAAAGGAATCGATATCCCGGAGCATTTCGGCAGCAGAATTGTACCGGTCGTCTGCATCCTTCTGCATGGCCCTTAATACGATGGATTCCAGCGCCTCGGGAATATCGGGATTGACCGAACGCAGTGAACGGGGAACCTCCTCGATGTGCTTAATCGCCACCGATACAGCGGACTCTGCCTCAAACGGCAGCCGGCCGGCCAGCATTTCGTACATCATCACACCCACAGAATACAAATCCGCACGGTTATCGGTTACCTCCCCTTTGGCCTGCTCCGGGCTGATGTAATGCACCGAGCCAATGGCCTTATCGGTCATGGTGTGCATGCCGCTGCGGGCAAACCGGGCAATGCCAAAGTCGGTCACCTTTATGGAGCCATCCTTAAGCAGCATAATGTTCTGCGGCTTTATATCCCGATGGACAATGCCGTTATCGTGGGCGTGTTGCAGCGCGCGGAGAATCTGTACGGTAAAATATACCGCTTCCTTCCAGCCTAAAACGCCCTTATGCTCAATATATTCTTTGAGTGTAACGCCGTCAATATACTCCATGACGATGTAATTTACCTTATCAGAAAAATTGACATCATACACCCTTACAATATTCTGATGGGAAAGCAGCGCCACTGCCTTGGATTCGTTTTTAAACCGGCGCAGCAGCTCCTGGTTCTGCACATATTCGTCCCGCAGTATCTTGATGGCTACGACCCGGCCGTTGGAAACATCGGTGGCCTTGTATACATTGGCCATGCCGCCAATGCCCACCAGCTCGTCCACCAGATAGCGCCCATCCAGGCGTTTGCCTATATACTTATCCATCTGTTCTGTCCTCCGTCCGGTGGTTTGCAATCAGCACCGCTGTAATATTGTCCCCGCCGCCGCCGGCATTGGCCTCGTCAATCAGGCACTGGGCAGAACCCTCCTGCAGGGCCTGCTGCATCAGCTCCGGCAAACGGGATTCGGCAGCATAGTTATAGAGGCCGTCGCTGCACAGCAGCACGCAGTCCTCCGGCTGCAGGTCCAGGCGCACCAGCTCGGTTTCCAGCGCACGCTCCACCCCTACGGCCCGGGTGATATAGTGACGCTGCGGATGCACCAATGCCTCGTCCGGCGTAATCTCGCCGCTTTCAATCAACATCTGTACCACGGTGTGGTCATGGGAAATTTGGCTCAGGGTCTCCCCCCGGAGCAGATAGGCCCGGCTATCGCCTGCATAGGCAATAAAAGCCCGGCTGCCAATGGCCACAAACACCACCACGGTGGTACCCATGCCCCGGAGTTCCTTGGTACTGGCAGCAGCCGTATGCACCACTGTATTGGCGTGGGCCACAGCATTTTGAATCAGCTGCTCCACCTCGCTGTCCGGCATGCAGTCGTCCAGCGCCCCGGATAGCTCCCGGCAGATTCCCCGCACAGCCAGTTCGCTGGCTACATTGCCGCCGTTTTCTCCGCCCATGCCATCGCACAGCACGGCATACAGAACTGTTTCGCTCAGTGTACACTGGGCAAAACAATCCTGGTTAATCTCCCGGACAAGGCCCTTATCCGTGGCGCCAAAGCAAATCACTGCACCCTTCCCTCCTCTTTTTCATTCTGCCGCCGCAGCTGCCCGCAGGCGGCGCTGATATCGCTGCCCAGCTCCCGGCGAACGGTGGCGTTGACCCCCAGCCGGGTGAGCGTATCCACAAACCGGCGAATATCCTGGGCCGCCGTACGGCGATAGCCCCGCTCCTCCACCGGATTGACCGGAATGAGGTTGACATGGCAAATCATCCCATCCAACAGGTCTGCCAATTTTTCAGCGTGGCGGGGGGTATCGTTCACTCCCTGAATCAGGGCGTATTCAAACGAGATTCTTCTCCCGGTGGTTTCAAAGTAGTCCCGGCAGGCGGCCATCAACTGCTCGATGGGATAGCGCTGGTTCACCGGCATGGTGCGGTCCCGGGTTTCGTTGTCCGACGCATGCAGCGAGATGGACAGGGTAATCTGCAAATCCTCAGCCGCCAAATCGTAGATGCGCTCCACCAGCCCGCAGGTGGAAAGGGAGATGTGCCGCTGGCCCAGATTATAGCCCTTTTCATCGGTGAGCAGCCGGATAAAGCGCAGCACATTGTCATAGTTATCCAGCGGTTCGCCAATGCCCATCAGCACCAAGCTGTCCACCCGCTCGCCGCTGTCCCGGACGGTGCTGTACACCTGTTCCAGCATTTCGGAGGGGGTAAGGTTCCGCACCAGGCCGCCCAGTGTGGAAGCACAGAAGTTGCACCCCATCCGGCAGCCCACCTGTGTGGAAATGCACAGGCTATTGCCGTGCTTATAGCGCATCAGAACCGTTTCAATACAGTTGCCGTCCGCCAGCCGGTAGAGATACTTTTGGGTGCCATCCAGCTTGGACACCAGCCGATGGACAATCTCCACATTGGTGATGGTGCAGCGCCCCTCCAACTTCTGCCGCAGTGCAACCGGAAGGTTGCTCATCTCCTCAAAGCGGGCGACCCGCTTCTGGTGCAGCCAGGAAAAAACCTGGTCCGCCCGGAACCGGGGTTCCCCCAGCGACTGCATCAGCTGGAGAAGTTCCTCCCGGTTCATGGATTTAATATCAATCTGCTCGTTCACTGTATTCTCCTAACTGCAGAGATGAAAAAGCCATCCCCATCCGTTTCCTGGGGCAGCAGCGTCTGGTACCAGCTGCCATCCCCCTGTATAGCCTGTGTCGAAAAGGCGCTGTTTTCCTGCATAAAGCGCTGAAGCACCTGTTCATTTTCCGCCTTGTTCAGGGTACAGGTGGAGTAAATGAGCACACCTCCCGGCCGCAGATACCGGGACGAAGCGGCAAGGATTTGATACTGCTGTTCCGGCAGTTCCCGAAATTCCTGCACCGGCTTATACTTAATTTCCGGCTTGCGGCGGATAATGCCCAAGCCGGAACAGGGCACATCGCACAGCACCCGGTCAAAGCTGCCCAGCTCCGGCCGGTACACCGCCGCATCCGCCACTTCCGCCCGGATAATGGAAAGGCCCAGGCGCTGGGCGCCCTTTTCCACCAAACCTACCCGGTTAGGATAGAGATCGGCAGCTACCACTTCCCCCCTATTTTCCATCTGTTCCGAAATGGTAAAGCTCTTTCCGCCCGGGGCGGCGCACACATCCAGCACCCGCATGCCCGGCTGGGCATTCAGCGCCAGGCAGCACTGCTGGCTGGAACGGTCCTGTACATGAAAAAGCCCTTGGGCAAAGGCGGGATAACGGGTAATATCCCCTGGGCGCCCCAGCAGGATACAGCCGGGGAGGTTGGTGGGCTGGGGGTCGGCCCCCTCCTGGGAGAGCTGTTCCATCAGCTGCGCCGGTGTTACCTTTGTGGTATTTACCCTTATGTACACCGGGGCCGGCCGGAGGGAGTTCTGCAAAAACGCCTCCGCCGTCTCCTGGCCATACTGATCCAGAAGCAGCTGGCACAGCCCCCGGGGAGCCGAACAGGCCACCGAAAGGCGGCTCAGGGCATCCAGCCGCTCCACCCCCGGCAGTTCCGGCTTGCCATCCCGCAAAAATGCCCGGAGAACGCCGTTGACAAAGCCTGCGGCACTGCTTTTGCCCAGTTGACGGGTAAGCAGCACCCCTTCGTTTACAGCGGCACTATCCGGCACACTATCCAGGTACAGCAGCTGGTAAAGGCTCATCCAAAGCACACAGCGCACCTCGGCGTCCAGTTTGTCCAGCGGCTTTTTGCAGTAGGCAGTGATAATGTGATTTAGCTGAAGCTGCCGCTCCAACACACCATAGAACAGCCGGCCTGCAAAGGCCCGGTCCCGGGCTTCCGGCAGCGAATCGAAGTAATGTTCCGCCACAATGTTGGAGTAGCCGCCTGCTGCCACCCGTAAAAGTGCAGAAGCGGCCGCCAGGCGCGGGGATAGCCGTCGCTTTCCTGCACCCTTGGCCGCTTTGTTCTGTTGGTTTTTTGTCTTTTCTGTCATTTTAATCCCTGTTGTTTCGTCGGCCAAACAGCAGAATTAACCGAAGCAGCTGGGCCACTGCTGTAATCAGAGCCGCTACATAGGTAAGGGCGGCAGCGCCCAGCACCTTTTTGGCGCCGGAAAGCTCATCCTCATACAGGTAGCCATCCTCTGCCAATGTGCGGATTGCCCTGCTGCTGGCATTAAACTCCACCGGCAGTGTGATCAGCTGGAACAGCACCATCAGGGAAAACGCAATAATGCCAATTTCCACCAAAGGCTGCACCGAAAAGAGAACACCCATCAAAATAAGCGGGATGGACAGCCGGGAGCCAATATTGGTGATGGGAATAATGGCATTGCGCACCACCAGCGGCGCATAATCCACCGAATGCTGAACCGCATGCCCCACCTCGTGGGCAGCAACCCCAATGGATGCAATGGAAGTGGAGGCGTAAACAGCGTCCGACAGCCGCACCACATTGGTGCGGGGGTCAAAGTGGTCGGTCAGCTTGCCCGATATGCGTTCCACCTGCACATTGTAGAGCCCATTTTCATCCAATATATTCCTTGCCACCTGGGCAGCAGTAACCCCCCGGCGGCTGAAAACCTTGCTGTACTGCTCAAAGGTGCCGTTTACACGGATTTGAGCAAAAAATGCAATGAGCATAGCAGGCACTACCAGCAAAAAATAATACCTGTCCCAAAAAATTCCAAACATATAGTTCCTCCCATACGATAATTCTGCCCGGAAACTTATACCCTTAAACAATAAGAGCTTACCGAACATCATACCGGGCGGATGTTAATTGCCTGTTAACGATTTGCCAACAATAATTTGCTTGCCCCGGAGGAATTCCTCAGCGCTCATGCGCCTGGATCCTTCCAGCTGCACCTCGGTGAAGCGCAGGGCATCCTGCCCGCAAGCAATAACAAACTGCTGGGCATCCAGAACTGTGCCAGGTTCACCGCTGCCGGGCTGCACCTGGGCAGCAAACACCTTCAGGCGTTTGCCCTGAAATTCGGTAACAGCCACCGGCCAGGGGTTCAGGCCGCGTATCAGGTTATACAGATCCTGGGCAGGTTTTGTAAAGTCCAGCACAGCCATTTCCTTGTTAAGCATGGGCGCGTTGGTAGCCTTGCTTTCATCCTGCTTCACCGGCGCAATGCGGCCCTGGGCCAAGGCCTGAACGGTCTTTTTCAGGCAATCTGCTCCCAGTGGCGCCAAACGGTCGAACAGTTCCCCTGCTGTTTCCTCCTCCCCAATGGGGGTTTTTGCCACCAGCAAAATATCGCCGGTATCCAGGCCTTCAGCCATATGCATGGTTGTAATCCCGGTTTCCTTCTCCCCATTGATTACAGCCCACTGGATGGGCCCTGCCCCCCGGTATTTGGGCAGCAGAGAGGCGTGTACATTGATACACCCCATCGGCGGGATTTCCAAAATCTCCTTGGGCAGCAGGCGGCCGTAGGCCACAACAGCAATCAGGTCGGGGGCCAGCTGGCGCAGCTGTTCGGCTAAGGTGCCGTCCCGCATCTTGGTGGGCTGGTACACCGGAATTCCATATTCCAGCGCCAGCTCCTTTACCGGCGGGGCGGTAAGCTCCTGCCGGCGGCCCACCGGCTTATCCGGCTGGGTATATACCGCCGCTATCTCGTGCCCTGCATCAATCAGTGCCTGCAGGGAGGGCACAGCAAAATCAGGGGTTCCCATAAATACAATTTTCATTCCAATTCCTCTTCTTCCAGCATACGGATTGCAACAGATTTAAAAACTTTCCCATCCAAATGGTCGGTTTCGTGGCAAAAGGCACGGGCCAACAGATGATCCTCTCCAGAATTGATGGTAAAGTGCTTGCCGTTTCTATCCTGGGCCTCCACCTCCACATAGGTGGGACGCTCCACCAGGCCATACTCCCCGGGGAAGGAGAGGCAGCCCTCGCTGGCTGCTTCACTGCCGCTGGTGTGCAGAATTTTGGGGTTGATAAGCTCTATAATACCATCCCCCACATCAATTACCACCACCCGGCGCAGGATGCCCACCTGCGGGGCAGCCAGGCCCACGCCATTGGCAGCATACATAGTTTCGGCCATATCGTCCAACAGCTCCCAGAGCTTGGCATCAAACTTTTCTACCGGACGGCAGACCTTGCTCAGGGCGCTGTCGCCATATTTTCGGATTTCCCGAATTGCCATTCTCTATCACCTACATTTCAAATTTTTAGTCTGTTTTCTATCCGGTTACCTGGAAAGGCAACCGTTTTTGGGAATACCAAATCACGCAATTTGGGGGAATTTGATATCCGCTTACTATCAGAGTATCCTATCCGCTCCGTTGCTATGATTATACCACAGGTGCAGAGCACCGCCCAGGTATATTTCAAATAGCCGGTATAATAACGACTTTGTCGTTATTATACCATATCGCCCGTTTCCGGGCGATATGGTATTCCGCTGCGGCGGGGTATCCGTTCGCTTACGCTCCCTCTAATGTGGTAGGGAACCATAATGGTTCCCCCCACAAACGCCCCCCTCCTTTCAGGGGTACTCTATACTTTGGTTGTTATTATACCATGAAGCGATAGCGGAATGGTATAATTGGCCGTCTTTTTCGGTTGCCCCGCAAGGGGCGAGAAAAAGGGCCTTTAAAATTTAAGTATAATAACGATTTTATCGTTATTATACCATTTCTGCCGCCGGATAAAAAGTACTTTTTATCCATTTCGGTCGGGTACAGCGGTCACTCCCGCAGGGGCCTGGGTATAAAACCGATCCAAGGTTTCCCGCAGCAGTGCCCGCAGACGGTGGCTGTCCCGGCATTTGATAACCAGGTGGCAGCGATACTTGCCCGCTATCCGGTACAGGCTCTCATTAGCTGGGCCCAACAGCCGGATGGGCAGATCGGCATACTGCTGACCGGCAGCCTGGGCAAACAGCCGGGCAAACAACTGCGCCCCGGTGTGGGCGTCCTGCTCCGTTGCCGAGGAAAACAGGATGGTATATAAATCGCAAAACGGCGGATAGAGGTTCACCTGCCTGAACAGAATTTCTTCCTGATAGAACGATTCGTAATCCTGGGCAGACGCCAGCGTAAAAATCGGGTTTTCCGGCTGGTAGGTTTCTATAAACGCCCTGCCAGGCAGATCGTACCGGCCGCTGCGCCCCACCACCTGGGTAATCAGGGAAAAGGTTCGCTCAAAGCTGCGAAAATCATCGGTATAAAGGGACATATCGGCCCCCAGCACCCCCACCAGCGTCACCTTGGGGAAATTGAGCCCTTTGGACACCATCTGGGTGCCAATCATTATATCATACATGCCCTGGGCAAAATCGCCAAACTTTTTTTCATAGGCAAAGCGGGACATGGTGGTATCCACATCCATCCGGAGAATCCGGGCGGCTGGAAACAGCTTTTGCAGCTCCTCCTCCACCTTTTGGGTGCCAAAGCCACCAAAGCGCACCAAACCGCTGCCGCAGCCGGGGCAGGATTGCGGAACATCCTGCGTATGGCCACAGTAGTGGCACATCAGCCGGTTGTTGGCCCGGTGGTAGGTCATGGCCACCGAACAGTTGGGGCAGGTAACTGCCTGCCCGCAGGAAGAACACTTTACCACGGTGTGATACCCCCGGCGGTTAAGCAGCAGGATGGACTGCTGGCCGCCTTGCAGGTTTTGATACAGTTCGGCACAGAGGCGCTCGCTGAACAGGCCGCTTTCCCCCATTTTTTCGGCGGAGGACATATCCACAATATACACCTCCGGCAGCAGGCCGGAATACCGCCGGGCCATTTTAGCCAGGCCATATCGGCCCTGGCTGGCGGCAAAATAACTTTCCACCGATGGGGTGGCGGAACAGAGCAGCAGCTTGGCCCCATGGAACCGGCAGCGTACTTTAGCAATATCGGCCGCGTGGTACCGGGGGGAAGCCTCCGACTTATAGGTGCGCTCCTGCTCCTCATCCAGCACAATCAGGCCGATATTCGCCAGCGGCGCGAATACAGCGCTGCGGGTACCAATTACAATATCGGCCCCACCCTCCCGGATGCGCCGCCACTCGTCGGTGCGCTGCGCCATGGTAAGCGAGCTGTGCAGCACCGCGGTGCGCCGGCCATACCTCCGGCGGAAACGATGGATGACCTGGGGGGTCAGGGCAATCTCCGGCACCATTACAATCACCTGCCGGCCTTGGGCGATGGTTTGGTCAATCAGTTTGATAAATACCTGGGTCTTGCCGCTGCCAGTGACACCATAGAGCAGGGTGGGGCGGTTGCCATCGGCCAAAATCTGCTGGTAAGCCGTTTGCTGTTCCGGGGTCAGGGTAATTTCCTCCCTGGTTTCCTGCTGCTCCTGTTCCTCGTAGGGGTCCCGGTAGATGGTCTGTTCATACAGCTCCACAGCCCCGGCCTTGCGCAGGTTTTCCACCACTGCCCGGGTAACCCCGGCATAATAGCACAACTCTTTCACCGAGGCGGTTTCAAACTCCTCCAATACAGCCAGTACCTGCTGCTGCTTTTTGGTCAGCTTTTTTTCCGGGGCAAAATCCGGGGCCAGCCGCACCATTGTTACACGCTCATCCAAAATCCTGCGCCGGTCGGCAATCTCGCTGCGGATAACACCGCATTCCATCAAAAAAGTCAGGTTTTTATGCAGTTCCTTCCCACCGGTGCATTCTGCCAACGCCTCGGCAGTGGAACCAGGGGCCGCCAATAGCGCGGCATAGAGGGCAGCGGCCTCGGCCGGGCAGCCATCGGGGAGGGCACTGCCGGGCTGTGCAGTAAAGGTATCCTGTAAATCCATACCCAACCCCGAAGGAATCAGCACCTTTACAGCATCATACCGGCTGCAAAAGGTGTGCTCCCACAGGTATTCCACCAGCGTTAGCTGTTCCCGGCCCAGCAGCGGCTGCTGGTCCACCAGCGAAACAATTTTCTTCAGGCCGGCGGCATCGGCCGTTTCCTGCACCTCCAGTACTATGCCCAACCGCCGGCGGTTGCCCCGGCCAAACGGCACTGTCACCCGGCAGCCCGGCTGCACCGGCAATGTATCGGGTATCTGGTAGCTGTACTTTTTATCAAACTGCGGCGTGGCCTTATCCACCGCCACCAGCGCAACATATGCCATACTTTTCCCCACTGTTTCCTGCGATAATAGAAGAAAACACCGGCAAATTTTGCTTTACCGGCATCTCTATAAAAACAAATATTGGTTGGCGCTGCAAAAGGGACTATTCCCCCATCGCCTTGACTGTGCCCCGGGCCCGGCCTGCGGCAAATTCCTCAACAGCCAGCTTAACCGGCTTTTCCTCCAGGACGGCACCGGTTTCTTCTGCCTCGTTTACAATTTCCCGGGCGCGTTTGGCCACCTCGATAACAAAAGCGTAGTTGCTCTCATCCTTTTTAATAATCTGCGACATGGCAGGTCTAAGCATTGTTGTTCACCTCATCAATAAAGTCTTTCATGTATTTTGGCATGGCCTTGGCCGCCTTGATAATGCCCTCCAGACGCTGCACCGCTTGGTCAATATCATCATTGACCAGCACAAAGTCATAATCATAGGCCAGGTTCATCTCGCTGCGGGCAATGTCCAGCCGCTCCATAATTTTTTCCTCGCTCTCGGTGCCCCGGCCATGCAGCCGCTTGGAAAGTTCCTCAAAGGAGGGCGGCATAATAAACACCGAAACAGCCTCGGGGCAGCGGCGGCGCACCTGCTGCGCCCCTTTCACTTCAATTTCCAGCACCACATCCAACCCGGCGGCCAGATCCCGCTCCACGGCAAACCGGGGGGTGCCATAGTAATTGCCGCCGTATCGGGCATACTCCAGCATTTCATCCTTTTCAATAAAGGATTCAAACTGCTCTTTGGTTACAAAGTGATAGCTCACCCCATCCACCTCCCCGGGGCGCGGCGCCCGGGTGGTAGCAGAAACGGAATATTTAATATTTTTGTTGCGCTGGGTAAACGGGCGCATGATAGTGCCTTTACCAACACCCGACGGCCCAGACACAACCACCAATAGGCCTCTTGCGCTATTCATCATCCACATCCTCATCTTCATCGTCCAGGCGGTTAGCCACCGTTTCGGGCTGTACAGCCGAAAGGATAACATGGTCGGAATCGGTGATAATCACCGCCCTGGTTCTTCTGCCATAGGTGGCGTCAATCAAGGTGCCCCGTTCCCGGGCGTCCTGGATGATACGCTTGATGGGCGCCGATTCCGGGCTGACAATTGCCACCAGCCGATTGGCGGAAACCATGTTGCCAAAGCCTATATTGATCAGTTTCATGTAGGTTCACCGCCTATTCAATATTTTGTATCTGCTCCCGGACCTTTTCCAGCTCGCTTTTCAGCTCCACCACAATCCGGGCTACTTCTACATCCTGGGCTTTGGAACCGATGGTATTGGCCTCCCGGTTCATCTCCTGCACCAAAAAGTCCAGCTTGCGGCCCACCGGCACCGAAAGCTCCAAAATACTGCGGAACTGGCCCACATGGCTGCGCAGCCGCACCGTTTCCTCATCCACTGCCACTTTATCGGCAAAGATAGCGGCTTCGGTGAGCAGGCGCTGCTCGTCCACCTTTTTATCTGCCAGCAGTTCCTCCAGCTTTTTATAGAGCCGCTCCCGGTAGGCCTGCACCGTTTCGGGATTTTTTTCTTCCACCTGGGCCACCAGCGACAGGATGGCCTGCAATTTTGCTTCCAGGTCAGCCGCCAGCTTTTCCCCTTCCCGCAGGCGCATGTCCACAAACCCCTGCAGAGCCTGGCCAGCGGCGGCGGCAACATCCTGCCACAGCTGATCCTCGTCCTCCCGGGCGGCACTCACTGTAAAAAGATCCCCCATGCGGGCCAAAGCGGCAAGGGTAAGGTCGTCCGGCAGGCTGTGCTGGCGGCCAAAGGCTCGCAGAGCATCCACATAGGAGGCAACCAGCGTTTCATTCAGGCTTACCTCCACCGGGGCGCCCTTTTGATGGACCACCGACACAAAAACTTCCACCTTACCCCGGGCCACCTGCTCCTGTAGCAGGGCTTTCAGCTTGTCCTCAATATAATTCAGGCTCTTGGGCAGCCGGGCAGAAAATTCAAAATACCGGTGGTTTACAGCCTTCATTTCCACTGTAATATCCCGCCCGTTTACTGCCAGCTGACAGCGGCCGAAGCCTGTCATGCTCCTTATCATTCCAGCACCTCTGTATAGGGAAAGGGGCGGCACAGCCCCATCCCGCAAAACAAACTTTATCTTAATAATACCTTTACGGGTGTTTTTTGTCAATTCCCGTGCCGGATAAATCTTCCGCTCCCTTAGAAGCTCATACCCTTGCAGCTGTGCCGGGAAAAGAAGCGCTCCAGCTCCTCCGGGACACCAATGGCATAGTCATAGGTATCAAAGCCCCGCAGCAGCTCTGCCGGCGCCTCCGGCGGGATGAGATAGCTGAGGGCGCCATCGCTCCGGGCGGCATCCAGACCCGCCCGCATCAGGCCATCCAGCAGGCCGTAATCCTCCGGGTTCTCCAGAACGGCCGATTCAAAATACACCAATTCCCCCTCCAGTCGCAGCCGGATATTCCCCAGTTCCTGGGTGCGCTGTAGGGCGCGGCAGCCATAGGCGCTGCCATCCTTCTCCAGTTCAATCTTTAGCATAAACACCTATCTCCTTCCCAAAGGTTTCCGGCCGGCAGGGGCCGCGGGTTTCTTCTCCCTCTGCCTTTTACCGGCGGATTTGGCCGCAGCGCGTCCGGCCTGTTCCCGCTCCCGGCGCTGGGCAGCCGCCTTTTCCCCTTCCTCATTGACACGCCGGTTGGACGCCTTATTGATATAGCCACGGATGGCTGTCAGTTCCGCCGGGGTAAGCTCCCGGTACTCCCCAGGCTGGAGCATGCCCAGCTTGATAGGGCCAATGTTGGTACGCTTGAGCCGGGCAACTTCCAGGCCCAGCGCCTCGCACATCCGGCGAATCTGGCGGTTTTTCCCCTCAAAAATTGTTATAAGCAGCACCACACGGCCTTCGGCCTTATCCACCACATGCACCTGGGCAGGCTGGGTGACATAGCCATCGTCCAGCTTAACGCCTGTGGAGAGCTGAATCAGCTGCTTTTCCGAAACATCCGGCCGGATGGTTACCCGATAGGTCTTGCCAATCCGGTTGCCGGGGTGCATCAAGGTATTGGCAAAGTTACCGTCGTTGGTCAGCAGCAGCAGGCCCTCGCTATCCTTGTCCAGGCGCCCCACCGGGTAGACATGCACCGGCAGGCCAGCCACCAAATCAGCCACACAACGGCGGCCCCGGTCGTCCGACATGGTGGTGATATATCCCCGGGGCTTGTGCAGCATAATATAGCTGCTGGTTTTTCGCTTGCTGAAATAGACGCGCTCACCGTCAATGGCCACAATATCGCTGCGTATATCTATGGGGTGCCCAGGCTGGGCCGGGCGGCCGTTTACCGTAATACGCCCCTCCCCAATCAGCTGCTCGGCCCGGCGGCGGGAGAGCACACCCTGGTCGGAGAGCACCTTTTGTATTCTTACTTTATTTTCCATTTTCATCTCCTGTGCTTTTTTGGCTTATCGGGCCGCTTTAACTAAACAGTGAGGCAAGAAAGCCCAGCAACCCCTGCTTTTCCCGGGCCGGCGCCTTGATGCTCTGGTCAGCGATCAAGCTGGACTGGAACACCATTTTATCCCCGCTATATACCTTAATATTACCCAGTACCTCCCCCTGCTGCACCGGCGCATAGACAAACTGGGGCAGCTCCACCCGGCTGGTAAGCGAATCATACTCCCGCTCCAGCAGGGCGGCAACGGGGTCCTGGGCAGCATGTACCCGCACCCGGCCATAGTTTCCGCCTACCACCGGCACCGAAAGCTCCTGTGTAAACTCCTCCAGCGACACATTGGCCAGCAGCTGAAAATACCGCTCGTACAGGCGCATATGGGTATTGACCGTATCGTGGGAATTGAGCGTTACAATAATCAGGCGTTTGCCGTCCTTTTCCGCCGCAGAAACCAGGCAGTTGCCCGCCTCGTCGGTATATCCGGTTTTGACACCGATGGCATAGGGGTATTCCTCCAACAGCTTGTTGGTATTGGTCAGCGTCCGGTTATAGGGGGGATTGCCAAAGGCCAGGCGCTGGCTTTCCTTGTTTACAATATTGGCAAAATCCTCGTTTTCCAAAGCCTCGGCCGCAATAATAGCCAGGTCGCGGGCAGAGGAATAATGCCACGCATCATCCAGGCCGTGGGGGTTTTGGTAGTGGGTGTTCTCCAGCCCCATTTCCGCAGCTCTGGCGTTCATCATATCCACAAAGGCATCGGTGCTGCCGGCAATTTGTACAGCCGCAGCATTGGCCGCATCGTTGCCCGATGGCAGCAGCATACCCACCGCCAGCTGGTTGAGGGTGACACTGTCCCCTTCCTGAAGGCCCATGGTGGTGCCCTCTATCTGAATAGCGTCGCTATCCACTACAAAATAGCTGTCCCGGTCCGGCTGTTCCAGCGTAAGCAGGGCTGTCATCATCTTGGTGGTGCTGGCATTGGCCAGCCGCCGGTCGGGGTTTTGGGCATACAGGATGCGGCCGTTATCGGCATCCATTACCACAACTGCCTCAGCATTCACTTCCAATTCCCCGGCCATTACTGCCACCATGGGCTGCTCGGCAGCCACGCTGGAAACACTGCCCAGCAGCACCAACAATGCCAGCCCCAGAGAATAAATCCTTCTCTTCAACATTCATCACCGCCTCAAATAAATTATTATTGGAAGTGAGTGAAAATTATAACGCTTTAAGCCTCCGGCTCCTGGGATTTTTTCTTCTCCCGGGCCGGCGATTTGCCGATAATGCCAGAAATTTTATCCACCACATCGGGCACCAGGTTCATGGCGCGTTCGGCGGTGTTGTTTTCCGATGCCAGCTGCACCAGCTGCACCGCGCCATCCTTTACAACCAAAAAGGCGATGGGTTGGATGGTTACCCCGCCGGCAGTAGCGCCGCCAAAGGCCTCCCGCTTATCGGTGGGCAGGTCGCTGCCGCCCATGCCATAGCCAAAAGTAACCTTGGAAACCGGGATGATAACGGTGCCGTCGGGCGTGGTAATCTGCTCGCCGATAATGGTGTTGACATCGATGAGGGTACGCAGGTTTTCAAAGCTGTCCCCCATAATTCCTTTTACTTTGCTATCCATAATAAAAACACCTCTTATTCTATGATTGTGGGTGGGTTTTCTATCCTCATGGGCGGCCTGCACCCTTTTCGGCTGTTCGTTTAAAATAATTAACGGCAAAGCCAGCCAGGAAGGCGAGCAATGCCACCGGACGAAAGGTGACACAGCTTTCAAAATACACCTGGTCCTCCTGGCGGAAAAAGTCCGGCAATACAAGAATTTTCGGAAAATCCACTGTGAATATGCCGCTGAGTAAACCATAGACGCTGTATACTGCACCGGCGGTGTGCCCCGCCCGGATGGCGGCGTTTGCTGCATCCTCCCCAACCGTTAAAATGCGCAGGGCGGTGTGGTGGATATGTATCCGCTTGAGCAGCCGCCGCAGTGGGCCGGGTACCGCCTGGATAATGGTCCAAATCTGGTGGAAATCCAGCTTTTTCTGTTGTTTTCCCCCGTCAGGCTTCGGCTGCTTTTTCTCCTCTGGGGGTGGCTCCTGGGCCGGTTCCTCCTCCTTTTTAGGGGCGGTGCTGTCATACACCTTGATGCGCAGCCACCCCACCCCTGCCCATACGGCAAGCTGGGAGTTATATCGCAGCCGGGCGCTCAACGGCAGAAACAGGAGCGCCGCCAAAAGGAGCAGTATCAGGATTATCCACTTCATGCAGCTGCCGCCTCCAGTCCCTGTTTTTCTCCAAATTTATTCCTCGTCCGGGCCCGCCTTTGTCACATCGGGGAGTTCCTCCAGGCTTTGCAGGCCAAAGCTCCGCAGAAAGGTTTGGGTGGTGCGGTAAGCAATGGGCCGCCCAGGCAGTTCCAGCCGGCCGGCCTCCTCCACCAGGCCCTTTGTTACCAGAGTATTTACCGAATAGCTGGAATCCACCCCCCGCACCTGGTCGATAAAGGCCCGGGTAACCGGCTGGTTGTAGGCTATAATGGCCAGTACCTCCATCATCGCCTGGGAAAGCGGGGTGTTTTTGCGGACATCCAGCGCCGCCTGAATCACCGGGGAAAATTCGCTTTTTGCGGCAAGCTGCACGCTCTGTTCCAGCCGCAAAAGCTCCAGCGGCAGGCCCATCTGTTCCAGTTTGGTGCGCAGGCCATCGATGCTCTGCTGCATCTCCCCCGCCGAAAGGTCGAAGGTTTGGGCCAGGCGCTCCAGTTCAATGGGGTCGCCGGCGGCAAACAGGACAGCCAGCAGCTGCTGCTCCATATATTCCAGCGGCACTATGCCGGCAGGTTGGTTTTCGCTCATTCCATCGCCCCTTCCTCCGACTGTTCCCAGCGGGAAAATTCCCGGTCGGCGGCAGCCAGTTCCTCCAGCGTCATCTCCCGGTAGTCGGTAATTTCCACCGTGCCGTCCTCCTCTACCCGCACCCGTTTTTCCTTCATCAGTTCCAGCAGCGCCAAAAAGGTGGCAACCCGTTCGCTGCGCTGGGCTGGCTGGCTGAACAGCCTATTTAGTGTGGTGCGGCTTTTTTTATACAGTTCCCCCAAGAGGTGGACAATCCGGGAAGCCACCGACACAAAGCGGGCAGCCACAATGGGGGTGAACGCCTCAGCCGGCGGGGGCAGGGCCTTTTGCCCCCGGCCCAGCGCCAACAGATAGCTCTCTGCCAACAGCTGGCTGCTGTGCTGCAGGCGATAGGTTTGGTCCCGCTCCAACAGCTGGGGCAAACGGGTGAACACCTCCCCCAGCTGACAGCGAGCCCCCAGCAACAGGGCAGCTTGACGGCAGGCCTGGTATTCCAGCAGCTGGCCGGTGAGTTCCTGCTTTGGGTCCTCAGCCTTTTCGTGCTTAGGCAGCAGTTCCGCCGTTTTAATATATACCAGGCGGGCGGCCATCTCGATAAATTCGCTGCCCACCTCCAAATCGGCCTGCTGCATCTCCCGGATATGGGCCACATATTGTTCCACCAGCCGGCTGATTTCAATATCATAGATGTTCAGCTTATGTTTGGCAATCAGGGTTAGAATCAGGTCCAGCGGCCCCTCGATTTCCCCGGTCTTAAAAGAAAGTTTTTCCATCTTCCCCCTCGTTTAAACAAACAGCTTGGGAATAAAATCGGTTAGGAAAAACATCACCTGAAGAATACGGGAACCAAAGAAATAGATAATGCCGGAAAAAATATCTGTAAACAGCAAAAGCAGCATAAAAATGCTGTTGAACGCCCGGGCGTACTGGTAATAGCGCTGTAGCATCCGGCCCGGCAGCAGGCCCTCCAACAGCCGGGAACCATCCAGCGGCGGAATGGGCAGCAGATTGAACACCGCCAGCCCCACGCTGACGCTTGCCATCGTTTCCAAAAAGAGAACCATATAATACTGCATGTCCAAACTGGACACCCCGCTATAATAGCCCCGTAGATAAAAACCATAGGTGACCTGTGCCAGTACAATGAGCAGAAAAGCCATGCCCAAATTGGCCCCCGGCCCGGCCAGGGCGGTAAAAATCATATCGCGTTTGGGGTTTTTGAAGTGCCGGGTATCCACCGGCACCGGTTTAGCCCAGCCAAACCCGGCAAACAGCATCAAAAGGGAGCCCACCGGGTCCAGATGCACCATCGGGTTCAAATCCAACCGGCCGGCATTGGCCGCTGTTGGATCCCCCAGCGCATAGGCCACTCGAGCGTGGGCATATTCATGGATGGGCAGCAGGAGCAGCAGCACCGCCGCCCGGCAGAGCAGTTCAATTAAAAAATCGTTCATACTATGTAATCCCTCACCAAAACCAATACTGATACAGAGTATAGTATAGCATAAACCATCCCCCTATTTCCAGAGCTTTCACGCATTTTCTGACTTTGAGCCTCCATTCCACCCACCTATTCTATTCTTTCGAGGCAACTTTAGCCAAATAAATAAAAAGAGGGGGTATAGCTGCTGCTACACCCCGCCCTGTTGGACCTCTCTATTTTACTTGATAATCTCGCCGTAAACCTCGCCCTTGCAGTTGGCAGCATTGGCCTCATCGGTATCAATGTGCACAGCAGTGGCATACTTGGGGCTGACACGAACCACAACATCGCCAAAAATCAGGCTTCTTTCAGCAGTATCCACCTTCAGGCTTACAATCTCGCCGTTGGCAACACCCAGCTCTGCGGCATCCTCGGGAGTGGTGTGGATGTGGCGCTTGGCAATAATAACGCCTTCGCTCAGTTCTACCTCGCCGGCGGGGCCAACCAGCTTGCAGGGGGCCGAACCCTCCAGCACACCGGACTCCCGGATAGGTGCATCAATGCCAATGGAACGGGCATCTGTCAGGGACAGCTCAATCTGGGTCTGGCCTCTGGTAGGGCCCAGAACCGATACACGGCCCAGGGTCTTCTTGGGGCCGACAACATCCACTCTCTCCTCGCAGGCGAACTGGCCAGGCTGGGAGAGGTCCTTCTTCTTGGTGAGGACGGCGTCTGCACCAAACAGAACCTTCAAATGCTCCTCCGAAAGGTGCACATGCCGTGCGCTTGTTTCTACCAGAATTTTCTTTGCCATAACTAATACTTCCTCCATTTCAAAAGAACCGCAGCAGTATTTTCGCTAACCGGGTCCGGCATATTTTAGGAACAGTTTTATTATACATCATCCGCCCGGTCAGGACAAGCCGTTTCAAGGAGATTTCTATCTTTTAACCTGTTTGCGCAGCAGATTAGTCCACCAAAACCTCAGTTTCCTGGATAATGGACGCCAGCTTTTGCAAATCGGCCTCCATCAGCTCCCGGTAACTCGGGTTGCGCAGTACAGCCGCCGGATGGAAGGTGCCCATAACCAGCCGGCCATCCACCTCCCGGGTTTCGCCATGCTGGCGGGTCACACGGAAATTGGGGTCAAACAGCCGCTGGGCCGAAATACGCCCAACACAGAGGATCACCTTGGGGTCAACAATGGCCAAAATCCGGTCCAGATACTCCCGGCAGGCGGCGCATTCCTCCGGCAGAGGGTCCCGGTTTTCCGGCGGGCGGCATTTGACAATATTGGTGATGAACACATTCTTCTCTCTGGAAAGCCCCACCTCGGCCAGCATCTGGTCCAGCAGTTTGCCGCTGCGCCCCACAAACGGTTTGCCCTGTTCATCCTCGTTTTTTCCCGGTGCTTCCCCTACAATAACAATTTTGGAATTGGGCACCCCTGCCCCCAAAACCGGCTGGGTTCTCCCATGGCAAAGCCCGCACTTCTCACAGCTGTGCAGTTCGGCCAATATATCCTTTAGCATGGCAGTCCTGGTCATAACAACATCCTCCAAACAAGCAGTACTTTCTTCGCTAAAGTATACCACAATCTCCGACACAAGTCGACAAAAAATGTATTTTTTGATATAAAATTCATTTTCTTTTTTAAACGCAATTCCCTCTGTGGCAGAGTTCCCCCCTTTGGAATAGTATGGACTAAACGGTTTAAAGGAGGATTTTTATGAAGGATGAACTGCGGCACCAGGGGTTTTTTCTTGGTGCCCAAACCCCTTTGGGTACCATAAACTATGCCGACCAGGCCTGTACCCTGCCGGGACGCCGCTGCGTGATGCTGACAGGAGTCCCCTCCCCCGTGCAGCACATGGCCCTATCCCAGCTCAGGGAGCGGCTGGCCCGGGAAGGCACCCCCTGCCAGCCGGTCTATTCCCCAGCTGGCCCTGACCGGTTGGATGGCCTGCTGCTGCCGGAGCAGGAGCTCTTCTTTTTAGGGGGGCAGCAGCCAATCGGCCGGTTGGCCTATGCTTGTGCCCAACACCTTGCCATGGACACCGGCCAGCCGCCGGCCGCCACTGCTCAGTTAAAGCCCCTGCTGGATCAACAGGAAAGCGCCCTGGCCCAGGCACGGCTCTACCTGCGCATTGCAGCTGAAGCGGCAGAGCTTTGCCGCCGGCTGGTGCGCCAAGGTGTGGATGAGAGTAAAATACGCCGGTTGGCAGAAAAAATCTGCCGGCAGGAACTGGGGAACACCGGTCAGGGCGCCTACCAGGAGGAGCGTTTTCTCACCGGGTTTTGCGGCAGCGGCCAGCAGATTGTGGATTGCTCCGGCTGGGCCCAGCGCATCTACCTTTTGGAGGATGCTTACAGCTGCTTTGCCCCCGACCTGCTGGATATTATTGAGGAAACCGCCCATCGCCGGGGATACCATACCATTTTATGCCATTGCCCCTTAGCTCCCAAAACCCGGTTGGAACACCTGTTCATCCCCGAGCTTTCCCTGGGGTTTGTCACTTCCAACCACTCCCATGCCATGCCGGTGGAGCCCTGCAAGGTGATGAATGCCCGGCGCTTTACCGACCCCCAGCAGCTGCGCCGCCAAAAGGAACAGCTGCTGGCCAACAAGCATATCCAGCGCCGGATGCTCTCTTCAGCCTGCCAGTACCTGGCCCAGGCAGAACAAGCAGAACACGAGATAGAGCAGCTCGCCTTCCCCTACCCAAAAAAATTACAGCAGCTGGCTGAACAACTGGCTCACCGCTTGTGGGAAGCTGTTATGTAGCCGTTTCTGGCATTATAGGCCAAAACCGCCCACTATACTTCATATCTATGTTTTATAACTCCTGTTTATATCTTACTTATATGGGCTAAAACTTAATTTTACCATCAAAAAAGGCCCTAATGAAGTCCGCTTTTGCAGGGTAAAGGGACGGTAAAGCAAATGGAACACCTAAAATATGCTATAATAGGCTCAGAGGTGATGAAAATGAAGGGAAGTATAACCACACTAATGATAGAAGGCCGGCGTATCGACCTGTATCTGCCGCCCCAGCCACTTTTAAAGGAGGATTGCCTCACGGCCTTTGTGGGGGATGGCGGGGCGCTGTTTGAGCTTGCCCCCACTATCCTACCCGCCCTGGAGGAGAAGATGGCAGAGGCAAACGAGGGCCTAATTATTGCAGGCATGTACACCGATACCCGGGACGCCGATTACACACCCTGGCCGGCAAAGGGGTTTGACAGCAGCTATCCCGATTTTCCCGGGCAAGCAGACCAATACATACACTGGATGGAAAGCCGGCTGCTACCCGCCCTATCGGCAGAACACCCCATCAGCGCCCTACCAGAGCGGCGCTGTATTGTTGGCTACTCCCTGAGCGGCCTTCTGGCTACCTATCTGCCCTTTGTCAGCCCCAGCTTCGGCTGGTCAGCCAGCATTTCCGGCTCCAACTGGTACCCGGGCTTTGTCGAATATCTGACAGAGCATATCCCTAAAAACCCCAACTGCCGTTTTTTCCTCTCCTATGGCCGGGCAGAAGGGGCCGGCAAATATTCCATGTACCGGGACGCCGGAAAAATGGCCCAGACAGTGACAGCCGCCCTCTCGGCCCGCTGTGGAGCAGAACAGGTGCAGCTTATCAGCGATAACGGCAAGCACCATAACAAACGGGTATCCCGTTTCACCACTGTGTTGCGTTGGTTTTTATCTGGTGGGCAGCTGCCTAAATAGCAAAAAGCACTGCTCCCCTATAAGGGGAGCAGTGCTTTTTATTTTATAGCTGCAATCAATATTTGCTGTATGCACTGCTGCTAAAGTCGCCGCTATCGGAATAGTCCATTGCGCCATAATCATAGGAAGGGGCGCTGGAGCTGCTGGTTGTGCCAAAGCGGAACTCACTCATCAGGCGCTTCATCAAAGCGGCCTGGCTGGAGAGCTGCTCACTGGCAGCAGCCGACTGCTCACTGGTAGCAGAGTTGGTCTGGATAACTGATGCAATCTGGTCGATACCCTGGGAAATCTGGGTGAGCGAGTTGGCCTCTGTTGCAGACGCTTCGGCCACCTCGCTCATATCGGCCATAGCCTGGCCGGCCAGCTTCATTGTCTTGTCCAGAGCCTTTACAACCTCCTGAACAATCTCGCTGCCCCCATCCACCGACTGTACCGAGTTTTCAATCAGAATCTTGGTAGCCTTTGCAGCCTCATCCGACTTGGAGGCCAGGTTACGCACCTCGTTTGCTACTACAGCAAAGCCCTTACCGGCAGAACCAGCACGAGCAGCCTCTACAGCAGCATTCAGTGCCAGAATATTGGTCTGGAAGGCAATATCCTCAATAGTGGAAATAATGTTGCTTATCTCACGGGAGGACTCGGAAATCTTGTTCATTGCCGCTACCATTTCCTTCATGTGGGTAGCACTTTCCTCAACCTGATGGCCAGCCAGCTGGCTGTGCTCAACGGCCAGGTTACTGTTCTTGGCGTTATCCTGGGAATTGGCAGCAATGCTGTCCAATGTAGCAGCCAGTTCCTCAACCGAGCTGGCCTGCTCGGTGGTACCCTGTGCCAACGACTGGGCGCCAGCGGCAACCTGATCGGCGCCGGAAGCAACCTGGTCGGCGCTCTGGGCAACCTGGGTCAGAGTATTGCTCAAATTGCGGTTGATGGTCTGGATGCTGCTGAGTACACCGCTCAGCTCGCCTACATACATCTCCGCATTTCTGGAATGCACATCGAAGTTGCCCCGGGACATCTCCTCCAGCATATAGCAAATATCGCTGATAACATTGCTGAGAATCCCCTGGCTGGTGCGCAGAGAATCACACATCGAACCAATTTCGTTCTTGCTCTCATACTCCACCGGAACCTTCAGGTTACCTGCACTAAAGCCATTGAGAGCAACCACAACCTCGCTGGTGGGCTGAACAATACCATGAATAATTCTAAAGGCCAGAATCAGCACAGCAATGGTGGAAACCACCAGCAGCGCCGCCAGGAAATAGACAGAATTCTGAATCAATCTGTGCTGTGCATCCACTGCGTCAGCCTGGGCAGCCATCATAATTTCGCTGACTTCCTGGGCCAGTGAAGCTGTAGTACTCAGCTTTGGGGTACAATCATTTCGGATCAGTTCGATAGCCAGTTCGCTATCGCCAGTATTGATTGCAGTTACGAGAGCCGATACGGAACTTTTCCAGCTGTTTACAGCTGCAATATACTGATCCAGTTTGGCAGAATCCCCAGGGTAAACCTGCTTGAGTTTAGCCAAATCGGACTCCAAGGCGGACAAATTTTCATTCATTCTGCTTTCCAGGGCAGCATTGCTGGGATCACCGGGGGTCAGCGCCATGTTGCGCAGGTTCCGGGCAGCAATGTTAGTGTTAATCCGACAATCCGCAATCAGCTCACGGGCTGCAATTTCGGTTGAAACCACCTGGTCAAACGATGCGCTCAGGTTGTTCATTGTCATCATAGCAAAGATAACCATCATCAGCGATGTGAGGATTGTAATCCCATATCCGATGATCAAGCTTGTACGAACTTTCATGTTTTTGAGCATACCTTGCTCCTCCTCATTTTGAATTGAGAATTGCGAACCACGCCCAAACTTCTGACCTCACCGATATGTACCCCAGTCGGCTAACACTCAGGAGCCTCAGCGCCCATTATAGAAAAACTCTCATTATTTCGTTTTCGACCTGTTGACACAAAAAACAAGCAAATTTGGTAAAATAATTCCCCGGACTTTGGTGCCTTTTACCGGAAAGCCACTGCTACGCATTTTTCCGC
Organism: uncultured Clostridia bacterium; assembly: GCA_948473085.1. Lineage (GTDB taxonomy): Bacteria > Bacillota > Clostridia > Oscillospirales > Ruminococcaceae > Avimicrobium. Next base: position 56,314 of record CAOKWH010000009.1, read on the forward strand.
TGTATTCATATAAATACGGCAGTTGTTGTAGCTCTCCATCAGTTCCAGGAGGTTACCATTGATTGTCACCTGCACAATGGGGTACAGCTTCCCAATTTGAATGCTGGCCCGCTCAATGTTCTTCTCCTCTTTGCGTATCTCATCCATCCGCTGCAGCAGCTGGCGCTGTTTCATCTGCAAAATCTTCAGCTCCAAACTGCCCTTTTTATCCTTATTTTTGGCCTTGAGCTGGTTTAGCTCGTGTTCTATCATATCCAACTCACGGTTTAGATACTCCTTCTGAAGGATAAAACGGGGGGTGGCACCCAGCGAAAGGGTGGTAAGCCGGCCAGCCTTGTTGCCAATAATATTGGCCTCAATGCCGCGCATGGCCATAATATGCCCGCCAATGATAACCCCACGGCCGCTACGGACAACTACCTTGCCGTTGCAATGCACTTCGCAGTTGACAATGCTGTCCATATAGATATCGCCATCCGCACGGGCAGTGGCGTTTTCCAGGTACTTGCTGTGAATATCCTTGCCGGCAATCAGTGTGCCCACCACATTGCCGCTCATGCCGTGGTTGACAATGATAGAACCGCCCGCCGTAATCTGGGATCCTTCCACTGTGCCGCCAACTGTAATATCCCCTCTGGCCTGAATGGTAAAGCCAGCCGGAACATTGCCACGGATAATCAGGTTGCCCTGCACATCCAAATTGCCCACCGACATATCCACATCCCCGGGAATGACAATGGTGTCACTGACATGGAAACGCTCGTTTTTAAAGGCAATCTGCCCAGTGATTTTGGCATGTAGGGTGAGGCCATCCTCACTGACATAGGTATTCTCCCCCATTGGCATCTGGGGGAAACGGCCCACCCTGGCCTTGACAGTGCGGTTACGGATATCCACACCGTCCTGTCCCGGCAGGGGCGGGGTAATTTTGCTGATAACAGCGTCCTGCTGAATGGGCACAAGCCAGTTGAGATTGTTGAAATCCACAATCCCCTGGGCGTTTTCGATAAAGTATGGGGTACCTACTGTCCGGGGAAAATAGTCGATAATTGTGCCGTTTTCGCCCGGAACCGGCGCAATGCCCTGGGCCACCAAAAGCAGGCGGAAAGCATTTCCCGGCTGGCTCAGCCGGATTATTTCCTTTTCAATCTGGCCAAATACCACGCCGGCTGTGGACATCTGGTCTACTATTTGCTGCTGGGTAATTCCGGCGCCGCCGCCCAAGGGTGGGAGCACCATACACCAGGCCTTGCTCCAGTTGGGAGCCACCAGCACTACGGCTTCGGCATCCATTGGAGGAGACATTTCCATTTCGCCCAACAAGGCGTCCAGCTCCTCCTCGCTGCTGCCCTCCGGCAACAAGCCCTCAGCCAAAACCCGGTTTTGAGCGGCAATCTCCTCTGCGCGCAGGACATAGTTCTTGGCGCGCTCCTCCAGCTCATCCAGAAAAGCATGGAATATATTCGGCTTTAGATCGACCATGGCGAACAAATCCTCTGCCGAAAAATCGGTGTCTGGGTTATCCTCATATTCCCGCATCCAGTCGCCATACAGCTTGCGCAAATAAGGTGGTAAGGGGGTTTTGTCCGAATCCGCCGGCACCTCATCTGCTTCGGCAGCAGCTGGCCCTGCCCCGGCCTCGGCCTCAGCATCCGCCTCCGGTTCCCCATCCAATTCTGCCTTCGGCTGGCTTTTTTTCTCACTTTTAGGCCCAGCTACCGCTTTACGCCACAAGGACAATAGAATACTGCCCTCTCCGCTTTCTTCTGCAACTACCGGCTCCTCATCCTGAGTTTTCAGGTTTTCCATTTTGTCCAAACTCAATTCAATCATCCCCTAATTTCGCAAGTTTCTACCTTATCAATGGCATTCCCATGCTTCAGGCCTGGCAGTTACCCCTCCAAAATGGCATCAAAGGCGGATATAATATCTGCCGCTTCAAAGGGCTTTGCCAGGAAACCGCATGCGCCGCTCTGGGCCGCATCAGCCATTGTATCGTCAAATACCATAGAGGTGACAATCAGCGCTTTTGCCTCGGGGTGGGCCTGCATCAGGTTGTGAACAGCCTCAAAGCCGTCAATTCCCGGCATGACTACATCCACAGTTACCAAATCGGGCCGGTACTTTTCATAGGCATCCAAAATACCTTCCCCATTCGGGCAGTAATAGGCGATTTCATACTTCTCACAGGACCGCAGCTTGTACTTCATCTCCTCAAACATAAAACGCGAATCGTCAACTACCAATACTTTTTTTCCCATCTCGTTCTCCTTCCAAATTATAACACACAGCCTACCGAAAAATGTCCAAACCAGCAGACCGCCCCGCTGCTGTTACCTCCACTTTGTTTGGGCATGCTTTGCGCTGTGCTACTCTACCGGATGTACGCCGCTGTCCTGCTGTCGGCAGGGAGGAATTGCTCCTCCTAGCACCGCTGCCGGTGAGAAAGGCAGCAGCGCCGTTTGTCGATGCGCGTATTCCGGGTATTCGGGTTTGCTATTATGCTATGCCTAATCCGCCTTGCACTATGCCTGCCACCAGTGAAAACAGGCGGGCACACCGGCAAAGCCTGCTCCATAGCAGGCTGCAACATACCCCCGGGAATGGTACCAGATGTATGCCCTCTCCTATCCATCGGCGGTGATAACATATAAAACCCTGTATTCTTATTATTCGTCTAATTTGAAAAAAAGTCAACCCCTTTTCTTGCCCTATTTGGCGGCCGATTGGACAAAAAACAGAGGCCTGCCAAGCAAGCCCCTGTTTTCTTCTGCTGTACATCCCTTCCTGCCCGGAAGCCACAAGCTAATTCATCTCTTTTAACAGTTCCTGCTTATAGTTCCGGTACACATTTACCACCATATCTTCGTACTCAATGCCAAAGTAGGAGGGCAGCAGGTAGTTGAATATGTAGTCGTTCCCTGCCTCTTCGCTGAGGGCGCACATGGTTTCCATAATAATAATCTCGCTCAAAAACTGGTGGTTGGTCAGCTGTTTCGAGGTCATAATATAGTTGCAGAGCAGCTTGCGGATTTTGTCGGCGTCGGGAATTTCCACTGCCATATTCACTGCCTTGCGCAAAAACATATCGGGGTAGCGGTTGGTATCCTGGATGAGTTCATCCATCTTCAGCAGCCCGTACTGCTGGGCGGCAAAGGCCAGTTCGGCCAGTTGCCTCACTACAAACAGGCACTCCTGCTTGCCCTCACGGGTGCACTGGATATGCTGTGCAAAATATTCGGTGTCCATTTCTCGGTACATACTGGTTCCTCCGTTTTAGTTGGCAAGCAGCCCGGAGCGCCTACCGCGCCCCGGGCCTGTTTTTGCCGCTTCTATTTGCCAATTTCCAGCGCTTTCAGTGCCAGCGACTTCACAATCGACAGGGCGGTTAGGTTGGCCTCGTAGGCGTTGGAGGCGGCCATCAGGTCAATGCGCTCCTCAGTGGTATCCACATTGGGCATCATGACATAGCCATCCTCATTGGCATCGGGGTGGGAGGGGTCATACACCGGAATAAAATCCCGCTGGCTCTCCACCACCTCTGTTACACGGACACCACCGCCGGTAATGCGGGCCTGTTCGTCCCGCAGCGCGTTGGAAAAGTTCAGCGCCCGCTCCTGAAAAATCACCTGGTGGCGGCGATAGGGCTCGCCGGAAGCGGTGCGGGTGGTGTTGACATTGGCCATATTTTGCAGCGCAATATTCATCCGGAACCGCTCGGCTGTCATGGCAGAACCAATAATGTTCATGGAATGAAACAAGGACATGGCTTTTTTCCTCCCTTACTTGGCCGACTGGCTCAGCACATAGCGGATGTTGCTGAACTGGCCGGTAATTTTTTGATAGAGATAGAGCTGACGCACATAGTTTTCGTACAGCTTCATGCTTTCGGTGTCGGCATCCACATTGTTGCCGTCGGCCCGCATGGAAGTACTCTCGTCGGTGGTGACATACGCCTTGACATTGTACTTGCCGTCCTTGCCGTGCAGAATATCCTCAAAGCTGACCGACTTGGACTTATAGCCTGGGGTATCCAGGTTGGCAATATTTTGCAGGATAGCATCCTGCTGCAGCGACAGGCCGTTCAGGCTGGTGCGCATAATGCCCATGGAATAGGAATTAAACAACATTTTTAGTACCCTCCTAAGATTTTGGCGATTCGGTAAGGGGTGTAAGCTCGGCCTGCGCGGGATAATCGGCGCCCTCGGGCAGCAGTTTGGCCATTACCACAAACCGGTATTGGCTGCTGTTGTCACCAAACAGCCCAGTGCAGGTGGAAAGCACCAGGATATGGTCCTCGGGGCCCACCTCCACCCCATAGTCGTACAGCGAGCGCTCCATAAAGGTTTTGGCCATTTTGTCCACGCCCCCTTCCGGGTTGGCGGAAATAAAGTCAAAGTCCAGCTTGGTATAGCCCACGGCAAACACCTGCCAGTTCATGTAGTTTTCCAGGGTGGAAAACTGGATAACCGGGGTATTCCTGGCAAAAGTTTCGTCGGCAAAGTGGAACAGCTGGGAGAAGCGGGGGCCATCCGGCGAATCGGTGAGGTCGCTGTGCCCGTAGATGACAATATTGGGGGATAGCTCCTCCCGCGGGCCCACCGAGCACTCATAGTCGGCAAAGTAGCAGCCGTAAATATCCTGCTCCCGGCGCTCGTTACGGCGCAGATAGGTTACATTGTCGTGGGACTGCAGCACGCTGTTGTTGATATCGGTGCCGGCAATGTGCAGCCAACCCACAGTGTCCTGGTTCCGGGACATCTCATAATCCAGGGCGTTCTGCACATCGGCAGGGGTGTCCATCGTCCGGCGGGTGTTCATCTGGGGCTGGTTCACCGGGGTGTTCACCAGCATGGGGTTCTCCCCGTCATCCTGGGGGAACAGCAGCAGGTAGCCAATGCCACCGGCCGCCAATATCCCCCCCAGTATAAGCAGGGCAAGCAGGACTTTTTTCATTCCTCCACCTCCTGTACGCCGGTATTGGGATGCAGCTTGCTGCCGGTGGAAAGATCAATGCTGTTGCCGGGTGTGCTAAGGCCCAGCTCATCCACCACGCCCATTTTATCCTCCGAACCGGCTATGCGGTGTACCGGGGAGATGACATAGGTGGAGAAGTGATCAATCTTCACGGCAATGGTACCCTGGCGGTTGCTGTTCAGCACGCCATAGTAGTCCAGCCTTTCCCGTTCCATGTTGTAATAGTGCCAGAACAGCTGTTCATTGGCATACCGGTGCCCCAGGCTGAGGTGCAGGGCGGCGGTGCCGGGCAGCGACCCATGATAGGGGAAGTACACCATCACGGTGCGGCTGATAATATCATCGTTGCGGCTGCGCTCATCTATCAGCGAATAGATGTCATCCTCCTCCGGCGAATCGAAGGACAGGCGGAAATCGTAAATTTCCCGCTGGGGGATTACCTTCTTCAAATCCGCCGCCTTAAATTCGATGGAATAATCGTTCCCCTGGAACACAATAGTCTTTTCAGGGTAGTTTTTCAGTTCCTCAAACACGCTGGAGGATACCCGCGGGTACTCATCAATCATAACCACAATCAAGTTGTCCGAGGTTTCAAAGTCAATATCGCTGGCTTCCAGAGGCTTGAGGTTTTTCATCCCCTCCTCCTCGTTGCGGTAGATGGTGAGCGAATACACCTTGGTAACTGTCTTATCGGGAGAGGTTACCTCGATGCTAATTTCGTTCTCGCCATCCTCCAGCGCCTGGGAGTAGTTGCCATTGTAGTCGCCTATCTCCTTGCTGCCGGAGAGCACCCGTACAGTAGCCAGGGAATCGGCCGGCCGGGGAATAATATCGATGGAATAGGTATCCTCGGTGGTGGCAATCTCGTACTCGGTTACAGCGGCCTTAAAGTCCGGCGTCATCTGGCCATAATTGACAGTCAGGCGGCGCAGGTCGGCGTTGCTGGTCTTTTCTATCAGATTCTGGTTGGTAAATTCGATGGTATAGGTTTCCTTGGTTACACCGTCCTGGGCGGTTACAACAATCTCGACTTTCTCCTTGATTTTCAGCAGTTCAATCAAGTCGGAGGCCTGGCCGCTGGCCACCACATTGCCGTTTACCGTAATAGTGGCTGCGGGATGGTTGGCAGTGGCGGTGATGGTTACGCCTGGGGCGCCCTCTGCCACTGTGGCCGAATACTTGGTTTTGCTGGCAATAAACTGGGGCGAAAGTTTGCCCTCAATGTTGCCTGCCGTCAGGTTCTTCAGGCGGGCATCGTTGCTGGGGTCCTCCCGGGTAAGGGTAACCGAATAGGTTTTGGTGGTTTTGCCATCCTCGGCAGTCACCAGCACCTCAAAGCGCTTGGGAGCCCCGGCGCCGTTGAGTTCAAACACCCGGGAGGTGGTGCCGCTGCCTATTACCAGCGAGGAGGAGGTAACACTGTTTTCACCAATGCGTATCACGGCATTGGGGTCGTTGGAGGTGGGGGTCAGGCTGATGCCCCGTGTCTCGTAGGGTACCGAAAGGGTGTAGCTGGTGTCCTCCGGGTTAAAGGCAAAGGTTTTAATCTGCTGCCCGTCCTGGTCCTTGAGTACCAATGTTTTCAGCAGGGCGTCGGTATTGGGCAAAGCCCGCTGCACCATCAGTACATATTCCTTCTCGTCCACTCCATTTTCTGCAGTAACTACAATATAGAAGGTGTGGCAGCCATCCTCTTTGATGGCACTGTCACTCAGGGAAAGCACATCCAAAGGCTTGCTTTCTATACCGGGCTTCAGGTTGCCAGGGGTTCCATCGTTGCCCTCGTACAGATTCAGCACCAGGTGCTCCTCATTCTTTACACGATCGTAAACCTTGATATTATCCACATTGGGGTCGTTCGGTTCCAGGTTCAGCTTAATCTGGCTGGTGGAATAGGGCACCTGCAATGTGTAGGTATAGTTTGGCCCATTGGGCTTTAAGCCCGGCGTGTAGGCAAGGTCCTTGGATTCAATATCGGTCACCTTCATGGACTTGAGGGTGGCATCGTTATTGGGGTCTGCCCGGTGGACTTTTACTATATATTCCTGTGTTGATTTTTCGTCTTCCGCCAATATATTGAATTTTACCTCCAAAACGCCATCTTTCGTTTCACTGAACTTCTTGCGCAGGTCTTTCAGCCACTGCTTGGCGGGATCAAAGACATTCATCCCCTCCAAGCCCGGTTCCGGAAGCACCTCTTTTAGCTCAGCGGCACTGTTGTTTGTTTCATACAGGACACGCAGGCGCTTGGTGGAATAGGGGACGAGGATATCGTACTCCTTGGTGTTGGGGTCAAAATTCTTGAGCAGGTTGTTGGCCGGCTTGGTAGCGTCGTCATCGGGCAGATAAAAGCCCAGCGACTTGAGTGTAGCGTCCGTACTGGGGGACAGCCGGACTATTTCCAGCTTATAGGTGGTTTTAAAAGCCGGCCGCGGGTCCTGGGCGGTCACTGTTACAATAAGCTGGCGGACCTCATCCAAGTTCTGGAATTCAATTGCCTTAGTATTCGTACCACTCCGAACCAAATGTGTTTCACTCGTTGTACCATTGAGATTCTGCACTTCAATCTTGATCTCTGTTTCAATACCTCTGATATCATCCAGCACAGGGGTAATTGTGATGGATTTGGTCTTGTAAGGGATCAGTACACGCTCACTCTCGCCTTTATACTCCAGCTTATTTTTGTCAAAACGCGTGGAATTGAAGGGGATCTCCTTCCCTGTTTCGCTATCGCGTATGAAGAACGACCTGAGCAGGCTGTTCTGGCTGGGAGTATTATCATTCAGCGTAATGGGCAGGACAAATTTGCTGGAGCTTTCCTGCGGCTTGCCATTCCGATCCGGGATAAAGAACTTGACAGTCAAGGTGGCTCTCTGCGCACCCATATCCTGGGGCAGGCGCTTGGCCTCCAGTATCAGCTTGATTTTGTTAGCCGCGCTGTTGTCCACCTGCTTGTTTTCTATCTTTTCGCCGGGCTTATAGTCCATCTCGGTTTCGCTGCCCTGCTGGGTTTTCAGCACCAGGCCATCGGTGTAGCCGGTAAGCTCGGCAATGGCATAGGAAGCCGCGCCGTTTTTGGCGCCCATGTTCAGCTCCAGCTCGTACCTGTACGGGCCCACCGGCGTCATCTTAAATTCGGGAACATTCCCCTGGTAGGCATCCATCTGCTTGCCGTCCGGCAGCTTCCGTTCGTCCTCCCCGAACAAGATTTCCTCTACGACACCATCCTCATTGGGGCCAATTTCGCTTGTCTGTGTCACGCCCACCGGCTTACCGGTGCCGCGGATGATAACATTTTTTATGGCAAGCTGAGTGCCAGGCTTTGCAGCCGTACCGGTGACGCTGGTTTGGGTACCGCCGCCGGATACATAGTAGGAAACAGTCGCAGTCAGGGTGCCCCGTACATCCTCTTCAATGGGATGGATGGCCGCCGGCTGCCAGTCTAGGTTGTTGCTGCCTATCTCCACAGCATCCTGGTACTTTTTCTTCTCGGCCTCTGTCATATCTTTAGACAGATATTTTGTTTCGCCGTCAACAATCTGCTCCTCATTGGGCTGCCATTTCCACTCCACCAGGAAGCGCCCGCCAAAGTGGTTGCTGCTCCGGCGCAGTTTAAAGTCCTCAGAGATATATTCCAGGTCGTTGCCCTCAGCCAGCAGGATAAACTTCTGGTCCTCCTCCTTGTTTTTATCATTGGTACTACCATCGCTCTGGCGGATGTAGTCCTCAATATACTCCATCGCCTTCTGGGGGGTCATAACAGTGAGAAACAGGGGTTCCGATTCCGGCATACGGAAAATCAGCTTAAAGGTAGTGCCCTTACGGACATAGTTATCCCACTGCTCCTTGGGCTTAGGCACCGGTTTGCCATCTACCTTAACCAGTGTTCCGTCATCGTCCTTTGTGCCGGCATTTTCTGTCTCCTGGTCATAGACCATGCCCTCAAACTTCACCTTGAATTGCAGGACCTTGTTCTCATTGGCCATTTTAATAGTCATTTCCTTGGGCTTGGAAGGGTCTTTTGTAGAATTGACTACAACAACTTCATTGCCTCCCCCTATAAAGTCCTTAAAAACGCCCAATTTGGTCGCATCTTGTGTATCAGCAAATTTAAAGCTTGGGGATTGCCCGCCTGTTTCGGCAGCTGTACATTCAATAATACATTCACTATATTCTGTAACAGCGGATTGTGTTTCGGCCACAATGGAGCCATTTGCTGTGCTGCCCTGTTTGTTTTTAACACTCACATCGCCATCGGCCAGCAGGGCATAGTAGCTGCCCGAAAAGTTGTAGACACCCTCGGCAGACAGTGCAGTGGCATCGCCTGTGACCTTACTACCTGTTGCCGGGTTGAATTGCTTGTCAACCTCAATTTTGGTATTGCCTGCCGGAACCGTAATACCCTCTTTATAAACGATTGATTCCGTACCCTTAATGGTAATACCCTGGTTTACATAGCCCTTTGGCACCGATTCTTTAATCAGAATTTCACTGCCGGTAATTACGGTGCCCTTTTTATTATCGCCATTATCTCCCTTTGTAAAGGAAAGCTCCGGCTTACCAGTAGTTGTAGTTGCAGCATAAGCGGTGCCCAGCGGGACTGCCGGCAGTGAGGTGAACACCATTGCCGCTGCCAGCAACAGGGCTTGCAGGCTTTTCCCGTTTGTATGCTTCATTATATATTCCTCCGTTTCAAACAGGGTCAGGGACCGCTTGGTTTTGCCCTGTTTTCAGCAAATTTTGGCTGCTGTTATAAGGGCAAACGGCCCGGCCGCTGAACGCGCAATTCGATACCTATCCTAATTATATCATATTCGACCAAACCGCACCAAACTAAAGTGCCCGGCTGCAACAAGCGCAGGGCCGGCGGCAGACAAATTTCTCCACTCAATAGCAGAAAAAAACGGGGGCCGTCTGAATTGGCCCCCGTTTTGTCCGGACTTTTTATTATTCAGCGCAAAATCGGTTACACAGCAGCACGGCTATTTTAAGTACGCCTGAGTGAACGGTCGGCCTGTATAAAGGTTTCCCGCAGTTCCTCAATCATCGGCAGAACCTCGTCGACCAGGGCGTTGTTTTTGGTCAGGTTGGCCTCCACAATACGCCGGTTAAAATATTCGTACAAGGCATGCAGGTTGCTGGAAATCTCGTACTGGTCGTCCAGTGTTGCATCCAGATAGTTTAGAATTTTCTGCGCCTTTTGAGAGGCCAGGTTGGCCGCTGGATAATCCTTATCCTGGGTAAACTGCTTTGCAAAATTAAGCTGTGTAATCACCTCATCATACAGCTTGGTGAGCATTTCCCCCTGGGTCATGGTCATCACCGACTGCTGCTGGTATTTCTGATAGGGATTCAGCGCCATATTTTTTTCACCTCGTTATTAGTTTCCGCTGAACTGCTGCAGCAGCCAAGAGCTTTGTGCGCTCATGTTGGAAATTACCTGCTCCATGGCATTAAACTGGTTCCAATACCGGGTCTTTTCCTTTTCATAAGTGCGCTTGAGTGCCGCAATTTTTTCGTCAATCTCTTTCAGACGGGTGTTCAGGGTGTTGTCGGTCTCAGTGGCCTTGCCCTTTACGCCGGCCAGCTTTACCAGCTCGCCGGGCGAACCGGAACTGGTCTTAGCCGTCTTATCCAAAATGGTGTTCATCTTGGTGGCCAGGCCGTTCACCGGGTCGCAGAACAGCTGCTCCACAGCAGTGGGGTCGCTCTCCAATATCTGCCGCAGCCGGGCCTCACCGTCTGTGGAGAATACCAGCTGGCCCTTGGACTCCCAGCCGCCGGTTTCAATGCCCAGCTCGTACAGGGCATAGGGGCAGCCCTCCGGCTTCTCGTACAGAACCGAACGCATCGACTGCAGGAAGGATTCGATGGTGGAATCGTTGCGCAGCAGGCCCTGCTTGGACTTCTCCTCCCAAAGGGTGATTTCCTTCTCGCTCATTTCCTTCTTCTGGGCGTCGGTCAGGGGGGCGTACTCCCGGTAGTTGGTGTCCTCCTCCAGATAGTCGTTGAGCGTCTTAACAATCTTGTTGTAGGCATCCATAAACTGCTTGACGCCTTCAATCACCTGGTCGGTATTGCGTGTGGTCTCAATCGAATCAGCCTTGCCGGCAAAAATTCTATTTTTGTCCTTATCAATCAGATAGCCTTCGCCATCCATGCCCACAGCGCCATCTACTTTTTTACCATCAGAATCACGATACTCCCAAGAAGGATAGTGTACTTTTGCACCAGAAGCATCATATTTATATTCGCCAGTAACTTCGTTGACTACATCGCCATTTTCGTCAATTATAAAACCTTCTGGCGGGAAAACAATTTCTCCATTATCGGTCTTACCCACACGCATACCCTTAGCATAATCGCCAGTGGTTCCGGTAAGTGTAATATTCAGGCCGTTTACAGAAAAGTTGTTGCTGCCGCGCTCGGTGAGCACGCCATCAATCTTTACAACGGCGTTCTGGCCTTCCTTCACTACGGCGTCAACACCGGTGGCCTGGTTCAGGTTCAGGTTCTTGGTGCCAAACAGCTTTTCGGTGGTAGCAGAATCGGTTATTTTGCTTGCGTCATTGAGGACAATGCGGCCATCCTCAAAGCTCAGGGCGCCGCCGGTTTTTTCGGACAGCTCGGAGAGCTTGGTGTAGGCGGAAAGCGCATTCCCATCCTTATCTAAAATACCGGTGAGGCCCAAATCGCTCAGGGTGGTCTCCTCGGTGGCGGCATTGGTTATCTCCTCGGCACCAAACAGAGCCAGGTTCAGGTTGCCTGCCTTTGCTCCATTTTTTATCTCTGCTTCGCTGGCATCCTTTGTTTCGGTAGCCGGCAGGGTGACAACCGAACCATCTGTAACAGACAGGGTGCCATCCTCCTTTAGGCGGATATTGCCCTCGCCAAACTGCTTATCAAACTGCTTGTTCAGCTCGGAAATAATATCCTCTTTGTCATAGGCTCCGCCGCCTGCCTGGGCGCGCTTGGGCAGGGAGAAGGTGTACTTTTTGCCATTTACATTCATGGTAAAGTCGCCCTGGACAACCGAGAGGTCATCCCCAGTGAGCACCGGGCTGCCCTTGAGGGAACCCAGGCCCAGCTGCTTGGAGGCAACCGAACTGCCGGTTGCACCGGCGGACTTGCCAAACAGGGCGCTGAGCAGGTTGCCCTGTTCCTGGCTCATGGTAATTTCACGGCCAGCGCCCGACTCCTTCAGCTCCATGCTAAAGGTATCATCCTGCGCGCGATAAACCAGGCGCACGCCGGCATCGCTTCGGTTGATGGTGTTGATAACCTCGTCCATCTCGGTATCGCCCGAGAAGCTGAACTTAACACCATTGATGGTAAATTTAAACTGGGAGCCCTGCAGCTCCTCGGCAAAGTACAAATCCTTCAGGGTGCCGTACATGGTAATGCGGTTGGCCTGGCCATTCTTCAAATCCATGGCCGAAAGCACATCCTGGCTGCCGTTTACCATTACCTTACGCCCGGCGGCTACCTGCAGCTCAAAGCCGTTGCCGTCATCGCTGCGCTTTACTATAACCTGATTTGTACCATGCACAGTGTTCAGCTGCTTTTGCAGCTCGCCGATGTTGTTCTCATCGGTGCCTAGCAGCTTATCCATATCCAGCTTGCCATCGGTTGTCACCTTGCGCAGGTCAATGTTGATATCCTTGCGCAGGTCATCCAAGGTTACCGAGAAGGTAAGCTTGGGCATATCGTCTATCTTGCTGTCCAGCTTGCCCTTGGCCGAGCTTTGCCCGGCCGACATGCCCAGGCGCTCCAGGCCCAGCTTGCCCGAATCGGCCGAAACCGAAATGCTCCCGTTATCCGGGGCGGAAAGCTGCACCTTGCCATCCTTAACTGTTACTGTAACATCGGTTTTGGCAAAGGCCTCCTCCAGGCGCTGCTGGATAGCCTCATCCCGCTCCTGGTCGTTTGCATAGGTTTTAAAGGATTTGCCATCCTCTGTTATAAACAGGTCCTGCAGGTTCGTTTCGACAACCTCATCCCCCACCTTAAACTGGAGGAGATAATCGCTCTTTTCGCCAATCTGCTCCTGAATCAAGTTATTGATGGCAGAGTCGCTAATATTGGCCATGAGCTTGCCGCTTACACCGGCACCGGAAGTAACGCTGGCGTTGCTGGCCAACTGGCGCACTTCCAAATTGGTGTTGCCCACCGAAGCAGAACTGGATGCCGTAACCTTAAAGGCATTGGAAGAGGACATGACGCTAATAGCATTGAAGAATGCGCTGCTCATCATATTGGTGCTGGAACTGGAACCAAAAAACTGGTTTTGGAATGTATTCAGCTGGGAAATAATATCCCGATATATCTCCTGCTTCCAAACGATCTGTTGTTTCAGGCCGTTTTGCTTATCAATTTTGGATTGTGTGCCAGAGAGCAGCTGCTCCACCATGCTTTCGGTATCCAGACCCGATGCAAGGCCGGAAAAGCCCTTATTGCTGCTTGCAGAGTTTACATAAGTACTGGTCGAGTTGACACTCATTATAAATACCTCCCATTGCGCAGAATAATCTCTCTACATTTTATATTATCGGCCTGTTCCTGCCGAACACAAGCCCTTCTCAGGCATTTCCCAACCGGGACTGCCTGTTTTGCCCCAAGCCGGACGCCGCATAAAAGCGCGCCGCCTTGGCATGGACCCCTTGGTTGTTCTTGCGTATCTGCTCCAAAATTTCCTCCTGCTCCAGCCGCAGGCGCAGGGCTGCCTGCAAATCGCTTTCTATCAGCCGGCTGAGCACCGAGCGGTTTTGCAGCGCCTGAAGATAAACCGGCTGCCACGCCTCCGGCAGCTCCTCAGCATTGCACTGGCCGCTGCAGATAGCCAACGCCAGCTGCGGGTCTGGCAGCTGGCCGCACAGGGCGGCTATCTGCTCATCCAGCTGCTCCAGCCGCTCAATGAGCTGCTGGCGGGCGTTTACCTGCCCTTCCAGCTCCTGCGCCAGACAGCTGAGCATATCCTGCGTAATCTCCTCAAAACGGCGAAGCAGGGCGTTTTTCTCGCTGAGCAGCTGCTGCACCTGCAATAAAATATCCATCATTCTCTCCCCTTTTCCCAGTTGTTCCTTCCTGCTTTCAGCGCCCTACCCCGGTTTTTGCAAACTTGCCGGAGAAATACGGGGGTTTGCTGCCCAGGCGCCGGCCTTAGTACGATTTAAAGCAGTTGTTTGAATGGCTCTTGAAAAAATCCAAATTTGTATTATTATATATAGTAGCCACATCACATACATTGGAGGGTCTTGCGCTTGAAATTCAGCATGATGAAACAGCAGCATTTTCCTGCTGTACTTAAAACACTGCGAAACAAAGTAATAGAATATGGCATTGCTTATATTTCGGAAGATCAGAAAAGCATTGAATTCCAAAGCGAGTTTGTCCCGATATGCGAAATGGGCACGCCCCTTAAAATTGTCCGAATGCAGGGCAGTATTGAAACCCAAAGCTTTGTGGGGGAGGTCTATCTTTCCTCCCAGAACCTGCTGCGCCTGGTTTCCCTGGCGGACGAGGTTCTGCCCGGCGCCGCAGTGGCTTACACCTATGATGTAGAGTTTGACGGCACGGCCACCGCAGTGGTAACCCTGCCGGAAGAACTGCGCCGGCCCATCTTCCCCTTTGGCAAGCGCCAGCCGCCGGCTCCCCGGCCCCATACCTTCCCTATCACGGTTTACGGCATCTCCCTGAGCCAGATTCGCATTACCTGTGATATGCTGCTGGCCCAGGGCCAACTGCTGACACTAAATATACAGGATCCCATTGTACTCAACGATTTATCGGTGGTGGTGGACCTGCCCATCTCCATGCGCGCTGACCAGATCAACGGCTACCGCTGCCGGATACTGAACCTGCGCGGGGCCAACCTGTTCCAGCTGGAGCCCTATGTCACCCGTATCAGTGTGGAGTGCAACAAGCTGTTCCCCCCGGTGGAACCTGCCGAGCTAAAACTAAAGGAGGAAGAAGCCGAACCCGATGCCATCTCGCCCGATGCTATTTCATCTGCTGAAGAAGATCCCGAATAGCATTCACATCCACCTCATAGGCGGCAGATTGGTTTTCCTGTATGGTGGTGTACAGTTCCCCCCGGTACACCTTAACGGCCGGGGGCGCTGTAATACCCAGCTTCACTTGGCTGCCGGACAGCTCGGTAATTTTAATTTCAATTCCCCCATCCAGCACCACAGACTCCCCCAATTTTCTTGTTAGAATCAACATGGTACTCAGTCCTCCCGAAACAGCGGATGATTGATGGGAAGCTCTGCATCCAGGATAAACTGCGCCCCCAGGTGGGTTGTGGGATTGACTACAATGGGGCTTTTCAGGTTTACGGTGGACTGCTCAAACGGCTCCCGGATGGAAACGGTCAGCCAGCACATGCACTCCCCTTCCCCCAGCAGGTCGTCCGCTTCGTCGGGCAGCTGCGGGTGGTAGTGGTCGCTGATAAGATGGGGCTGCACCAGGATAAAGCAGAGCGCAGGCTCCTCCACCGATTGCAGCCAGATAAAGTGCTCGCTGATTTCCTCATGGTACAGGAAGGCGAACCTCCGGTACCGTTCAAAACCAAAGATAGGGCTGGCAAAGGTGACAATCTCCCGGCTGTCAATTTCAATTTCTCCAAAGTCCCGTGTCTGTAATTTCATGGGATTTTCTCCTTTCGGCGGCAAGTGCCGCAGTTACTAATAAGGCGTCCATGCGGGTTATCCACATGGGCGCCTTCTTTTCCTATCGGGGCTTGTACTATGCGCCCTGCTCCTGGTAATTGGGGGCAGAACTGGGCGGCACATAATAGGGTTCTCCCAAATATTCAATCTGAACCTGAGGATACTGTGTTATGTTCATCTGGTACTTGCCGGGGATATAATCCATCTGGTTGCGCATAATGTGCCAATCAAAGTTCACGGCTCCCGGGTCATAGTTCAGATCCAATGTCTGGGGCTCCCAGCCAATTTCCGGCCCTACAGACGGCAGGAAGGTGGTGTAGGTGGTGGGCTGTTCCAGCAGTTTTTGCTTTACCACCTGGGCAATGGTTACACCATCCTCGATATGCTGTATCTGGTTGCCAAACTGCACCCGCTCGCCAATGCCCTCATAGATGGCCTGGCGGCCCTTATCGCCATAGTATTTGGCAAACTCGGTGGGGCTGCGTTGGTTCAGGCTGGCACGCAGATCGGTTGTATCCAGGCGCACCTCGATATTCTTGGAGTCAATATTCATCTGAGAAGGGTCACGGTTCAGCTTGTAATTGGGATTCTGTGACTGCTTGAGCTCCAATCTGGCCGGTTCGATATGATATTCATACTTTATGGGTATACTGGTTATCTGCAACAGCTGCATACAGTGCCCTCCTTTCCTAAATTCCCGAAAATGCTTATCTCATAAAGTCCAACAGCGACGAAGGAAGGATCTGGCTGCCCAACTGCAGCACGGCAAGCCAAACATACTCGCATTCCTTCATCTTGATAGCATCTTCCGCAGGATCGGAGGAAACCAAGTTGGATTCCAGTTCGCTCATGTTATCAATATCCGCCTCCAGCCGGTCTTTGGTCTGCTCCAGGAAGTTGGTGCGGGTACCCAGGTCGGTCCGGTTCATGCCCACCTTATCTGTGAGCTTAACCAGCTGCTTGTGCATATCGTCCAGGGCCTCTTTATCGTAATTCGGGGTAATAGCATTTTCAATCTGTGTGAGCAGATCGTAGGCGTTGGAAGAAATTTGCCGTCCGTCGCCGCCTTCAATTGGTGCGCCAAAGCCCAGCAGTTCCAGGCCGGAGAACGATATTTGGAAAGCAGTACGAGGATCCGCCTGCACATCGCCGGTTATCTTCAGGCCCAGGCCAATATCGGCGTATACATCGCCGCTGTGGGGCACTTGTTTGCTGGGGTCAGGCATCATCTCGCCTGGAGGGTTGCCAGCCGGATCGGGAATAAATTCGCCAGGCTGGCTCAGGTCAGGAATCTGCTTTGTGGGGTCATTGGGATCCGGCATCATTACACCGGGATTATCCGGGTTGGGGATAAAATCGCCCGGTTTGCTCAAATCCGGTATCTGGGCACCATAGTAATACTTGCCATCGGACGAGCTCCTATAGATGCTATCCACATCAATGCCGTTAAACTGGAACTTTCCGGTTTCTTCGTTGACTGTAAACGGCTGGGTGCTGTTATTGGTGCCGCTGAACAGATATTTGCCGGAGAACTGGCTGTTGGCAAACTGCAGCAGCTGGTCCTTCAGGTTGGAAATCTCCTTGGCCAATACTGCGCGGCCATCCTCACTGATGGGGTCGCTCATGGCCTTGAGTACTCTTTCCTGTACAGTTTGCATAACCGACTGAATGGACTTCATGTTGCTGTCCACCGACTTGAGCTCGGCCAGCAGGTTTTCGGTGTTATCCAGCTGCTGGGTGCTCTGGTATCGCTCCTCCTGGATGTGCATGGCACGGCTGCCATCCGCTACATTGTCGGACAGCTTGCTGAACTTCAGGCCTGATTCGCCCCGCTCCATGCTCTCGGTGCGCTTGGAAAGGCTGTTGTTCAGTCTACGCATATAGTTACGGCTGATTGAGCGCTGTGCTACTCTCACTTTACCCTTACCTCCTTGTATCTACTGGGGGCTGCGTCGTGCCGCCCCCGCTGTATTTGCTATAGTTTAGCGGCCTACCAGGCCGGTTTTGTTAATCAGTGTATCAAGCGCCTCATCCATTGCAGTCATCAAACGCGAGGCGGCCGACAGTGATTTCTGATAGAGCATAACATTGGCCACTTCTTCATCCACTACAACGCCAGCTACTTCGTCCCGGTTGTCCTCCAGGCTCTGGGCAATGGAAGAGGTGGAAACATGGCGGCTATCGTTGAAGCTTACATCCTCAGCCAGGGTAGTTGCATAGCCCTTGATGTAGTCCAGCATGGTGCCGTTCATCTCCTCGCCGTTGGAGTCAAACAGATGGGTGCCATCTGCCAGTATCTGATAGAGGGAGAGCGCATAGTTGTTTACATCGTCGGCCGAGCCATCCTCACCCCGCTGGTAGATAACATAGCCGGAGTTGGTGCTCCACTCATCGCTGATGGACAGGTTATCGGCCGTGATGGGAATATCAGTGCGTACATGGTACTTGCCGTCATCCGGGTCGGGGGTACTGCTCAGGCCGCCCATCAGCTGCCGGTATATGATGTTGCCATCGTCGTCCAGCTTGGGTTTGCCATCCTCATCCACTTCAGGGATAACCCGGTTTACCACCGAGGCAAAGGTCTGGGCAAAGGCGTCCAGTTTATCCTTGTAGTAAAGATAGCCCCGGGCGTTGCTCTCGCCGGGATTTTTCAGGTTGGGGCCGCGGCCGTTGATATAGTCGGTGGTAGCCTTGATGGAACCGCTCTTGAGATTGGCAGACTTGCCGCTGGAAACCCAACGCACATCCACCACGCCGCTCTTTTCGTCCTGCACCATTTCCATCTTGTCAAACTTGTTGCCATCAACAACGGTTTGGCCGTTTACCATTACAGTAACTGTGCCATCGACATTGCGGGTATAGTCCATATCCATGTAGTTGGAAAGCTCATCCAACAGCAGGTTGCGCTCGTCGTACAGCTCGTTGGGGCCAAAATAGGGGTTGCTCTGAATGTAGGCTGCATCGTCCATGATGGCCTGGTTCAAATCGGCCACCCGCTGCAGCTTTTTGTTAATCTCCATTACCGAAACATCCAAATCAAAGATCTGCTGCTCTCTGGAGTTCTGCAGCTTGCTGCTAATCTGCTGCAGGGTCTGGGCCAGGTTCTTAAACTCGGTGGCCACAATGTTGGCGTGGGTTTCGGAATAGGCGTTTACCGAAAACTTCTGCAAAGCGTCGTTGATAGCCAGCAGGCGGGAGCGCAGGCCCACATCCTTATCCGGGTTAAACTCGTTCAGGGCTGTCTGGATATCCCCCAGGATGGAGGTGGACTGCCCATAGTAGCCCATATCGCTGTTTTCTTCCCGGAAACGCTTATCCAGAAAGACATCCCGGGTCTGGCCGATACCGGTGATGTCAACACCCTGGCCGGCCAGGCCGGCGCGGCTGGTGGAATACCGGGAACGGAAAGAATCGGGCGCAACTGCCACCTGGGTGATGCGCTGGCGGGTGTATCCGGCAGAATCCCAGTTGGTCAGGTTCTGTCCTGCAATATCCAGCCCCTTCTGCGCAGTGGTCAGGCCGCGCTTGGCTGTTTCAAATCCCATAAAAGTTGGTCTAAGCAAGGTAATCTCCCTCCATCTTTATACTTTTGCTTCAAAAAGCGAGGCTCCCGGCGCATCGGCCGGGCGCTTGCCGTCCGAGCGGTAGGTGCCGCTTTCCCCCTGCCCGGTGGCGCCAATCATACGCAGCCCATCCTGGACAAAGGAAACGGTTTTGCCGTTAAAATACTTGACATTCATAATAGCCTTCTCAAACCGGCGGAACAGCTGAGAAAACACTTCCTGGTCCTGCCCCTGCAGCTCCTGCAAAATCTGCTGGAAGGTTTTATCGCCAAAGCCCGCCCGGCGCTGCTCCTGCGCCCGCTGTTCTTCCAGCTGGGCCAGGCGCATATTCATTGCCTGTTGGCGGGAAACGGTCTGGTCGATCTTCTTGGGGTCGTAAGAGAGCATGGCGGCATACTTTTCCGCCTCGCTCTGGGCCATTTCTTCCAAAAACTGCACATAGGACTCCATAAAAGCCCTGTAATTTGTTATATCTGCCATTTTCCCTCCGCTATGCCATAGCCCAGTGTTTCATAACCGCTGCCGTCAGCTGCTCGGTGGGAACATGGTAGGTTCCGTTCTGCACGGCTGTACGCAGCTGCGCCAGACGCTCCGGAGAAGTGGACGGCTGGGTGTCGGCCAGTATGGTTTTGGTAAGCTGGTCCACCTCCGCCTTGCGCACCCCTTCCGGGCTGAACTGTATCTGGTCGGTATGTGCGCTGCGCTGGGCCGTATCCTCGGCCTGTCGGGGTGTCCGGCTATATTTCTTCGCCTTGTTGTAGGCCTGATAAGCCGAAGTTGGATTGATTTTCATATTATACCCCTCGTTCCTAAAAGCCATTAAAGCATGAAAACTTCTATTCCTTTTGTTCGGCTGTAGCGCCAAAAACTAAAGCGTATTTTAAAAGTTGCGCAATTATCTGCCTGCAACTTCTTGTAAATAATAAGCATTATTTGTATAATAATAGAATAACACAACAGAAGCATTAGAAAGGGCAGGATGGCTATATGGCTAAAATTCTCTGTGTCTCCAATCAAAAAGGCGGCGTTGGCAAAACCACCACCACCAATGCCCTGGCTATGGGGCTGCGGCACCTGGGCCGCCGGGTGCTCTGCATAGATTTTGACCCCCAGGGCGACCTTTCATTCAGCCTACGGGCGGACAACCGGCTGGAAATGCAAAACTCCATCTATCACGCCCTCAAGGGGGAATTACTGACGGTGCAGACCATCCAGCACACCCCGCTGTGCGATGTCATCCCCTCCAACATGCTGCTCAGCGGCATTGAGATGGAATTTACAGGCAAGGGGCGGGAATATCTGCTGCGCAGCTGCCTGCGCCCGGTGCTGAATTTGTATGATAACATCCTGATTGATTCCCCTCCCGGGCTGGGCATTCTCACCATCAACGCCTTTACAGCCGCCCACGCGGTGCTTATGCCGGTGCTACCGGATATTTTCAGCCTGCAGGGGCTGGTGCAGCTCAACGGCACGCTGGACGAGGTGCGCAAAAAAAGCAACCCCGACCTGAAGGCCGCCGGCGTGGTGCTAACCCACTATGTGGCCCGGCAGAACGCCAGCAAAATTATTCGCGAGGCCGCCCGGGATATTGCCGGCAACCTGGGCATCCCGCTGCTGGATACTACAGTGCGCCATAGCAATGTGCTCACCAACGCCCAAATCCACCGGGAGGATATTATCAAATTTGCTCCCCGCAACAACGCGGTACAGGACTATCGCAAGCTGGTGGATGAACTGATTGCGCGGGAGGTGCTGTAAGCATGGCAACAAAAAAGGACTTTGATAAGGACTATATCTTCAACCTGATTATGCCCTCCGCCCCGGAACCGCTGCCCGAGGAACCGGAGGAGCCGGAAATTGCCCCGGAGGCCCAGGCGGAGGAGAGCGCTGCCCTGCCGGACAGCCTGGATTTGCTGCGGGAGCGCCTGGAACCCCAGGCAGTGGCCCCCAACCCCACGCTGCAGCGCCGGGCCGCTAAGGAGCGGGTACTGGTAAACCTGATGGAACAGCTGATAGCTGACCGGCTGGACGATGCCATTGAAAAATTTAACTGCTGCCGCTGCGACCGCTGCCGGCAGGATATTGCTGTGCTGACACTCAACGCCCTGCCTGCCCGGTATGTCAGTGCCGAGCCGGAGGAGCTGCCCGGCCTGCTGGCGGCCTGCCCCACCCGGGATATTTCCCCGGCGCTGGTAAAAGCTATTTTGGAGATTAAAAACCACCCCCGGCACTAAACCGGCGGAAAAAGGGATGCCTGGCAGCATCCCTTTTTTGCGTATTGGCAGGCTCCATTCTTGGGACAGATAGCCATACTCTGCCACCCCTCCCTTTTATATATGGCAGGCAACAAAAAAAGAGTGCCCGAAGGCACTCTTTTTTCTCTTGGAAATAATACCAGAAATCC
>CAOKWH010000010.1 GCA_948473085.1 uncultured Clostridia bacterium
GTTTATATTTTGCCGTTTTTTGAATATGAAATTGTAACTATAAACCATGCACCGCTCTCGGCGCAAAATATTTTACTCTTTACTTGACAAACTTTAAGTTGTCCGTTATAATATAAAAGCTGTCAATGTTCTTAAGACAGCAGGTGTTTATTTTAAACATAAAGGGCCCAGCCCGCCTGCCGAGGAAGACTGCTGTGAAACGATGTATTTTTGTTTTGCTCCTTCCGGCCTGGCACTGGGAGGAGCTTTTTATTTCTACTAAAACCGGGAGGTGAACAAATTGCCGAGTGAAAAGACAATTCAGGCGAAACAGGAAGTAGTTGCACAGCTCAAGGCCAAGATGGAAAAGGCCGTGACCTGCGTTGTGGTAGATTACAAGGGTATCTCCGTAGAGGATGACACCAAGCTGCGTAAGCAGCTGCGTGAGGCCGGTGTGGACTACTTTGTAGCCAAGAACACCATGCTGCGCTTTGCCGCCAAGGAGGTTGGCCTGGAGGGCCTCAACGAGTATTTCGTGGGCACTACAGCCATTGCCATCAGTGAAAGCGACCCTGTTACTGCTTCTAAAATCCTCAACGACTATGCCGAGGAGGCCAAGAGCACCTTTGCGCTCAAGGCTGGTATGGTAGAGGGCAACATCTACGACCAGGCTGGTATCCAGGCTATTGCCAAGCTGCCCAGCAAGGAGCAGCTGCTGGCTCAGCTGTGCAGCGTGCTCAACGGAAATATCCGTGGTCTGGCCGTTGCGCTTAATGCCATTGCTGAGAAGTCCGAGCAGGAAATTGCATAACTTTTATTTTTAAAACAACATGAACATTATTAGGAGGGTATAGAAAATGGCTTCTGAGAAGATTGTAAAATTTGTAGAAGAAATCAAGACTTTCACCGTTCTGGAGCTCAACGAGCTGGTTAAGGCTATCGAAGAGGAGTTCGGCGTATCCGCTGCTGCTCCCGTTATGGTTGCTACTGGCTCTGCTGCCGCTGCTGCTGACGAGAAGAGCGAGTTTGATGTAATTCTGGTTGATGCTGGCGCAAGCAAGATGGGCGTTATCAAGCTGGTGAAGGATATCACCGGCCTGGGCCTGAAGGAGGCTAAGGCTCTGGTTGATGAGGCTCCCAAGCCCATCAAGGAGGGCGTATCCAAGGCTGATGCCGAGGAGCTCAAGAAGCAGCTGGAGGAAGCCGGCGCAAAGATCGAGCTCAAGTAAGTTCTCATTTCTTGTGGCTGAACAGGGGAAGGCGTTTGGGAGGAAATCCCAAAGGGCCTTCCCCTTTTGTTTACAAAATCCCGCCGATCCCCCTTTGTACAGGGAGCTGGCGGGATTTTTTACTGTGGGTTTCGCACCATGCCAATAATCGGAATATCGGTGCCGTTTATGTATTGCCGCTCCACTGTTTCAAAGCCGAAGCGGCTGTAGTAGTCGGCAGTGCGCTGCTCCTGGGTGTCTAAAAACAGGGTGCCCATTTGGCTGTCTATTATTTTTAGCCCATGCCGTAGCAGGGCGCTCCCTACGCCCTGGCCCTGCAAAGCCGGGGACACAGCCAAGGGCGCCAGCTGCCAGTGTGGGCCGGGGCAGTGGGCCTTTTCCATCTGTTCTCCAATGGCGTTGATGGCCAGCAGCTGCCGGACAGGGCCCAGCCCTGCTGTATAGATCCCCCGGAACAGGTCGGGGGAGAGGAAATCCCGGTTTTTCATCCGCACCTCCGGCGGCAGCCAGACTGCGACGGCGTCCAAGGTGTCGGTGGTGAAGGCATAGTCGGAACGCAGGCTGAACAGCAGGCGAAAGTGCAGGAAATGCTGTAAAAAGGCCCGGCGTACCCTTACATCCGGCATCAGGTGCCGGTAAGCCGGGGCGGACAGAAAGGCCTCGGCGGCCAGGGTGGTCAGGGCGGGGATATGTTCTTTTTGGATGGGGATGATGGTCAAACGGCCAGCTCCTTTCGGCAGTGGGGGTGGAAAGGCGTATTCTGCTGATAGTATAACAGAAAGTTTGAAAAATGGGATGTTCAAAGTGGGGCTTTTTGTATGGTTGCAGGTATAAAAGGGGGCACTGGCACTTAAAATAAAAGAGTGCCAGAAATTTTGCAAATAAATTGTGAATTCTATTGACATTCCTGGGTGAGCGTGATAAACTGAGTTTAGTGGCACTCGATGTATATGAGTGCTAAAATGAAGGGGGCAGAAGGATGGAACTGGACGAACGCAAGCGCAGAATCCTCTCGGTGATTGCCGAGCTTTACACCCAAACCGGCGAGCCGGTGGGCTCCAAGGTGGTGTCGCTGTATCTCAACAGTGCCTATTCCCCTGCCACCATCCGCAACGATATGGCGGTGCTGTTTGAACTGGGGCTTTTGGAACAGCCCCACACCTCTGCCGGGCGGGTCCCCTCCCATCTGGGCTACCGGGTGTTTGTGGATGACCTGATGCAGGTGCGGCCGGTGAACGGCCAGCTCCGCGACAGCATCGAGGCCATGTTTAACATCCGGGACCCTGACCCGGACAAACTGCTGGAGGATGCAGCCAAGGCCCTTTCGGAAATAACCGGCTGCGCGGCCTTTACTGCCACCCGCACACCCGATAGCGTTACAGTGCGCCGGGTGGAGATTATCCCCTCTGGGGAAAATACCCTGGTGATTATGGTAATGACCTCCAACGGCGTTATCCGCAGCAAGGTGCGCCGCACCGGCTTCCGGGTTACGGCCGAGGTGGTGGAGTTTCTCCGGGCTTTCTGTGCCGGCAAGATTGCCGGGCTTACCCTGCGGGATATCTCCCTGCGGTATATGAGCACCATCACGGTGGAGCTGGGGGAGTATTCCCGAGTGTTCACCCCGCTGCTGGCGGCTGTTTTGGAGCTGTGCAGCGAAATTTACGCCGGGCAGTACTACATGGAGGGCGGCATCAAGCTGCTGCAATATCCCGAACTTGCCCGCAACGCCGGGGAGCTATTGGGGCATGTCTGGGAGCGGGAGAACATCCAGCGGCTCATCGATCAGGCCCAGCGCACCGGCACCACCATTTTTATAGGCAAGGAGAACCAGAGCCAGGAGATGCAAAACTGTTCCGCCATCGTGTCCAAATATGGCATTGGCGGCAGGGGCTCCGGGGCCATTGGCCTTATCGGGCCCATTCGCATGGACTATGCGGCCATGGTGGCCGAAACCGAATATTTTGCCCGATTGATGGGCGAGCTGCTCACCGAAATTTACGATGGATAGCAGGACAGGGGGTACAAAGAATTGAGCAATACAAACGAGAAGGATCAGGCAGTGGCCGAGCAGGAGCTGGAGCAGATGGACACTCAGGCGGCACAGCCCGACGAAAGCCCGGCGGAGCCCACAGCGGAGGAAAAGCTGCAAGCCCAGCTGGATGAGCTGAACGACCGTTACCTGCGCACATTGGCCGAGTATGACAACTACCGCAAACGCACCGCCAAGGAGAAGGAGGCTATCTATCCCGAGGCCAAGGCCAGCACCATCGCTACCATCCTGCCGGTGCTGGACAGCTTCGAGCGGGCACTGGAAGCCCCCTGTGCTGATGAGGAGTTTAAAAAGGGTTTGGAACTAATCCGCAAAGCCTTTGATGAGATGCTCCAAAAGCATGGCGTGGAGGCGTTTGGCACTGTGGGGGATGCGTTTGACCCCAACCAGCACAGCGCCGTTGCCCACCAGGAGGACGACAGTGTCGGGGAAAACTGCATTGCCGAGGTGTTCCAGAAGGGGTACCGGATGGGAGACCGGGTGCTGCGCTATGCCATGGTAAAGGTAGCAAACTGATAAAATTTTCATATTTCAAAATTAAAAACCGGATACAAGAGTGAAGAGAAACTGGAGGAATTTTTTATGGGCAAGATTATTGGTATTGACCTGGGGACAACTAACTCCTGCGTGGCAGTGATGGAGGGCGGCGAGGCCGTTGTAATTGCCAATGCCGAGGGCGCAAGAACCACCCCGTCGGTGGTGGCTTTTTCCAAGACAGGCGAGCGGATGGTGGGCCAGGTGGCCAAGCGCCAGGCTGTTACCAACCCTGATAAGACCGTTATTTCCATCAAGCGGCACATGGGTTCCGACTACAGGGTGCAGATTGATGAGAAAAACTACACCCCTCAGGAAATTTCCGCTATGGTGCTCCAGAAGCTCAAGAGCGACGCTGAAAACTACCTGGGCGAGCAGGTAACCGAGGCGGTTATCACCGTTCCCGCCTACTTCACCGACTCCCAGCGCCAGGCCACCAAGGATGCCGGCCGGATTGCTGGGCTGGATGTAAAGCGCATTATCAACGAGCCCACCGCTGCAGCCCTGGCCTATGGCGTGGATAAGGAAAACGACCAGAAAATTATGGTGTATGACCTGGGCGGCGGCACCTTTGATGTATCCATCATCGAGATGGGCGATGGCATCCAGCAGGTACTGGCCACAGCCGGCAACAACCGCCTGGGTGGCGATGACTTTGACAACCGTATTATCGCCTTCCTGGCGGACGAGTTTAAGCGGGAAAACGGCATTGACCTGCGCAGTGACAAGATGGCCATGCAGCGCCTGAAGGAGGCTGCCGAAAAGGCCAAGATTGAGCTTTCCGGCATGACCACTGCCAACATCAACCTGCCCTTTATTACTGCCGATGCCACCGGCCCCAAGCACATGGATGTTACCCTGACCCGGGCCAAGTTCAACGAACTGACCGCCGACCTGGTGGAAGCTACCATGGGCCCGGTGCGCCAGGCCCTGTCCGATTCCAAGCTGCAGCCTGCACAGATTGACAAGGTGCTGCTGGTGGGCGGTTCCACCCGTATCCCCGCCGTTGTGGAGGCAGTAAAGAACTATATGGGCAAGGAGCCGTTCAAGGGCATCAACCCCGATGAGTGCGTGGCCATGGGCGCCGCCCTCCAGGGTGGTGTACTGGGCGGCGAGGTGAAGGACCTGCTGCTGCTGGATGTTACCCCCCTGTCTTTGGGGTTGGAAACACTGGGCAATGTCTGCACCAAGATTATCGACCGCAACACCACCATCCCGGTGAAGAAGTCCCAGGTATTCTCCACTGCTGCGGATAACCAGACTACAGTGGACATCCATGTACTGCAGGGCGAGCGGGAGATGGCTGCCGACAACAAGACTCTGGGCCGCTTCCAGCTGGACGGCATCCCCGCCGCCAGAAGAGGTGTGCCCCAGATTGAGGTAACCTTTGATATTGACGCCAACGGCATTGTCAATGTATCCGCCAAGGACCTGGGCACCGGCAAGGAGCAGCACATCACCATTACCTCCTCCTCCAATATGTCCAAGGATGATATTGATAAGGCTGTGCAGGAGGCTGCCGCCTATGCCGAGGAGGACAAGAAGCGCCGGGAAGAGATTGACACCCGCAACAATGCCGACCAGATGATCTACCAGGTTGAAAAGACCATGGCTGACGCCGGCGATAAGCTGGATGCCGGGGATAAGCAGACAGCCGAAAACAAGATTGCCGAGCTGAAAACCGCCCTGGAGGGCACCGACACCGAGGCAGTCAAGACCAAGATGGACGAACTGCAGCAGGCATTCTATTCCATCAGTGAAAAGCTGTACCAGGCTGCCGCAGCGGAGGCGCAGGCCCAGCAGGGCGCCCAGGGGGCTGCCGATACCGGCGCCGCTGGCAGCGACTTTGTGGATGCCGACTACAAGGAAGTAGACGAGAACGAGAACAAGTAAAACAGGCCGATGCAAAAGGGCGGTGCGATATGCTTATCGCCTGCCCTTTTGGCTGAGGCGCTTGGAGCTCCTTTCTGTATGTATGGGACTGATGATGCGTTCCAGTTTTATGAGAATACGGCCTAATTCCCGGAAGCTACCCAAACAGCAGGCCATTTCTCTTTGTATTAGCGGTAAAATTGCTTTCAAACCAGTTTACGGTTTAAATAGCATAGAAAAGAAACAAAAGCGATGGGCAAAGGGCATTGGCACACGGGGGCAGATTGTGCTATACTGTCTGCATGGCCCGTTGGGCGACATGAAAAAACAGAAGTTGCGCAGGTGCGTTTGCATTTGTACTGGAGGGGGATAACCACTTGGCAGAAAAAAGAGATTATTACGAGGTGCTGGGCGTTGGCCGCCAGGCCACCGAGGATGAGATAAAAAAGGCGTACCGCCAGCTGGCTAAAAAATACCATCCGGACCTGAACCCGGACGATAAAGAGGCCGAGGCCCGGTTTAAAGAGGCGGGGGAGGCCTATGAGGTGCTCTCCAATGCCGAAAAGCGCCGGAAATACGACCAGTTCGGCTTTGCCGGGGTGGACCCCGGCTATGGCGGTGCAGGCGGGGCGGCCGGCTTTGGGTTTGATGACATTGGCGATATATTTGAGAGCTTTTTTGGCGGCGGTTTTGGAGGGTTTGGCGGCAGTACCCGCACCCGCAACCCCAACGCCCCCATCAAGGGCGCCGATGTTTCTGTCACCGTGCCCCTTTCGTTCATGGAGGCAATAAAGGGCTGTACCAAAACCATCACCATCAAGCGGCTGGAGGTCTGCTCCGACTGCGGCGGCACCGGGGCCAAAAAGGGTTCCGCTGTGGAAACCTGCCCCGACTGCGGTGGCACCGGCCAAGTGACTGTACAGCGCAGAACCCCGTTTGGCGTTATGCAGAGCACCGGCGCCTGCACCCGCTGCGGTGGCAAGGGCAAGATTATTAAGGAGCCCTGCCAGAAGTGCGGCGGCAAGGGCCGGGTACGGGTTACCAAAAAGCTGGAGGTGAACATTCCCGCCGGCATTGACGATGGCCAGACCTTCCTGGTGCGCGGCCAGGGGGACCATGGCATCAACAACGGCCCGTCCGGCGATGTGGCGGTGACTGTTACAGTCCGCCCCGACCCGCTGTTTGAACGGGATGGCTTTAACATCTGGTGTGAGGTGCCTATCACCTTTACCCAGGCGGTACTGGGGGATGAGATTACAGTGCCCACAGTGGATGGCAAGGTGAGCTATACTATCCCGGACGGCACCCAATCGGGTACTGTGTTCCGGCTGCGGAACAAGGGTGTTGGCTACATCAACGGCAGCGGCCGGGGGGACCAGTATGTCAAGGTTACCATCGAGGTACCCAAGAACCTCTCCGGCAAGCAGAAGGAGCTGCTGCGGGAGTTTGATAGCCTGTCCAGCGATAAGAATTTTGAGAAGCGCAAGGGCTTTTTTGAAAAGCTCAGGGATATGTTTGAATAAGAGGAAGGGGCTGTCCGGCAGGGCAGCCCTTTTATTGGCCTTAAAGCTGTCCGGCTTTCCAAAGATAGGTTTCCCTATATCAAGTGCTGGTTGCTGTTCTATAACCAGAGATTTCTGCTCATTTCGTGTAAATATAAAATAGAATTACATACTGTATTAAAATAAGTGGCCTAAAAAAGCGGAATATCCCTTATTTTTGCCCCTCCTGCCTGGAGCACGAAGTGTTTTTATTTATGCTGCAAGCAGTGCTTGCGGCAAATGGCTGCTGAAACAGTGGGAGTGGTTGTTTATAATTGACAAGGGCGGTTCCATGCGGTATTATTATAAAGTATAACTGCGCCCTTTGGCCGGTGTTTTTTGGATCGGCGGCTGGCGTGTTTCTTTTTCACAGAACCCGGCGGGGCCGTTCTGCCCTGTCCGAAAAATACAAGGAAAAGGTAGGTTGCATCCATGATTATTGAAAACAAGTACCGCTCGCGCGCCTGCGGCGAGGTGGGCGAGGGGGATATAGGCAAAACCATCCGGGTGGCCGGCTGGGTGGAAAATATCCGGGACCATGGCGGTATCCGGTTTATCGACCTGCGGGATCAGTACGGCACAGTGCAGGTTGTTATTCCGGACGACAGTATGCTGGATGGTGTGCGTAAGGAAACGGTTGTAACGGTGGAGGGCGAGGTGCTGCGCCGGGACGAGGAGACCATCAACACCAAAATAAGCACTGGCACAGTGGAAATTAAGGCCGGCCGGCTGGAAATTCTGGGTAAGGTGATGGAGAATCTGCCCTTTGAGGTGGCCACCTCCACCGACACCAAGGAGGAAGTGCGCCTGAAGTACCGCTATCTGGACCTGCGCAACAAGAAGGTGAAGGATAACATCCTGCTTCGGGCCAAGATTATCTCCTTCCTGCGCAGCGAGATGGAGCGCCTGGGCTTTACCGAAATCCAGACCCCCATCCTGACCGCGTCCTCCCCTGAGGGCGCCCGGGACTATCTGGTGCCTTCCCGTAAGCATCCTGGTAAGTTTTATGCCCTGCCCCAGGCGCCTCAGCAGTTTAAGCAGCTGCTGATGGTGTCCGGCTTTGACCGGTATTTCCAGATTGCCCCCTGCTTCCGGGATGAGGACAGCCGAGCCGACCGCAGCCCCGGGGAATTTTATCAGCTGGACTTTGAGATGGCTTTTGCCACCCAGGAGGAGGTATTTGCCGTAGCAGAGGAGGTCCTCTCCAATGTATTCTCCCGGTTCTCGGATAAAAAGGTGGACAAAGCGCCGTTTATGCGCATTAGCTACGACGATGCCATGCTCCAGTTTGGTTCGGATAAGCCCGACCTGCGCAATCCCCTGCGGATTATTGACATCAGCGATATGTTTGTGGAAACCGATTTTAAGCCGTTCCGCGGCCAGACTGTCCGGGCCATTCCGGTGCCGGACTGCGCCAGTCAGCCCCGGAGCTTCTTTGAAAATATGCTCAAGTTTGCCGAAAGCATTGGCATGAAGGGCCTGGGCTATGTCAAGGTGGAGGAGGATATGTCCTACGCCGGCCCCATTGACAAGTTCCTGACCCCGGAGCAGCGGGCCGACCTGGCCCAGCGGGGCGGGCTGAAGCCGGGGTATGTGCTCTACTTTATTGCCGATGCCAAGGATGTTGCCCCCAAGCTGGCAGGCAAAATCCGCAACGAGCTCGGCGAGCGGCTGGGCCTGGTTGATAAGGACAGCTTCCGCATGTGCTTTGTGGTGGATTTCCCCATGTACGAGCTGGACGAGGACACCAAGGAGATTGGTTTCACCCACAACCCCTTCTCGATGCCCAAGGGCGGCCTGGAGGCACTGAACAGCATGGATCCGCTGGAGATTTATGCCCAGCAGTATGACATTGTCTGCAACGGTGTGGAGCTTTCCTCCGGCGCTGTGCGCAACCACGATGTGGAAACACTGATTCGCGCCTTTGAAATTGCCGGCTATCCCAAGGAGGTTATGATCTCCAAGTTCCCGGCCCTTTATAACGCCTTCCATTACGGTGCGCCGCCCCACGCAGGTATGGCCCCTGGTGTGGACCGGATGATTATGCTGCTCACCGGCGAGGAAAACATCCGGGAGGTTATTGCCTTCCCCATGAACTCCAACGCCCAGGATATCCTGATGGGCGCCCCCAGCGAGGTGACTGAACACCAGCTGCGGGAGGTGCACATCAAGCTGCGCAGCCAACAGTAAGGATAAAAAGCTGCTTTTGGTCTTTGCCAAAGGCGGCTTTTTTTGCAGACGCCTGCATAACAGCCGCAAAAGTGGATAGGCTAAGTGGAGAGGGTATTCGTGACTTGGTCACTGACGCAATCCGCCAGGCAGAATATAATAAGCATAGAGGAATACAGAGTAGCCCCTGGGGCTTACATAAGGAAAGGAGACCAGAGTAATGAGCGTTATCACAATTACAAAGGAAAATTTTGAAACTGAGGTCCTGAAAAGTGAGGTTCCGGTGCTGCTGGACTTCTGGGCAACCTGGTGCGGCCCCTGCAGAATGGTGTCCCCCATTGTGGACGAAATTGCCGAGGAATCGAACGGCAGCTACAAGGTGGGCAAAATCAATGTGGATGAGCAGCCCGAGCTGGCTTCCCAGTTCCGTGTAATGTCCATCCCCACCCTGGTTGTAATGAAGAATGGCCAGCTGCACAAGAGCACCGTAGGCATGCAGCCCAAGGAGGCCATCCTTACCCTGTTTAACTAAATAGATAGCGGGAAAGAGCGGGCTGGCTGGCCCGCTCTTTTTACATACATTCTTCTTTGGACCACAGAAGCTGGAAGCTGACCCTTCTTTGTGCTATACTATAAAAGAAAAAACGGTTTGGATGCAAGGCATCGGCCGAAAAAACATCGTAAAATAGACTGCAGGGGGCCTGTTTATGGAACGACCGGTTGCCATTGAAACCTGTTTGGGAGAGCTGCGCTTTCGGGACTGCATCTTTTTGGACAGTGTCAGGCAGGATGAACGAGGAGACCTCACCTTCTCCGGGGAGATTAACGCGGATTTAACTTCCAAAGGCCGGGAAAACCGGCAGGGGAAAAAGTGGATTCCCTATACACTTACCTTTCAGCGGGTGTGCGCCTGCTTTAGCTGCGAGCTGGATACCTATGAAAATTTAGTTGGAAACGGCGCCTTTGCAGGCAGCGATTTTGATGTGATGGAAAACAGCCGGTGGCTAAAGGCGCTGCCGGTGCGCAAAGATTTTCCCAAAGAGAGCTGTAGGCATTATCGCCTGTTCACCTATGATATGGTCTATCATATTATTGCGGCCTCCTACCAGATGGAGGTCAATTTGTAACTGCTGCGGCAATCCTGTGCCGGTGGGGCCAGGCGTGGCAGAGAATGGAGGAGAAATGAGATGGAAGTCCGGGATATTAAGGAGATGGACAGCGAACAACTGGATGGGATACGCAGGCTGATGGAATATCTCTCCTGCCCCAGCCGGATGTTCCGCCCCATGGCGGACGATGGTGAGCTGATGGAGGCCTACTATGCCGCCCGGCAGCGAGGCAAACGGGAGGGCTTTACCCCCATGCTGGTGCGCTGTGATGAGCTACTGCTGGAGGGGATGCTGGAAAACAGCGACCCGGAAAGCGAGGAGGATTTTTCCCATCAGGCGGTGGAACAGTATCGCCAAAGCCTGCTGAGCCGCCGCCTTCCCAGTGGCGCTGTCATTCAGGAGGATCTGCTGGCGGGCGCAGCCCCGGCGGGGGATGGTGCTGGTATGCAGGAGGGCGGCGAGATTGAGGGCTTTTGTTCCTACTGGAGCGAAACAGGGGACCGCACCGATTTTGTGCTGCTGTGCGAAATTCCAGTGAAAAACCCCTGGGAGGTGTTTGCCTATCTGCCCATGGGCGGCTGGAACAACTGCCCGGCCCCGGCCAGAATGATGGCTGCCGCCAAACACTGGTATGAACAGTATGGCGCCATGCCCGCCGCTATGAGCCACAATATCCTGGAATTTGCCTTAGAGGAGAAGGTTCCGGCCGGGCAGTGCATCACCCTGGCCCGGGAACAGAGCACCTTCTGCCCCGAGCGGGTGCTCACCTGCGGGGAGGACTGCTCGGTGGACCGTCTAGCTGGGGATTTGGCCCGCTCGAACCTCTGGTTTTTTATCTGGGATTGAGGGTGGCTCTCCCATCGAGCAGGTTGGCATTTTTCGGGAGGGGTGTTGACAGGATGGACAGGGATAAAAATATACTTGAACTTTTTGGCGGGATTTTTGAGTCGCAGCAAGCAGCGGAAGATTTTATGAAAATCGTGGATGGGGTACCGAAGCGGTTTATGGATGAGCTTTACCTTCAGGGTAATTTTACAGGGCGGATTGAGATACGGTTTTTTGAGAAAAAGTCAAATGCGGCGGAGGAATTATTTAGAGACTTTCCTTACAGCGAAAAAATAATGGGTGCTTTGAAGGCAAAATTTGCAGACAAGGTAAAGCGCCGCATAAACACAGCCATTGTCCTCTATGATTTTGATTGGAAAGGGCACTTTTCCAATCACTTTTTAAGCCAAATGCGCGAAAAGAAAACCGATCAATACCATATTTTTCACATAGAAACAGTTTTCCCCTATCAGTGACCCCCGCTTTATTGGACAGGTATCCTGTGGCTATTTTGGCGGAGAAAATTCTATCTGCACCATCGCTCCAAGGAAGGATATGCCTGTGGTGCCCCTAACCGGATGCTGGATTTCGTTCTCGGATTTGGCGGACAACGGCCCGGCGAAAAAGAGGGCGCTGCCAGCGGTTATTTTAGTCCCCAAAAACTGTGTTAGCCTTTGAGGCCGATGGTACAAAAGGGAAAGAGGGATCCATCCCTTAGTACAAAAAGGATGGCAGACGCAATATACCGTCTGCCATCCTTTTCTTATATTGTCAGTTCCCGAAGTTTGTCCTTGTCAATGATGGTAATGCCGCCCCGGGACATTTCAATCATGCCCTCGCCGGCAAAGTATTTCAGCATCCGGGACACCACTTCCCGGGCGCTGCCCATATATTTGGCAATATGTTCGTGGGTGAGGCTGATGCGGGGGTTGCCGGTTTTGGAGAACTCATCCAGCAAAAAGATGGCCAAGCGCTTATCAAAGCGCATGAACAGCAGCTGTTCCATCGCCCACATAACATTGGAAAACCGGTCGATTACCAGGGCATAGGTGAAATTTTCGGCATAGATGTTCTGCTGGAGCAGGTGATGGTACTGGGCCGAGGGAATGAGCAGGGCCTCGGTGTCCTCCTCGGCCTCGACACAGACATCGAAGGTGATGTTGTCCAGGATGCAGGAGGCGGACAGCACACAAAATTCCTGCGGCCCCAGCCGGTACAAGGTAATCTCCTTCCCCTCCGAGGAGAGCATGAACACCCGCAGGCCGCCGGTTTTTATCAACACTACGCCGATGCAGCTGTATTCGCCGTTGTGGATAATGTCCCCCTTTTTATAGCTGATGGCATAGAGGTTTTCGGCCAGGTAGGCCTGCTGTTCCGGGGAAAGCTTTTCCCAGAATGTATAGGAGCTTTTGGCAAGCTGCAGGTCGTTTTCAGCAAGCATAGAGGTCACCTCCCAGTGGATTTGTAGGATACTATCATTGTAGTACATTTTCCGCTTGCTGGCAATGGGGATAAGCATCTTTTCAGATGCAAACTGCCGCCCGGTGGCAAGGAACACCACAGGCGGCAGGGGAGGGGAAGGCCTATTTCTTTTTGCGTATAGCGGCTACAATGCTGGTGCCGGCCTGCGCCCCTTGATACACTGCTTTGGCAATCTGGAGCATGCCGCCGGTGCAATCCCCAGCGGCGTACAGGCCGGGAACATTGGTGGCCATTGTTTCGTCCACCAGAATACGGTTCCCCTCGGTGGCGGCGCCCAGCTTTTTGGCCAGGTCGGTGCTGCCGGCTACGCCCACGGCAATAAATACGCCGCTGATGTCAATCTGCTCGCCATCCTCAAATACGGCCCGTTCCACCACGCCGTCCCCGGCAAATTCGGCAATCTTGCGGTTGTCCACCTTGGCGCCCCCGGGCAGGATTCCGGTGAGCTCGGCCCCGTTGGTCAGGATGGTCACACTGCCCACCACCGGCAGCAGCTCGGCTGCCTCATGCATGGCATATTCGCCGCTGCCCAGTACAGCTACATCCTTGCCCCGGTAGAAAAAGGCGTCGCAGACGGCGCAGTAGCTGACGCCGTGGCCCTCCAAATCCTTCAGGCCGGGGATGTTCGGGGTGGAGCGGGAGGCGCCGGTGGCCAGCAGCACATAGTCGGCCTCCAGCACCTGGGTTTTGGTGGATACCTGCAGCTTGGCGCCGTAGCCAATGCCCACCACTTCGTCACTGATTAGTGTTACACCGGCATGCTTGGCCTGGGCAATGCCGTTGTCTACCAGAGTTTTAGCGTCCACCGGCTGGGCGAAGCCGTAGTAGTTTTCAATCTTTTCCGCCTTGCCCAGCGCACCATAGCCACTGCCAATAACAGTGGTGTCAATGCCCGCCCGGGCGGTATACAGTGATGCCGATATGCCCGCCGGGCCGTTGCCAATGATGATAACAGTGCTCATTACAAATCAGTCCCCCTTTAATTTCTACCTGTATTTTATTATAAAAACCGGTAAATATTCAGTGATATAATCACACTGTCCGGGCAAAAAAAGACCGGCCATTGCGGCCGGTCCATATAAAAATTTGGAAGGGAGTTGGCTTATTGAATCTCGGTCATCCACAGGCCGTGCAGGTTGCAGTACTCGTAGGCACGCAGGGCCACTTCACCCTCGGCCAGTACAAACTGGGCCTGAGGCTCATCAGTGTGGGAGAACACTCTCTCATGGCCACCAAGGTTGGTTTCCAGGTAAACCATGGTAATCAGGTGGGCCTCGGTCATGGGGTGGGCTACCTCGCCAACCTTTACTGTAACCTTGTTGCCCTCCACTGTCACAAGGGGAACATGCTTTTCACCAGCGCCGTCCGAGGTGTTGGGCAGCAGTTCTGTCAGCTCCTCTCCGCAGCAGAGCATCTTTGCGCCGGCATCCACATACTTGGAGATTACAGCTCCACACTTGTTGCATTTAAAAAACTTCTTTGCCATAATGAAACACTCCTATAAATCAGATTTTCTTATGGATACTAGACTATTAAACAATAATGATAATTGTTCCTGTATTGTCTTTAGTATACTGCCATATCAATAAAATCTCTGTGACTAAGTCACAAAAAAGAAGAAAATCCGGCCTATTTTCCACCGACCGGCAGGCCGGGACCCTATAGGGATAGAAATATCCGGCGGTTTGGTGGAGGCCACGGGGCCAAATGGTCGTTTTTTACAAGAAACAGGCACGGAGTTCCATAGGTTTGTATAAAAATTCCAGTGTTTTTTCAGAAAAATAGATTGAAATTAAACCTTTGAATGCTATAATAAAAGTGGCGAGCTGCCGTCTGCTTTAAAAGAGGGCTGCGTGCCGGTTTAGATGGATGATAATAAGGGCAGGATTTACCGCCTACCAGGAAATAGAACAGGATATGGGAGATGTTGTAATGGAGAAATATGTTGTTGCCGGCGGCGCCGTGTTAAAGGGAGAGGTGACCATCAGCGGCGCTAAAAATGCGGTTGTTGCCATCCTTCCGGCCACCATTTTGGCCAGGGGCAGGTGTGTGATTGAAAACATCCCCAACATCAGCGATGTAACAGCCCTGCTGAATATTTTGCGGGATCTGGGGGCCAAGGTACGCCTGCTGAACAAGACCACAGTGGAGATTGACACCACCAACATCACCGAGCCGGTGGTGCCCCATGAGCTGGCCAAGCACCTGCGTGCCTCCTACTACTTTTTGGGGTCGCTGCTGGGCCGCTGCGGCCGGGCCAATGTATCGCTGCCCGGGGGCTGCAACTTTGGCGTGCGCCCCATCGACCAGCACATCAAGGGCTTTAAGGCCCTGGGGGCCGATGTTTCGGTGGATTACGGCATGGTAAATGTGGAGAGCCAGGAGCTGCGGGGGGACCATATCTACTTCGATGTGGTTTCGGTGGGGGCCACTATCAATGTGATGCTGGCGGCTGTCCGGGCCAAGGGTATTACCATTATGGAAAATGTGGCCAAGGAGCCGCATATTGTGGATTTGGCCAACTTTTTAAACTCGATGGGCGCCGATATCCGGGGCGCCGGTACCGATATTATCAAAATTCACGGTGTGGATGTCATGCATGGCACAGAATACTCCATCATTCCCGACCAGATTGAGGCTGGCACTTATATGGTGGCTGCGGCTGCCACTGGCGGTGATGTGCTTATCCGCAATGTGATTCCCAAGCATCTGGAATCCATCACCGACAAGTTGCAGAAGGCCGGCGCCGTTGTGGAAGAGTTTGATGATTCCATCCGGGTGTCCCGCCCCGGCCCGCTTGTGCGGGTGAATGTAAAAACCATGCCTCATCCGGGCTTTCCCACCGATATGCAGCCCCAGATAACCACCATGCTTTGTTTTGCCCAGGGCCCCAGCATTATCACCGAGGGGGTTTGGGACAACCGCTTTAAGTATGTGGATGAGCTGCGGCGCATGGGCGCCAACATCCAGGTGGACGGCAAGGTGGCCGTGGTGGAGGGCGTGGAACGCCTGACCGGCGCCCCGGTGCGGGCGCTGGATCTCCGGGCCGGCGCCGCTGTACTGATAGCCGGGCTGATGGCCGAGGGCCAAACCGAGATTGAGGATATCTATCATATCGAGCGCGGGTACTCCAACCTGGTGGAAAAGCTGATCCATCTGGGGGCAGATATCCGCAAGGTCCATTTCCCGGATGGGGAAATTGGGCGGGTGCTCTAATGTAGAAAAGGAGGCTTTTGAGAAATGGCAGCACAGTTGGAACTCCGTGTAGGTGAAACGGTGGAGAAGGAACAGAAGGGCGACTATTGGGAGGGCGGCCTGCTCCTGCGCCAAAGACCGGGGAAGTACTGGTTTACCAACCAGCGCATTGTTTTCCAGGGCGGGTTTGGTGTCGGCTCAGCTTTTGAATTGGATTATACCAATATCCAATCGGTGGAGCTTTGCAATGTCGGCCCAACCATCCGCTTTTTGCCCACCGGCCTCAAGGTGCATACCCGGGACGGCAATGCTTATGTCCTGTCGCTGATGAAGCGCAAGGAGATTCTGGCGCTGATTGAATCCAAAATCCGATAGCGTTCCCCAGGCGTGTGCTGGCAGAGGCGCACGCCTTTTTGGTTGCTGTGGCCTGTTATCAAAGCCCCAGGAGGTCAAATTCCATACAGTCCAGGCAGAGATGCTGTTCCAGTCCCGTTGCAGCAGGACGCCATCCACCTGTTCTGCCCCATACAGGGCGTCCAAGGTGGGGTAGTTTTGCTCACCGCTTTGCTGTGCCGCTGTTCCGCAGCGCTGGAAGAAGCAGTGGCTGCTGTAGATAATAATCATATAGTTCCAGGGCTTATCCACAAAAGAGAGGCGTAGTTCGGCCCCGCATGTTGGATACTGCAAAGCGGCAGTTTTTTTATCTCTTCCACTGTATATACAGGCATTGTGACACCTCCTGTTGGAATGGGGACGGATAATAAAGAGGGGCAGAACCCCAGCGGCAGGCTGTTTTGGATAGCGGGAAAATAATGAAACCGGAGGCGGAAATTTTGGCACGATTTTGCACACTTTACAGCGGTTCCTCGGGGAACAGCACCTATATTGGCTGCGGCAGCGGCGGCATTTTGGTGGATGCCGGGGTATCCTGCAAGGCGCTGCTTACCGGGCTGGCAGCCCGGGATATTCCGCCTGAGAGCATTCAGGGGCTGTTTATCACCCATGAACATATTGACCATATCAAAGGGGTGCGGGTTTTGCTGAAAAAGCTAAATATCCCGCTGTTTGCCTCCCGGGAAACGCTGGAATTTCTGGCAGGCCGGGGGGAACTGCCTGCCGGTGCCCAGGTGCAGGAGGTGACAGCTTTGGCGCCGGTTTGCGTGGGGGAGATGCAGGTGACCCCTTTTGCCACCAGCCACGACTCCCTGTCCAGCTGCGGGTATCGGGTGCAGCTGCCGGATGGCCGGGTGGTGTCGGTGGCCACCGACCTGGGCCATGTCAGCCAGGAGGTGCACCAGGGCATAGCGGGCAGCGACCTGGTGCTGCTGGAGGCCAACTATGACGAGGCCATGCTGCGCTGCGGGCCGTATCCCTACCATCTGAAGCGCCGCATTGGGGCGGATAACGGGCATCTCTCCAACGAGATGTGCGCCCAGGAGGCGGTGCGCCTGGTGGAGGAGGGCACCACGCGTTTGGTGCTGGGGCACTTGAGCAAGGAGAACAACCTGCCGCTGCTGGCAAGGGAAACGGTAATCAGCGGGCTGGCGCTGGCCGGTATGCGGGAAAATGGCGACTGCCTGGTGCAGGTGGCCCAGCGCAGCCAGCCCGGCGAGATGATACTTTTTTAGAGAGGGGGAGGCCGTGTGCTGAATGTGACGGTTATTGCTGTGGGAAAGCTCAAGGAGCGCTACCTCACCGATGCCTGTGCCGAGTATGAAAAGCGGCTGGGCGCCTATTGCCGGCTGAAAATTGTGGAGGTGGAGGAGTACCGCCTGCCCCAAAACCCCTCCCCGGCCCAGATTGCCGCTGGCCTGGAGGCAGAGGGGAGGGAGATTGCCGCCCGCATTCCGCCGGGCAGTTATATCATCCCCCTGTGTATCGAGGGCCGGCAGCTGCCCTCGGAGGAGTTTTCCCGGACATTGGAGCAGGCCGCAGTGAACGGCTATAGCTCGGTGGCGCTGCTGATAGGCGGCTCCTACGGCTTGTGGGAGCAGCTCAAAGAGCGGGGTAACCTGAAGCTCTCCATGTCCAAGATGACCTTCCCCCACCAGCTGGCCCGGGTGATGCTGCTGGAACAGCTCTATCGGGCCATGACCATCTCCCGGGGGCAGAAGTACCACAAGTAGAGTTTTTTTCCGGTTGTTTCCAACTTTTTTGGCCAAAGAATGAATTTTGCTGAAAAACCCGCACTGGCAGCGCCCCTGTCGTTGACAAGCGGCGGCAGTCTGTTATAATGGTTTTATCCCCTAAACCCATCACAACAGGAGGTAGAGCTATGACAGAGAAGGAAAAGGCCGGGATTGTCCGGCGGCTGCACCGGATTTCCGGGCAGATTGCGGGAATTGAAAAGATGGTTGGGGATGGTGCGCCGGAGGAGGAAATCCTCATCCAGATTAACGCTGTCAAGCAGGCGTCCCACCGGGTTGGACAGCTGCTGCTGCAATCCAGGGTGAACGAGTGTATCCACGCAGTTGCCGAGGGAAAAGCCGCCGACGAGGCCATGGAGGAGTACCAGAAGGCGATGGAATTTTATTCCCGGATGTAGGGCGTCGTTACAGAAGAAAGCAAGCGGCCAGTAGGGCCGGGAAAACCCGCTGTAAAATAAAAACCGAAGTGCCAATGGAGAGGGCAGTTCGGTTTTTATTTTGTCCTGATTTTCTAAATGGCGAAGCTAAAAGGCACTCAGGTGATATGCGCCCTTTGTATACCCTCGCAGATAAGCAGCATTGTTCGCCCAAATATCCAAGACCGACTGCCCTTGTGTGGGTGGATAACGGCCGGGTCAGCTAAAAGGTGCTAAAATATGGTTTCCAATTGAATTTGGGGCAGAACCCCGAACAGGGCTGCATCGCCCGACAATGCTGCTTTTTCAATCAGTTCTTCTATACTGTCAAAGCTCTGTTCTTCTGGGCCTTGGTTGCACCATAGGGATACTCTTTTTTGGGGGATTGCTGCGGGATAAAAAGTAGCTTCTCCCCTTCAAACAGAAATTCTATTTCCCGCCCCTGTTCGATTAAATAAATCAAAGCTGCCAACGACTTTGTCTG
The DNA here is from genome assembly GCA_948473085.1 of uncultured Clostridia bacterium. Lineage (GTDB taxonomy): Bacteria > Bacillota > Clostridia > Oscillospirales > Ruminococcaceae > Avimicrobium. The sequence goes on from CAOKWH010000010.1 coordinate 19,033, forward strand.
CTCAAATTCTTCGACTATGCAATCATGTAGGTACATGGTTTGCTCCTTATGGCCCGCAATATTCCTCTCAAAAGCTGATGCCAACTTAAATCAGCGCAAGGGGGAAATAGGGCTTTTATTTTGTGTAAAAACAGGTTGTTCCAGCAAAGGGGAAGTGATAGAACAGGTGCAGATTTTAAGCAAGGGGGAATTTACTTTGCCTATAACAAAGCCAAAACTGAGCACCAACTTGGATACAAACTTTATCAAGCTAATTGCTATCCTATCCATGACCACCGACCATGTAGGGGCGGTGTTTTTCCCGCAATACCCGGTGGCCGGATGGCCTTCCCGCTGTTCTGCTATTGCCTGACCGTGGGGATGCTCTACACACACGATATAAAGCGGTACCTGGCCCGGCTGGGGCTGTTTGCCCTAATTTCCCAGCCGTTTTGGATTCTGGCCTTTAACTACTGGGATTTTTGGGGCAACCTTACCAATTTGAACATCTACTTCACCCTGTTCATGTCGTTGCTCAGCGTCTGGGCTTTAAGGAGAAAAAGTGGCTGCTGTTTGCGGGCGGCGTGCTGCTTCTGTCCTTTATTAACTTCGACTATTCCATCTCCGGCGTTATTTTAATGCTGATATTCTACCTCTGCCGCCACCGCCCGGCCCCGGGGGGGCGCTGTATACCCTCTCCTACTTGCCGGCCCTGGCCGGGGGCAGCTTGGAGGATCCGCTGGCCTTTACACTCGGCCCGGTCTGCGCCGGGGTCGCCAAAATAGGCTGTGGGGCGCCGCTCCAGCAGTTCCAGCAGCGGCCGGATAACCTAATGCCGGTAGCCTGCGTCCCGAATGGCGTTTCCATCACGGACAAATCCACCCCGTCCTCCTGGTCGATGGAAACCTCGATGGCAGCAATTTCCGTTCCATCTCTGTATTCCTTTCGCGGGCTTATTTGTGCCAATATTTCCGGTCCAGCGAGCGATATTGGATGGCCTCGGTGATGTGGGGGGCATCAATCTGCTGGCTGCCGGCCAGGTCGGCAATGGTCCGGGCAATTTTTAAGATGCGGTCGTAGGCACGGCCGGACAGGTTCATCCGCTGAAAGGCCAGCTCCAAAATGCGGTTGGCAGCAGGGGTGAGGGGGCACAGCTCGGCCAGGGCAGCCGGAGGGATACGGGCGTTGCAGGCCATGCCGTAGGGGGCCAGCCGGCGCTGCTGTATGGCCCGGGCGGCGGCCACCCGCTCCCGGATAGCGGCGGAACGCTCCTCTTGCCGGGTGGAGGTCAAATCATCATACTGCACCGGGGCCACCTCCACCTGAATGTCCAGCCGGTCCAGAAGCGGGCCGCTTACCCGCCCCAGGTACCGGTTTACGGCGGTGGGGGTGCAGGTGCATTCCCGCTCCGGATGGCCGTAGTAGCCGCAGGGGCAGGGGTTCATGGCGGCCACCACCATGAAGCGGCTGGGATAGGTCACCGAGCCGCCTGCCCGGGAGATGGTTACCAGGTCGTTTTCCATGGGCTGGCGCAGCACCTCCATGGCAGTCCGGGCAAATTCGGGCAGCTCGTCCAGGAACAGGACGCCGTTGTGGGCAAGGCTGATTTCCCCCGGCCGGGGGTTGGGCCCGCCGCCGGAAAGCCCGGCTGCCGAAACGGTGTGGTGGGGCGCCCGAAACGGCCGCTTGCTCAGCAGCGAAACCCCTTGGGGCAGCAGCCCGGCAATGGAGTGGATTTTGGTGGTTTCAATGGCCTCTTCAAACGAGAGGCCGGGCAGGATGGAGGGCAGGCGTTTGGCAATCATGCTCTTGCCCGACCCGGGGGAGCCCAGCAGCAGGATGTTGTGGCCGCCGGCAGCCGCCACCTCCACCGCCCGCTTGGCCAGGAACTGGCCCCGGACATCGGAAAAGTCCAGATAATCCGGCTCGGATTCGGGCCGGGAGGGGAGCTGCCGGGCCAGGGGCAGGGCCTGTTCTCCCCGCAGGTGGGCCAGCACCTCCGGCACGCTCTGGGCGGCGTATACCTGAATATCGGGGAATACTGCCCCCTCGGCAGCATTTTCCATGGGGACGATGACAGAGGAAAACCCCTGGCTCCGGGCCTGGGATACCATCGAGAGCACCCCTTTAACCGGGCGCACCTTGCCATCCAGCGACAGTTCCCCAATCATGCCTACCTGCTCCGGAACCGGTTCCAGCAGCCCGATGGAACAGAGAATGCCGATGAGAATGGGCAGGTCATAGTAGGCGCCAGTCTTTTTGGTGTTGGCCGGGGCCAGGTTTACCACCACCCGGCTGTCCGGGAAGTCGATGCCGCAGTTTTTCAGGGCGGAGCGCACCCGGTCCTTGGACTCCTTTACGGCGGCGTCGGGCAGCCCTACAATTTCAAAGCAGGGAAATGCCCGGCTCACATCCACCTCCACTGCCACGGGATAGCAGGAGATGCCCACCAGGCCAAAACTGTTGATGGAAGAAAACATGCAAAAATCCCCCTCCGGTGTACTTTAACCTCTATTATACTGTATTTTGCAGGTGTTTAAAAGGGTGTACCGGGCATAAAAATTGGCTGCAAAGACATGGCAGGGAGGGTTTGAACGCCCTTAAAAGCGAAAAGGAAGGGGAGAATGATGATAACGAAAGACCCGTTTGGCAGGTATGGCGATGCTTTTAACTGGCATATACTGCCGCCGGATAACCAAACATTTACAGAGGAATTAAAGCGGGAGCTGGGCGAGAACCACCCTCTTTCCAAAAAGCAGCTGCGGGCCGTTGCCAAGTGTGATTCCAACGATGATGTCCTGTATCGCTCCAACCGGCAAAAGAACGGGCGGGAGGTGTACTATATCGTCCATTTAACCTGGCAGGCAGGCCCTCCAAGATACCAGGAGTTCATCGGTATTGAAGCAGCCTGGGAGTATATCGAGTATTTGTATCTAACAGAATATCTGTAGCCGTTCTGTCCAGGCAGGGGAAGGCGGCGCAAAGCAAAAAGGGCTGGCAGGCTTCAACCCGGGCGCCGCGCCAAAAGTTTGGATTGACATGTCTCCCGCCGGGGCATTATGATAGTAGCAGTACAACGAGAGGAAAGTGAACAGAATGGAATTGGACAGACGATGGCTGGACCCCGCCCTGGCAGGGGCGGAACTGGCGGCAGAAACCGCCCGGCTGGCAGAGGATGCAGCACTGCTCCGGGAGTGCTTTGGGACGGAACTGGCGTTTGGCACAGCCGGGCTGCGGGGTATTATGGGGGCGGGCACCGCCCGGATGAACCATATCACAGTGGGCAAGGCCACCCAGGGCCTGGCAGCCTGCCTGTTGGAGGACAATCCCACGCCCAAAGTGGCCATTGCCTACGATAGCCGCCGCCACTCCGCCGACTTTGCCCGGGAGGCCGCGGCCATTTTAGCGGAAAACGGCATCCAGGTATATCTATATTCCGAGCTGATGCCCACCCCGGCCCTCTCCTATGCCGTGCGGGAGCTGGGCTGCGATGGCGGCATTATGATAACCGCCAGCCACAACCCGCCAGAGTACAACGGGTACAAGGTTTATGACAGAACCGGCGGCCAGATTATAACCGAATTTGCCGCCCGGGTCAGCCGGGCCATTGCCGCTGTGGACCCCTTTGCCGGGGTGCGCCGGGGGGACTATTCCCAGCTGTTAAAGGCGGGGAAGATTTGCATTATCCCCCAGGAGTTTGCGGATCGCTATATTGCCGCCGTGCGGGGGCAGATGCTCAATAAACAGGCGTTTGTGGACAGCACCCTCAAGGTGGCCTACTCCCCGCTGAACGGGGCCGGGCATAAGAGTGTCATCGCGGCGCTGTATCAGTCCGGCCTGGAGGAGATTTATGTGGTGGCCGACCAGTCCCGGCCGGATGGGGATTTTCCCACCTGCCCTTCCCCCAACCCGGAAAACCGGGAGACCATGCAGATGGTGGTGGAGCTGGCCCGCTATATCGGGGCGGATATTGCCTTTGCCACCGACCCGGACAGCGACCGTATTGGCGTGGCGGCGCTGGATAACGGGGAATACCGCCTGTTTACCGGCAATGAACTGGGGGTGCTGCTGCTGGACTATATCTGCCGTACCCACCTGGAAAGGGGGACATTACCTCAGCGGCCGGTGGCAGTAAAAAGTATTGTTTCCACCCCGCTGGCCCGCCGGGTGGCGGACAAATACGGGGTGAAGATGGTGGACACCCTCACCGGCTTCAAATACATTGGGGATGTGATGAACCGCCTGGTGGACGCCGGGGATGGGGAGCGTTTCCTTTTGGGCTTCGAGGAGAGCTGCGGCTATCTCACCGGGCTGCATGTCCGGGATAAGGATGCTGTCAACGCCGCTTTGCTGGTGTGTGAGATGGCTGCTGTATACAAAAAACAGGGCAGAACCCTCTGCCAGGCGCTGGATGGCATCTATGCCGAATTTGGCAGCTACCTCACCCGGGCGGACAGCTTTGCTTTCCAGGGCGCCGGGGCAATGGAACAGATGGCCGGTGTGATGCAGCGCCTTCGGCAGTCTGGGCTTACCCGGATAGCGGGCAGCGAGGTGCTCTCTTTGACCGATTACCGGGATAGCGGCGCCACCGGCCTGCCGGCTGCGGATGTGCTCTCCTACACACTAAAGGATGGCTGCAATGTAACAGTGCGCCCCTCCGGCACCGAGCCGAAATTGAAGATTTACTTTACAGTCTGTGCCGATAGCCCGGAGCAGTGCCGGGAGCGGTATGCCCAGCTGCGTGCGGCTGCTATGGAGCTGGCCGGCCTGAAGGCGTAAGAAACAGGGGAAGGGAGGATTTGGCCCTTCCCCTTTTTGTGTGTCCTATCCTTAGGGAGTTTATAAAAAGGATGGGTTTTCTATTGATGTTTTGGCATTGCTGCCTTTCCTTTTCATGCTGTCCACTTTTCCTTTGACAAGCCCCCTTTTTCGCCTTATACTGAATACAGCACCCCGCTGGCGGTGGACTGATTTTTCAGATTAAAAAGGAGTATTGCACCATGCACCAGACATTGAATGAAAAAATCCCCTATTTCAGCGACGATGGCCTCTCCTGTGCCGAAAGCTCGCTGCGTTACCTGATTGAACACGGCTATGCCGACCTGCCTCTGGAAACCGTGCGCGTTATGACCGGCCTGCACGGCAATATGGGTCGCTGTGCCAACTGCGGCGCTGTCAATGGCTGTGTAGTGGCCATTGGGGCCAACTTTGGCCGGGAGGCCATTGGCCAGGACTGCACCCTGCTGTACGAGTCGGTGGAGCGCTTTATGCAGGAGTTTGAGCAGAAGTTTGGCACAGTCAAGTGTGATGAACTCATGGAGGGCAAGGACCCTGCCCTGATGGAGCAGCAGTACAAGTGCGCCGATATTGTCAGTGCGGCAGTGGATATGGCCGCCCGGATTATTGAGGAAGGCCGGGCTAAGCAGGCTGCCCGGTAAGAGATAAAAGGAGGCATTTTATGGACCTGCTGCGAGCAAAAGAGGGCTTTATCTGCGATATGGATGGTGTTATCTATCATGGCAACCGGATTCTGCCCGGCGTGAAGGAGTTTGTAAACTGGCTGTATGAGCGGGAGAAAAAATTCCTGTTTTTAACCAACAACAGCGGCAAAACCCCGCGGGAGCTGCACGAAAAGCTGCTACGGATGGGCCTGCAGGTGGATGAGCAGCACTTTTACACCAGTGCCCTGGCCACGGCGGATTTTATTGCCACCCAGCTGCCCCATGCCCATGTGTTTGCCATCGGGGAACCCGGCCTGTACAACGCCCTGTATGAAAAGGGCCTGACCCTGACCGACACCGCCCCGGACTATGTGGTAATTGGGGAATCCACCAATTACAACTATGACAGCATCTGCCGGGCGGTACACCATGTGCAGAACGGCGCCAAGCTGATTGGCACCAACCCCGACCTGACCGGCCCCACCGAGGAGGGCATTGTCCCCGCCTGCCGCGCACTGGTGAAGCCGGTGGAGATGGTAACCGGCAAGGAGGCTTACTATATCGGGAAGCCCAACCCGCTGATGATGCGCACCGGCCTGAAAATGCTGGGGGTACACTCCCAGGAGGCCGCCATTATTGGCGACCGGATGGATACAGACATTGTGGCCGGCATCGAAAGCGGCCTGGATACGGTGCTGGTGCTCTCCGGTGTTTCGGATATGGGCACAGTGGAGCAGTTCCCCTACCGTCCCCGGCTGATTCTTCCCGGCGTGGGGGAAATCCCCGGCTGACCGGGCGGATAGAATATAAAAAGCCGATACCCTGCAAATGGGCATCGGCTTTTTGATTGATGGGCAGCTGATGGGATTTAGAACAGCTCCATAGCTTTTTTGGCAAACTTTTCGCCCAAGGCCTCCAGTACAGGCTGCCGGGCCTCAATGGTAGTATCCCGTACAAAGGCGTTGGCCCCCAGATGGGTCATGGGCATGCCATGGCTGGTGCCGCCGGAAAATACCAGCATTCCCTTGGCCAGCAGTACATCGTTCAGGTTCTCCAGCACAATCTCGCTGCCGCCCTGCTCAAAGTTGGCAGTGGAAAAGGCTGCTGCCAGCTTGTCGGCAAAGGGGAGCTTGGCAGTCTGCATAAACTTGAGCATCTGCCAGGAAATAACGGCGTAGTAGGTGGGGGCGCCAAAGATAATCCCCTTGGCCTCGGCCACAAAGGCCTCATCCACAGCGTCGATGGGGAAAGCCTTGGCCTCCACCCCTTCCACCTTGGCCATACCGGCCTGGACAAATTCGGCGGCCTTTTTGGTATTTCCGGTTTCGGAGTGATAGATAACAGCTAATTTCATAGAAAAACTACCTCCTGTTTTTTGTTTTTTTCAATTATAACAGATGTTTTGCGGGCCGTGAAGTGGTTAAAAAAGCATTGAGCTGCTCAAAACAAATTGAGTGCAGGGCTATGCCTCTTTGCTGATGGTTTTCAAAGCGTCTTCAAACCACTCCCGCTGGGTGCCGATGCCCACGCCAAAGGCGGGGTGAAAGCTAATGGTTATCAGCTTGTCATCCACTGCAATACAGTAGTGGATGGTGTTTTTAAAGCCACCCACGGCACTGTCCTTGCTCTCCTCCTGGATAAAGTGGCTTTTGGCCGGATAGTTTCCTAAGGATAACTCTGTCGCCGGGTCTGCCTGGGTATAGAGCTGGTCACAGTCGGCAAAGGGGGCTTCGGTATTCGATATGGATGTTACAGCGGTTAGCTCGGCCAGCTTCCAGCCATCCGAATAGAGGCTCTGGTCCTTAGCCTCCACCGGCTGGCTCAGCCATGGCCCCGGCGTTTCCTCCGGGAAGGAGAGGGCATAGTCCCCCAGGGAAACCTGATAGTACCCTTCCAACAGCAGAACATCCGAAGAGGATTGTTCCCCGCTGCCCGCCCCCTGTGCCGGGTTGCCGGCATCCGGTGCTGTGCGCTGGGTACAGCCGGCAAGCAGGAGACCCGCTGCCAAAGCGGCACAGCATAGTTTTTTGTGTATCATGGTGGTTCTCCTTCTGCATAAAATAGGGTTTTTGTCCTGTTGTGTTTCCATTTAACAGGGTGTTCCGGCAAATTGCACAGCAGCAGAAACTGTTTTGGCCTATCCTGTGGGAGTGGGGAGGCCCTCCTTAGAATAACTGTTTTTATATATCAAAACAGCGGCTTGTACACTACTGTCGGGAGCCAAAGCTCCTTCCTCTATAAAAACAGGTTGCTTCCTAAAAACTATATCAGCTTTGCCCATAAAAGTAAAGGCGCTGAGGTACTGCAACAATTGCCGCCGGGGGCAGCTTGTGCTACAATAGGAGATAAAAACAGGAGGGCCATACAATGTACCAGAAAAAAACAGAGGATACCCGCTGCCGCACTGCGCGGCTTTTGGATATTTTGGATGGCAAGTGGAACCTGATGCTGCTGTGCGCCCTGTCGGATGGGGAACCGCTGCGATATGGCGAACTGCGCCAGCGTTTGAACAATATTTCGGATATGGCCCTGACCAATGCGCTCAAGGCCCTGTCAAGGGCAGGCATTATCCAGCGGCAGGCTTATAATGAGGTACCGCCCCGGGTGGAATATCAGCTGACCCCCAAGGGGCAGGGGCTGATTCCGGTGGTGCGCACTGCCTGCCGCTGGGGGGAGGAGCAGGGCAGCCGCTGCACTGGCTCCGACCCCTACTGCTGGAAACTGAGGGAATAAAGCGGGTAGGAGGCATAGTTTTCCCCCATTAAAAATCCCCCGTCAGGTTTAGTCTGACAGGGGGATTGTGGAGCTAATATTACAGGAGTTCAAACACAACCTGCAGCTCGGCCCGGACTGATTCGGTGCCCTTCATTACACTGGTGTTGCGGGCGGCATCCATAACGGCCGTACCGCCGCCGGTATCCGGGTTGGCATAGACTGTAATGCCAGTGCCGCTTTCGGTTACCGAGAGCATTTTGCCCACAGTGCGGCCCTCGGCGGCGGCAATCCGCTCGGCTGACTGCCGGGCGCTCTGTACAGCGGCCTCCAGGGCCTGGCCGTACAGCTCGCTTTCGTTGCTGAGGCCATAGCTCACCCGGTCCAGCGAGTTGGTGCCGGCGGCAATGGAGGCGTCAATCACCTCGCCGGCCTTATCAATGTCCCGGACGATGATTTCCATATCCACCGACATCCGGTAGCCGCTGACATTGCCGTTGCCATCGTAGTTGTTGCGCAGGTAGATGTTGCTGGTTTGAATATCCGCCTCGTCCACACCCGCCGCCTTTACGGCTTCCATGGTGGCGTTAATGGCCTCGCTGTTGGCGGCCCGGGCGGCCTCCGGCGTGGCGCCCCGGCTTTCCACTCCCAGCCGCAGGATGGCAATATCCGGCGCGGCCTTTATCTCGCCGCTGCCCCCAACCGTGATGGTTTCGGGCAATTTTTCTGCACTATTTTGGACGGCGCACCCCGCCAGCCCCAAAGCCAAAGTGCCTGCCAGCAGCAGGGCGGATAGGCGTTTCATGCCAGTTGTCATAGCAAACGCTCCTTTCCAATCAATCCTGTAAAATCCTTTGTCTATATAGTGCGGGAAAAGGCCGGTTTTTCCGCAGACGGAACAAATTTTTCTTTTTAGAGGACAAAAAGCTGCCCATCGGCTGCAAGGATGGGGCTTGGTGGCAAAAAAAGCGAGGGATTCTGGCGTGGAAAATCGGCGCTTTCCCCTTTTCACTGCCCATCCGGTGTGCTATACTTAGTTTAAATGGAAGAAAGGGAGCGTGGCAAGCATGAACTACCCCTGGCTGGAGGGCTATTTGCAGAAAAAGCCCGGAGTTACCAAGGACTTTAAGGAAGAATGGGGCTGGCGCCGGTACAAGGTGGGGGAAAAGATGTTTGCGGCCCTGCTGCATCCAAGTGAAAAGTATGACGCGCTCTATGCCGGCAAGGACCTGATTACAGTAAAATGCGCGCCGGAAATGGCGCCGCTGCTGCGGGAAAAGTATCCGGAGGTCCTGGCCGGTTTCTATATGGATAAGCGCAGCTGGAACTCCATTGATTTAAACGGCGCCCTGCCGGAGGAGGTGCTCCGGGAGATGATAGACGAGAGCTACCGCCTGGTGTTTGAAAAGCTGACCAAAAAGCTCCAGCGGGAGATTTTGGAGCAAAACGCCGGACAATAGCAGAAAATGGGCCGTGTGAGCGGCCCTCTTTTTCATAGCCGAAAAGGCCTTTTGAAGAAAACCCAAAAAGAAGGTGCGTGGCTGGAACTGTGTATAACCCCCCTGCCTACTTTAAGCAGCGGTTTGGCGTGGATGATGGGGGATGCAGCTTCGGCCAGCGGGCCTGTTCCTTTTTCAGGGATAAAGAACACAGCGGCACGCTGCACTGTATTGGCATTCTGCCGGCGGCAGCGCCCCAGGAGCAGTATGCCCAGGGCCTGAGGGAGGAAGGTGTAAAATTTCTCAGTCACAGGCAGGCTGTTAGTGTTACCATTCGGATGGATTTCGAGCAGCATTATGCGGCCGGCAGTGCGGGAAGAACAGTACAGACCAAAGAGATGGTTTTAACCGCTGTTGAGCGTACCAGATCCAGGGTGGCGTTTGATTATCAGGCCTTCGAAAAGGATTTTTTGTCCATAGGGTAGCTGCCGTTTTCAGAAGAAGGCCGGCCCGCTATGGACAGGCTGGCAACTTGTCAAGATAAGCTGAAAATAGTATTTTTCGGCCATTCGTGATATAATAACGATAAAAAGTACCCCTCTACTTAGAAGAAGGGAGCGTAAACGGACGGACACCCCGCCGCGGTGGAATGCCATATCGCCCGTTTCCGGGTGATATGGCATCATAACCGCAAACGGCTATCATACCGAAATTCTAAAGCCCCTTCCGCCCTTACAGGGCTGTTTTGGTTGCAGCTGTTTAAAATAGATCCAGGCCGCGCTTTGCAGTGGTATTCTGCCTGTCTTACAGATATACTATTACAGATGAAAAGCCAGCCTTTCTCTTTGTATAATTAAGAAAAAGAAGAACAGGAGGAATATACACAATGAACCATCGTATCAAAAGCCTGCTGGCCGTCCTATTGGCCGGTGCTATGACCCTTTCGCTGGCGTCCTGTGCCCCGGAGGACCCTGCCGTGGTGCAGGAGCGGTTTGACAGCTTTGTAAACGAGCTGTTTGTCGGCTCGCTGGAATCGGACTTTACCAGTGTTGTTTACTTTGTAGAGGAGCCGGAAAAGTATGGCGTGGACCGGGAGGCCGCCGAGGTCACAGTGGGCACCCTGGAAACGGACGAAAACTTTAAGGCTGCCCAGGAGCAGAACCGGGAGCTGCTCAAGGAGGTTGGCCGTTTTAACCGGGAGCTGCTCACCCCTGAACAGCAGGATACCTACGATATTCTCCAGTACAGCTGCCAGATGGGCCTGGATATCGGGGCGGACCGGTTCCGCTACCATGGCAGTTATTTCAGCACCTTTTCGGGGGCACATACCAATCTGCTCACCGCTTTAAGCGAGCTGCATCTTACAGAGGAGAGCGATGCTGCCAAACTGCCTGCTTTGCTGGAAAGTGTATCCTCCTACATGGATAGCCTGCTGGACTACACCCGCAAGCAGCAGGAGCATGGCACCCTGACTATTGATTTTGACGAGGTGATTGAAACCTGCCAGGGCGTTGTGGACCAAGGGGAGAATGGCACTGTGCTAACCAGCCTCTGCGCCCAGGTGGACGCATTGGAACTGGACCAGGAGACAAAGGAGAGCTACAAGGAGCAGATACGCACGGCTTATCAGGAGCATTTTGTTGCCAGTTACCAGCGCATTGTGGACACTATGAAGGAGCTGCAGGGCGGCTTTAACAATCTGGAGGGCATGAGCGCCGTCCCCGATGGGCAGGACTACTATAAGCTGCTGTTTGCGGCCTCCACCGGTGTGGAGGAAACCCCCGAGGAGGTCAAGCAGATGGCAGTGGACCGGCTGCGGAAGTGCTTTAGCCGGCTGGGCGGCTTTGCCTTTATGTACCCGGAGGAGTATGACGCCTGGCTGGATGGGAAGTATGTCACCAGCTTTTCCAGCTATGAGGAGATGCTCCTGTTCCTGGACGCCCAGACAGATGCCGACTTCCCGGATGTTGGGGAGCTGAACTATGTCATCGATCCCATCCCCGAGGATGTGGCCAACAGCGGCGTGGCAGCCTACTTTATCATTCCGGCTGTGGATGAAAAGGACGCCATGCGCATCCGGGTAAACACCGGCAACACAGTCAATTTAAATGATATGAGTACCTTTTCCACCCTGGCCCATGAGGGCATTCCAGGGCACATGTATGCCTCTGCCGCCAGCTATGGCCAGCTTTCCAGCGATTTCCGCAAAATTTTTGGCACCAGCACTGGCTTTAGCGAGGGCTATGCCACCTATGTGGAACTGTACAGCCTGGACTATCTGGAGCAGCAGGGGATTCCTGCTTTCGTTTTGGATATGGAACGCCTGAATGTAGAGGCGACCAACTGCCTCATTGCCATTATGGACATTGCCATCAATTACGAGGGGATGAGCCGGGAGCGGTTTAAGGAGGAGTTCTCGGCGGCGTTTGACCCCGAGTACCTGGACGAATATTATGACCTGATGCGCCTGGAACCCACTGCCTACCTCTCCTACTATGTGGGCTGGATGAAGATTGAGGAGCTGCGGGAGAAGGCCGAAAAGGAGCTGGGAGAGGCCTTTAGCGAAAAGGAGTTCCACACAGCCCTGCTTCAGAGCGGCAGCGTGCCCTACTTTATTGTGGAGCGCAACATTCAAAGCTATATTGATACAACCTTAGAGGGGGTTCCCACTGGCGAGGGCGCTTCGGCGGCATAATGCCCCGCCGGGCAGGGCGTTTTTTGCCGGCTGCCGCCTGTATCCGCTGCAAAAAAGAGTTTTTTCGCAAAACCCCTTGCTTTTTCGGGGGGTGTGTGCTATCATACTATTGTTACAATTGTGCCGGTGGGCGAAAGAGGTGACAAAAAATGAAGAAGGACATCCATCCTAAGTATCAGGACGCTAAGATTATTTGTGCCTGCGGCGAAGTGATCGAAACCAGGTCCACAAAGCCCGAAATCAGAGTCGAGATTTGCTCCAAGTGCCACCCGTTTTATACAGGTAAGCAGAAGTTGGTAGATACCGGCGGCCGTGTTGACCGGTTCAACAGGCGTTTCAATATGGGCAAGTAAGCGTACAGCCCTTTGCGGCAGTACACAGTGTCTGAATATGGAATTGATGATGGGGCGGTGCAAGGTAGTGTTGCACCGCTCCGTTTTCTGCTGTTCCATCCACAATAAAACCAGGCGGGGAAAGGGGCTGCGGCAATGCAGGCGGAATATACCACATTAGCGGGTTATGGGGAGGATGAGTTTGTGGAGAAGCGCTCCCGCTTCATCGGCTATGCTGCTCCGGCAGCTACCGAGGAGGAGGCCACGGCGTTTATCGCCTCCATCCGGGAGCGCCATCGGGAGGCCAGCCACAATGTTTACGCCTATGTTCTAAGAGACCGACAGATTAAACGATACTCGGATGATGGTGAGCCCCAGGGCACGGCCGGCCTCCCGGTGCTGGATGTGCTGCAAAAGGCCGGCATTGTGGATGCTGTGGTGGTGGTTACCCGGTACTTTGGCGGCACCCTGTTGGGGGCCGGCGGGCTGGTTCGGGCCTATACCCAGGGGGCGGCCATTGGCGTGCAGGCGGCCCGCCCCAAAGTGATGAGCCCTTGTACTATACTGGAGATGGATATCGACTATGCCCAGTATGGCAAAATTACCTATATCCTGCCCAAATACCACACAGTCACGCTGAATGCCGACTTTGGCGTGGCAGTGAAACTGCGGGTGCTCATCAAGGACCGGTTTTTGGCAGGGTTTCAAAAGGAGCTGACCGAGCTGACCTCCGCTACTGTATTTGCCTATGAGGTGGAAAAACTGTTTGCAGAGGTGGCCGAATAAAGCTAATTTTTCTCCGAAAAGGATTTTTATGGAAATTTTTCGGATTTTTTTGAAAAATAAAAGGGAAAACAAAAGTTTTCCGGTATATATTAAGTAGATTGTTTTTATTTTTTGGAGGGAGGAAAGGCCTTTGACCATTCGGGAACAGCTGGAACAGCTGGAGCGCCAGACCCTTTCGCCGCTGGCAGTGACGAGTGCCGAGAGCAGGGAGCGGGATTATCCCGTCGAGCCCTGCCCCATCCGCACCGATTTTCAGCGGGACCGGGACCGGATTCTGCACAGCAAGTCCTTCCGGCGGCTCAAGCACAAAACCCAGGTTTTCCTCTCGCCGGAGGGGGACCACTACCGCACCAGATTAACCCATACCCTGGAAGTGAGCCAGATTGGCCGCACCATCGCCCGCGCCCTGCGCCTGAATGAGGATTTGGTGGAGGCCGCCGCCCTGGGGCACGACCTGGGACACACCCCGTTTGGCCATGCCGGGGAGTATGCCCTGCGGGAGGTGTGCCCCCTGGGGTTCGATCACAACGAGCAGAGCGTCCGGGTAGTGGAGCGGCTGGAAAACGACGGCCGGGGGCTGAACCTGACCTGGGAGGTGCGGGATGCCATCCGCTGCCATTCCGCCGGCTGCCGCCAGGCCCAGACGCTGGAGGGCCGGGTGCTGCGCTATGCCGATAAAATTGCCTATGTAAACCACGATATTGAGGATGCAGTGCGTGCTGGGGTACTCCGGGAGGAGGACATTCCCTGGAATATAAAATATGTGCTGGGCCGCACCAAGTCGGACCGGATTACCGCCCTGATTATGAATGTGGTGGAAAACAGCACCGACGACATCCGCATGGATGCTGACATGCAAAAGGTGTATGAACAGCTCATTGCTTTTATGTTCGATGCGGTTTACCGCAATCCCCAGGCGAAAGGGGAGGAGGGCAAGGCGCAGGACCTGGTAAAGTACCTTTACACCTATTTTATTGCCAATGTGGAACGGATGCCGCCGGAATACCAGTTTATAGCGGAACAGGAGGGCGTCCAGCGCGCCGTGTGCGATTACATATCCGGCATGAGCGATCGATATGCCATTGCCGTGTACGAGGATATTTTTGTGCCAAAGTTCTGGCAGCTGTAATGCCGGCCCGGGAAAGGAGGGGGTTGCTGTGATTTCCGAGAGCTTTTTGGAGGAACTGAAACTCCGGTGTGATGTGGAGCAGATTATCTCCTCCTATGTGCTGCTCAAGCGCAGCGGGCGAAATCTCAAGGGCCTCTGCCCCTTCCATTCCGAGAAAACGCCGTCCTTTGTGGTCTACCCCGATAGCCAATCCTTCTACTGCTTTGGCTGTGGGGTTGGGGGGGACGCCGTCACCTTTATCAAACGGGTGGAAAACCTGGAGTATGTGGAGGCTGTCAAATACCTGGCCGAGCGGGTGGGTATGCCGCTGCCCGAGGATGTGGCCGAGGATCGCACCGCCCAGCTGCGGCTGCGCATTTTGGAGATGAACCGGGAGGCTGCCCGCTTTTTCCATCGCTGCCTGATAGAACCGCCGGGCCGCCAGGGGCTGGAATACCTGCTGGCCCGGGGGCTGGATAAAAAGACCATCATCCGGTTTGGCCTGGGATATGCCCCGGACAGCTGGGACGCCTTGCGGGACCACCTGCAGCAAAAGGGGTTCAGCCGGGAGGAGATGGTTTCCGCTGCCCTGGTAACCCAGGGGCGGAACAACAGCGTGTTCGATACCTTCCGCCATCGGGTCATCTTTCCCATCATCGACCTGCGGGGCAATGTCATTGGCTTTGGCGGCCGGGCACTGGGGGCGGATAAGGGACCCAAGTATTTGAACTCGGCGGATACGCTGGCCTATAAGAAAAGCCGCAACCTGTTTGCCATGAATTTTGCCAAAAACACCAAGGAACAGCGGCTGATTCTCTGCGAGGGGTATATGGATGCCGTATCCATCTACCAGGGCGGGTTTGACAATGCCGTTGCCACCCTGGGCACGGCGCTGACACCGGAGCAGGCCCGGCTGGTTTCCCACTACACCAAAGAGGTGGTGCTGGCCTACGATTCGGACGAACCGGGCCAGGCGGCTACCCGCCGGGCGGTGAAGCTGTTTGACGAAATTGGCGTAAAGGTGAAGGTGTTGCAGATACAGGGGGCGAAGGACCCGGACGAGTTTATCAAAAAGTTTGGGGCCACCCGTTTTAAGCTGCTGCTGGATGGCAGCAGCAACGCCACCGAATATGCCATTGCCCGCCTGCGGGAGCGGCACGATATTGGCACAGATGATGGAAAGGTGCGCTTTTTGGCGGAACTGGCCGGCCTGCTCTGCGAGGTGCCCAGCCCGGTGGAGCGGGATGTGTATATCTCCCGCTGGGCAGGGGAGCTGGGGGTATCGGCCGATGCACTGCGGGAGCAGGTGAAAAGCAGCTGGCGCCGCAAAAAGAACACCCAGCGCAAAAAACAATATGCCGATTTGGGCGTGGCCTCCCAGGATGTGGAGATGAACCGGAAGGACCCCCAGCGGGCAAGAAATATCGGGTATGCCCTGGCAGAGGATAAACTGATTGCCGCCCTGCTGAAAAATAACGATTTTTACCCCTTTATCAGCGGGCAGCTGCAGCCGGAGGATTTTGTAACCGATTCCAACCGCGCCATCTTTGCCGAGCTGTGCGGGCGTATTGCAGAAAACCGCAGCACCAGCATGACCGCGCTGGCCGGCGTACTGGATGAAGCCCTGATTTCCCGGCTTTCCTGGCTTATTGCAGACAATGATACACAGCGTTTTGACCTGGATCAGGTGCAGGATTACATAAATAAGATACGATCCTATAAACTAAAGAAGGACAGCGCCGAGATATCGGGCATGACCGGGGGCGAACTGGACGACTATATCAAAAAGCTTTCAGAGAAAAAAAGAGGATAGGAGTGGCGCACATGGCGGCAGCTGAAAAGAAAAATGTAATCAATGACCTTATCGAAATGGGTAAGGCCAAAGGTAAGCTCTCCACCAAGGACATTACCGACGCCTTGGAGGAGCTGGATTATGATGTGGAGCAGGTGGACAAGCTGTATGGTACGCTGGAAGGCCTGAATATTGAAATTGTGGAGGAAGGCGCCTCCTTTGACGATGATTTGGACAAGCTGGAAGGCGAGGGGGAGGAAGCAGAGGATGTGCTGGACCTCTCGTTTGTGGACGGCATCAATATTGACGACCCGGTAAAGGTTTACCTCAAAGAGATTGGCCGGGTGCCGCTGCTCACCTCGGAGGAGGAGGTGGAGCTGGCCCAGCGCATGGCCGAAGGGGATGCCTATGCCAGAAAGCGCCTCTCCGAGGCCAACCTGCGCCTGGTTGTAAGCATTGCCAAGCGCTATGTGGGCCGGGGCATGCAGTTTTTGGACCTGATTCAGGAGGGCAACCTGGGCCTTATTAAGGCGGTGGAAAAGTTTGACCACACCAAGGGCTTTAAGTTTTCCACCTATGCCACCTGGTGGATCCGCCAGGCCATCACCCGGGCCATTGCCGACCAGGCCCGCACCATCCGCATCCCGGTGCACATGGTGGAAACCATCAACAAGGTGAAAAAGATCAGCTCCCAGCTGCTGCACCAGAATGGGCACGACCCGACGGCGGAGGAGATTGCCGCCGCGCTGGATATGCCGGTGGACAAGGTGCGGGAGATTATGCGGGTTGCCCAGGAACCGGTATCGCTGGAAACCCCCATCGGCGAGGAGGAGGACAGCCACCTGGGCGACTTTATCCCCGATGACGATGCCCCCGCCCCGGCGGAGGCGGCCTCCCACACGCTGCTCAAGGAGCAGCTCAGCGAGGTGCTGGGTACCCTGACTCCCCGGGAGGAAAAGGTGCTGCGGCTGCGCTTTGGCCTGGAGGACGGCAGAAGCCGCACCCTGGAGGAAGTGGGCAAGGAATTTAATGTCACCCGGGAGCGCATCCGCCAGATTGAGGCCAAGGCCCTGCGCAAGCTGCGGCATCCCAGCCGTTCCAAAAAGCTCAAGGACTTTTTGGACTGATAGCGGGCTGCTGCCCGGCAGGTTTTTCCATGGCTGACCCGGCAGGGCGGCGTTGACAAAACCCGGCGGAACAGGTATACTGGCTATAGAGGACTATTATAGTATACTTTTGCATCTTTTCGGGAGGTTTGAAATGCACATCACTTTGGAGGCGGATTACGCTGTGCGCATTGTCCACTGTCTTGCCCGGAATGCCCGGCGGATGGACGCCAAAAGCATTTCGGACGAAACCGGTGTGACACTCCGATTTTCTCTAAAAATCCTGCGTAAACTGGTATCGGCAGGCATCATCAAGTCCTATAAGGGCACCCAGGGGGGCTATGAAGTGGCCCGGCCGCTGGACGAAATTACGCTCAATGATATTATTGAAACGGTGGAAGGCCCCTTTACCCTGAGCCGCTGCTTAAAGGGGGACTACAGCTGCGGCCAGAACTGCGGCGAGGGCTGCGACTGTGTGTTCCGGGGCATCTATGAGGAGATTTCCCAGGAAGTGCAGCAAAAGCTCTCGGCCGTCAAATTTTCCGACCTGGTGAAGAATAAATAAACACTATAAGGGCCTCTCTGCGTTGTTGCAGGGGGGCTTTGTTTGAAGCTGGAGGCGATACAGCTCTGTGTATGTCCTGCAATCCTTGGAAACAGAGGAGGCCCCACTGTATATTACAGGGCGGAACATGGGATAGCCGGCGCTGGTTGTGCAGCTGGTTGACAAAGCGAGGAAATATTGACTTTTTACCCGATGGAGCTATAATAGAAACCGAAATGATTCTATCTTCGGGAGGGATTTTGAGTGCCAAGTTACTACAAGCACAAGAAAAAAGAAAGTATTGATGTGCCGTATTCCTTCTGCTGTGAGCAGTGTATGCAGGATAGCGGCATGCTCACTGCCACCATTGTTGGTTCTACGGCGGAGATCAACGACCCTTACCGGCAGCTGAACAGTAAAAAGCAGCAGAAGCTGGATGAAAAGGCCCATGCCTACCTGGTTAGCGCCGTAAGGGAGGCCTACAACAACGCCACTGACAAAAAGGTTTATTCCACTGTATTTAAGGACGAATGCCCCCACTGCCACAAGCCCCAGTCCTGGGGGCTCACCGGCCTGAAGGATGAGATGTATCTCTGGCCCTCTGCCTGGGCCATCGTGGGCATTATTCTCGGCGTGGGGTACTACTTCTTCGGCGGCAACAACAATAACCTGCCGGGCGCCCTGCTGGCAGGCGGTGTCTGCTTTGCCCTGGCAGTGGGGATGTATGCCTGGAACATGGTAAAGATAGCCAACAAAAAAAAGCAGGTTTCCTCTGCCAGCCAGCAGAATGAGCCTGATATTATATGGGATGCTGTGCGGCATATTATAGACGAAAAATAAAGAACCGGCCCAGCCCTGATGAAACAGGGCCGGGCCCTTTTTATGCAAAGAAGCCGGCTGTCACATTCCGGGCAGATATACTGTTTTTACGCATTTTATGCTATAATAACCATGAGAACAGATAGGATAAAAGATACCTGGGCGGTGCTTTGTGCCTGTGGTATCGGCACAACGGGGCATATTGGTTTTCCGCCAAATTAAAAACGAGCGGATTCCCTGCCGCAGTGGATAATATACTGGCAACAGGCTGCCGGCCGAGCAAAATGGGCTATCCAGCAGATGGGGAGGACCATGCCCAGTGGATCTAATAGGATAGGGGAGGGCTTTGCGTATGAAGCTGATTTCGTGGAATGTAAACGGGTTACGGGCCTGTTTGGGCAAGGGGTTTATGGACTTTTTCAGGGCGGAGGATGCCGACATCTTCTGCGTGCAGGAGACAAAGATGCAGCAGGGCCAGGCCGAAGTGCCCGCCGAAGGGTATTTTCAGTACTGGAACAGCGCCGAGAAAAAGGGCTACTCCGGCACAGCGGTGTTCACCAAGCAGGAGCCGCTTTCGGTGCGCTATGGGTTGGGCATACCGGAACATGACCGGGAGGGCCGGGTTATCACACTGGAGTTTGAAGGGTTTTATCTGGTGAATGTCTACACCCCCAACTCCAAGTCGGGCCTGGAACGGCTGGAATACCGCTGCGAATGGGAGGACGCCTTCCGGGACTATCTGAATGCCCTCCGGCAGCAGAAACCGGTGGTTGTCTGTGGGGATATGAATGTGGCCCACGCCGAGATAGACCTGACCAACCCCAAGGCCAACCAGCGCAGCGCCGGCTTTACGGCGGAGGAGCGGGATAAAATGACCCGGCTGCTGGCAAGCGGCTTTGTGGATAGCTTCCGGCAGCTCTACCCCGATAAAACCGGGGCTTACACCTGGTGGAGCTACCGGTTCCGCTCCCGGGATAAGGATATTGGCTGGCGCATCGACTACTTTCTGGTTTCGGACAGTGCCGCCGCCGGTATCCGGGAGGCCAGCATTTACACCCAGGTGATGGGCAGCGACCATTGCCCGGTGGGTTTGAGCATAGAACTGTAAGGAGGAAAAGCCATGATAGAAACAAAACGCCTGCTGCTGCGCCCTTTAACCGGGGAGGATTTGGAACTGGTGTACCAGCTGGTATCCAATGAGGAGATTGGCTCCCGGATGCGCTTTGGTACCCTGAATACCCGGCAGGAGGCCCAGCAGCTGATGGAGGGGTACCTGCACAGCCCTGAGCAGTTCCCCTTTGCCATTTTGGAGCGGGATAGCGGGGCGTTCATTGGGGTGTTTGTGCTCAAGCAGTACGATGCCGCCGGGGAGGAATACGCCGTGACCACCTTTACAGCGCCCTTTAGCTGGGGCAAAGGGTATGCCGGCGAGGTGCTGTCCAGAATGATTACATACGCCCGGGAGGAACTGGGGGCCAAATGTATGGTGGACCATTTAAAGCTGGATAACCTGGCCTCGGTGCGGATGCACCAGCGGCTGGGCTTTGCCCATGTGGATACCGAATATTTTGATAACTGCCCCCAGGGGCTGGGTACCTACCGGCTCCCGCTGGAAAACTGGCAGGAGGATGGGTCGGCAGTGGAGAAAAACCCGTTAGCTTTGTAAAAAATGTGTAAGAACTTTTTATATAAGGTTGAACCATCGGGAATTTTGTCTTATAATGATTGATATGTTAATTTTATAACGAAATAAGCTGCTGTGCCTTTGGTTCGTCCAAAGCACAGCCTTTCGCTGCACAGATAGAAAGGGGTATTATTGTGGATATTTTTGTTTGCATCGGCAGTTCCTGCCATCTCAAAGGGTCCTATGACATCATCCAGCTGCTCAACGAGCGCATCCGGCGGGACGGCCTGGAGGATCGCGTCGAGGTCAAGGGGTCCTTCTGCCTAGGGCACTGCACCGACGGTGTCAGCATGCGGGTGGGGGATACCATTGTCACCGGCGTGAGCCGGGAGAACTTTGATGACAAGTTTGAAGAATATGTGCTTGGAGCGTTGGAGAGATGAGCGAGCTTTTACTTCTGAAGAAGGACGACTGTAAAAACTGCTATAAATGTATCCGGGAATGCGCGCTCAAGTCCATCCGGTTTTCCGAGAACCGGGCGCAGATTGTGGAAAACGAGTGTGTCTACTGCGGCCACTGCTATGTAGTGTGCCCCCAGAGCGCCAAGGAGGTGCGCAAGGACGCCCATCGGGTGCAGGAGCTGATTGCCTCCGGGCGCAAGGTGGTGGCCAGCCTGGCCCCCTCCTTTATTGCCGATTTTGGTGTGGCGGGTATTCGGGAGATGCAAACCGCCCTGCGGCAGCTGGGCTTTTATGATGTAGAGGAAACCGCCCGGGGCGCCCGGATTGTCAAAACCGAGTACGAGCGGATGATTGCCGATGGCCGGCACAAGCTGATTATCTCCTCCTGCTGCCACAGCGTCAACCTGCTTATCCAAAAGCGCTATCCCAAGGCGCTGCCCTACCTGGCCAAGGTGGATTCGCCCATGCTGGCCCATGCCAAGAGCATCAAGGCCAGGATACCGGACAGCGCAGTGGTGTTTATCGGCCCCTGTGTTTCCAAAAAGGATGAGGCCGAGCGGTATGGCTGTGTGGATGTGGTGCTCACCTTTGATGAGCTGATGGACTGGATGGAGGCGGAAGGCGTCCGCCTGGAATCCCCCGGCGGCACCGACGGCACCCAGGCCCGGTCCCGGTTTTTCCCTACCCCCGGCGGTATTATCCGCTCGATGGATCTGGACGATGGCTTCACCTATATTCCCATTGACGGCCTGCGCCGCTGTATGGACGCCCTGGAGGAGATTGAAAAGGGCGGCATGGAAAACTGTTTTATTGAGATGAACGCCTGCGAGGGCAGCTGTATTGGCGGCCCGGTTATGCACCGCTACCATGCTTCCCCCATCAGCTGCAAGAACCGGGTGGAGCAGTACAGCGGCCGGACCGGGGCGGATTTTTCCGATATGCCTGCCGGCCCGTTGGAAAAGAACATCCCCTTTTTGGGCACTGGCAGCATGATGCCAGGGGAACAGGCCATCCAGGAGGTGCTGCACAAGCTGGGCAAATTCCGCCCGGAGGACGAACTGAACTGTGGCAGCTGCGGGTACAGCACCTGCCGGGAAAAGGCCATTGCCGTCTGCCAGGGCAAGGCCGACCTGAGCATGTGCCTGCCCTTCTTAAAGGAGCGGGCAGAGAGCTTTTCCGGCGTTATTCTGGATAACACCCCCAACGCCATTATTGCCATGGATACCCGGCTGTGCATCCAGCAGATGAACGGTGCGGCGGGCCGGTTGTTCGGCATTGAAAATGTCCGGGAGATGATTGGCCAGCCCATTGATGTGCTGCTGGGTTCGGTGGAATATTTGCAGGCGATGGACGGGGATAAGCCGGATGGACCCATCCGCCACTATCTGCCCGAGTATGACAAGTATGTGGAGGAAACCATCGCCTTTGACCCGGAGTACAATGTTGTCATCAGCATTATCAAGGATATAACCGAAGAAACCTGCCGGGCAAAGGAGCTGGAAGGGGAGCGCCGGCGCACTGCCGAGCTGGCTGACCGGGTGATAGAAAAGCAGATGCGGGTAGCCCAGGAGATTGCCTCGCTGCTGGGAGAAACCACGGCCGAGACCAAAATTGCGCTGACCCGCCTGAAGGACACGATGGAATAGGGCAGGCGGGAGGAAAAAACCAATGAACAGTCTTACCACAGAAGTGGGCTATGTCAGCCTGCTGAAACAGGGGGAGGAGCTCTGCGGCGACCGGGTGGAAACCATCGTTTCCTCAGACAGCACTACATTGGTGCTGGCCGACGGCCTGGGCAGCGGGGTGAAGGCCAACATCCTTTCCACCCTCACCTCCAAGATACTGGCTACCATGATGGCCAGCGGCATGCCGGTGGAGGAGTGCGTCAGCACCATTGCCAAAACCTTGCCCATCTGCAATGTGCGCAAGGTGGCCTATTCCACCTTTACAGTAATGCAGGTCAATCACAACCAGGAGATGACGCTCGTCCAGTTTGATAATCCGGCGGTTATCCTGCTCCGGGGCGGCGTTTCCATCGATTATCCCAAGGAAGAGCTGTTAATAGACGGCAAAAAGGTGCTCAAAAGCGTTGTGGCAATCAAACCCAACGATATTTTCCTCACCATGAGCGATGGCGCCCTCTATGCCGGCGTGGGCAAACAGTACAACTATGGCTGGCAGCGGGACAATATTGTCGATTATCTGGAGGCCCGGTACGAGCCGGACTGGTCGGCCAAAATGGCCTGTACTATCATTGCCGAGGAGTGCGACCGGCTGTATGGCCATGCCCCGGGGGATGACACCACTGTGGCGGCCATTCGCATCCGCCGGAGGCAGGCGGTGAAGTTGATGATAGGCCCGCCGGAACACCCGGAGGATGATAACCGGGTGCTGGAGCTGCTGCTGGCCGGGGAGGCCAAGCGCATTGTCTGCGGCGGCACCACCTCCGGGCTGGTGGCCCGGTATCTGGACCGACCGCTGGTGCCCTCCATCGAGTATTATGACCCGGAGGTTCCCCCCACAGCCAAAATTGAGGGCATCGACCTGGTTACCGAGGGGGTTATCACCATTGGCCGGGTGCTGCGCTACGCCAGGGAGTACCTGGCGGACAGCGACCTTTCGGCCCAATGGAGCGGCAGGAAGGATGGGGCTTCCCGCATTGCCCAGCTGCTGTTTGAGGAGGCCACTGATATCCATTTCCTGGTGGGCCGGGCCATGAACCCCGCCCACCAAAACCCCGACCTGCCCATTACGATGGCCATTAAAATGGGGCTGATTGAGGAGCTGGCCAAACTGCTGGAGCAGATGGGCAAACAGGTACAGGTGACCTATTTTTAGTTTATAAGACGCAGGGCCCTGCCCTGCACCCGGTTTAATAGATGGAGGCTTTTTTCTATGAAACAGTATAAGTTTGATACAGCAGTGCAGCTGCTCAAGTATAAGGTGCTGCGCTCGGTGGTGCGCCACGGCTTTGAGGATAACCTGGAAACCTGTTTTTATGACATTCCCAAGGAAGTGGTGCCCGGCAAGGAGGCCACCATGCGCTGCTGCGTTTACAAGGAGCGGGCCATTGTGGAGGAACGGGTAAAAATGGCCATGGGCGGCAACCCGGACAACCCCAATATTATTGAGGTGCTGGACATTGCCTGTGACGAATGCCCGGTGAGCAGCTACATGGTGTCCGATTCCTGCCGGGGCTGTATTGCCCATCGGTGTGTAGACGCCTGCCCGGTGGGGGCCATCACTGTAACTGACCACCGTGCCCACATCGATTCGTCCAAGTGCGTGGAGTGCGGCCGCTGCGCGGCAGTCTGCCCCTATTCCGCCATTTCGGCCCACAAGCGCCCCTGCGAGCTGTCCTGCAAGGTAAAGGCCATCTCGATGGATGAAAATAAAAAGGCCAGCATTGACAATGAAAAGTGCATCTCCTGCGGCAGCTGTGTGTACCAGTGCCCATTTGGCGCCATTATGGACAAGTCCTTTATTCTGGACGCTGTCAAGCTGCTCAAGCAGAGCGCTTTGGATGGCAGCAGGGTGTATGCCACAGTGGCCCCTTCGGTGGCCAGCCAGTTTGGCTATGCCAAGCTGGGCCAGGTAATCAGCGGGCTGAAGCAGCTGGGCTTCAGCGATGTGGTGGAAGTGGCCCTGGGCGCCGATATGGTGGCCTATAAGGAGGCCCAGGAGCTGGTGGAAAAGGGCTTTTTGACAAGCTCCTGCTGCCCGGCCTTTGTTTCCTACATTGAAAAGAGCTTCCCCGAAATGGTGCCGCACATCTCCCACAACGATTCCCCGATGGTGGAACTGGCCAAGTTTATCAAAAAAACCGACCCCACCGGCAAGGTGGTATTCATTGGCCCCTGTACTGCCAAAAAGGCGGAGCGCCTGCGGGGCGATATTGCCGACTATGTGGATTGTGTGCTGACCTTTGAGGAGCTTCAGGCCCTGTTTGACGGCCGGGAGATTGATATTACCACACTGGAAGAAACGGTGCTGGACAACGCCTCGTTCTACGGGCGCATCTTTGCCCGGAGCGGCGGCCTTACCGGCGCAGTGGCCCAGGCTGTGAAGGAGCTGGGGGTTTCGCCCGAGGAGTTTGCCCTCAAGGCTGTATCCTGCGATGGCATCGAGCAGTGCCGCACCGCCCTGCTCAAGGCCAGCAAGGGGGTTTTGGCCGAAAACTTTATTGAAGGCATGGCCTGTGTAAACGGCTGTATTGGCGGCGCGGGCTGCCTGACCCATGGCCCCAAGGACAAAACCCAGGTGGACAAGTATGGCGAACTGGCCAAGGAAAAGTCCATCAAGGACGCTATTTCGGTGTACAGCCTGGGAGAATAAATAATTGGCCCCTTATCCGCTGCCAGCGGGTAAGGGGCCTTTATTTTTGATATGGGGGCGGTACATTCCCGCTAAGAGCCATTATTTGGAGAAAAGAGGCATAAAAATTTTTACAAATTCTCCGGCGGATATTGACAGGAGGCGCCGGAACAAGTATAATGTTAGCCGAGGCTAATAGAGTAGTATTGAACCCGGATAAGGCATAAATATAAATCGGAGCCGCTTATTTTTTTAAATAGCAAGTTAGCGTGTGCTAAAGACTGGGAGGAGAGCATCCATGACACTGGATAGGCTGAACATTGGCGAACGGGCAGTGGTAACTGCTGTGGGCGGCGAGGGGATTTTGCGCCGCCGGCTGCTGGATATGGGCATAACCCCGAAAACAAAGCTGATGGTGCGCAAGATGGCCCCGTTGGGAGACCCCATAGAAATCCACATCCGGGGGTATGAGCTGACGCTGCGCAAGGAAGATGCAGCCAAAATTACAGTGGAAAAGATTGTAGAGGAGTAAAACAGGTATGGCGATGACATTTGCGCTGATTGGCAACCAGAACTGCGGGAAAACCACCCTGTTTAATCAGCTTACCGGAAGCAACCAGCATGTGGGCAACTTCCCCGGTGTAACGGTGGATAAAAAGGAAGGCACCATTAAAAATTCCGGCGGTGCAGTGGTGGTGGATCTGCCGGGCATCTATTCCATCTCCCCCTACACGATGGAGGAGATTGTCACCCGGGATTATCTTTTGGGGGGCGACCCGGACGGCATTATCAACATTGTGGACGCCACCAATATTGAGCGCAACCTCTACCTGACCCTGCAGCTGCTGGAGCTGGAAATGCCCATGATTGTGGCGCTGAACATGATGGACGAAGTGGCCGGCAGCGGCGGCAGTATTGACATACAAAAAATATCCGATGGCCTGGGGGTGCCGGTGGTGCCCATTTCGGCCAGCAAAAACCAGGGTATTGATGAACTGGTGGAACGGGCGCTGCAAACAGTGCGGCACCGGGAAAAGCCGCTGCACCACGATTTTTGCAAGGGCGAGGTGCACCGGGCTATCCACTCGATAGCCCACATGATTGAGGACCACACCGAAGCCCACAACATCCCCTGGCGTTTTGCCGCCACCAAGCTGGTGGAGGGGGATACCGGTATGATGGATAAACTGGAAATCAACCAGAACGAGCGGGAGATTGTCCAGCATGTGGCGGATGAGATGGAGGCTGCCCTGGGCACCGACCGGGAGGCTGCCCTGGCAGATATGCGGTACAGCTATATCGAACAGGTGTGCGCCCATGCTGTACATAAGCCCCAGGAAACAATGGAACAGCAGCGCTCGGTAAAAATTGACCGGATATTGACCCATAAGGTGTTTGCAATTCCCATTTTTCTTGGTATAATGCTCATGGTGTTCTGGCTCACCTTTGGCGTGGTGGGTTCCACCCTCAGCGATTTGTTCGGCGAGGGCATCAGCTTTGTAACAAACCTGGCTGACGCCGCCCTCACCAGCATGAATATTGCCCCGGCGCTGCATTCGCTGGTGATTGATGGCATTTTCGCAGGTGTGGGCAGCGTGCTGGGCTTTATGCCCACCATAGTAACGCTGTTTTTCTTCCTCTCTATTTTGGAGGACAGCGGTTACATGGCCCGGGTGGCCTTTGTTATGGATAAGCTGCTGCGAAAAATTGGCCTGTCCGGGCGTTCGTTTGTGCCGATGGTTATCGGCTTCGGGTGCAGTGTTCCGGCCATTATGGCCTCCCGCACCCTCTCCAGCGAGCGGGATAGAAAGATGACCATCTTGCTTACGCCGTTCATGTCCTGTTCGGCCAAGCTGCCCATTTACAGCGTGTTTGTTGCGGCTTTCTTCCCGGAGCAGGGCGCTCTGGTTATGATGGCGCTGTATGTCACCGGCATGGCGGTGGCCATTCTGGTGGGCCTGCTGCTGAAAAACACCATTTACCGGGGGAACCCGGTGCCGTTTGTGATGGAACTGCCGGCCTATCGCCTGCCGTCGGCCCAGAATGTGCTGCGGCACATGTGGGATAAGGCCAAGGATTTTGTAGTCAAGGCATTTACCATCATCTTTATGGCAACCATTATAGTGTGGCTGCTGCAAAACTTTGGCCCCGGCCTGCGCCCGGTACAGGACAGCGCCGATAGCCTGCTGGCTGTGATGGGCCGCTGGCTGGCCCCTGTCTTTGCCCCGCTGGGCTTTGGCGACTGGCGGGCTGCCACCGCCCTGGTTACCGGCCTGATGGCCAAGGAAACGGTGGTGAGCACCTTAGCTGTTTTGATGAATGTGGGGGATTCCGCTCTATTGGCGCCGGTGCTCTCCCAGATGTTTACCCCGCTGGCGGCCTCTGCTTTCCTGGTGTTTACCCTGCTGTACATGCCCTGCGTGGCAGCTATGGCCGCCGTGCGGCGGGAACTGGGCAGCCTCCGGGGCGCGGTAACGGCAATGGCTTTCCAAACCGGTGTAGCCTGGGTTGTGGCGTTTTTGGTGTACCAGGTGGGGGCCATGCTGGGCTTTTAACCAAGTGCAAGGAGATGAAAAAACAGTGCAAAACCTGATTCTTTTGGCAGTGATTGTAGGGGGCTTTTTCTATGCCCTCTACCGGACCTATCTGCATGCCGATGGCGAAGGGGGCGGTTGTTCCGGCTGTTCCGGCAGCTGTATGAGCTGCCCCTTGTCCGGCGGCTGTACCCAGGAACAAAACGGGCAGAAGCAGTAATACAGCAGGGCTGTCCCAGCCATTTTGGCGGGATGGCCCTATTTTTGCTTTGTTCAAACTGCGTCTATTTTATTCCCAGGGGGAACATGCTACAATAAAAGGCGGATTTTTGAATTAAAGAGGGTAAACACAGGGATGAAAGAGCTTTGGAACCGCGATAGAATACGATATGGGATGGTGCTGCTGCTCTCGGTGCTGTTTTTATATCTGGGCAACCGGGCGGCCACCCGAAACAATGCCTATTTCCAGGGCAGCCGGGCGGATACCTACTACCGGGCAGAGGTGCTCTCGGTTTCCCCGCCCCAAAAGCAGGAGGAGATGTTCGATGGCTGGGCCGATATTTACTACAGTCAGGATATTGTGGTACGCCTGCGGGAAGGGGCGCTAAAGGGGCAGGAGGTGCTGATCCATCACCGGCTGGCCGAGCAGCGGGAGGGGTACAAAACCTTCGATTATAGGCCCGGGGAGCAGGTATTTGTCGGCTTTAACTTTGATGCCGAGATGGAACCGGTCTGGTTTGTAACCGACCATCTCCGGGAAGGGCCGATGCTCCTGCTGCTGATGACTTTCTTTGTTCTGCTGGTGGCCTTTGGCCGGATGAAAGGGGTCAACACAGTGCTCTCGCTGGTGCTCACCTGTGCGGCGGTGTTTTTCTTTATGATTCCGGCCATTATCAAGGGATATAACATCTATGCAGTCACCCTGATAACCACAGTGTATACCATTGTAATGACGCTGTGCATTGTCATTGGCGTGCATCCCAAAAGCATTGCGGCAGCAGTGGGCTGCACCTGCGGCGTGGGCTTTGCCGGGCTGCTGACCGTTGCCATGCAGGACTTTTTGTATATCACCGGCCTGGTGGATGAAAATTCCAGCTTTGTCCTCTACATCAACGGTGATACGGTTATCAACCTGCGGGGGGTGCTGTTTGCAGCCATTGTCATCGGGGCCTTGGGGGCCACAATGGATGTGGCTATGTCCATTGCCTCCTCCCTGGATGAGATCCTCTACCACCGGCCGGACATTGGCGATTTGGAGCTGATACAATCCGGGCTGAATATCGGCCGGGACATTATGGGCACCATGGCCAATACATTGGTGCTGGCCTATGTGGGCAGTTCGCTGCACATGATTCTGCTGCTGATGGCCTATAACAATGATATTGGCACCATTATCAACCGGGAAAGCATTGCAGTGGAGCTGCTCCAATCGATAGCGGGCAGTATTGGCATTCTGTTTACGGTTCCGGCCACCGCAGTGGTGACCGTGGCGGCCCGGCGATGGTTTATTTCCTCCAATAAGGAGGAACCGCCGGCTTTGCCGCCTGTGATAGAGGATGCGCCAAGCGAACCGCCCTCTGAAGAACTTCCCGCAGCGCCGGAATTGGAAGAAAAAACAGTGGAGCAGCTTTGGCGGGAATATGGGCAAAAATAAGGCGCCGCCCGGCAGTTTTTTGCCGGGCGGCGCTTTTTTATTTAATAAAATTTGTAGGGGGAGGGTGCCTAACATTCCTCCCAATAGCGGTTCATCCAGGCCCAGTAGGGTTCCTGCTCTCCGCAGTCGGGGCAGGTGCCGGTTCCGTAGAGCAGCGGCAGAATCGGCCGGACCATCTCGTCCCCTGCCGCTTTTAGCAGGCCATCCAGCCACACGCTTTCCTCATCCAGCGATTGTTTATCCCATGCGGCAATTTCGGCGGGCTGGATACAGTCCGGCTGCTCTATCAGGGGGAGGAGTTCATCATACCAGCCGCAGCTGCAGGCGCCGGGCCCTTCCTCCCAGCTGGAACCGGAGAGGTACCAGAGGCCATAGGCATGGTTCCGATCGCCTAAAATGGCCAGCGCCCCCAGGCAGAACATCAGGCCCAGTTCCTCATCCTCCTGCAATAAAGCATGCAGTTCGGCATCGGTGAGCAGGGGGGTTATCTGCCGGCGCAGGCTGTCCAGCCCCTCGCAAAATTCGCTGTGGGCCTCGGTGCCCGGGGTGAGCGGGCAGTCGGCTTCCGCTGCAATGGCCGCACCCATCCGGCCCACCAAAAACATCTGCTCCTCCTTGGATAAGCTGGGGAACAGGGCGGCCAAATGGGGCAAAACATAGGCTGTGGCGCTGTACCAGCTGAGCTGATGGCTTAAACCCTCGGCCAAGGCTTCGATGGTTTCATAGCTGTCCCCATCGCCCTCCAACAGGGCCTGGAGCTGTTTGTTCACATCATTTCCGGCGGAGTGCAATGTTTTCCATACAGGGTTGTCCAATTTTACCATATCAAAAACCCCCATTATTTGTTGTAGCTACAGTATAGCACACAGGCAGGGGGGATTCAACCGGGGCAGCCGGATGGCGCTTTCCTGTCATTTCGGCCGATATTCTGCAATATCCTCCAATTTGCAGGACAGGGCTTTGCACAGTTTGTCCAAAGTTTTAGTCTCTATATTCTCGTTTGCCCGCAGCCGGCGGATGGTTTTGCTGTCAATCCCGCACTGTTCCCGGAGCTGATAGGTGGATATGCCTTTCTTCTCCATTGCTTTCCATAGCCTGTTAAATACAATCATTCTAAAAAACCTCCCTA
This sequence comes from uncultured Clostridia bacterium, assembly GCA_948473085.1. Lineage (GTDB taxonomy): Bacteria > Bacillota > Clostridia > Oscillospirales > Ruminococcaceae > Avimicrobium. Next base: position 49,502 of record CAOKWH010000010.1, read on the forward strand.
TTGACACAAATCAGTATGGGGGTTATAATCTTATTTATTAAGGGGATATAATCCCCATGGAGAAAGGGTTTATCTGAAAAAATTAAAAAAGGGCTTGACTTTTTCTGTTTAAAGTGATACCGTATGAAACAAATTCACCAGTATTTTTAAGAAAGGAGCTACTGCTATGACTATCGCAACCATCAACCGTCCTACTGCTGGCTCCTGCAATTTTTACTTTACCAAGGCTCTCTATGAGGGCCGTTTCTGTCGTGGTTTAAAACTGCCTGGCTGAACTTGGTAGAGTATGCTTTTATTCCCTTTGTTGGAGAAGGCTGCACTGTTTTACTGAACAGTGCAGCCTTTTTATTTTTGCAGAAAAGAAAAGGAGAATCATGTAATGAAACAGAAATTACCTGCACTTATGCTGGCTGCTGCGCTCAGCCTTGGCCTGACTGCCTGCGGCGGGGAGCCGTCCTTCACAGCCGGTACAGACAAACCCTATGTGGTGGGCATCTGCCAGCTCACGCCGCATCCGGCGCTGGATGAAGCTACCCGGGGTTTTCAGGATGCCTTGGAGGAGGCGCTGCCCGGACAGGTACAGTTTGATGTACAAAATGCCGCCAACGACCCCGCCACCTGCTCCACCATTGCCAACGGCTTTGTTTCCAAGAATGTGGACCTGATTTTGGGCAACGCCACCCCTGCCCTTCAGGCGGCGGCCGCTGCCACCGGGGATATTCCGGTACTGGGCACAGCAGTGACCGAATACGGTGTGGCGCTGAACCTCGGCAGCTTTGACGGCACTGTTGGGGGGAATATTTCGGGCACTTCCGACCTGGCGCCGCTGGATGAGCACACCGCCGCCCTGGATCCCAAAACAGCGGCCCGGGTGCTGGAACTGTCCAACCGCATTGTGGAAGAAAACCGGCTGACTACCTTGATGGTTACCCACAATATGCGGGACACCATTGCCCACGGCAACCGGCTGATTATGATGTACAGCGGCCGGGTGGTGATTGATATATCCGGCGAAGAAAAAAAGAAGCTGACGGTGCCCCAGCTGCTGGAGCTGTTTAACCAGGCGAGCGGATCGGATGAGGCGGACGACAAGCTGCTGCTCTCCTGAAAACAGGAAGGATAGGCGGAAACTGGAAGGCGGAGCAGGAATTTAGCAGGATTTTCCCAGCAGATATTCTTGTCCTTTCTCTCGGGTTGTGTTAAAATAAACAATATCCGGTTTTGGGCAGACGATTGAGAGGAAGAGGGTTATAGCAATGTCCGAAAAGAAGAAATTCCACTATGGATGGGTTATCTGCTTTGTGGGATTTATCAATATGTGCTTTGTTGTTTGCATTGTGCAGAACTGTGTGGGAATGTTTGTAAAACCAGTGAGCGAAAGCCTGGGGGTCAGCCGGAGTGTCTTTAGTTTGACCACTACATTTTTCTCGGTGGCGGCTATGTGCATGTCCGCTATGGTGGGCAGGCTGTACAACCGCTTTGGCATTAAGCGCGTGATGATGGTGGCCTCGGCACTGCTGCCCGTATTCTATGGGCTGTACAGTGTGGCGCCCACCATTCCGCTGTTCTATGTCATCGCCTTTTTGTGCGGGCTTACTGCCACTTCTATGACTACCATTGCAACCTCTACCTTGATGTCCAACTGGTTCAGCGAAAAGCGTGGCTTTGCCATGGCCATTGCGGCCACTGGGTCGGGCATTGGCGGCATCTTTATGAACCCGTTCATCGGCTGGCTGATAACCAGCTTTGGCTGGAAGGCCGCCTATCTGATACTGGCTGTTATCATGGCCGCCGCCATTATCCCCTGCAGCTTTTTCCTGGTGAAGGAGCGCCCGGCCGATGTGGGGCTGGAGCCCTATGGCGGCCCGTTTAAGGTGGCGTCCAGCGGCGTGGCCGAGGGTATGACAATGGAGGAGGCCCGCCATAGCGCCGTGCTGTGGCTGTTCCTGCCGGTGGCCCTGGTTATTGGGGCGAGCTGCACCTGCATTATGCAGCACTCGGTGTCCTATTTTACCGATATTGGGTACGACTATACCTTTGCCTCCGGCATGGCATCGGTTATCACAGCCAGCCTTGCCATTGGCAAGATGATAATCGGCTCGCTGATGGACCGCATTGGCGGCTGCAAGGGGGCGACGGTATCGCTGCTCTGCTTCCTGGTTGCCTTCCTGCTCTATGGCTTTGTGGAAAACCGCATTGCGCTCTATATTGCAACCGGAATTGTGGGCTTTGGTCTCTCCTTTTCGGCAGTGGCCATGCCGGTGCTCAGCCAGGATTTGTTCGGCCGCCGGGATTATGCCAACATCTATGGTATAGTAATGGTATCCAGCTCGCTGGGCGGTGCCCTGGGCAGCCCGATTATTGCCGCTGTGTATGACATGCTGGGCAGCTACAAGCTGGCCTGGAATGTGCTGGCCGGCCTGACTGTACTGTGCATCGTACTGGTAAATACCGTGTTCCGCCTGAAGGCCCGCCGGGAGGAGCAGAGCGTTACTGCATAAATAAAAAAAGCCCCGTTTAGTCGGGGCTTTTTCAGTTTTAGTGGGTTGCCAACAGCTGTTTGCTGTAGGAATCAAAGGCACCTTCTGCCAATACATTGCCGCCGTTGGTATCAATGGCGGGGTTGCGCTCCAGCAGCATTTTTATCAGGGCTTCGCCGGCTTTCCGGTCGGTGTCGGAGAGGACGGTAACCCCATTGGCGCCCAGCAGCCGGATGGCCAGGTTATCAATCCGCTTGGGGTGCTTTGTGCCGGCGGTGATCATATAGCTGTACATCTCCAGGCAGCAGGCCCGCAGGTCGGCCACCCGCAGAACAGTCTGGGCAGGGTCGGCCAGATAGATATAATCCCGGGTGAGCAGCCCATCCTTGTTGGTGGCGTTGGAGAGCGCCCGGTCCAGCCCGGAGGTAAGCTTTAAAATATAGCAGTCCGGCTGAACAGCCTGGCGCTCAAACTCCTCAATCTCCTGCTCGGACAGCTTGCTCTGCTTGGCGGAGCCGGCAATATAGTCCCGGTGGGTTTTGCGCAGCTCCTTTGTGACGAAAAACAGCACAGCCCCCATGCCCAGTGTTATTAAGGCAAAAAATCCGCAGACAACCATGCCTACTGTCTGCATTTCGCTATCGCCTTCGGCTATAATCTCCAGCAGGGTTCTGACCGATACAAACAGCCCGCCGGCACCGAACAAAAAGAAGAGGCCAAGGGTGATAATACCAACAATGCCCCGCCGGGTCATCGTCTTTTTTACACCCTGGAACACCGAATCATTGGGAAAATGCTTTTTTACATAAAAGTCGCTCATCGTCTGAAAAAAATCTTCCATCCTGGATCCCTCCAAATCAAATTTTTGCCGTCCGCCCCGACAGAGGGTGAGGACGGCCCTTCAATAGCGAATTTATTGTAATACATCTCTCAGGGGCTTGTCAATAGAATCACAATCCCTGTCAGGCCAAAGGATGGCCGGTATGAAACAAGGGCATTTAGATAAAAAAGACAGTTCCCGGCAGGAAGAAAGTCTGCTATTCTAAATACTATTACATGCCAATATACCGGACATAGTCCTGCACCGACATCAGCGGCATACAACCGACGAACCGTAGAGTGTGGGCAATCCTGTTGTATAAAAGGAAAAAGCGGCAAGCCTGGCAGCTTGCCGCTTTTGATGTGGTTGCGATGAAAATTAGAGTTTAATCAGTTCATACTCCCGGGAGCCCAGGCCGATGCGCTCGCCATGGATGAGCTGTTCCTCCCAGCAGGTTTCGGGATGGACAACATGGAAGTGCCCATGCTCATCGTTGTGGTGGTCACAGCCGGCAGCATCGGTCAGTGCCGTGTTCTGCAAAATGGGTGCTGCATTGACAGCATCGGCGCAGGCCTGGTCCAGGGCCACCGGATCCAGCCCGCAGAAGATGCCCACATTGGGTACAATGGGGGCGTCCGACTGGTTGGCACAGTCACAGGTGGGGGAAACATCCATAACCAGAGAGATATGGAAGCAGGGGCGATCCTTCACTACGGCCAGGGTATACTCGGCAATCTTGTGGTTCAGCACCTCCCGGGCCTCATCCCACATGGGCTGGATGGCATCCTGGTTGCAGGCGCCAATGCAGCGGCCGCAGCCTACACAGCGGTCCTGGTTGATGATGGCCTTGGGGAATTTTTCTGCCGGGTCTGCTGCCGGGAAGGTGATGGCGTCGTGGGCGCAATTTTTGGCGCACTGTTTACAGCCAACACACTGCTGGGCGTCCACCTCCGGCTTGCCGGCTGCGTGCTGTTCCATCTTGCCGGCCCGGCTGCCGCCGCCCATGCCCAGGTTTTTCAGGGCGCCGCCAAAGCCGGATTGCTCGTGCCCTTTAAAGTGGGTGAGGGAGATAACCACATCGGCATCCATCAGTGCCCGGCCAATTTTGGGGGCGGGGCAGTAGGTCATGCCTTCCAGCGGAACCTCCACCTCGTCGGTGCCTTTGAGCCCATCGGCAATGATGACATGCGCTCCCACAGTCAGAGGGGAAAAGCCGTTGATATAGGCTGAATCGATGTGGTCCAGCGCGTTTTTGCGCCCGCCCACATACAGGGTGTTGCAGTCGGTGAGAAAAGGCTTGCCGCCGCGCTTGCGGATAAAATCCACCACGGTTTTTACATAGGTGGGGCGGATAATGGCGGTGTTGCCCGGTTCGCCCAGGTGCATTTTAATCGCTACAAATTTGTTTTGCAAATCCATCTTGGCCAGCTCGCTCCGCTCCAGCAGCCGCTCCAATTTTGTCAGCATGCTAATTGTGCCGTGGGTGCGCATATCGGTCCAGTATACCTTTGCTGCCATCCAAAAAATCTCCTTTCACTTCTGTCCTGTCCTTATGTAATAAGGAAAAACTTTTCCGGCTGGGTTTTTATGCTGTCCCACGCCTTCAAATGATCCCATATCTCTCAGTATAGCGGAAGATGGGCGCAATTTCCAATGCCTATTAAAAATACCATGGTATTTGTTTTTTGCATATCTAAGGCGGAGTTTAAACAGAGGGACAAAAAAGACGCCGAAACCCGTTTGATGGATTTTTGGCATCTTTGCAAAGAGTGGTTAAAATCGATATTTTTCAGCGACGAAAAAAGCCGCCGGCAGGGCGGCACTCGCAAAAAGTTGGTAGCGCCGCGGTGGCGTCGTGAGCGCGCTTGCAAGCGAACAGCCACAGCAAGCGTGACTTTTTGCGAAAAAGGAGGAGCAGCGAAATGAGCGCGCTCCGACTTATAAAACAAGTCGGAGCAAGCCGATATGCAGCTTGCTCCGACATGGCGTCGCTAAGAGGATTTGAACCTCCGGCCTACCGCTTAGGAGGCGGTCGCTCTATCCAGCTGAGCTATAGCGACATAATAGGATAAAAGGCGATAGCTTTCAAAGCGTATTTTGAAAGGCAGAGAAAAATTTACCCTAAATATTGTACATTATGTCCAACTACTTTGTCAACTGTATTTCAATTATATTGCTTTGTTGGAAATATAAAAGGAATGTGGCCGGACCACTTTTAAAACAGGGATAGAAGTGATATATTATTGATAGATTAAATTGGGGGCGAAAAGCCCGATGGAAGGAAATATTGCCGGAAAGATGGTGAAACAATTCATTGCGAAGAGAAAAATCCTGCGGTGCGCTTGTCTATCGCATTAAAAATGGAGAGGCAGAGCTGCTGCTGTTAAAACATCGCTTTGGCGGCCACTGGTCCTTTCCCAAAGGCCATGTGGAGGAGGGGGAGACCGAAACAGAAACGGCCCTGCGGGAAGTGTGGGAGGAAACCGGCCTGCACATTGCACTGGAAAAGGGGTTCCGCCAAAGTGTGGAGTATTATCCCCGCCCCAATGTGCGCAAGCAGGTGGTCTATTTTTTAGGGCAGGCGGACAGCGGAAAAGCCCGCTGCCAGGAGGAGGAAATCAGCGAAATTCGCTGGACCCCGCTGAAAAACGCCCACCGGGAAGTGACTTTCCGGAATGATAAAAACCTGATTAGCCATGCTAAGAAGTTTTTGAGAAAAAAGTTTGCCGGCGAGCGGTAAGCCATGGCAGAACAAAGGAAAGAGGATTGCAAGTTTGGACAAATTTACAAAGGATGATAAGAAGAAAAAAGCCGCTGCGGCCCAGCCTACCCGTGTGATCTGTTTTAGTTTCGCTTTGGTTATTTTGGTGGGCACCGTGCTGCTTTGCCTGCCGTTCTCCTCGGCTGATGGGCAGTTTACCCCTATTCTGAACAGCCTGTTTACCGCTACCTCGGCCACCTGTGTAACCGGGCTGGTTGCTTATGACACCTTTACCCACTGGTCCCGGTTTGGGCAGGGCATTATCCTGCTGCTCATCCAGGTGGGAGGGTTGGGCCTGGTTACCTTTTCCACCTTTTTTTCGGTTGTGGTGGGGCGGAAATTGGGCCTGCGGGAGATGCAGCTGGCCCAGGAATCCATCAATTTTGGTTCGGTGGCCAACATCAACCGGCTGCTGCGCAATGTGGTTGGCGCTGTGCTGGCAGTGGAAGGGGTTGGTGCCCTGCTGATGATGCTCACCTTTGTGCCGGAATATGGGGCCGAAGGGGTGTTTATCTCCTGCTTTTTGGCTGTTTCCGCCTTCTGTAACGCGGGCTTTGATATTTTAGGCTTCCAGGGGGAGTATTCCTCCCTCAGCAACTATAATGGCGTGCCGGTGGTGATGGGTACCATTATGCTGCTGATTGTCCTGGGCGGCTTGGGGTTTGCTGTCTGGCAGGACCTGGCGGTGTATCACAGCAGCAAAAAGCTGACACTGCAAACCCGGGTGGTGCTGGCCATGACAGCGGCCCTGATTCTGCTGGGGGCGGTGGTGTACTGGCTGTATGAATGGAATGGCACAATGGCGCACCTCACCTTTTGGGAGAAAATTACGGCGGGCCTGTTCCAATCGGTGACCACCCGAACAGCCGGCTTTAATTCCATTGATTATGCTGCAATGAACCCCATTACCAAGGGTATTAGCATCCCGTTTATGTTTATTGGCGCGGCCCCCGGTTCCACCGGCGGCGGTGTAAAAATTACTTCCTTTGCTGTGCTGATTATGACAGTGGCGTCGGTGCTGCGGGGCCGGGAAGAGGTGGTGCTCTGGAACCGCAGGGTGGACAAGAGCGTGGTGTACAAGGCGGTTACCATTGTCACTTTGGGGGTTGGCCTGATCGTGGCGGCCAGCTTTACCCTTTCGGCCCTGATGCCTGCCTGTAGCTTTTTGGATATTATTTTTGAGTGTACCTCTGCCTTTGCCACAGTGGGCCTCAGTGTGGGCGTTACCGGGCAGGCAGGGCTTCTGCCCAAGCTCATTTTAATATTGCTGATGTTTTTGGGCCGCGTGGGACCAATATCCTTTGCCCTGTCCCTGACAACCACCCCCGGCAGCCGCAAGGAAATCATTCCCGAAGGCAAAATTGTTGTGGGCTGATAGAGAACCGAAAAAGGCTGCCTGTTTTTTAGCAGGCAGCCTTTTGGGGAAAAGGGCATGGAAGGGCTGGCAGTTTAGGACTTCATCATATAGGACATATCATTGACAAAGCTGCCCACATTCTTCATTGCGCGGTCAGCGGCTTTTTTCATTTTGCGGCGCTGTCTGGCAGTGGTCATATTGCTGGCGGCATACATTGCGGTGCCAGCGGCAATGCCCAGGGCCAGGCCGGCCACAGCGTTTGTAGTGGAACGGTTCATGCTTTCACCCCTTTATTTTTGATACAGCTTGTGCTGCAACAATAGCTTGCCCCATCCGGCGGCATTTTTGCATGGATTTTAGGTGTAATATTTGTGAAAACAGCAGATTTTTAGGCCGGAAAACCGGACAGGATGGAAAAGGGGAAGCAGATTTTCTTTCTACATATTGCACTTATCTAAGGAGAAGTGTATACTTACTTTTAGTGAATATTACATTAAAAAAACTGCCCTTTTGACTATGACCCAAATTTGTTGTTTTTATGCCCAATTAAATGGAAAATAAATGCAGATCATATGTTAAAAACGACAAGAAAAGCAGCTGAAGAAAAGGCGGGCGCCTGCTTTGTAAAGCGGACATTTTGGGGTTATAATCAAAGTGCAGAGTGAACGGAGGAAACACGATGAACAGACCAAAAAGAGTGGCGGCAATACAGGATATGTCCGGTTTTGGAAGATGCTCCCTAACTGTTATCCTTCCGGTGCTCTCGTCCATGGGAGTACAGGTAACCCCCATCCCAACTGCGATCCTTTCCACCCATACCGGCGGCTTTGGCGAAGTGGTAATGCGGGACCTTACCGAGTATATCCAGCCCTGCCTGGAGCACTACAAACGCCAGAATATCGACTTTGAATGTATTTACAGCGGTTTTTTGGCGTCGGAGGCGCAGGTGGATCACTGCCTGGAGTTTTTTAAAAGCTATCCCCAGGCAATCAAGGTGGTGGATCCGGTAATGGGCGACCATGGCAAGGCGTACAAAACCTACACCAAGGCCATGCAAAGCCGTATGTCCGAGCTGGTGCAGGTGGCGGATTTGATTACCCCGAATGTTACCGAGGCTTATATCTTGCTGGGGGAGGAGTATAACCACAGCCCCATCACCCGCACCCAGGCCAAAAGTATGCTGGTGCGCCTATCCGAGATGGGCCCCCGGTATGTGGTTATTACCGGGATGCAGCTGGCGTCCGGTACTATGACCAATGTAGGGTATGACCGGGAGCGCAACGCCTTTTGGATGGTGCCCTGCGAATATGTCCCGGTCAGCTACCCTGGTACGGGGGATATCTATGCCAGTGTGCTCATCGGCGGTTTTCTCTCCGGCGACAGCCTGCCCATTGCAATGGACCGGGCTACCCGTTTTGTGGAACTTTCCATCCAAACCACCTTCAGCTATGGCACCGATACCCGGGAGGGTGTTATGCTGGAGAAAACCCTGGGCTGGCTGACCACTCAAACCGTGTTGGGAGGGTATCAAATCCTCTAACTCAATTTATAACAGTTTGAAGGTGTATATTATGGCAGCAAACAAAAACAGGTTCAATGCCTATACCATTTCGGCCATAGGTGTTATGACAGCGGTTTCCTTTATCAGCAACTTTTTCTCCATTCCCTTGGGGGATGTTACCCGCATCCATCTGGGCAATGTGTTCTGCGGCCTTTCCGGCATTTTGCTGGGGCCGGTGGCTGGCGGTGCGGCCGGAGGCCTGGGCGCTTTCTTCTACGATTTTACCAACCCGCTGTATGCAGCCGAGGCCCCTATTACGCTGTTTAACAAGTTCTTTATCGGCTTTTTGGCCGGGCTTATCTCCCACAAGGGCGAGCACTACGGCGAAAAGGCTTCTCTGAACCTGGTGGGCGCTATTGCGGGCAACCTGACCTATACCCTGCTGTTCTATGCTAAAAACTTTATCAACGAGTATTTCCTGCTCCACCTGGAGATGGAGGCCATCTGGGCCAAGATGCTCATACGCCTTAGCGGGTCGGTGGTGCAAATCCCGCTTACCCTAATTGTCACCATGATTCTGGCGCCTATCTTCCTGAAGGCTATTCAGAAGGCCGGTGTGCACAAAAAGCTGTTTCCATCCGCCGGCGTAAGGTGACCATAATAAAAAGGCTGGTATCCTTTGGGATACCAGCCTTTTGCACTCAATTGGGGCAGTAAAAAGCACCCCGGATTGTTCGGGGCGCTTATAGCGGGCTTTGATGGGGGAAGGCCGGCCGGGCGCCCGGCTTTTTGCTCTGCGGTTTACAAAAACTCCCGGACCGTTTCCCGGATAGTGTCCAAAAAGGAGGATTCCCCAAAAGTGTTCATTTTTATAAACATCCCCTGGCTGCCGCCGGAGCTGATGGCGGACAGGAACAGCTCATCGCCGCGCTCAAACAGGGTGATGTTCAGGCTGACCCGGTTGCCGCCCAGGCTGCTGTACCGCTCAAATACCCGGACAGCGCAGCGGCAGCCCTCCTGGCCAAAGTCGCTGCTGTCCTCCAATGTGGCGGTGACACTGCCGCTCATTACGGCACTGGTGATGCGGCTTAATATAATATGGAAATTGCCGGTTAGCTTGGTTTCCAGTTTTGCCATAGGTTCTCCTCCATCTGTTGGGTTCATTTAGTAGTCAAAGTGCTCCTGCACCAGACGATAAGCCTCTATAATGGCCACTGTACTGAGGAACACCACTGTAACGGCCGACAGAACTGCCACCAAAAGGATTTTTTTCTTGTTGTGCATGGCCCAGTAACGCATTGAGGTTGCCTCCTTTTCTAAGCGCTGCTTTTTTGATACAGCGGCGGTGGTGAAGATGGTTCTTTTCCTTTATTATACAGGATGGCCATGGCAAACTCAACGGTTTTTTGTAAACAAACAGCGGTGTTAGCAGGCGGTTTCGGTGCAGCAGAGCAGGCAGCCCTGGGCGAACCGCCGCAGAATTTGCATGGCCCGCTGCAGCCGACGCTGGACGGTGGAACGGTCGATGCCCAGCCGCCGGGCAATCTCGGCCTGGGAGAGCCCCTGCAGGTAGTACAGCTCGGTTACCTCCCGCAAGCTGTCCGGCAGCTGGGTGCGGATACCCGCTGAGAGGATGGCGCGGTAGAGCCGAAGCTGCCCGGTGTTATCTGCCTGCAGTGCAGCCGGGGAACAAAAGCCAAAGTCGGCGTAGAGGCTGAAATTTTTCTTATAAAACAGCTGCAAATTTTATCACTCCCCATATTGCCGCAGCAGGTAAAGGCCAAGGCCCCGGGTGTCGTAATATTCCTGCCGGAGCAGATACAAACGCCGCTGCGCCCTAAAATATTCTTCGCCGGTCAGGCGTTTCAGCGCAGCATCCAGGCATTCGATGCGCTGGGCCAGCAGTTCGGCCGAATGCAGATATTCTGTTGCGAGTTCAAACATGTTTCGATTCCCTCCAAGTGAAAAGTGGGCGACGATAAAGAACATTTGTTCTTATTAGCGATGAAAAAAAGGTGGAGCCTGTCCTCCACATAGTGCCCAACAGGGTGCAGCCCGGCCGGTGCCGCCCCTTACAACTACTATTGTAACATATCCTTCCAATTTGTCAATAGAGATAAATCTAAAACTTGGATTTGCTCTGGAACAATAGGGCTGCTGGGCAGCCGAGCAGGGCCTAAAGGGCGGGCAATCCCATTTTAGAAATTTAGGCAATACAAAAGCCGGGGAGCGCTGGGAGCTTTGCCAAAAAGGATGGAATAATCTGCTAAGTTTATGCTATGATAAGAGAAGAAAATACAGCAAAGGGAAAGGGATGGTTGGAAATGCTGAGCAGAGGGCTGGTACTGGGCGGCGGAGGTTCCCGCGGGGCCTATGAAATTGGGGTTTGGCGGGCGGCCCGGGAACTGGGGATAGAGTTTGATGTGGTAACCGGGACCTCCATCGGCGCTTTAAACGGGGCGCTGGTGGTACAGGGGGATTACGACTTTGCTGTTGAAATGTGGGAGAACATGAACTACGAAGCCGTGATGAGCAATGTGAAGGCAGAGGACTTTACTACTGTGGACGGCACCCGCAAGGCGTTCCGGACAGCATTGCGGGAGATTGCACAGGAGGGCGGGATGGAAATTGGCCCCCTGGAGGAACTGGTGCGCACACGCCTGGACGAGGGGAAAATACGCGCCTCCCAAAAGGAGTTTGGCATTGTAACGGTGGAGCTGCCCAGTTTAAAGGCGGCCGAAATGGCCAAAGAGGATATCCCCCAGGGGGAAATGGCTGATTATCTGCTTGCCTCTGCCGCCTGCTATCCGGCCTTTAAAGCAAAAACCATTGGGGATAAGAGCTATGTGGATGGGGGATACCGGGACAATGTCCCGGTGGATTTGGCCATCGAACTGGGCGCCAACGAGGTTTGGGCGGTGGATCTGCAATCGCTGGGATATACGCCCGAAAAGCTGATGTACGACATCCCGGTGCGCTACATCCGCAGTTACTGGGATTTGGGCATGTTCATCACCTTCCACCCCGATCGGATCCGGCGGAATATGGAACTGGGCTATCTGGATACCATGAAGGCGCTGGGCTACCTGGACGGCTTTGCCTACACCTTCCAAAGTGGGGAGATGGAGCGCCAAACTGTCCGGCTGATGGAGGAGAACGAGGCACTGATTGCCCGGCTCACCGCCCGGGAAACCCCCTTGCTGGCCCCAACAGCGGCGGCACTGGAACTGCGGCTGACCGCGGCGCTGAAGTGGGGCAAGCGGAGGAAAAACTCCCGCAAAGTCAACCTGATGCGGGAGGCCGAGCTGGCCGCCGAGCTGCTGGATATGGAACCGGACCGGGTGTACACCTTCCAGGAATTTGACGATGAAATTATCCGGCGCTTCACACAGGACGGCCCAATAGCTCCGGGAGAGGTGGAAAATGCGCTACTGAACGCCCGGAACAACCCATCGGCTGTGCCGGAAATTCTCTCGCAGATTGGGCTGATGAGCAACCAGGAGAAACTACAGGTGGTTGTGCACATGATAAGCGGCTATTTTGGCGGCCGGCACCCGCTGCCCCTGCTGCAGCTCACCGGAGCAGCCCTTTCCCGGGAGATGGCGGCGGGGATTTATCTCTATTTGCTGGGCTACCGCTGCCCGGAGGATCTGGCTGCCGAGCAGCAGGCCGGACAGTAACAGCAGTTGCCGATGCAATGCTGTGAGCTATTTCTATCTAATTTTGGATTTGTTGCAGATAAGAAAAGGGGCGGAGATTTTGTTTTTCGGTCAGTTTACACATTCTGTCCATAAAAAATATATTGTGCATTTTAATTCGGTGTGATAAAATAAGATGTACGATTATTTTGTTTAGCTTCACGCCGCATTGCCTATTACAACAGTCCTTGCGGCATATTCTTATGCAGGAGGTAGATGAAGAGTGAACATTGCACTGATGGCGCACGACGCCAAAAAGGAACTGATGGTGCAGTTCTGCATTGCATACAGCGGTATCCTCTCTCACCATAACCTCTGTGCCACCGGTACAACCGGCAAGCTGATAGCCGAGGCTACCGGCCTGGGGGTTTTTCGCTTTTTAAGTGGCACCCACGGCGGCGACCAGCAGATCGCCTCCCGCATTGCCTGCAATGAGATTGATTTGCTGCTGTTTTTCCGGGATCCCATTACCCCGCAGGCGTCTGCAAAAACCGGATCCGACCTGCTGCGGCTGTGCGATGTGCACAGCATCCCGGTGGCCACCAACATTGCCACCGCGGAAGCGCTGATTCATGCGCTGGAAAGAGGTGATCTGGACTGGCGAGACATTGTAAACCCCAGCAGATAATATACGGGTTTGCTCGGGGTTAAAAAATAGTATAAAGGCGTTAAAACGGGAGCAGTACCCACAGTATGCGCAGCAGAGAGAACCGCCCTGGGCTGAAAGCGGTTTGCGGTTATTTTATTGTGGCGAAGGACACCCGATCAGTTTACCGGTGCGGTGCCGTCAGGCGCCGAAGCTGGTGCGTACCCCTGCGTTAAAGGGTCCAAAGTGGGGCTGGCCGCAGGGCCGGCTCAACAAGGGTGGTACCACGGAAATCTCTCCGTCCCTTACTGTCAGCGGCAGCGCCGCACAGTAGCGGGCGGAGTTTTTTGCTACAACCGGCCTTTTGTTCCGATAACCGGAGCAGAAAGGCAGATGGAAAGGAAGGTTCAAATTGGCACTGATTACAAAGGCCCCCCGGGGCACACAGGATTTTGTCCCGGCAGAGAGCGCAAAGATGCGCTATATTGAGGGCGTCCTGATGAAAATTGCCGAAAAATACGGCTTTGGCGAGATTCGCACCCCCTCCTTTGAGCACACCGAGCTGTTTGTGCGATCGGTGGGGGACACCACCGATGTGGTGCAGAAGGAGATGTACACCTTCGAGGATAAAAAGGGGCGCTCCATCACCCTCAAGCCGGAGGGTACTGCCGGGGCTGTGCGAGCGGCGATGGAGCATGGCCTTTTGGCCGAGGCCCTGCCGCTGAAACTGAGCTATATTACCCCCTGTTTCCGGTATGAAAAGGCCCAGGCCGGCCGGTACCGGGAGTTCCACCAGTTTGGCGTGGAGCTGTTGGGGGCGCAGAGCTCTGCAGCCGATGCCGAGGTCATCGGCCTGGTAAACCAGTGCCTGACCACATTGGGGGTGGAAAGTATCCGGCTTTTTATCAATTCCATCGGCTGCCCCAACTGCCGGCCTGGCTACCAAAAGGCACTGCGGGAGTATTATCAGGCCCATTATGACGACCTGTGCCCCACCTGTAAGGACCGGCTGGAGCGCAACCCGCTGCGGCTGTTGGACTGCAAGGAGGAGAAGTGCCACGCCCTGGCGGAGCATGCCCCTGTTATTCTGGACTATCTGTGTGAGGAGTGCCAGCAGCACTTTGATACCCTGAAGGCGCGGCTGGACAGTATGGGTATCCCCTATGAGGTGGACCCCTATATTGTCCGGGGGCTGGACTACTATACCAAAACCGTGTTTGAGTTTAAAACCGAAACCATCGGCGCCCAGGGCACTGTGTGCGGCGGTGGCCGGTATGATGGCCTGGTGGAGATGCTGGGCGGCCAGAAGCAGCCCGCTGTGGGCTTTGGTATGGGGCTGGAACGCCTGGCGCTGGTAATGGAGGCCTGCGGCGCCCTGTTGCCGGAGCAGCCCCGGTGCGATATCTGTCTGGTTCCGCTGGGTGAAAAGGCGTCGGTATACTGCAGTGCGCTCATTCAGAGGCTCCGGGAGGAGGGCTTTGCAGCGGAAAGCGACCTGATGGGCCGCAGCCTGAAAGCCCAGCTTAAATATGCCAACAAAATTGCCGCTCGTTATACAATGGTTATTGGCGATGCCGAACTGGAAGCGGGCAGCGCCCGGCTGAAGGATATGGACAGCGGCGCGGAGGCTGAAGTGGCTTTTGCCCGGCTGGCGGCAGAGCTCACCAGCCGGGAAGCCGACCGCCTGTGCCAGGGGATTGCCCAGACTGGGCCGGATGTAGCTGGGTTGTTAAAGGAATAAGAACGCCGCCAGTGGCGGTGTAAAACAGAACAAGGAGTGATTGTTTATGGCAGAGAATATGCTGGGGCTGAAACGCACCCATTATTGCGGCGAGGTGACTGCCGCCGATGTGGGGCAAGAGGTGATTGTAGCAGGTTGGGTACAGCGTGCCCGGGACCTGGGCAACCTGGTGTTCATCGACCTGCGGGACCGCACAGGTGTGGTTCAGCTAACATTTAATGATACCACCGACCGGGCTGTGTTTGAAAAGGCCGCCGGGGCGCGCAGCGAGGATGTGCTGATTGCCCGGGGCCAGCTGCGCCGCCGGGAATCGGTGAATAAGGAGATTAAAACCGGCGAGGTGGAGCTGTATGTGGAGGAACTGCGGGTTCTGGCCAAGAGCGAAACCCCACCCTTCGAGATTGTGGACAACACCAATGTAAAAGAGGAACTGCGGCTAAAGTACCGCTACCTGGATTTGCGCCGGAGCGAGATGCAGCAGGCGCTGATGGCCCGGCATCGTATTGTAAAGATTGCCCGGGATTACTTTGACCAGAACGGCTTTATTGAGGTGGAAACCCCCATTCTGGTAAAATCCACACCGGAGGGAGCCCGGGACTATCTGGTGCCCTCCCGGGTGCATCCCGGCGAGTTCTATGCCCTGCCCCAGTCCCCCCAGCTGTACAAGCAGCTGCTCATGCTGGCTGGTTATGACCGCTATATGCAAATTGCCCGGTGCTTCCGGGATGAGGACCTGCGGGCGGACCGTCAGCCAGAGTTTACCCAGATTGACCTGGAGATGTCCTTTGTGGATGAAGAGGATGTAATGACCCTGAATGAGGGCTTTATTAAGAAGGTGTTCCAGGAGGTGCTGGGCGTAGAGGTGCAAACCCCATTTAAACGGCTGCCCTATGATGAGGCGATGGAGCGGTACGGCATTGATAAGCCGGATACCCGCTTTGGCCTGGAGCTGTGCAACCTCAGCGATGTTCTCCAGGGCACCGAGTTTAAAGTGTTTGCTGGGGCCATTGCCTCCGGCGGTAGCGTTCGGGGCATCAATGTAAAGGGCGCTGCTTCCACCCTGACCCGCAAGGAAATTGATAAGCTCACCGATTTTGTCAAGACCTACAAGGCCAAGGGCCTGGCCTTTACCCGCTTTACAGCGGATGGGGTTTCTTCCTCCTTTGAAAAATTCCTCACCGAGGCGGAGGTTCGGGCCATTCACGAGAAGATGGGGGCCGAGGAAGGGGATGTGCTGCTGATTGTAGCGGACAAGGATAAGGTGGTATTCGACGCGCTTGGCGCCCTGCGTAACCATCTGGCCAAACTGCTGCATCTCTATGAGGAGGGTACCTATGACCTGCTGTGGGTGACCGACTTCCCGCTGTTTGAGTACGACGAGGAGGACGGCCGCTACTACGCCATGCACCATCCCTTCACCTCTCCCAAGCTCGATGAGTTGGACAAGGTGGAAAAGGACCCTGGCCACGCCAAGGCCCGGGCCTATGATATTGTGCTCAACGGCGTGGAACTGGGCGGTGGTTCCATCCGCATCAGCGACCCGGAGCTGCAGGGCCGGATGTTCCAGGCGCTGGGATTTACACCCGAACAGGCCCAGGAGCGCTTCGGTTTCCTGCTGAACGCCTTTAAATACGGGGTTCCGCCCCACGGCGGCATGGCCTATGGCCTGGACCGGCTGGTTATGCTCATGCTGGGCAAGGAGTCCATCAAGGAGGTCATCGCCTTCCCCAAGGTGCAGAACGCCAGCGATTTGATGAGCGAATGCCCCTCCGAGGTGGATGTTAAGGATTTGGATGTGCTGCACATCAGCGTGAAGAAAGAAGAAAAGTAAAAGCATAAAAAGGCTCCCATCTGGGGGCCTTTTATTGCGTTTTGAACCGATGTTGTGCTACTATAATAATAAAAGGGAGGAATGGAAGTGGACACGATTGGGGAGATAACGCCGGAAATTCGGCAGAAGCTGGACCAGCTGGCAGTGTTGGGCAACGAGTTGGAGGCCAAGGGGCAGCTGGAGCAGGCCATACAGGTGTGGCAGCAGGGGCTGGAACTGATACCGGAGCCCCGGCAGTTTTATGGCGAAACCATCTGGTTTTTAGTCGCTATTGGGGATGTTCTTTTTCAGGTGGAAGAATATGACAAGGCCCATGTATATTTTAATGACGCCCGGGGAAACCTAACCGGCGGGGGATATGCCAATCCGTTTATTATGCTGCGGTTAGGGCAGTGTTGCCTGGAAATTGGCGATGAAAAAAACGCAATAGAATATCTGCTTCGAGCCTACATGATGGAGGGCCGGGAAATTTTTGAGGACGAGGAGAAAAAATACTTTCTCTTTTTGCAAAATCGGGTCGATCATATCGAATAAATGGCTAAAAAGCGGTGCAAAAAATTGGAGGAAGGGTAGAAAGGCAAAAAAATGCAAACTTTTTGTCAAAAAGGTGTTGACAAACGGAGGGGAGATATGCTAATATAACAAAGCCGTCGGGCGAGCCCCTGGAGAAGGGGCAGGAGTTAAGGCTTTTTGGAGACTGAAAAAAGGTTAAAAAAGGACTTGACAATCGTTTGGTGGTATGATAAGATATTAGAGCTGCCTGCGGGAGCGGGGAGCAGGAAGAACCTTGAAAATTGAACAACGACTTA
>CAOKWH010000011.1 GCA_948473085.1 uncultured Clostridia bacterium
TAACAGGGGTGCTATGTCCTGCGTGTAGTGTCATTCTTTATGAGAGGGTGGCATTCTGTACTTTTTTGAATTTCTTTCAGCCGTTCGGCATCCTGTTTAATTTGATACTCTAAGCTGGAAAGATGCTGTGCATCGCTGCCCCGTTCTCCCCAAACAAAATCAGTAAAGCCACTTTCCTGCATATGGCGGAAAAACTCATCCTGCAGAATGCGATAAGAGGGCAGAAAAGAGGTTTTCCCATCCTTATCCGTTACCCGCTGCGATTTCCATTTCTTTGAATGGCTACCCTGTTGGATGGTTTCTTTCACTGTCCCCACCAAAGCAGGGTTTTTACAGCGTTTTGAGCACAGAACTTGCTTTTCTACCACCGGGAGTGCTACAATGTGAAGGTGGTAGTGATAGACAGGGTGACCGTATTTTTCCGTTAATGCCAGATTGAGCTCATCGGCGTGCATCACAGCGGAAAGGATGTGCGTTTCTCCATGATCTGCTCAAAGGACACTACCACATCGCCGGGATCGGGCTTTACGGGCCCGGCCTGTTCCTGCTGAGGTGTGGGAGCGGCGACCTGTTCGGGAGCCGGGGTCTGGGGCTGGCCAGCCGTTACAGACTCGGGAGCCTCCGGGATTTTTTTCTCACCGGGGCCCGTGTTCAGTTTGTCATCTGCCATTCATTAACCTCCTTTTCGTTAAAGTTGCACAAATTTCAGGCTTAAATTTCTGTAATTATTTTTTGCCTCCTTCCCGTCTATCCACGCAAAAAAGCCGCCCGGTTTTGATGGCCGGACGGCCTTTCAGCGTAATGTGATAGATCAAATATTATTTTTGTTGTTGGTAGGCTCCGAAAAGCCTTGTATTTGCGGTTTTCCTAATTTATATGGCCCTTACTAAATCATCCTCCTATTTGGTTCTGTATCTGGCCGGATACTTTCGTTGAACTTATCATAGCATATCCGGAAAAACCGCGCAAGAACGCACTTTTTTGTTTGCAGCGCACTGCCAGGTAAGGCAGATACTTTCAGGTGCCTGTCAGGGTGGAGAAAAAGTAGAAAAACCCGTTTGCAATCCCCCGGCAATATGCTACAATAGCACTGTGCCATTGCTTGCAACAGTATGGGGGACGGGGAGAGAAGGGACATGCCAAAACAGGAAGTGAGCCATAAGGACCACCGCAAACGGATGAAATCCAGGTTTTTGCTGGAGGGGTTAGACAATTTTGAAAGTCATAATATATTGGAGCTTATGCTGTTTTATGCCATTCCTCAGGGGGACACCAACCCGGTGGCTCATCGGCTGCTGGAGGAGTTTGGCTCCTTTTCCGGGGTGCTCAACGCCAGTGTGGAAAACCTCTGCCAGGTAAAAGGGGTAGGGGAGCATGCCGCCACTTTGATAAAGCTGTTTGCAGCAGTGTCCCGGCGCTATCTGGACGATGGCAATTCCGGAGGAGTGCTCCTCAATTCCACCGAAGAGGCAGGGCGTTTTATTGTGCCAAAGTTTGTGGGCCGAACGGTGGAAACGGCTTATCTGGTCTGCCTGGATAGCAAGCGGAAAGTGATCTATTGCGGCATTCTGGGGGAAGGCTCGGTGAACAGTGTGCCCATCTTTGTCCGGAGCATTGTGGAAAAGGCCATCGCAGTGAATGCCAGCTATGTTATTCTGGCCCATAACCATCCCACCGGCTTTGCCCTGCCCTCCGGGGATGATATTCGCACCACCCAGGCGGTGAGCGCTGCACTGGCGCCCCTTTCCATCACTCTGCTGGATCATCTTGTGGTGGCAATGGAGGATTATATTTCTATGCAGGATTCGGGCATTATGGATGGGTGCGCCGGCTTGGTTGGAGGAAAGCTGTAGGGGGACATCGTGGCAAAACAGGATGATTGGCGGCTGTTAAACGAGGTGCAGCACCTGAAAAAAGCAGAGTGGAACCCAACAGACGGGGAGGAGCTTGCAAAACATGCCCCGCACCTGCACCGCTGTGCATTTTGTCTGGAACAGGTACAGGACAGCCCCTATCAGAGGTGGCTTGTTTTGCCTGATTTATCCTGCTGTGTCTGCGAGGCGTGCTATGGCGACTTTAAAGAACTGTTTGAGTGGAAACAGCTGGATGGCTGGGATATAGCTTGGGATAGGGGATAAAAGCAGTGCTGACGCTGCTTTTTCAGAGTGCTGGTTTGAATAGCAGTTTTGAGAAAAACCAAGTATAAAGGTGCCGGTGTAAAACAGAAAGATGGACGGCCCCCATTTGTCGTTTTGGCAGATAAGCAGCAAGCTGCCAATAGAAATTGGCTCTAATTTTTGATATTCAAAAAGGGGATCGGTCATAGTCCAAATAGCGTGTAGGACGGGAAGCCGGGTGGTATATCTGTAAAGCAGAGAAGCAGGCCGCCCCCCCTTGCAGTTTTTGACTTTTTATGGTATAGTAAGAGAATGAACATTTGTTCTAAAATTGCTGCTGCAATGAGGGCGGGCAGGCGTTTTTTAAAAGGGAAAGGGTGATTTTATGGCGGTGAAAGATCAGTTTGAATTGGTATCCCCTTATAAGCCCACCGGCGACCAGCCGGAGGCCATTGCGCGGCTGGTGGAAGGTATCCGCCGGGGGGATAAGGAACAGGCGCTGCTGGGGGTTACCGGTTCGGGCAAAACCTTTACTATGGCCAATGTGATTGCCCAGCTGAACCGCCCCACACTGGTGCTGGCCCACAACAAGACCTTGGCGGCCCAGCTGTGCAGCGAATTTAAGGAATTTTTCCCCCACAATGCGGTGGAATACTTTGTCAGCTACTATGATTACTACCAGCCCGAGGCCTATGTGCCCGGCACCGATACCTATATCGAAAAGGACAGCGCCATCAATGAGGAGATAGAAAAACTGCGGCACTCGGCCACCTCCTCCCTTTCGGAACGGCGGGATGTTATTATTGTAGCCAGTGTGTCCTGTATCTACACCCTGGGCGACCCCATCGACTACCGGAATATGGTCATCTCCCTGCGTAAGGGGATGACGATGGAGCGGGATGCCCTGACCCGAAAACTGGTGACGCTGCAGTACGAGCGCAACGATATCAACTTTACCCGCAACAAATTCCGGGTGCGGGGGGATGTGGTGGAAATTTTCCCGGCCTATCAGTCGGATACAGCTGTACGGGTGGAGTTTTTTGGGGATGAGATTGAGCGTATCGGGGAAATTAACACCGTCACCGGCGAGGTGAAAAACTTTGTTTCCCATGTGGCGATCTATCCGGCCTCCCATTACATTGTGCCGGCGGACAAAATGCAGGAGGCCCTGGAGGACATCCGGGATGAGGCGGATGAGCGGGTCAAGTTTTTCCGGGAGCAGGGCAAGCTGATTGAGGCCCAGCGCATTGCCGAACGCACCAACTATGACATTGAAATGCTCACCGAAATTGGTTTTTGCAAGGGGATTGAAAACTATTCCCGGGTGCTCTCCCGCCGGGAACCGGGTTCGGTGCCCTATACGCTGCTGGATTACTTCCCGGATGACTTTTTGCTCATGGTGGATGAATCCCATGTGATGCTGCCCCAGGTACGGGGCATGTATGGCGGCGACCGCAGCCGCAAACAGACACTGATAGACTATGGCTTCCGCCTGCCGTCGGCGCTGGACAACCGGCCGCTGAACTTTGATGAATTTTATGGCAAGCTGGGGCAGATTGTCTATGTATCTGCCACCCCCGGCGACTTTGAGCGCCAGCACAGCACCCAGACAGTGGAACAGGTGATTCGTCCCACCGGCCTGTTGGACCCCATGATTGAGGTGAAACCGGTGGAGGGGCAGATAGACGATCTGCTCAGTGAGATTAACAGCCGCACTGCCGTGGGGGAAAAGGTGCTGGTAACCACCCTGACCAAGCGGATGGCGGAGGATTTGACTGCCTACCTGGAGAATATGGGGGTAAAAATCCGCTATATGCATCATGATGTGGATACGATGGAGCGGATGGAGCTAATCCGCGACCTGCGCCTGGGGGAATACGATGTGCTGGTGGGCATCAACTTGCTCCGGGAAGGGCTGGATATTCCAGAAGTGTCGCTGGTGGCTATTTTGGATGCCGATAAGGAGGGCTTCCTGCGCTCCGAAACCTCGCTGATTCAGACCATCGGCCGCGCTGCCCGAAACGACCATGGCAAAGTGATAATGTATGCCGATACGGTCACCGGTTCGATGGAGCGGGCCATTACTGAAACCATGCGCCGCCGCACCATCCAGGAGCGGTACAACCAGGAGCATGGCATTGTGCCCCAGACCATTAAAAAGGATGTGCGGGAGGTTCTGGAAATTTCCACCAAGGAAACGGTGGAGGGGCAGACCAAAAAGAAGCGCATGAGCCCGGCGGAGCGCCAGGCAATGATTGCCAAGCTGACATTGGAGATGCAAAACGCCGCCAAGATGCTGGAGTTTGAGCATGCGGCCTATCTCCGGGATAAGATAAAAAAGCTAAAGGAACACAAATAACGGAGGCAGAAAACACTGTGGCAAAGGATAAAATTGTAATCAGGGGTGCCAAGGAGCACAACCTGAAAAATATTGATGTGGAAATCCCCCGGGACAAGCTGGTGGTGTTCACCGGGCTTTCCGGTTCGGGTAAAAGCTCGCTGGCCTTCGATACCATCTATGCCGACGGCCAGCGCCGGTATATGGAGAGCCTTTCCTCCTATGCCCGCATGTTTCTGGGACAGATGGAAAAGCCCAATGTGGAGTATATCGAGGGGCTTTCCCCGGCTATTTCCATCGACCAGAAAACCACCAGCAAAAACCCCCGTTCCACGGTGGGCACCGTCACCGAAATTTACGACTATCTGCGGCTGCTCTATGCCCGCATTGGAATCCCCCACTGCCCCATCTGCGGCAAGGTGATTGAACAGCAGACAGTGGACCAGATGGTGGACCGGATACTGGAACTGCCGGAGGGCACCCGGGTGCAGGTGCTGGCCCCGGTGGTGCGTCAGCGCAAAGGCGAACATGCCAAGGAGTTTGAGGCGGCCCGGCGCAGCGGCTATGTACGGGTACGGGTGGATGGCCACCTGTACGACCTTACCGAGGAGATTAAGTTAGAGAAGAACAAAAAACATACCATCGAAGTGGTGGTGGACCGCCTGGTGGTGCGGGAGGATATCCGTTCCCGGCTGTCCGATTCGCTGGAAACGGCGCTGAATCTCACCGGCAGCATTGTAATTGTCAATGTGCTGGACGGGGAGGACATCACCTTTTCCCAGCAGTATGCCTGTGTGGATCATGGCGTCAGTATTGAGGAGCTTTCGCCCCGGATGTTTTCGTTCAACAACCCTGCCGGCGCCTGCCCCAAGTGTACCGGCCTTGGCACCTATATGAAGATTGACCCCGACCTGGTTATCCCCAACAAGGAGCTTTCCATCCGGGAGGGCGCCATCAAAGCCAGCGGCTGGTATTTCTCCGAGGGGGGCATGGCCCAGATGTACTACGAGGGGCTGGCGGAACACTATGGTTTTTCGCTGGATACCCCGGTGAAGAACCTGCCTAAGAAGGCGCTGGACATTCTGCTCTATGGCAACGGCGGCGAGAAAATCAAAATCCGCCGGGAGACCGGTACCATGCAGGGGGCCTACAATACCGATTTTGAGGGCATTGTCAACAACCTGGAACGGCGCTTTCGGGAAACCAGCAGCAACTGGATGCGGGAGGAGATTGCCGGCTGGATGAGCAGCATCGACTGCCCCGACTGTCACGGCGCCCGGCTGAAAAAGGAGGCGTTGGCTGTCACAGTCGGCGGCATCAATATCAACGATTTCTGTAATCTTTCGGTGGGGACTGCGTTGGACTTTGTCACAGCCTTGCAGCTCACCGACCGGGAACAGATGATCGCCGCCCAGGTGCTCAAGGAGATTAAAGCCCGGCTGGGTTTCCTGGTGAATGTGGGGTTGGAGTACCTCACCCTGTCCCGGGCATCCGCCACCCTGTCCGGCGGCGAAAGCCAGCGTATCCGCCTGGCTACCCAGATTGGCTCCTCGCTGATGGGGGTGCTGTATATTCTGGATGAGCCCAGCATCGGCCTGCACCAGCGGGACAACGACCGGTTGATTGAAACCCTTCAGCGGCTGCGTGACCTGGGCAACACGCTGATTGTGGTGGAGCACGACGAGGACACCATTCTGTCGGCGGACTATGTGGTGGATATCGGCCCTGGCGCCGGCGTTCACGGCGGCCAGGTGGTGGTCACCGGCTCGGTGCAGGATGTGATGAACTGTGAGAGTTCCATCACCGGCCAGTACCTCAGCGGCAGGAAGAAAATTCTGGTACCGGAGAAGCGCCGGGAGGGGAGCGGCAAGTGGATTGCCATTCGAGGCGCCCGGGAGAACAACCTGAAAAATATTGATGTAAAGCTGCCGTTGGGGCGCTTTAATGTAGTTACAGGGGTGTCCGGTTCGGGCAAATCATCGCTGATAAACGAGATTTTATACAAGTCCCTGGCGGCCCAGCTGAACAAGGCCCGCACCCGTCCCGGCAAGCACCGGGACATTCAGGGCACCGAGGAGCTGGACAAGATTATAGCCATCGACCAGTCCCCCATTGGCCGAACCCCTCGGTCCAATCCCGCCACCTACACCGGCGTGTTCACCGACATTCGGGAGGTATTTGCCCAGACCAACGATGCCAAAATGCGGGGGTACAGTTCTTCCCGGTTTTCCTTTAATGTCAAGGGCGGCCGGTGCGAGGCCTGTGATGGGGATGGCATTGTGCAGATTGAAATGCACTTTCTGCCGGATATTTTTGTCCCCTGCGAGGTGTGCGGCGGCCGCCGGTACAACCGGGAGACCTTGGAGGTCAAATATAAGGGTAAAAATATCTACGATGTGCTGGAGATGACGGTGGAGGAGGCCCTGGCCTTCTTTGAGAACCACCAGAAAATCCGCCGGAAGCTGCAAACCCTCTATGATGTGGGGCTGGGGTATATCAAGCTGGGGCAGTCGGCCACTACCCTGTCCGGCGGCGAGGCCCAGCGGATTAAGCTGGCCACCGAGCTTTCCCGCCGTCCCACCGGCAAGACCATCTATGTACTGGACGAGCCCAGCACCGGCCTGCACACTGCCGATGTGCACATGCTCATCGAGGTGCTTAATAAGCTGGTGGATAGCGGCAATACCATTGTGGTGATTGAACATAACCTGGATATTATCAAGGTGGCGGATTATATTGTGGACCTGGGCCCCGAGGGGGGCGACAAGGGCGGCCAGGTAGTGGTGTGCGGCACCCCAGAGGAGGTTGCAGCCTGTCCAGGCTCCTACACCGGAAAATATTTGAAAAAGTATTTGTAAACTGTTCTTATTTTGGATATAATATTGAAGGGTATATATGATATAATGTATACCACGGTGCGGGGCTCTTCCCGACACCTGTTCATTTGAGAAAAATTTGTTTGGAGGTACAAAACTATGGCAAAGTATGTTTGCACTGTTTGCGGATACATCTATGACGAGGCAGTGGGCGATCCCGATAACGGCATTGCTGCTGGCACCAAGTGGGAGGATGTTCCGGAGGATTTCGTTTGCCCCCTGTGCGGTGTGGGCAAGGACCTGTTTGAGCAGGCATAATCTGTCTGAATTATAGACAGCAACAAAAACCTTTGGCTATATGGGCCAAAGGTTTTTCTTTTGCACCAAAATGTTAAATGTTCTTGACATCCTGGCGGGGAATACGCTATAATATGTAAAAGAAACTTTACTTTTTAGGAGGGTCGTTATGAAAAGGGTTTGGAAAGGCTTAAGGCCGAATCATCCCGACGAGATGGAAAAGGCCATTCTTTTTCGGGCACAGAGAAATGCCTATTTCTTTTTGATAGCGGCGCTTTTGGCCTGGTCCCTATATGAGAGCAGCCAGGTTTATCTGCGCCACACTGCTTTAAATCTGCTGCCTTGCCTTTTGCTGGTGACAGCTGCTGTTATTCAGGCGCTTTCCCAGTCGATACTAACCCGCAATGCAGTTAAGGACGATGAGGATTCTTACGAAACGGGCCCGCTGCAAAAACTGGTCCTGTGGGGATGTGTTGCTGCCAGCCTGGCGGCTACTATCGTCACTGCCTTCCTTTTTATGGGCGCCAGACTATGAAGAACAGAATAAAGGAACTGCGCAAGGCGGCAGGATACCGACAGGAAGATTTAGCCGCAGCAATGGGAGTATCCAGACAGACCATCATCGCCATTGAAAATGACAAATACAACCCCACACTGGAACTGGCCATGAAGCTGGCCCGCCACCTGGATACAACAGTCGAACAGCTTTTTATATTGGAGGAATAGCCATGAAACAGAACGGAATGCGTTTGCTGCCGTATGGCATCATACTGGGAATAGACTTTTACCTGCTGCCCCTGCTCATGAAAAATACCGGCGCTGCCATGCTGCTGATGCTGTGTGTCATGCCGCTGGTTGCACTGGTCTGTGGCATTGTGTATGGCTCCCGCAATGGATTTGGACTTGTTCTGCCGGTGATAGCGGTTCTTTTGTTTGTTCCCACTGTATTTATCTATTACAATTCGTCCGCCTGGGTGTATACTGTCTTTTATGGGGGACTTGTTTTGGCTGGTATTTTGATAGGAAAACTGTTTTATAGAAAAAGATGAAAACAAGGCCCTTCTGCTTTTAAAAATCAGAAGGGCCTTGTTGCTGCTGAATTTGAGAACTATTCCAAGGGTTTTTATCAAGGCCGAATTTTGTGCGCAGCAATGTACTTTATTCCACTATCAGGCCACATTTGCCGCAGCGGCTGCAGCCGTTGCAGATGGGCTGGCGGGCACACTCCTGGCAGGCGGGGCCGAACCAGGGGCGGTGGCGTTCCTGTTCCGGCAGCGGGAGGCCCCAGCTGTCGGTGAGCCGTACAGCAGTGGGTTTCCCGGGGAAATTGACACCGGAGCGGTAAGCCATGCGGCTTTGCAGGCGTTTGCTGGGCATCCGGTATTGTTTGCCGTCCTTAATAAACAGGGTACCGGTTTCGATAAAGCAGAAGGGGGTGTTGTGTTCCACACAGTCCTGGCGCAGGCCCAGCACCCATTCAAACCGGCAGGGGCGGCAGCCGTCGTAATTTTCCCCACCGCAAACCACCCGTTCAATCTGGCCGTCTGTCAGATACTGACCAATGCGCACCGGCCCGATAAACGGCGCGCACATAATGCCCTTGTGCCGGAATGGCAGCTGAAGCAGCAGTGGAATGCGTTCATCCGCCCGGCGCTGGTTCTCGCAGGTGACATTAAAGAATACATTCTCCCAGCCGTTCCCCCAGTCCTGGGGCAGGCAGGGGAGTACCCGCTCCGGCCGCTTGGTGAGCAGAAAAAAGCAGATATCCGGCCGCTGGCGAATGATGTCCCAAGCGTCTTCCCGCCAAGGGTCAGCTTCGGCCAGGAAAAAGTCGCTGGTCATACACACCCGGAGGGTTTCGCCGCTTTTTACCTTATAATTGCCTCGTCGATCTCGCTGCAGGGGGTAGTCAAAGCCCGACCGGGTGCGATAGATGGCCGAACCGTCCTGGCCCCGCACTTGATCCAGATAGTACATATAGCAGTGTTCGCACCCCTCGCTGCATTTGACACAGCCGTGCCAGGGGTTCCAAATATCGTGCATGGTGTTCCCTCCCATCCTATTTATAATAATAGCACAGGGCAGGAGAAAATTCAAACATTTGTTCTTGGTTATACAGCCCTCAAATGAGGGTTTTCTATTCTGTAATTTTTGTCCCAAGAGGTAAAAATCACAGGGAGCCAAAGGCAGCCAACAGGCCGAGCAGCAGCCCGGAGAGAAAGGATGGCAGCAGAAAACTGCCCAAAATCAGCCGCAGCAGCCGGGCTAACAGCACAGCGGCCAATAGGGCACCCATCAGGAACAGTACGGCCAAGCTCCCGGTAAAACCAAAGCCTGGGATAGCCAGGAAGGCCAAAATAGCCAGCGGCAGAAAGGGGAACAGTTCTGCCAGCAGCCGCAGCGCCGGCTTTAATCGGCATTGATCCAGCATCAGCTCATCATAGAGCAGGGCACCAATACCGGCGGTAGCGGCAATACCAAATAGAAATGCCAGGGGCAGGCCGGAAAGGCTGGGCTGGAAAGTGTAAAGCCCGGAAATTTCCAGCCCTGCTGCTGCCAAAAGAACAAACAGCAGTACAGCCCCGCCCAGCAGGGCGCGCCGGGGAGGGATGTTGCCCCGCAGCTGTGGGAATCCCCCGGATACGCCGGGCATTTTACCCGACCTGTAAAGCAGCAGGGTGCCGCCGCCTAAGATACCCAAATAGCCGCAAAACAGTGCTGGCAAGGGGGTTATTTGCAGCCTTAGCAGCAACGCCCCCAGAGCGGCAGCTAAAAGGATGGCGGCAGCACCCAGCCATCCCAACATCTTGGCGGCAAGAAAGCGCTTTGGGGCGGATACATCCATTGGCAGCAGGGAATAGCCAATATCCAGCAGTTTTTCTGCGAGGAGGCGCCGAGCGAACAGCAGCCCCAAAAGCAGCCCTGCAATTCCAGCAGCCCAGCCAAACAGGCGAAGGCTCCCCTCCCAGGGGGAAACGGTGAGAAACACCCCAGTGGTGGAAGAAAACCAAGAGGCAACCTCCCCCAGCAGTTCCGGGGAAAAGGTTTGGTAGGCATCCACTGTGGCAGAGACAACCCGGAGCCGGAAATTGCCGCTCTGGGAGGTGAAGGAGAGGCCGTTGGGGGCAATCTGCTGTCCGGAAAGCCGGTTGTAAAGGTTGGCCAGCTGTTGGGGAGAGGGTTCTCTATCCCCAGAGGTGCCCAAAAGCATGACCGGAACGGATGGGGCAGGCAGTTCCTCGGGGATTTCCCCAGTGGGAAAGAGCAGAATGCCGGAAGTAAAGCGGCTTTCCTCTGCCAGCAGTTTTAGGGCGGTGTTCCAGCTGCTGCCATAGCTGAGCAGCAGGGCATCGCCAGGCTGCCGGAGTATTTCCTGGGCTTTGTACAGCGCATCTGCGGGGGAATCTTCATCAATACGGAGCAAAACTGCCTGTCCGCCGGAATACTGAATCATCCGGGCCAGTGGGGCAATCCGGTTTTCGGGCGTGGTTTCATCGGCCAGCAGCAGGGCGGTAAAACTGCCGCTGTTCGGCGTGGCAGAAAGGTCGTTTTCCATCTGGCGCAGGGGGCTGCCCAGCAGGAAAGCAACTCCCAGCGATACCAGCCAGCAGAGGCAGGCGGCAGCTAAGCCAAATTGATTTTTCTTTTTAAATTGCTTCATAACAGCCTCCAAAAGGTATGGGATAGGGAATTGCTTCTGCAAAGCAGCCGGCAAATTCTGCTTTAAAAGAAACAGGCGTGAAAGCCGCTTTGGAGCTTTCACGCTTTTTCAGAAAGGCAGGTGGTTTTACTGTGCTGTCATTCCGGCAGTGGGATTAGCGGTTCTGCGCATTCTGGCTGGCAGCGCGCAGAATACAAAGCCCCATGGCCAAAACAGGCAGCAGTATCCGAAAACAGAGAAAACCCTGAGGGTAAAAACCAATATTGGCGTCCAAAAGCAGGCCGACAAACCATGCTGAAATGGTAGAAAGGGTAGCTGCAAGATACATCACAAAACATCTCCACTATATGTTGTCCTGTTTATTATGCCACAGGCGCAAAGCGCCGTTGTGGTATATTTTAGATAGTCAGTATAATAACGGCTTTGCCGTTATTATACTATGAAGGTGCTTGCACCGAAATGGTATAATTGCGCATTAGAACCGGTTGCCGCCTCCGGCGGCGAGGTTCTGCGCATAAATTGAGTATAATAACGGCTCTGCGGTTATTATACCATAATTACTACTGGATGTCCACAAAAGGGCGGTTTGGGGAAGAATGATCGATAAGGCAGAACAGCGGCCTGTTGGTATAGAAATAGGGTTTGCTATATTACATTATGTATTTTTTAAGGAAGAATAACCCCTTTCAGCTTTAGGGGCAATTTTGCAACAGGTACAAAACAGAGAACTGTCCACCGATTGAAGTGAGATGTTGTTTTGTATAACAAAAAGAAACACTCTAAAATTTAATTTAAACCGGGCTTTATAGTAATTAAATAGTTCATTTCTACTAATTGTAAATAATTCTCCTTTCTATTTGACAATCATCCCCAGTGGGATATAATAACAAGTGCAAAACGCGCTGCATCGCCGCAAAGGGCGAGCAACAGCAGATGGAGGAATTTTATTATGGTATTAACAGTGGACATTGGCAACACAAATATTGTTTTAGGGGTGTTTGAGGAGGGGGAGCTGACCTTCACCGCCCGCATTTCCACCGACAAAGCCCGCACAGCGGACGAGTATTCGGTGCTGCTCCGGGGCATTTTTGAAATCAATGGGTTTGATCTTTCCCGTTTTGAAGGGATTATCCTCTCCTCAGTAGTACCGCAGCTCAATGCGGTGGTGGAGTATGCCCTGAGCCGGTTTACCTCGGTGCGCATCAAGCGGGTTGGCCCCGGTATCAAAACCGGCTTTCAAATCCTTGCCGATAACCCGGCGGAGTTGGGGGCGGATATGGTGTGCAATATATCTGGCGCTTTGAGCGAATTCCAGGGGCCATTGGTAGTGGTAGATTTGGGCACCGCCACCACTTTTACTGCTGTCAATGCGGATGGAAATATCTATGGGGTGATTATTGCGCCCGGTGTGCGCATTGCAGCCGAGGCTCTATGGGGCGGCACTGCCCAGCTGCCGCACATCCCGCTGAATGGCGAGGTTAAGGTTCTGGGCAGCAATACGGTGGAGTGTATGCGCGCCGGCATTGTAGGCGGTACGGCGGCCATGGTGGATGGGCTGGTTCAGCGTATTGAAAAGGAGGCCGGCTGCCCGGTTAAACTCATTGTCACCGGTGGTATTTCCGAGCTGCTTATCCCGCACATCCAGCATCCGCTTTATCACCGGCCCAACCTGTTGGTAACAGGGCTGTATCGGTTGTACTGCCAAAACAGCAAATAATTAGTAAGAGCTGGAAAGAAGTAGGGGTGGCTTGATGCCTTACCCTGCTTCTTTTTATGTATGAAGAATTGAAAAACGGGAAGGGGAGTTGAAAAAAGGCTAAAACTGTATGTAATATAAAAACAGATGTATCTGAATATTAACTATTTTCGATAGGAAAGCGCAAATGAATTTGTTGATTGTCCATAATTATATACAAAAATTCAAAAAATTTTAACATTTCCCTTGCAAAAACCATAGTAATCCTTTATAATAAGCCGTAATATTTCATTGTGCTAAATCGCAGTGAAAAACAAATTTAAGGAGATGATTTGATGACGCTGAGCAGCATTTTAAATGGCAAACTGATGTATACATCTGTTATTGTCGGCCTGCTTTTGATTTTCCTGCTGTGTGCGCTAATGCTCAAGATGGCTTGGGCAAGATGTATCGAGCTGGGTGTTCCCAGAGAAAAGATTATGGATGCGGTGAAGTCATCCGTCATCTTCTCAATCGTTCCGTCTGTTTCGATTGTTATCGGCCTGTTTTCGCTGGCTGCTGTGCTGGGAGTTCCGTGGCCCTGGTTCCGTCTTTCGGTTGTAGGCGCAGTAAGCTACGAGCTGATGGTTGCCGATATGGTGGCCACCGGCGCCGGGTTTGAGTCCATTGCAGCGCTCTCTGCCTCCAACGATCCCAGCCAGTTGGGTGCAATTATGTTTGTTATGAGCATCGGCATTATGGCTGGTATCGTAACCGTTACCTTCTTTGGTAAAAAAATTCAGACCTCTATGACCGGTTTCCGGGAGAGAAACGGTGCTTGGGGCGCTTTGGCTACCAACTGCTTTACTCTGGCTATGATGGTTGTATTCCTGCCGGTACAGGTACTCAAGGGGCCGGTATTCACTGCTACTCTGCTTACCTCGGCACTCGTTACCGCTTTGCATGGTGTAATTATTAAAAAGACCGGTTGGAAGTGGCTTTCTAACTTTGTATTGGCCGATTCGCTGATTCTTGGTATGGTGGCTTCGGTATTCTTTGCCAATCTATTTGCATAAGGAGGGGGAGCAGTAATGAAAAATATGAAGTATTCGGATAAAATTCACCTGGTTGGCCGTATTGGTTCGTTGATGTCCATAGGCATTATGCTGGGTATCCCTGCTATTGTGTGTTCTACATACGATCTTTGGCCCTCGTTTGGCGAGGTAATGTCCATCGGCGGCGGTGTTCTGGCTATGTTTATCCCCACTGCTGTTTCGGAAGTATTCAGTTATACCCCTATCTTGGGTTCGGCTTGTTACCTGGCCTTTATTACCGGTAATGTTATGAACCTCAAGCTGCCCTGTGCTATTTCTGCTATGGAAATTGCCGATGTGACCCAGGGCACCGAGGCTGGCGATGCCATTTCCACTGTAGCCATTGCAGCTTCTTCGATGCTGACTATGGTTATTATTGCCATCGGTGTTGTGCTGCTGGTTCCGCTGCAGCCTATCCTTGGCCTGCCGGCAGTAAAGACAGCCACCGCCTATATGCTGCCTGCTCTGTTTGGTGGCATGTTCCTGGGTATGCTTACCAACAAGAATGCCGGCGAGTATGTCATTCATGGCAAGCTGCTGGCAACCGTTGCCCCCATTGCTGTATTGCTGATTGTCAATTTCTTTATCACTCCTATTGCCGGTAAAGAAGGTATGGCCATGCTGGCTGAAATCCCCTTTACTGTATTCTGCGCCTGGGTGCTCTATAAGAAGGGCATTATCAAGGTAGAACTGGCTAAAAAGCCGGATGCAGAACCTGTTGAAGAAAGAAAAGAAGAGGCTTAATAGAAAAAGGCACTCGTTTGAGTGCCTTTTTTATTTTGCTTTTAATATGTGGCAAGCAGGAATTTTACTCCTCATTTCCGGGAGATGGTGGTCTGCTGTCCATTTTTCTAATTTGAAGCAATTTTGCTATGAGTTGGGAAGCTGCCGCATATATTGGCGGCAAAGGTGTGCATAGTGCTTGTAGAGGGCGACAAAGCGTCCGCGGGCAGAAGGAGTCCAGGGCTTAAACCTGCCGCAGAAGTGCAGGATAGCAGTGTTTTCCATTACCCAGTCCATAGTTTTTTCACCGGAGCTTAAAAGGCGATAGGCGTCATACTGCCGGACATCGTAATTGTAAAGCGTGTCATCCACCGGCAGGATACGCTCGGCAAAGAGAGCGTTAAGTATATCCTGGTCCGGGAGAATCAGTTCAGACGCATGGGCGCGGGCATAGTCAAAAATCTCATTGGGCTGAATATTTTGGCGCTGGGTGTTCAAATCCATCAGCAGCACACCGGAGTTAAAGTAGCCGGTGTCCTCGCTGCTGTGCAGCCTGGCCCGATTCACCGGCCCGGTAATTTGGGAGAGGCCAGTGTGGCAGCAGGCCGCATAGAGCATCCCTTCTAAGGGCAGATGATAGAGGGGGGACAGCGGATTTAAAATCAGGGTGTCGGGGTCCAGGTAGAGCACCCGGTCCACCTGCTCAGGGAGGATACAGAAAGCCAGCAGCCGGTAGTACATGGCTTTGGTGTAGTAGCGCAGCACAGGGGCGCCTTCAAACAGGCTATCCTCGGCTTCCAGAGGTGTAAACTGCCAGCCAAAGCTGCGGCAGTAGTGCTGGGTTTTCTCCAGGGCTTCCGGGGGCATTGCAGAGTGGATGAGCCAGAGGTGGACTTTTGCCTGAGGGTCGTTGATGTGCAGGGAATAGAGCATGGTAAACAGGGGGCCAAGATAATTTTCATCTAATGTAACCAGCAGGTTCATATTTTTCTCCTTTGCTGAACAGCTCTGCCCAACGGAAAAAAGAGCGTTTTCTATTATAGTATAGGCTCTAAGAACCAAATCTTCAACTCGGAAAATGAGATGAAAGTTAAAGGATATATGAACTATGACTGAACTGTAAACAAAAGTGCCGCCCAAACTGGACGGCACTTGTTTTTACAATTCGGCCAATAGCTTATCTACAATTTCGGAGAAGGTTTCCAAACTGCGGGTTCCGCTTATGATTTCCAGCACGGTGCCTTCACTGTCAATAAACAGGGTAGTGGGTACGCCGGTGACATAGGTCAGCACTGCGGCATCCAGTTTCTGGTCAGGCAGCAGGGAGGGGTAGGTAACACCGGTAGAGGAAATAATTTCCTTGGCCAGTGTCTGCTTCTCCTCATTGCTGTATACATCGGCCAGCAGGCCAATCACCTGTACCCCCTTATCCTTATAGTTCTGGGAAAGGGTTTCCAGGTCGGGCATTTCGCTGACACAGGGGGTGCAGTAGGTGGCCCAGATGTTCAGGACGGTGAGCTTGGCGTCCCCAAACACAGAAGAGTCCACAGTATCCCCTGCCAGCGTGGTGGTGGAAAAGTCCGGAAGGGTTACACCCACATCCAACTGTATATTCTCTGCTGAAATGGGGGTGTACAGTGTCAGCCCATCCTTTACCTGGGGCAACGCCGCCATAAAACGCGCCAGCGTGGCGGCGTCCTCCTCGTTTAAGGCGTCCAGCGTAAGGTCGGTATAGCAGAGGTAGAAGCTGTTGCCGCCCAGTTCGCCAATCAGCTCGGCCTGTTCATAGCCGGTAATGTCGGTTATGGCGTGCTCTCCCAAAGTGTCGGCAGCCACGCTGGTAATAACAAACAGCGTGCCGGTCTGCTCGCTTAGGGCAAGGTATTCCTCCTCGCTGAGCTGTCCGCCGGTGATTTGCAGTTCCATCACCCGCTTGTAAACACTGCCGCTTTGGTACAGAAAGGCCACCTGGCCGTTGATGACCACACCCTCCGGCGCAATGGGAAGTTCAGCGCTGGCAAAAATCTGTTGGCCCAGCCCATCGTATAGGTCCTCCGGTAAGTCGAGAATCATGCCCAGCTCATCAATCACCAGGGCAGTGTCAGGATAGGTTTCCGGCTTGGGAACCGTTTCTTCCTGGGGTGCTGCGCAGGCAGCGAGGGATAGGGTGATGGCACAGCTCATCAGAGCTGCTGCGGTTCGTTTTAATATGCTCATGTAGTCTCCTATTTGTCCTTAACATAGCAGATTGCGATGGAATCCGGTCCCGACTGCGTGGACATGGTGCCCAACATGGGGAAGATGTGGTATTTCAGGTTCTGGTACTTCTCCCGGATTTTATCCACAATGGCCTGGGCCTTATCAGGGCAGCCGGCATGGGCCACATACAGCTCCACTTCCTCTGTGCAGTCATTCCAGAAGAAATTGGCCAGCTTGCTCAGGCCGTTCTGGTAACCCATTGCATTGGCGGGAATGGAGCCCTGGGCGTTTTTAACGCAGACAATGGGCTTGATTTTCAGCTTGGAGGCAATGCCGCCCTTGAGGGGGGATACCCGGCCGCCCTTGATGAGAAATTCCAGGTTGTCAATCAGGTAGTAGGTGTTGGTGCGCTGCCGTACCCGGTACAGCTCCTCCAAAATGGTGTTTACAGCGGCGCCGGCCTCCATCATGCGGTGGGCCAAGCGAAGCTCCATCACCATATTCAGCGAACAGCTCCAGGAGTCCACTACATGGATTTTCATCGGCGAATCGGGGTGCTGCTCCTCAAACATGGTGCGCGCCAGCTCGGCGCTGTTGTAGGTGCCCGAACCATAGATGGACATGGTAATGCAGATAATGTGGTCATACCCTTCCTGGGCAAAGCGCTCATAACGGGTTAAAAAGTCCTCCGGACTGGGCTGCGAGCTGCTGGGAATTTCCTTGCAGGTGCGCAGATAGTTGCAGTAATCGTCAATGTTAAAATCGTAGTAATCCACCACCGGCACACCATCTATCATGCGATAAAGGGGCACCACCTCAATATTGAGGGCCTGGGCAACTTCCTTTGAAATGTCCGAACCGGAATCGATCATAAATTTAATTTTGTCCATGATAAATCCTCGCTTTATATATTGTGTACTATGTCTTTCATAATAACATGTATTGCTGGGCTTTACAATGAAAAAACCACGGATTTAGACAACCTTCGCTAATTTTTTACGCTCTTGTATCAAATCAGACACTTTTTTGGCAAATTCCAGACAGAACAGTTTCCAGTTTTATTGTACAAAGTGTATAAAATAGTAGCGAAAAGTCTGACCGTTTCGCAATGGAATGAATAAAAGTTTTGTGCTACAATAGGATGTAACAGGGGGAAAATAATGCCCCATAGCAGAGTATATGGCCTGGCCGCTGTCGAACAGACGCCGCCGGGAACATACCCGGACAGAAAGGTAGTGTAAGGTATGAAATTTCAGGACATTCAGAAGGTAGAAGTTGGTTATCTGAATACCCCGTTGGAGTACATGCCCAATTTAACCAAGGAAATTGGCAAAGGCAAGCTTTATGTTAAGCGGGACGATTTAACCGGATTGGCCTTTGGCGGCAACAAAGCCAGAAAGCTGGACTATCTGGTAAAGGATGCCATCGACGGCGGATATAACGCTCTGATGACCTTTGGCGGCGTGCAGACCAACCACGGCCGCATGACAGTGGCCGCCGCTGTAAAATATGGCATGAAGCCCATCCTGGTGCTGACCGGCGCAAAACCGGATTATTGCTCCGGCAACCTGATTCTGGACCGGATGATGGGGGCGGATGTCCACTTTATTGACACCACAGCCCTCGCCGGGCTGCCTGAGCCGGAAAAGAGCGAAAAGACCTCCGCTTTCCTGGCCCAGGAAACAGCTAAAATTGTGGCTGAATATGAAGCCCAGGGCATCCGTCCCTACAATGTTCCGGTGGGGGGCAGCAGCCTGGTGGGCGCAGCCGGATATATCAATGCCGTCCCGGAAATTATGCAGCAAATGAAGGATCAGGGCATCGAAGCAAAATACCTGGTGTGCGGCTATGGCTCTATGGGTACCTTTGGCGGCCTGTGGGCCGGGGCAAAGTACTTCAACGCCCCGTTTGAAGTCGTGGGCATACCGGTAAGCGCCACCTTCCGCGGCCGGGATCAGATTTCCGAGTTTATTGGCAAGCTGTCGGCGGAGTATGAGCTGGGCATCACCTGCACCCCGGAGGAGATCCGGCTGGAAACAGGCACTGCCGAATCCCCCTACTACGGTGTGGGCTACAACATCCCCGACCCCGTTACACAGGAGTATATGGCGCTGCTTGCCCGAACCGAAGGCCTGTTTACTGACCCCTGCTATTCCGGTAAGATTTTCCGGGGCTTTGTGGATTTGGTAAAGACAGGGAAGATTCCCGAAGGGGAAAATGCCATCTTCCTGCACTCTGGCGGCACCCCGGCCATCTGGAGCAAGGAGCACCTGGATGCAGCCCAGGAGCTGTTCTATGGCGGCGAGGGCCTGTTTGTACATAAGGCATAAAGAAAAAAACTGCCCTTTAGTTTTAGCTAAAGGGCAGTTTTTTACCGATTTTGCACAGTGTAAAAAGAGTTCCTGCAAATGAGGGGCCGGTTTTTCGCTGTTTGTCTGCTGTTTGGATGAAGGAGCCGGATATTTTTATTCAAAATAACCTTACAGCTTGCTCTGCTGGTATTCCCGGGACAGGTCCATCTGGGCCTGGATAAAGCGCCGGTAATAGTCCAGCAGCTGGGCATCCTGGATGTAGGCGCTGTTCTTTTCAATTACAGCGGCTTCCCGGGCGCTGTCCAGGATGGGCATACCCACCGATTTTTTGTACTCAATCACCTGGGCTACTGTCTGCATCCGCTGCTCAAACAGCCGGGCCATCTCCCGGTCAATGCGGTCAATTTCCTGGCGGCATTCTTCCAATGTTTTCATCCGTTATTCCTCCCTGTTTCTACTCTGCCCCCATTATAGCACATGGAGGTGCAAAAGACCATCTTCCCAGATGGAACCGCACCTGTTTGCAGGGGGAAGGCAGGGATACTTGCAAAATTTAAGGGAAAAGCCCCGGTTTCTATTGATTTTTGATGGCGTATATATTATTATCATTATGAATTGATTGGAAACTGAATTTGCATATTTCCTGTACACACCGGAATTATTTTGAAAAGATAGGGGGAATCTGTTTTGGCAAAGGACCTTTTACACAGCATTTCCGAAGGGATGCCCGGTTTTTCCAAAGGGCAAAAGCTGATAGCAAAGTACATTGTGCAAAACTATGATAAAGCGGCGTTTATGACCGCCTCCAGGCTGGGCGCCACTGTGGGTGTGAGCGAATCCACTGTGGTGCGCTTTGCCGCCGAGGTGGGGTTTGAGGGGTACCCGCAGCTGCAGCGGGCGCTGCAGGAGCTGATTCGCAACCGCCTTACTACTGTGCAGCGCATGGAGGTAACCAGTGAGCAGCTGGGGGACAGTGATATCCTCTCCAAAGTGCTTACAATGGATATTGAAAAAATCCGCCGTACCCTGGAGGAGCAATCCAACGAGGGGTTTGAGGCGGCGGCCGACAGCATTGTAACCGCCAAGACCATCTATATTCTGGGCATCCGCTCTGCGGCGGCCCTGGCCCAGTTTATGAGCTTTTATTTTAACCAGATTTTCCCCAATGTCCGGCTGGTTACCGGTTCCAGCGCCAGCGAGATGTTCGAGCAGATCTTTCGCATTGGGCCTGGGGATGTGTTTATAGGCATCAGTTTCCCCCGGTATTCCAAACGTACGGTCAAAGCCATCAATTTTGCCAAGGAGCGGGGGGCCACAGTTATTGCCATCACCGATTCGGCCGGTTCGCCGCTGGCGGCGGGGTGTGACCATCTGCTCAAGGCCCGCAGCGATATGGCCTCCTTTGTGGATTCTCTGGTGGCGCCGCTGAGCCTGATTAACGCCCTGATTGTGGCGGTGGGGATGCGCCGGCAGCGGGAGGTCGGGGAAACCTATGCCCTGTTGGAGAAGATATGGGATGAGTATGATGTGTACGAAAAGAACGAGGAGAATGTTATTTAATGGCGGGCAGCTATGATGTACTTGTAATTGGCGCCGGCGCCGCCGGCATGCTGTGCGCCGGAACAGCCGCAGCAGCAGGGTGTTCGGTGCTGCTGTTGGAGAAGAACAGCCGGGTGGGGCGCAAGCTGCTCATCACCGGAAAAGGGCGCTGCAATGTAACCAACAACTGTGATGAGGATACCTTTCTTCAGGCGGTGCGGCACAACCCTCGGTTTTTGTACAGCGCCATCAATGCCTTTGGCACAGCGGATACCATCCGCTTTTTTGAAGGACTGGGCGTGCCCTTGAAAACAGAGCGGGGCAACCGGGTGTTTCCGGAAAGCGACCGGGCGGCCGATGTGGTGGACGCCCTGCTTTGTTATGTAAAAAAGGCCGGCGTAAAGGTGCAAACTGCCGATGTAGAGGGCCTGCTTTTGGATGATGGGCAGGTGAAAGGTGTTGTCTGCCGGGATGGAAGCCTGTTCTATGCCCGGCAGGTGGTGGTAGCCACCGGCGGGCTGAGCTATCCGCGTACCGGTTCCACCGGCGATGGCTACCACTTTGCCCGGCAGGCGGGGCATACCATTGTGCCCACCCAGCCCTCGCTGGTGCCCATTGTGGCCCAGGAGAGCTATTGTCAGGAGATGATGGGGCTTTCGCTGAAAAATGTGACGCTGACTGTGAAGAAAAGAGGCAGGAAAAAGCCGGTGTTTCAGGAACTGGGGGAGATGCTGTTCACCCACTTTGGGATTAGCGGGCCGCTGGTACTCAGTGCCTCCAGCCACATGACCGGGGACTTGAAGGAGTACAGCTTGTCTGTCGATCTCAAGCCCGGGCTGACTATCCAGCAGTTAAATGCCCGGCTGCTGCGGGATTTTGGCGGGCAGCTAAACCGGGACTTTGGCAATGCGTTGGATGCGTTGTTGCCCCGCAAGCTGATTCCGGTGGCGGTGCGCCTTTCCCAGATACCACCGGATACCAAGGTCAACCAGATTACGCGGGAGCAGCGGGAACGCCTGATTGAAGTGATTAAGGCACTGCCCATCACCCCGAAGGAGTTCCGGCCGGTGGAGGAGGCCATTGTCACCTCCGGCGGGGTCAAGGTCAGTGAAATTGACCCCAAAACAATGGCGTCCAAGCTGGTGCAGGGGCTGTATTTTGTGGGGGAAGTGCTGGATTTGGACGCCTACACTGGTGGGTTTAACCTGCAAATCGCCTTTTCCACCGGATACCTGGCGGCCAAAGCCATGAAAAAGGAGTAAAAACAGAGGTTTATGGATATGATAGCAATTGCAATTGATGGCCCTGCCGGGGCAGGGAAAAGCACTATTGCCCGTTCGTTGGCCCAAAAGCTGGGTTATCTCTATGTGGATACCGGCGCCCTGTACCGGGCCATTGGCCTGTACTGTATGGAAAACGCCGTGCCACTGGGGGATAAAGCGGCCGTAACTGCCGCCCTGCCGCATATCCGGGTAGAACTGCGGTATGTGGATGGCGTTCAGCGGGTGCTGCTGGGGGAACGGGATGTTTCGGAGGAGATTCGCCGGCAAGAGGTTTCGATGGCGGCGTCCAGCGTGTCGGCCATGGATACAGTGCGGGCTTTTTTGCTGGACATGCAGCGGGAGATGGCACTGCGACACGATGTAGTGATGGATGGCCGGGATATTGGCACGGTTGTGCTGCCCGATGCGGATGTAAAAATTTATCTGACCGCCACTGCCGAGGAGCGCACCCGCCGCCGGATGGAGGAATATGCCGCCAAGGGCATAGCCGCAGACTATCAAACATTGCTGCGGGAGGTCAACCTGCGGGATGAGCAGGATAAAAACCGCCAGGTAGCCCCGCTGAAAAAGGCGGAGGACGCCATCGAGCTGGACAGCACAGAACTGGATGCCCAGGGGGTGCTGGCGGCCATAGAACGCATTGTAAAGGAGAAAATAGGGTAACTATGTGGCTTTATTATCTGGCAAAAACAGTTTGTATGTTTGCCTTTTCGCTGTTTTTCCGCCTGGAGTACCGGGGGATGGAAAACATCCCCGCCTCCGGGCCGTATATTTTAATCAGCAATCACCGCTCCAACCTGGATCCCATCTTGCTGGCCCACAAGGCTCGGGGCCAGGTGCGCTATATGGGCAAGGTGGAGCTGTTTAAAAATCCCATTGTGGGCTGGGCGCTGCGCACCATTGGCACCTTCCCGGTGGACCGGGGCAATGGGGACAGTAGCGCCATTGACAATGCCCGGCGAGTGATTGAGGAGGGGGATATTCTGGGCATTTTCCCGGAGGGGCACCGTTCCAAGGATGGGCAGCCGCTGCGGCCCAAGTCGGGCACGGCGCTGATTGCCAAGCTCACCGGCAGCAATGTGCTGCCCTGTTCGGTGTATTGGGAGGGCAAGCTGCACTTTCGCCGGAAGGTGGTTATCCGCTATGGCCAGCTGCTGCCGTTCGCCCAGCTGGGTCTGGAGGGGGATTCCCCCCGGGACCTGCGCAACTCCACTAAGCAGATGTTTGATCAGGTACTGGCCCTGATAGAGGAGAGCAAAAATGACTATTGAGGTGGCTAAGACAGCCGGTTTCTGCTTTGGTGTAAACCGGGCGGTGCAGATGGTGTATGATTTGTTGGAAGCCGGGGAGCCGATTTGCACCCTGGGGCCGATTATACACAACCTCCAATTGGTACAGGAACTGGAGCAAAAGGGGGTAGAGGCTGTTGCGGAACCCTGGGAGGCGCTGGCCGGCGGCAAAAAGGTTGTAATCCGCTCCCACGGCGTGGCACAGAGCGTCTATGATGATATTGCCGCTTTGGGGCTGGACTATGTGGATGCCACCTGCCCATTTGTTGGGAAAATCCACCAAATTGTGTCTGCGGATTATGGTGCGGATGCCCTGGTGCTGATTGCCGGGGACGCTGCCCATCCCGAGGTACAGGCCATCAAAGGCCACTGCCGCAGCAGTAGCCGGGTGGTGGCAACTGCTGAAGAGCTCGAAGAATTTGTGAAAAATGCCCCTAATATAGCCGAAAAACAGCTGATTTTGGTGGCGCAAACCACGCTGAATGTAAAAGAATG
Source organism: uncultured Clostridia bacterium (assembly GCA_948473085.1). GTDB lineage: Bacteria > Bacillota > Clostridia > Oscillospirales > Ruminococcaceae > Avimicrobium. The sequence goes on from CAOKWH010000011.1 coordinate 23,839, forward strand.
GGCAAACATCGTAAAAACACTAAAAAAAGTGTGTACAAACCCGAAAATATTTGATACAATATGTAGTGCGACGATGCTTAGGCAGCAAGAGGCCGAGAGCCTTGCTGCCAGAGCCGATAAAATGATTGTTGTCGGCGGGCGTCACAGCTCTAATACAGGCAAACTCTATGCAATCTGTTCCCGGCATTGCTCCACCATCTGGGTGGAGACGGCGTCCGAGCTTGATTATAACGATTTTGCAGGTGTGGAGTTTCTCGGAATTACGGCAGGAGCTTCCACTCCGGCCTGCATTATTAAGGAGGTACAAAAAACCATGAGTGATATTCTTACAGATGATCTCAGCTTTGAGGAAATGCTCAATCTTTCCTTCAAAAGTACATATACAGGGGAGAAGGTAACCGGCGTTGTTACAAGCATTGCGCCGAATGAAGTTGCTGTCGATATCGGCACCAAGCATGCCGGTTATGTTCCGCTTTCTGAGCTGACAGATGATCCTGCAGCAAAGACAGAGGACCTGGTAAAGAAGGGGGACGAGCTGGAGCTCATCGTTCTGCGCGTGAACGATGTAGAGGGTACCGTAATGCTCTCCAAGAAGCGCCTGGATGCAATTGCCGGATTTGAAAAGGTTGTAGAGGCCTGCGATAATGGCGAGGTGCTGGAAGGCGTTGTTACCGAGGTGGTTCGCGGCGGCGTACTGGTGCTCACCAACGGTGTAAAGGTGTTTATCCCCGCTTCTCAGGCTACCCGTTCCAGAAACGACAACCTGGAAGATCTGCTCAAGCAGCCTGTTAAGTTTAAGATTCTGGAGTACAACAGACAGAGAAGAAGAGCCGTTGGCTCCATTCGTGCTGTACTGAAGGATGAGAGAAAGGCTCTGGAAAACAAGTTCTGGGAGGATGTTGAGGTAGGCAAGGTTTACCACGGCACCGTTAAGTCCCTGACCGACTACGGCGCATTTATTGATTTGGGCGGCGTAGATGGCATGGTACACATCTCCGAACTGTCCTGGAGCAAGATTAAGCACCCCTCCCAGGTTGTAAATGTTGGTGACCAGGTGGAGGTTTATGTCAAGGACATCGATTCCGAAAAGAGAAAGATTTCCCTGGGCTACAAGAAGAGTGAGGACAACCCCTGGGAGATTCTCCGGAAGAATTACGCTGTGGATGATGTCGCCGATGTTAAAATCGTTTCCCTCACCCAGTTTGGTGCTTTTGCCCAGATTATCCCCGGTGTGGATGGCCTGATTCACATCAGCCAGATCTCCAACGAGCGCATCAACAAGCCTGCCGATGTTCTCAAGGTGGGTGATGTTGTCAAGGCTATGATTACCGAGATTGACTTTGAGAAGAAGCGTATCAGCCTGTCCATGAAGGTTCTGCTGAATGACGAAGTAGCAGAGGACAACGAGACTACTGACGCTGAGTAAGTTTCCTTTTACCAAGTAGAATGAAAAAAGGGCTGTGGACTTTTTGTTCCACAGCCCTTTTCTTTGCCAAAATAAGAGTTATAGGGGCTGCTTGAGAAATTATGGGTTTTTATCTGACAATCCTCTTTTATTGTACGCTCCCCCGTCTGGCTGCTTAGCCGTTGACAAACCTTGTCCAGGTACGAAACTGATCATACTGTTCCAGGGTGTTGAGCCGCTGGACCTTCGTTTTGCTATTCTGATATAGGAATCATATTGCTGCATAGCAGGTACTGCAAATATTAGAATGAAAAAAGGGCTTTTGGGGAGGATATTGTATAGGGAAGGATACAAAAAATTTGTAACAATTTTGCAGTAAATGGAGTTAATTTTTACACAAACCTATTGCAGAACTTTTGCCAATCTCCTATACTTGATACTGTCTTGTTTTGCGGCAGCAACTTTATGGCATATCCGGCCTTTGGACGAACAAAATAACGATGACCGCCTTTTGCATCAGGCGGCCGTATCAACTTTGTCCAAAGGAGAAACGATATGAAAAAGAATATTGCGCTGCTGCTGGCGCTTCTTGTGGCTATAGTGCCGCTGAGTGCTTGCAGAACCCGGGAGGAAATGGAAAATTCCAGCTCCTCCAGCAGTTCCTCCCAGAGTAGCTCGGTTGCCGATAATAAGGATATGCTGCTGGAGGGCAAGAGCCTCCGCTCGATTGTAGACGATGTTGTTGCTGGTTTTGAAAGCGGCGCCGTGTACAATCCCGGTATGATCGATGCCGATATGATTCGCACCCGGTATGGCTTGGCGGATACACAGGTAGAGGATTATTATGGGCTTTATTCTCTGGCCGATAATTACCCCGACCAGTTTGTAGCCATCAAGGCGCGCCCTGGCATGGTGGATGAGGTTGTGCGCACATTGGAGCAGTACAGGGATAACCTGGCAGCCCAGTTTGAAAACAACAATGAAAACTATGCCTACGACCGAATCAGAAACGCCCAGGTCTATACCCGGGGCGACTACGCCTTCCTGATAGCGGTAAACAGCCTGACCCCGGACAGCACAATGGTACCGGTGTTTGAGGATGATAACCGCCTGGTAACCGAGATTATCAACAAGTCCTTTATGTAAGGCATATAGCGCAGTTCCTACGGGGCTGCGTTTACATACTGTCTATAAAAGATTATTTTTAACGGAGAGTTCCACAATGGTTTTTAGCAGTATCCTGTTTCTGTTTCGTTTTTTGCCGGCGGCTTTTGCCCTCTATTATCTGGTTCCCCGGCGGTTTAAAAATGCTGTGCTGCTCCTGCTCAGCCTGATTTTTTATTCCTGGGGGGAGGCAAAATATTTTCCCATTATGATTGCCTCCATTTTGGTGGATTACACAGCCTCAGGGGTGATTGAATCCCATCGGGAGAACCGGTTTATCTGTCGGTGCGCGCTGGCCTGCTCCATGCTGTTTAATCTGGGTATGCTGGGCTTTTTTAAATATACCAACTTTTTTGTATCCAATCTCAACAGCTGGTTTGGCCTGGGGCTGCCGGGTATTTCCTTTGTGCTGCCGCTGGGTATTAGTTTTTACACCTTCCAAACCATGTCCTATACCATTGATGTATACTGGGGCAAGGTGAAGGCGGAGCGCAATATCATCGATTTTGGCGCCTTTGTGGTACTGTTCCCCCAGCTGATTGCCGGCCCCATTGTGCGCTATACCGACATCAGCCGGGAGCTGAAGGAGCGGGAGATTGGCCTGCCCCAAATCCAGGAGGGGGTCAAGGTGTTTTTGCTGGGCCTGGGCAGTAAGGTGCTCATTGCCAACAATGTGGGCGCCCTGTGGACCGAGGTGGAGCAGATTGGCCTTAACCAGGGGTTCTTGCAGCTATCCACACCGCTGGTTTGGCTAGCGGTGTTGGCCTATGCGCTACAAATCTACTTTGATTTCAGCGGCTATTCCCTGATGGCTATCGGGCTGGGCAAGATGCTGGGGTTTGAATTTCCTCAGAACTTCGATTTCCCCTATATTTCCCGCAGCTTTACCGAATTTTGGCGGCGTTGGCACATGACATTGGGCTCCTGGTTCCGGGAATATCTCTACATCCCGCTGGGAGGCAACCGGGTTAGCAAACCCCGGCTATATTTTAATCTGTTTGTTGTGTGGGCGGCCACCGGGTTCTGGCATGGGGCCAGCTGGAACTTTGTCCTCTGGGGGCTGTTCTTTTTTGTATTTCTGGTATTGGAGCGCATGGGCCTCAAGGGCTTTTTGGAGCGCCACCGGGTGCTGTCCCATCTCTATGTTATCTTTTTCCTGCTGATCAGCTGGGCGCTGTTTGCCGTCACCGATTTTGAGCTGCTGGGCCAGCTGTTCACCCGGATGTTCTCCTTCCAGGGGGGAATGGACTGGATCTATTATCTGCGCAATTATCTGGTTGTGTTTGTGCTGGGCGTGGTGCTGTCCACCCCAGTGCTGAAGGGTGCTTATCAAAAGCTGGAAAAGAATAACGCTCTGGCGTTGGTATTTTTTGTCACAATTTTAGTGGTATCCACCGCCTATCTGGTGGATGCAACCTACAACCCATTCCTGTATTTTCGATTTTAAAGGGGGCCGGTATAATGGATAAGATAAAAAAACTGCTGCAATACCCCATTTTGCTGGCTTTTGCCCTGTTTATCGGCCTGTTTACAGTGTATGATCTCACCCAAACCAACCGGGAATATTCCGAGCTGGAAAACCGCTACCTTGCCCAGAAGCCGGAGTTTACCTTCCGGGCCTTTCTTTCCAACGAGTGGACGCAGGACTATGAGGAGTATATTAACGACCAGTTTGTCCGCCGGGATGACTGGATTACCATTAAATCTTTGGCCGAAACGGCACTATTGAAGATAGAGAATAACGGCATTGCCTATGGCCAGGATGGCTATTTGTTTGAAAAGTTCCGGAGCATTTCCGGCAGCCAGTTCCAAAGGAATCTGGACTATATCCGGCAGTTTGTCCAGAAGTATTCCGGTAAAAATATTACGCTGGCTGTGATCCCCAATGCCTATACCATCCTGCCGGAAAAGCTGCCGATGGGATTGGAAAATGTGGACCAGGGCAGCACCATCACCCAGCTGACCGACTGGGTGAATGGCCTGAATGCCGCCGTGCAGGCTGTGGACTTTACCGAGGCCTTGAAAGGGCACAGCAGCGAATATATCTACTATCGCACCGACCACCACTGGACCACCCTGGGGGCCTACTATGCCTATGCCGCCTATGTGCGCAGCCTGGGGATGGAACCGGTGGCACTGTCCGGCATGGATAGCGTCCAGGTGGAGGGCTTTTATGGCACCTATTTCAGCAAGGCCAAGCGATATGGCACCCCGGCAGATACCATCACCTACTACAACATCCCGGATGCTGGGGTTACGGTGGATGGTGTAGAGAAGCAGGGGTATTATGACCTGGAGAAATTTTTGGTGCGGGACAAGTATGCGGCCTTTCTCTGGGGGAACAACGGCTATACTGTGCTGAAAAGCGGGGTGCGCACCCTGGCTGAGGGGGGGCTCCCCAGCCGTATTTTGGTAATTAAAGACTCCTATGCCAACAGCTTTGTGCCCTTTTTGCTCTATCAATTCGACGAGGTACACATCGTGGATCTGCGATACAGTGCCGTGCCGGTTTCCCAGCTGCTGGAACAGGGGGAGTTCGACCAGGTTTTGCTGATGTATAACTTTATGAACCTGGTTACCGATACCAATATTTATAAACTGAGCTATTAAGTTAGCGCCCAAGGCTTCGCCAAGTTTTGGCGGGGCCTTGTTTCATGTTTGGAACGAAAGCCCACTTTTTTGACAAACTTTACAGGAAACAGCGGTTATAATAGCTTAAAACAGCAGGGCTTGTCCATGCCTGAAACGACAAATTTACTGGTAATTTAGATAAAGCTGTTTTGGTATAAGTACAAATTATTGGAACAATATATAATTTGAATCTAAAAGCATTTACTTTTAAGTTCCAATATTTTATAATTCAAAGCAAATATTGATTCGGAGGAAAAGAACCATGACTTTTGATAAAGTAAAAACCATTATTGCGGATACCCTGAACTGTGACGAGGCGGAAATCCAGCTGGCCTCCTCCATCTATGACGATTTTGGCGCCGACTCGCTGGAGGCTGTGGAACTGGTGATGGCGCTGGAGGATGAATTCGACATTAAGATAGCTGAAGAAGAATATGCCAATTTCAAAACAGTAGAAGATATTGTAAACTATATCGAAAACAAGTAACTGGCGGTTGGGTCTGCCGTATTTTGCGGCGGGCCTTCTTTTTGGCCGAAATATTTGAATTTCAAAAGTTTGTCGCATTGAAGAGTATCCTGCCAAAAGGTAGGGCAGAAAGGCGGATTTGCAATGAAGCTGGGAGAAATTAAGGAACTGATGGAGGCGTTCGATGGTATGAACATCTGCCGGTTGGAGCTGGAGGACGGCCCCTTTTCCATCATCCTTTCCAAGGAACATGTCCACGAACATGGCTATTCCGAGCAGCTGCGCAGGCAGCGGGAATCACTGCCGGAAGTTTTGGCCGTGCAGGAGCCTCCAGCCCCGGGAACAGACAGCGCCCCTGCTGTTCAGCCGGAAAACCGTGTGCCGGTTTTGTCGCCGGTGGTGGGGGTGTTCTACTCTGCCCCTTCTCCCGGCGCGCCGGCCTTTGTCCAGGCGGGGGATCGGGTGCAGAAGGGCCAAACCCTGTGCATTGTGGAGGCCATGAAGATGATGAACGAGATTGCTGCCGAACAGGATGGCATAGTGGCAGAAATTGTTGCTGAAGATGGGCAGCTGGTGGAGTATGGAACGCCGCTGATTTATATGACAAAGTAGGTGTGACATGTTTCGCAGAATTTTAATTGCCAACCGGGGCGAAATTGCTGTGCGCATTATCCGGGCCTGCAAGGAGCTGGGCGTGGAAAGCGTAGCAGTTTATTCCACGGCGGATAGTGCTTCCCTGCCGGTGCATCTGGCCGACAGGGCGGTGTGTATTGGGCCGGCTGCCAGCGCCGATAGCTACCTAAATATGCAAAATATTCTCAGCGCCGCCACCCGGTTGGGGTGTGATGCCATCCATCCGGGGTATGGCTTTCTTTCCGAGAATGCTGAGTTTGCCCGGCTGGTGGAGCAGTGCGGCATGGTATTTATCGGCCCGGATGCAGGGGTGATGGAACAGATGGGGGATAAGGCAGCGGCCAAGGCCCTGATGGTTCAGGCCGGTGTCCCGGTGGTGCCTGGTTCGGATGGCGTGGTATCCGGTTTGGAGGAAGCCCGGCATGTGGCCCAAACCATCGGCTATCCGCTGCTCATCAAGGCCAGTGCCGGCGGCGGTGGCCGGGGAATGCGCCGGGTATATGCGCCTGAGGAGCTGGAAACGGCGTTTCAAACCGCATCGGCTGAGGCGCAGGCCTGCTTTGGGGATGGCGCTGTCTATATGGAAAAGCTGGTTTTGAACCCCAAGCATATCGAATTTCAAATTCTGGCTGACCATCATGGCAATGTGGTCCATCTGGGGGAGCGGGACTGTTCGGTGCAGCGCCGCAACCAGAAAATGATTGAGGAATCCCCCTCCAAGGCTCTCTCTGCTACGCTGCGGGAGCAGATGGGACAAGCCGCTGTCCGGGCTGCCCGGGCTGCCGGATACCGGAATGCCGGCACAGTGGAATTTGTGCTGGACAGCCAGGAAAACTTTTATTTTATTGAGATGAATACCCGGATACAGGTGGAACACCCGGTGACCGAGATGGTCACCGGAATTGACCTTATCAAGGAGCAGATTCGCATTGCTGCCGGACAGGCCCTGCCCTTTACCCAGCAGGAAATCCGGCTGGATGGCCATGCCATTGAGTGCCGTATCAATGCAGAAAGCCCCCAAAATGGCTTCCGGCCCTGCCCTGGCCGTATTGAAGGGCTGTTTACTCCCGGTGGCATGGGGGTGCGGGTGGATACGGCTGTTTATCCGGGGTACGAAATCCCCCCTTACTACGATTCCATGGTGGCCAAGCTGATTGTACACGGCAGCAGCCGCCTGGAAGCCATCCGGCGGATGCGCCGGGCGCTGGAGGAGTTTATTGTGGAAGGGATTGAAACCAATATAGAACTGCAATACCTGTTCCTCCATCACGAGGAGTTTGTCCGGGGCCAGTTTACCACTGCGTTTGTAGAGAATCATTTAAGTGAGCTGATGAGATAATGGATAGCAATATGTTCCACAAGCGCCGGGAAAAGCTGGACCTTTTCAAGGCGTTTCGCAACAAGACCGTCCAGGTTCAGGAAAAACCGGTTCCGGACGATTTGTATACCAAGTGCCCGTCTTGCGGCAGCCCTATTCTTTCCACCCGGTTCCGGGAGATGCTGCGGGTCTGTCCCCACTGTGGCGGGCACAGTGTTCTGGGCGCCCGGGACCGGTTAGCGGCCACTGTGGACGAAGGCAGCTTTCGGGAGCTGTTTGGCCAGATGGCTGCCAACGACCCGCTGCACTTTCCCGGGTATGCCGAAAAGCTCTCTGGTTTGGAGAAAAAAACCGGCCTGCGGGAGGCTGTTGTCACCGGTACGGGCAAAGTTGGCGGGTATCGCATGGCAATTGCTGTGATGGACAGCCGCTTTATTATGGGCAGCATGAGCAGCGCCGTTGGGGAGAAAATCACCCTGCTGGCAGAATATGCCGCCAAAAAGCGCCTGCCGCTTATTGTGTTTTGTGCATCGGGCGGGGCGCGGATGCAGGAGGGCATTTTTTCGCTGATGCAGATGGCCAAAACCACTGCTGCCGTAGAGCGCTTGGCCGAGGCCGGCTGCCTCTATGTCACCGTCCTTACCAACCCCACCACCGGTGGGGTGACAGCCTCCTTTGCATCGCTGGGCGATATTATTCTGGCAGAACCGGGGGCGCTCATTGGGTTTGCCGGCCCGCGTGTGATTGAACAGACCATCAAGCAGAAGCTGCCGGAGGGCTTTCAGCGGGCGGAGTTTTTGTGCGACTGCGGCTTTGTGGATGCAGTGGTGCCCCGCGGCCAGCTGCGGGATACACTGGCTCAGATATTAAAACTGCACAGCAGAGAGGGGCGCTGAATATGGAGGAACAAAACACCACTGCTTACCAGCGGGTACAGCGGGCTAGGGATAAAAACCGACCCAATATTCGGGACTATATCGCCCATTTATGCACCGACTTTTTCGAGCAGCGCGGGGACCGGGGCAGCATGGATGATGCAGCCATTGTAGGCGGCATTGCCCTGTTGGGCAGCCGCCCGGTGACGGTTATCGGCCATCAGAAGGGCCGCACCTTGGAGGAAAATGTCCGCTGCAACTTTGGTATGCCCCAGCCGGAGGGGTACCGCAAGGCTATCCGGCTGATGGAGCAGGCGGAAAAATTTGGCCGGCCGGTTCTCACCTTTGTGGACACTCCCGGCGCTTACCCAGGGCTGGAGGCGGAACGCCACGGCCAGGGGGAGGCCATTGCCCGGAGTATCCAAAAGATGTGCAGCCTGACCGTCCCGGTGCTCACCCTGGTTACAGGGGAGGGCAGCAGCGGCGGCGCTCTGGCCATTTCGGTGGCCAACAGCCTGTGGATGCTGGAGAACAGTGTGTACAGTGTGCTTTCGCCCGAGGGGTTTGCCGCCATTCTCTGGAAGGATGGCAGCCGGGCTGCCGACGCCGCCGACCTGATGCGTTTAACCGCCGCCGACCTATTGGACTGCGGCGTGGCCGACCGCATTCTACCCGAACCGGAGGAGGGCTTTACCGGGGACTGTATTGGTTTTTACACCACACTGCGGGAACAGCTGATTGCCGAGATGGATCGGCTGTGTGCTCAAAGCCCTGCAACGCTCAAAAACGGGCGGTATAAAAAATTCCGGGCTATCGGCAGCTTTAAGGCTTGATGTCCCGAAAAGGATTGTGAAGGAATGAAAATTGTTGCAATGGGCCGTGCCCTTCCCCAGTATGTACTGGATAACCAGGAGCTTTCCGGTATGGTGGAAACCAATGATGAATGGATTACCACCCGCACCGGTATCTGCCAGCGGCATATTGCCAAAGGGGAAACGGTGGTTGCTTTGGCTTCTCAGGCGGCCCGGCAGGCGCTTGCGCAGTCTGGGGTGCCGCTGGAAAGCATCGGAGTGGTGATAGTATGTACCTTCACTCCGGATACAGCCACCCCATCGATGGCCTGTATGGTGCAGAAGGAACTGGGGCTGCCCCAAACGGTGCTGGCGTTTGATTTAAATGCCGCCTGCAGCGGCTTTGTCTATGGTTTGGCTGTAGCCGAGGCTTTGATGGACAGGCAGGGCTGCCACGCGCTGGTTATTGGAGGAGAGCTGCTTTCCCGCCTGGTGGATTACACCGATAGGAGCACCTGTATCCTGTTTGGAGATGGCGCCGGGGCGGCAGTGGTGTCTCCAGCAGGCAGTCGAACAGTTACCGACTTTGGGGCGGACGGCAATGCCGAGCTGCTCTCGGGCGGCGGATACAACATCAATGGCGGCCGGGAGCCGCTGCGGATGAATGGCCGGGAGGTTTTTCGCTTTGCTGTAAGCACAGTACCTGGTTCTATCCGCCGGGTGGTGGAACAGGCCGGATGCACCTTGGAGGAAGTGGACCACTTTGTGCTGCATCAGGCCAACCACCGCATTACCGAGGGGGTGGCCCGGCACCTGGGTGTAAATCTGGATAGGTTTTATGAAAACATCGTCCATACTGGCAACACATCGGCAGCCAGCATTCCATTGGCCCTATGGGAAATGCAGGAAAAGGACCTGCTGCACCCCGGGGACCGGCTGGTGCTGGCAGGATTTGGCGGCGGTCTTACCTGGGGTGCCATGCTGCTGAATTGGTAGGAGGAAAACAGTGGATATTAGAGAGATTTTACAGACAAAATACCCCATTATTCAGGGGGGGATGGCCAATATTGCCACCGGCCCATTTGCGGCCGCTATCTCTGGTGCCGGTGGCCTGGGGCTGATTGCCGCCGGCGGCATGTCGCCGGAGCAGCTGCGGGAAAACATTTACCAGGCCCGGGAGCGGACAACAGCCCCTTTCGGGGTGAATATTATGCTGATGCATCCCCAGGTGGACGAGCTGATGGAAATTGTGATAAAGGAGCAGGTTCCCATTATTACCACTGGCGCCGGGAATCCCGGTAAATATATCCCCAGTTTGAAAGCGGCGGGAATCCGGGTGCTGCCGGTGGTGCCCAGTGTAGCACTGGCTGTGCGGATGGAGCGCCTGGGTGCCGATGCCGTTATTGCCGAGGGAACCGAAGCAGGGGGCCATGTGGGGGAAATGACCACAATGGCGCTGGTGCCACAGGTGGCGGATGCCGTGCATATTCCGGTGGTGGCGGCAGGAGGTATTGCCAGCGGCAGACAGATGCTGGCTGCCTATGCCCTGGGAGCCAGTGGGGTGCAGGTGGGCACCTGCCTGCTGGTGGCGGAGGAATGCCCCATCCATCCCAACTATAAGCAAGCCCTTTTGGAGGCCGGGGACAGCGATACCATTGTCACCGGCCGGATTGGCGGCACCCCGGTGCGGGTGCTGAAAAACCGCATGTCCCGGGAGTATGTAAAGCGGGAACGGGAGGGTGCCACCAGGGAGGAGCTGGAAGTATATACCTTGGGCTCGCTGCGTAAAGCGGTGCTGGAAGGGGATGTCCGGGATGGCTCGCTCATGGCGGGCCAGGTGGCCGGGCAGCTGCATGCTATCCGGCCAGCGGCAGAAATTCTGGCCGAATTGTACGGTGATTACTGCGCCCTCCGGGCAACATTTGCAAAGGACTGTGATAACCATGCAGATTAAAAATAAGGAACTTCCCCTGCCCATTATTCAGGGTGGAATGGGGGTAGGTATCTCCCTGTCCGGCCTGGCCGGGGCAGTGGCCGCCTGCGGTGGTATGGGGGTTATCTCTGCCGCCCATCCCGGCTACCTGGATCCGGACTTTGATACGGACATGCTCGCTGTAAACCTGCGCTGCCTGCAAGAGGAGATAGAAAAGGCGAAGAAAACAGCCGCCGGGCGTGGCCTGGTGGGGGTAAATATTATGGTGGCGGCCCAAAAGTACGAACAGTTTGTATGGGCAGCCGTTCAGGCAGGGGCAGATGCCATTATTTCCGGGGCTGGTCTGCCCACCGAGCTCCCCGCTATTGCCGGGGATGCGGACATATTGCTGGCCCCCATTGTTTCCAGCGGCCGGGCAGCCAAGCTGCTCTGCCGCAAGTGGGAGCGGGCCGGGCGCCTGCCCGACTTTGTGGTAATTGAGGGCAGCCGGGCCGGGGGGCACTTGGGGTTTTCCCCGGAGGAGCTGGAAAGCAAAACAGCCCCGGAATTGTGGAAGATTTTAGCAGAGGTACTGGATGAGCTGCGACCCTTTGAAGAAAAATGTGGCTGCCCCATTCCGGTGTTTGTGGCCGGCGGCATTTTTACCGGGGCAGAGATTGCCCAGGCACAGCAGCGCGGGGCGGCTGGGGTGCAGATGGCCACCCGGTTTATTGCCACCGAGGAATGCGATGCGGATATTCGTTATAAACAGGCTATGGTAAATGCCCGGGAGGAGGATGTCGTCCTGATTAAAAGCCCGGTGGGTATGCCTGGCCGGGCGCTGAACTCCCCGCTGATCCAGCGCATTGCCATCCAGGGGCGCATCCCGCCCCAGCACTGCCTGAATTGCCTGCGCCCCTGCAACCCGGCCGAGACCAGCTACTGCATCACCGATGCCCTGATTGCTGCGGCAAAGGGGGATTGGGAAAATGGCCTGTTCTTCTGCGGAGATAATGTAGGCCGGGTGGATAAGATTGTCCCGGTACGGGAACTGATAGAGGAACTGGTGCACGACTGGAGGGCCAACCAATGAAATATGCCTTTGTATATGCCGGGCAGGGCAGCCAGTTTGCCGGCATGGGCAGGGACCTTTATGAGCAATATCCTGTCGCACGGCAGGTGTTTGATGAGTTTCCGGCGGAATTTGATTTAAAACAGGTCTGTTTTGAGGGGCCGGATTCTCTGTTGGGCCAAACTGCATATACCCAGCCCTGTATGCTGGCTGTAGAAATGGCCATTACCGACATTTTGGCCCAGGAGGGCATTCGCCCCGAGATGGCCGCCGGGCTGAGCCTGGGGGAATATGGTGCTTTGTACTGCGCTGGAGTTTTGGATAGGCAGACAGCCGCCGGGCTTATCACCTTTCGGGGGCAGGAGATGCAAAAGGCCGCCCAGGGGATGCAAAGCGGCATGACCGCCATCCTGGGGCTGGGCCGGGAACTGGTACAGCAGGCCTGTGCCGTTGCCCAAGGCCCGGTGTATCCGGCTAACTACAACTGCCCCGGGCAGATTGTCATTGGCGGGGAGCGCCAGGCGGTGGAGGCTGCTGCCCAGGCTGCGCTAAAACTGGGGGCAAAGCGGGTCATTTCCTTACAGGTGAGCGGGCCGTTCCACACACCGTTTATGGCGTCGGCCGGTGAGGCTCTGGCTCGACGCTTTGAGCATACTGCCTTTGGCGAGATGCAGCTGCCGGTGGTGTTCAACTGCCTGGGCAGGGAAAGAACCGCAGAGGAGCCGATTCCCGACCTGCTGGTGCGCCAGGTACAAAGTCCGGTATACTTCTGGGACAGTATTGACTATATGCGTTCCAAGGGGATTGATACCATTGTAGAAATTGGCCCGGGGAAGGTGCTGTCGGGCTTTATTAAGAAGATTGACCGCTCGATACAGATATACAGTGCCCAGGACATCGCTTCGGTGGAAGCGGTGATTGTCGGGCTGAAAAAGGAGGCTTTCCATGTTTGACCTTACAGGAAAAACTGCCGTTGTAACCGGCGGCAGCCGGGGCATTGGCCGGGCTATCTGCCAGAAGCTGGCGGCCCAGGGGGCAAATATTGTCCTGAACTTTGCCGGGAATGAGGCCGCTGCCCAGGAAACAGAGCAGCTTTGCCAGGCACTGGGGGCCAAGACCCTTTCGATAAAGGGGGATGTGGCCGACCCGGCAGCCTGCACCAAACTGATAGAGCAGGCCATCGAGCAGTTTGGCGCCATTGATATACTGGTGTGTAATGCGGGCATTACTCGTGATAACCTGCTCATGCGTATGACCGACGCCGAGTTTGACAGTGTCATTGCCACCAACCTCAGGGGCACCTTTAACTGTATGCGGGCGGCAGTGCGCCCGATGATGCGCAAACGCCGGGGGCGCATTATTTCCATCAGCAGCGTGGTGGGGGTAATGGGCAATGCCGGACAGATTAACTATGCCGCCAGCAAAGCGGGGGTTATTGGCATGACCAAATCCCTGGCCCGGGAGGTAGCCAGCCGGGGTATTACTGTCAATGCAGTGGCGCCGGGTTTTATCCAAACCGATATGACCGAGGTGCTGCCGGAAACGGTTCGGGAGAGTATTCTCCAAAACATCCCGCTGGGCAGTTTGGGCAGTGCAGAGGATGTGGCAAACGCCGTATTGTTCTTGGCAGCGGATGAATCGGCCTATATCACCGGGCAGGTTTTGGGTGTAGATGGCGGCATGGGCATGTAGCAGGAGGAGCATGGAGAGATGAAAAGAAGAGTTGTGATAACCGGCATGGGTGCTGTAAGCCCCATTGGCAATACCGTGGAGGAGCTTTGGGCCTCGGTTCGGGCTGGGCACTGCGGCATTGGTCCAATCACCCACTTTGATACCAGCAGCCACAAGGTAAAGCTGGCAGGGGAGGTGAAAGGCCTGGACTTTGGCCGTTATCTGGACAAGCGGGATCAGCGCCGGATGGATTTGTTTACCCAATATGCTATGATTGCCGCCATCCAGGCATGGGAGCATAGCGGTCTGGAGCCGGAGAAAATTGACCCTACTCGCTTTGGCGTGGTTATCTCCTCCGGTATTGGCGGCATTAACACCATCGAAACCGAATATGAACGGGGCCGGGAGAAGGGTTTTGACCGGGTATCCCCCTTTTTTGTTCCCATGGACATCTCCAACCTGGCGGCGGGCAATGTAGCCATCCGTCTGGGCGCCAAGGGGATGTGTACCTGTGTAGTAACGGCCTGTGCTGGGGGTAGCAATGCCATAGGTGATGCCTTCCGGATGGTGCGGGATGGTTATCTGGAACTGGTTGCTGCCGGCGGAACCGAGGCCGCAGTGGCCAAGTTAGCCATTGGCGGTTTTACCTCGATGAAAGCACTGAGCGAAAGTACTGACCCTGCCCGGGCCTCCATCCCCTTTGACGCCGAGCGGAATGGCTTTGTCATGGGGGAGGGTGCCGGTGTGCTGCTGCTGGAGGAATATGAGCATGCCATTGCCCGCGGCGCGCACATCTACTGCGAAGTGGTGGGCTATGGGTCCACCTGTGATGCGTACCACATCACCTCCCCTGCACCGGGGGGCGAAGGCGGTGCCCGAGCGATGATCGAGGCGCTGCGGGATGCAGGCATTGCCCCGGAACAGATTGACTATATCAACGCTCATGGCACCTCTACCGAGCTGAATGACAAGTACGAAACCGCCGCTGTAAAAGCGGCCTTTGGCGAGCATGCCTATAAGTTGGCCATGAGTTCCACCAAGAGCATGACCGGCCACCTGCTGGGGGCTGCCGGGGCTGTGGAGGCGGTTATTCTGGCCAAGGCACTGGAGGATGGGTTTATTCCCGCCACTATTGGCTACCAAACCCCCGACCCGGAATGTGATTTGGATGTTGTGCCGGGAGTCGGGCGGCCGGCTGCGCTGCAGTATGGCATGTCCAATTCCCTGGGGTTTGGCGGGCACAATGCCAGCCTGGTGTTTAAAAAGTTTGAGGAGGCGTAAGTATGGAGCTGAATTCCAACCAGATACAGGAAATTATTCCCCACCGCTACCCGTTTTTACTGGTGGATCGCATTACCGATTTTGAACCGGGCAAGTGGGCCAAGGGTATAAAATGTGTATCCGCCAACGAGATGCAGTTTTGCGGGCATTTTCCCGGACAGCATGTGATGCCGGGGGTGCTGATTATTGAAGCACTGGCCCAGGTGGGGGCAGTGGCCATCCTTTCGCTGGAGGGGAACCGGGGCAAAATTGCTTACTTTGGAGGCATTAAAAACGCCAAGTTTAAATATCAGGTGAGGCCCGGGGATGTGCTGACGCTGGAAACCACCATGACCCGTACCCTGGGCCGGGTGGGCATTGGGACAGCCGTAGCCCGGGTGGGGGAGAAGATTGCCGCCACAGCCGAACTCACCTTTGCCATTGGGGAATAGTTTTAGAGATGATAAAAGCCGGTGCAGTTATACTGCATCGGCTTTTTGATATGAGGGGAGTGTTTTGGAACAGCATTCCCGCAGAAAATAGGGGAAACCCGCTTTTGTTTTTATCCAGATTATATCCGGTAAAAATTTTTGATTACTGCTGGGATATAAAAGTATTCTCATTCGCACGATCCCAGGAACAGGAAAGGTACCCGGTGCTATTCTCTATACCTCTGCTTTGGGGGAGAACAGGTAGCCCAGCAGCACGCCAAACAGCGCAGGCACAGCCCAGATGAGTTCCCGCAGGGTGGCAGGCAATGTTTCCAGCCAGACTGTCAGGAAAGGGATCTCGCCCAGGTAGCGGCCGGTGGCAAAGGTGCAAAGGATACTGGTAATGCCGGTTAGCGCAATGGTAAGGGGATAGATATATCTTTTTTGCTCCGCCCTGTCCCAGAAGCTCAGGAGGATCAGCACAATGGCAACGGGGTAGATAATATTTAGCACCGGCACCGATACAGCCAGTATCATATCCAGGCCGGCATTGGATACAATCATGCTGATAAGGGCAAAGAAGACTGCCCATTTTTTGTAGGAGATGCCGGGCAAAATAATGGCAAAGTATTTGCTGCAGCTGGAAATCAGGCCGATACAGGTGTTAAGGCAGGCCAGCACAAAAATAATACCCAGCAGCACCACACCTATATCGCCAAACAGGTAGAAGGTAATGGCTTTGAATACCTCGGTGCCGTTGTTCATAGCGCCAAACGATCCGCCCGATATGGCCCCTACATGGGCAATGGCGCCATATACCAGCAGAAAGATTCCCCCGGCAACCCAACCGGCCCGGATGGTCTCTTTCACCACCGACTGCTGCTGGGTAACGCCGCGGTTGTTAATGTTCAGCGCAATGACAATGCCAAAGTTCAGGGCGGCAATGGTATCCATTGTCAGGTAGCCATCCAAAAAGCCTTGGATAAACGGGGCCTGTGCATAGACCCCCTGGGGCGGGCCATAGCTGCTGGAGGGCAGGAACAGGGAACCCAGGAAGATGAGGCCAATCAGCGCCAAAAGACAGGGGGAAGTAATGCGCCCCAACAGCTGGGTCAGCTTTTCCGGGGAAAAACTGACATAGCAGGCCACGGCAAAAAACAGGATGGAATAGGCCAGCTGGGCATAGCCAAGTGTATTGCTGCCGGGCCAAAAGGGGGTAACAGCCATTTCAAACGAGGTACTGGCCGTACGGGGAATGGCAAGGCAGGGCCCGATGGATAGATAAATGAGCAGGGTGAACACCTTGGAAAACCATGGATGTACCCGGCTAGCCAGGGTATCCAGCCCGCCCGACCGGGCCACAGCAATAACGCCTAAGATGGGAAAGCCGATGGCTGTAATACCAAAGCCCACCATGGCAACGAGGGTATTGGTTCCGGCCATCGCCCCCAGGTAGGGCGGGAAAATCAGGTTGCCTGCGCCAAAGAACATGGAAAACAGTGTGAGACCAATGAGCATCCGGTCCCGGGTAGATAGTTCTGTCATACTTCCTCCATTCAGTATAGAGCTGATGTAATTTAGATAGGATTTATCATAGCACATTTACAAATTGCTTGGCAAGTTTTATTCTGCATTCCTCTTGCCCCTAAAGTGTTGTATTGGAAGATTTTTCGTGATAAAATCGGGGGAGAGAGCTGTTTTTAGAGGGGTTTCGGCAGATGGTAACAAAAAAATATGGTGTGCCCATCCTGTTTTTTATCGGTTTTGAACTGGTTGCAGTTGGTCTTTGGCTTACACAGAAAAATATATTCTATCTGTTTAATTTCAGCTATATTGGCACCGCAATTTCCCTGGGGCTTTTGCTCTACCAGAGGAATTATAGACACGCGCGCAGAATTGTCCAGCTGTTGGTGGGGCTGTATATGCTCCTTTATCTGGGCGTTCTCTGCGGCGAAAATATGCAGATTGAGGGCTTTTGGTACTATCTGTTCACCGGTGTGTTTGAAGCGGCCACCATCCACTATGCCGTTGCAAAGATAGCCGGCCCGCTCCTGTTTGGCCGGGGCTGGTGCGGCTATGCCTGCTGGACGGCAATGATACTGGACTTTTTGCCCTACAAGGTGCCGGCCGGGCCGAGAAAAAATATCGGCTTTATCCGGTATATCACCTTTTTTGCCTCGTTATTCTTTGTTGTGGCGCTTTTTCTGTTCCAGGTGCAGGAAAAGGAGTACATATTGTTTTACAGCTTTTTGGCTGGCAATCTCCTTTACTATATGGTGGGCATTGCGCTGGCCTTTGCTTATAAAGACAACCGGGCTTTTTGCAAATATATCTGCCCCATTACACTGTTTTTAAAGCCGATGAGCTATTTTTCCCTGCTGCGCATCCACTATGATAAAGAAAAGTGCATCTCCTGTGGAAAGTGCAGGCAGGTTTGCCCGATGGATGTGGATATGATGGACAATTCCCGGGGGCGAAAAAACGGAACCGAGTGCATCCTTTGCATGGACTGTGTAAAGGCCTGCCCCAAGCAAGCCCTAAAATAGACTGGACAAATGGGGGATACCCCCAAAAGGGAGAGGATTTGTATGCAACTTTATCAGCTCACACCCCATGTATACTATACGCCCAACTGCCGGGAAAACGACCGGCCAGTGCTGGGATATATCCGAGGGGAGCGTTTTTCGGTCATGGTGGATGCCGGAAATTCTGCCGCCCATGTGCAGGAGTATCAGGAGGCGGTTGCCTCTGCCGGGCTGCCTGCCCCGGCGTGGTGTGCCATCACCCATTGGCACTGGGACCACACCTTTGGCATGCACCAGCTAAAACAGCCCATTATTGCCCATGAAAATACAAACCGGGAACTGCGGCGGATGCTTCCCTGGCAGTGGGATGAGGCCAGTATGCTTCAGCGGCTGCAAACCGGTGAAGAAATTGAATTTGCCCACCGCTGCATATTGGCTGAATACCCAGATTCCACAGCCATCCGGATACGCCTGGCGGATGTTACGGTGGAGCAGGGCCTTACCTTGAACTGCGGCGGCATTACCTGCCGGTGCCTGCATCTGCCCTCGGCCCACAGCGATGACTCCCTTGTCCTTCTGGTTCCGGAGGAGAAGGTTCTCTTTATCGGGGATATTTATGGGGATGACTACTATAACGGCCGTTATCGGGATGTGGCAAAGACCCAGGCGCTTTACACAGCATTGGAGCAGCTGGATTTTACTTTGGCCGTGCCTGGTCACAGTGGGCCGATGCTCAAGGCGGAGCTGCTCAGCTTTTTACAAAGCTGCTTGACGAATAGTGGCTGCTGAGTGCTGGGAAAGGGGCTGGCAAATGGAAGGCTGTTATCTCTGCCCCCGAAATTGCGGGGTGCGCCGGGCTGAAGGACAGGCGGGGTACTGCGGTGTAGCGGGTGCTGGCATTCTGGGTGCCCGGGCGGCTCTGCACCTGTGGGAGGAACCCTGTATCTCAGGTGAGAGTGGTTCGGGAACCGTATTTTTTAGCGGGTGCCCGCTGCGCTGTGTCTACTGCCAGAATTATCAAATTGCCCGGGCCGATGTGGGCCGAGCAATTACAGTGGAGCGCCTGGCCGAAATTTTTCTGGAACTGGCAGAGCAGGGGGCAGCCAATATCAATCTGGTTACCCCCACCCACTACACCCCGGAGATTATCCAGGCGGTGCGTTTGGCTCGGGCACAGGGCCTACAGCTGCCCATTGTCTACAACTGCGGCGGTTACGAAAAGGTGGAAACCCTACGGCAGCTGCAAGGCATAGTGGATGTCTATCTCACCGATTTTAAGTACAGCCAGGCGGAGCCGGCCGCCCGTTATTCGGGTGCCCCGGATTATCCACAGGTGGCTGCCGCTGCCCTGGAGGAGATGGTGCGCCAAACCGGTGCTCCGGTTTTTGACCAGAATGGCCTGCTGTGCCGGGGGGTTATTGTCCGGCATCTGTTACTGCCTGGATGGCTGGAAAATGCCAAAGGGGTGGTGCGCCAGGTTTTTGAACGCTATGGCAACCAGGTTTATCTCAGCTTGATGAGCCAGTATACCCCGCTGCCCCAGATAAAACCCTGGCCGGAGCTGGACCGCACTGTGCCGCAGGAGGAATACGAGGAGCTGCTGGACTATGCCATCGGCCTGGGGGTGGAGAATGCCTTTATCCAGGAGGGGGAGGCCGCCAGCGAGAGCTTTATCCCGGCTTTTGACTATCAGGGCTGGCAGAACAGGGGAGAATAGGTTCTCACTTACTATATAAAAGGAGCGCAGCCTGTGGATTTTTCCGCAGGCTGTTCTATTAGCCACTCCAAAGTTTCATCGTTTGGAAATGGGCGCTTCCACCGGATGTTGTTTTGCTGCGCCTGTAAAAGCAGAACTTTATTTTTTTGAAGCAGGCCTTTATCCAATCGGGCAATATATCTGGCAGCGCCTATCTGGCAGTCGGAGCCGTCATAGTCCTCATTTAGCAGGAAGTGAAAGAGCAGCTGGGCCAGCGCCTCATCCTCCCGGTGTCGTGCCATAAATGTATCTATCTGTATTGTAAAGCGTCTGTTACAGCTCTGTATCAAATATTCTTTTAGCAGATCTTTCTGCCAGAACCCGTTTTGAACCGGGCAGTGTTTTTTCAGTCCTTCCCAGTTTTGAAAGTACATTTTGTTTCCTTCCTCTCTCCTGTTTTTATTCTATCATCCCCAGTTAATTCAGCGCAAGTTATATTTTTATATCCCAAACCGGCAGTTTGTGCTATACTCAAAGCAGGATGAAAATGGGAGGGAGCAGTATATGCAGCAGTATCTATTAAATACAGTGAAAGGGGATTTGCACCTGATTCGGGACAGTCGGGAGCTGGAAAAAATACTGCCCGATGACCGGGTGATTACTGTGATGAACACCGGGGAGTTTGAGGAAAAGGCCATGCTGCCCCACAAAAGCGGCCTGATTGCCAGCATCCGGCACCACTCCATCAGCCGACTGGAAACCTTCAGTGACTGTATACAGGGGATTGTACGGGTGCCTTATCGCAGCAGCGGCAATTTAACCTCGCAATCCTTTGGGTTTCATTTGCAGGACGATACCATCACTTTTATTGACGACACCGATTTTTTGTGGAAAAAGTTCCAGAAGATAGAGCGGGACCCTCTGGGGGTTTGTAGCCTTACCTATCTGTTGCTCACCGTCCTGGACCTGTTTATTGCCGATGATGTGGCCTATTTGGATAAACTGGAAGAAAAGCTGGTAAAGATGGAGGAAAACCTGCTGCACCGCATACCCACCTCCTTTTATGCTACCGTAATCGGCCACCGGAAAGAACTGGCGCGTTTAAGGGCCTTTTATGAGCAGCTGATGAATATGGGGGATCAGATTCAGGCCGCAGTGGGGCATGAGCTCAGCCCCAAAGAAGCGGCGGCCTGGCGTATTTTTGACAGCCGGTGCGACCGGCTGCATGGCCATGTTGCCATGCTGGCAGATTATCTCCTGCAAATCCGGGAGCTTTACCAATCACTGATTGATGTGCAGCAAAACCAGGTGATGACCTTTCTCACCATTGTCACCACCCTGTTTTTGCCCCTTACCTTAATCACCGGGTGGTTTGGTATGAATTTCCCCAACATGTATATTTTCCAGTGGAAGTGGGGATACCCGCTGGTGATACTGCTGAGTATTGGCCTGATTATTGCCGAGTTTATCTACTTTAGAAACAAGAAGATGCTTTAAACACTCTATTATAATATATAAAAATATAAGAATAGATTATCAGATAGCGCTTAGGGTAGGGGTTTTCAGCCAACAATAAGCTGCACTGGGTATAATACCGGCACATTTCTTGCAATTGCTGTCAACATCTATAAATTTGATAAATCGTCATTTTCGGAGGGGATATTTTGCTCTTTCATACTTTTTCTTCCCAGGAGGAACGACGAACATTTGGCAGTTCCGATTTTTTTGAACTACAGTTCTGTAGAATGCCACAAAAAACGGAAGTGGAAATCATTGTGGCAGCAGATAGTATCAGCCATTGGCTTGATGATTCCCTCTATGTAAGTGGAGAGGATGGCAGTGTGTTTATGCAGGAGTATGGCGGTATATTTGACTGCGGCATTTATAACAATTTAGAAACTGGTACGGTAGACCTGTATGGAATCAATTATTATGAGCCCGACTTCATTGATACAGCAATAGTAAAACTTCTAAGCATAAGGCCGATAGATTATGAAACGCTTGTTGAATGGTTAAATACTGCCCAAAAATATAATGGATTTTACATATTGGGCGTATAAACAACTTTTAGTTATCAGGGGGCATTTTTAGGTGAATTCCCCCTTGGCAGATGTTTTCTTGAAATAGCAACAGGGGAATGGAAGGAGTTTTTTATAAGATGGCAAAGCGTATTTGGCTCCATGGTTTGGGGCAGGGCCCGGAGAGCTGGCAGCAGGTTTTGACCCAGTTGCCCCCGATGGAGGAGACCTGCCCTGGCCTGTTTGCACTGCCGGATAGTGGGGAAGAGCTTACCTATCTGGCCCTGTATCAGGCGTTCTGCTGTTTCTGCCAGACATTCTCTGAGCCGCTGCATCTCTGCGGCCTGTCGCTGGGGGCTGTTTTGGCACTGAACTTTGCAGCTGAGTATCCGGAACGGGTGGCCTCCTTAGTACTGATTGCTCCCCAGGAGCGAGCGCCAAATCGGCTGTTGAAGCTGCAAAACCTGCTGTTCCGCCTGATGCCGGAAAGAGCCTTTCGGTCTATGGGGCTGTCCAAAGCCCAGCTGCTTTCCCTCATGGCGTCTATGGCCGGGCTGGACCTTGGCCTGATGGTGGGGCAGGTGGGTTGCCCTACCCTTCTGCTCTGCGGGGAGCGGGATACTGTGAACCGCAAAGCAGCCATCCGTTTGGCGGAGAAACTCCCGCACGCCCGGTTTTGCCAGATACCCAGCGCTGGGCATGAGGCAAATATCCAGGCGCCCAAAGCATTGGCCAGCCTCCTGGCCGAGTTCTATGCAGGGTTATAGGAGAGAGTAGAACGAAAAGGTTTTTGGGCCATGTAGAACAGTAGAATCTTGTCTGAAAAAGGAAGATAGCCAATTGTATTTTAATCTCAGTACCACCGGCACAACGCCCTTTGTTTTACTTTGGTTTAGTTTAAAAGGGAGGGACAGTACAAAATTGGATCTCTTAGAGGGCACAGCCGGAGAAATTTTTATAACCATAATGGCTATGGGAAAATGTCTTCTTTGGTTTGGTAACATAGCATGTTCTTCTATGACCTGTACAAGAGAGGAGCAGGCATTATTATAAAGGGCAGCCGCTACCTACGCGGCGCATATTGAACCTATTTTCCATCCTTATAGCCAAATGGCGATTTATAAATGGGTAGTTCCGGCTTGGCTATTTAAGCCACATCTGGTGACAGCAAGTGTGGGTGTTTGGAGAACGGCTGGCGTCTAAATTTGAATGGCCCTATCACCGGATAAGATAGTAAAATATCTCCCTTTTCGGAATTGTGTACCCACTAAAAACAGGCTTATAAATATACATTGCAAGCAACAGGCAAATATTTTGTAATCAAGTATATAAATCGGGATTGATGGAGGGCAACTATGGAATATAAGGACTATATTAAGCAAGGCTTGAATGGGAACGCCCCATTAAAATTAATATTATGCGGAAATATACAGGGGACGGAAAATGATAAAGTAGGTGTTGTATCAGTTGTGTATGCTACAAATGATAAAGACTTAGCAGAACAAAAAATGAATGAATTGATTGCCGTCAATCCTAATAATTATTACATGATTTATAGTGTGCCACTAAATGTTGATTTGACGGAACTTTCTCATTATCCTTCAATAGCAATTTCTAAAGATGATTTACAATAAAAACAATTCCAATTTGAAGAGTTGTCAGGTAAGCACAAATTAGTGATCATATGTGAAAATATGCATTATACTTCAAATATTAAGCAGTGGGTACACTTTTCCGAAAAGGGTGTAAAATATTACTGGTTAAATATAAAAAGGCAGCTGCATCGTTTGCAGCCGCCCAATATGGATTTTTATTAGAGGAAGCAATGGGAATTGTCAAAGGCTTCCTCGTTTTTCTCAATAAGCTCTTTCAGACGCGCCAG
Organism: uncultured Clostridia bacterium; assembly: GCA_948473085.1. Taxonomy (GTDB): domain Bacteria; phylum Bacillota; class Clostridia; order Oscillospirales; family Ruminococcaceae; genus Avimicrobium. Next base: position 47,589 of record CAOKWH010000011.1, read on the forward strand.
TTTTTCCAGCAGAAGCCGCTGTTTTTCTGTGTAATCCTCCCCGTGGTAGTCGACAAAGGAAGCCCATTCTTCCGGGCAGCTACTGATGTCGTTATAAAGCGCCCGACAAAAATCAAGCATACTAAAGTTGATAGAATTATAATAGCAGGGTTCCCGCCGTATATTCTTTTTTGCTCCGTCTGCTGTTTCAGCATATTCCACAAAGGTATAGCAGGTCCAGTAGCTGACCAGACACAGCATTCTGCCCGGTTCCATAAATCCTTTGACACAGAATGGGAGCAGTGTTTCCAGACCATGTATCGCTTGATCCAGCCATTCAAACGGAATGTCATCCAGATAGCTGAGTCCATAGGTATAGGACTGATCCAAGCTAAAATCTGTCCATCCATGCTGCGGTTTTGTAAGCATATTTTTTCCTCCCCTTTGGCAGATTAGATTATTCCTGCAATATCTTTTTTGTTGGAACAAGCAGGCATACCGTCTCAACATGGGCTGTGCGGGGGAACATGTCCACGGCTTGGCAGCGCACGGCCTGGTAGCCGTAGTTAGCCAGAACAGCAATATCCCGGGCCAGGGTGGCGCTGTTGCAGGAGACATAAACCAGCTTTTCCGGCTGCATTTGGGCAATGGTTTCCAGCAAAGCGGTGTCACAGCCCTTGCGGGGCGGGTCGATTATAATAACAGTGGGCTGGATTCCCTCATCCGCCAGTATTTGGGCGGCTTTGGCGGCATCGCCGCAGAGAAAGCGGGCGTTTTTTATGCCGTTTCGCTTGGCATTTTGTATGGCGTTGTCCACAGCTTCCTGTACAATTTCTACACCAATCAGTTCCTTTGCCTGTCCGGCCAGGCTCAGGCCAATGGTACCGGCGCCACAATAGAGATCCAGCAGGACATCCTCCGGGCCAAGCTGGGCAAAGTCCCCGGCAGTGCGGTAAAGCTGCTGGGCGGCGTCGTGGTTGACCTGATAGAAGGCCAGAGGGGAAATATCAAACTGCACACCGCACAGGGTGTCGCTGATGCTTTCCCGCCCATAGAGCAGCCGGGATTTTCGCCCGAGAATAACATTGGTTTTTTCCCGGTTGATGTTTAGCTGAATGCTGACCACCTGGGGGAACTGTTGGGTGAGGGCGCGGACAAACTGCCCGCAGTGGGGCAGTTCGGTGCCGTTGATAACCAGGCAGAGCATGATTTCGCCAGATACTTCCCCTCGCCGGAGATAGACATGGCGAACCAGCCCCTGGTGCCGCTCCTCGTCGTATACCGGGATGTGATATTGGTCGATGAACTGCTCTACAAACTGCAAAATCTCCCCAAAAACAGCCGGCTGAAGGGCGCAGCCAGAATAGGGGATGACCCGATGGGAACGGCTGGCATAAAAGCCGCCTCGGGCACCTTGAGCGGTTTGGGCAATGGGATATTGGGCTTTGTTGCGGTAGGCATTTACTGCCGGGGAGGGGAGCAGGGGCGGCAGTTGCAGTTCCACCTTGCCAATACGCCGGAGGTTCTCGGCCACAATGCGGTTTTTCAGCCGGCATTCCTCCTCATAGCGGATGTGGCGCAGGCTGCACCCGCCGCACTGGGCGTATACCGGGCAGTCCGGCTGAATACGGGTGGGGGAGGGAGTAAGGATTTCCTGAATAATGCCATAGCACAGAGTTTTTTGTACCTTGACTATTTTAACACGCAGGCAATCGCCTATGGCGCTCATGGGCACAAATACAGCCATGCCGTCATAGCGCCCCACACCCATTGCCTCGGCTGTGATGTCGCTGATTTTTAGTTCTATTATGTCATTTTTATTCAGCATTGTCCTAACACTCCATTTTTAAAAAAGATGGCAGTAAAGCGGGTGCCCTACTGCCAATGTCCCACAGGGTGCTTTCCCCTGTTTTTATTTTTTGTTCACCACATTCATAGGTTTACCTTCCAGGAAGCCAAACAGGCACTGGGCCGAAATATCCAGCAGCCGGGCGCGGGTTTCCTTGGGTGTCCAGCCAATGTGGGGGCTAATTAAGCAGCGGGGATGGCCCACCAGCGGGCAGTCCGGCTTGGGAGGCTCAGATGTAAGCACATCCAGCCCAGCCATGTACACCTTGCCGCTGTCCAGTGCATCCGCCAGGTCCTGCTCGTTAATTACCGGCCCGCGGGAGGTATTGAGGATAACCACACCGTCCTTCATTTTGGCAATGCTCCCGGCATTGATCATCCCCTGTGTTTCCGGGGTGAGGGGGCAGTGGATGGAAATAACATCCGACACGGCATAGAGGGTTTCCAGGTCCACAAACTTTAGGCGGTCATTCTCCAGCGACTTATCGGGGTGGCGGCGGTAGGCCACTACATTCATCCCAAAGGCGTTGGCTACCCGCGCTACAGCTGTGCCAATGGAGCCCATGCCAATAATGCCCATTGTCTTGCCGGCAATTTCAAACATGGGGGCGGCGGAAACGCCGGGGTCCTTAAACTTGGTCCATCCCCACTGCTTTACATAGTCGGTGCGGGCAGAGATGCTGCCCATAATTTCCAGCAGCAGGGAGAAGGTAACCTGGGTAACAGCATCGGTGGAATAGCCGGAAACATTGCTGACTACAACATCATGGGCAGAGGCAGCAGCCACATCAATGGCGTTGAATCCGGTACCAAGTACGCCAATATACTTGATATTAGGGCATTTTTCAAAGGTTTCGGCAGTTATGGGCGCCCGGCAGGCAAATACAATTTCTGCATCACCGATACGCTGGGCAATCTGGTCCGGGGTGCTTTCATCATACCAAACCAGGTCGGGAAACCGGTCCCGTACGGCCCAGTGCATATTGTCATGGTTTACAAGATATCCATCAAGAACAACAGCCTTCATCATTTTTCGCTCCTTCGGTTTTTGGATGCGGGGCATCACAGAATATAGCTTTATTATAGCATATCTTTGCAAATGGTTCCAGCAAAAAGAATGGCATGTCTATATTAAGTTAGCCGCTCTTTACTTTGTTTAGGCTTTTTGACAGCTTATATCTACTGGCATTGTGCTAAATGCCATTCGGCAAGAAGGAACAGAGAGCATTTTTATGTGAACTGATATATGGGCTAAAGACCGGAATACTCATAGAAAATTCTATTTTCTATGAGTATGGATTGTTTTATGGAGGAAGGAAACAGGATCATCTGATAGAAAAGGCTGTTCCATATTGGAACAGCCCTTCCATTATTCTCTATACCCGTCCCTTTCCCCAATAGGCCAGGCCCAATGTTCCGGGGCCGGTGTGGCAGCCTATTACCGGGCCGATGCTGCTGAAGTGGATATTGCGGACTTTGTAGTGCTTTTTGATGTAGTCAGCCAACTTTTTGGCGTCCTCCAGGGCGTCTGCATGGGCGATCCAGATATGTTCCAGGCTGTCGGCTTCATCCAAATGCTTGGCCATGCCGGCAAAGAGGTTATTTTTTCCCCGTACCTTTTCGGCTGTTACCAGTTTGCCCTCGGTGTTTAGCGTAATAATGGGCTTGATACCCAAGGCAGTGCCCACTACAGCAGTGGCTGCCGAGAGCCGCCCACCCCGGTGCAGATGGCCCAGGTCGTCCACAGCGAGCTGATGGCAAACCCGCTGGCGGTTCTGTTTTAGCCAGTTCCGGGCGTCTTCAATGGAGCTTCCGGCTTCCCGCATCCGGGCTGCCTGGTCAATCAACATCTCAACCCCTACGCAGGCAGAAAGGCTATCTACCACAAAAATTTTGCGTTCCGGGTACTGTACTGCCAGTTCCTGGGCTATAAACCGGGCGGAGGCATAGGTGCCGCTGAGTCCGGAGGAGAAGGCAATGTACAATACATCCCGGCCCTGCTTGAGCAGGCGCTCCAATGTCTGCTGGGTCTGGTCAGGGTTTATTTGGGAGGTGGCCACCTTGGCTTTGGTATTGCGCAGGGTGGCGTACAGCTCCTGGGCGGTCAGCTCCCGTTCATCGGGGTAGGCGCAGTATTCCTTTTCGTCAATGGAAAAACTGAGCGGGAAGAAAGCATCTATATGCAGGGCGTCAAACCGGGCCTGGCTCAGGTCGGCGCCAGAATCGGCGACAATGGCAAATCTGTTCATAAATCTCCTCTGTGAAAAATTCAAACGAAAATAAGCAATATTATACTAACTATATCACACTGCGCTGTTTATTAGCAATGAATTTTTCATGAACAAGGGCGGAGCTAAGATAAATCGTGCCGCCAAATGAGCTCGCACAGAATCACAGCTGCCAGCCCGGCGGCCAGAGTGGCATAGCTGGCCTCACCCAACCCCTGTGCCAGGGCGCAAAGCCGCATATAGTTCCCCAGCGGCGCTATGTAACCGGTCAGCGCAGCCAAAAACAGGCAGACTACAGCTAAAAAAATACTCCAAAGCAACAGGCAGCGGGAATAGTCGCAGAGGCCCTCCAGCAGCTGACGCAGTTTTTCCATTCCATTTGTCCCCTTTCACCAAACTTTTCAGCTCCTATTGTACCGCAGGATAAGTGGCAGGAAAAGGGAGAAAAGGCAGGGGAAAAGCCTGACAAAAACCGGCAGGATCTCCGCCAGCTTTTACAGCTGTAAACTTGGGATAGGCTCCTGTATAATGGAGCTATAAAGGATATTTTGGAGGTGTTTTACGATGATGCTGGATTACACATCCCAGCCGCTGTTTGTGTGGGTAACAGGCCCGGAGGGGCAGGAGGGCCAGTATGGGCTCTCGGTGCAGGACTGCCAGGGCAACTGCCTGTTTTGCTGCGGGCAGCTGACGGGGGACCATAACCGGGTGCTGCTTTTGGCCGGTTTGCTGGAGGAGCAGGATATTGCCCCGGCCCATATTGCCGATATAGCAGAGGATTTTCTGTACTGAGAGGCCGAAGCGGGATTTTTTCCTGTTTTCTGCTTGTTTTCTGGTGGCAATAATGGTACAATGTCTGTAATTCGTTACATACGCTGGCCTGTATCCCAAATGGTGTAAACAGGCCGAAGGAACAGGATAGGAAAACAGACTATGAAATGTCCCTGCTGTGGATATACTGAGAGCAAGGTGGTGGATTCCCGCCCCACGGATGAAAACGAGCGGATTCGCCGGCGTCGGGAGTGTATGCGCTGTGAAAAGCGGTTTACCACCTATGAGATTGTTGAAACTGTGCCCATTGTTGTGCTGAAAAAGAACGGCATGCAGGAACCCTTTGACCGGGAAAAGCTGCTCCAGGGTATGCTCCGGGCCTGTAAAAAGCGCCCGGTATCGGTGGAACAGATGGAAAAGATGGTGGACTGCATTGAAAGCGGGCTGCAAAACCGTTTGGTGCGGGAGGTAACCTCCACCACCATTGGCGAGCTGGCGCTGGATGCACTGCGGGATGTGGACGAGGTTGCCTATGTACGCTTTGTCTCGGTGTATCGCAGCTTTGGCAATATCGATTCCTTTTTGGAGGAATTGGAGAAGCTGAGAAGCCAAAAGAGCTAAAACCAAACAGCATAAAAAGCAGGTGTTCTGGTATCGGTCCGGAATACCTGCTTTTTTGTTATCTCAAAAGGAAAACATTGTGTAGAGGGCTTTCCTACACAATATTGCGGGGGAGAAAGCGCTCCGAATCCCAGATATGGGTAATCATACGCCGGATGGTGTCTGTTTCAGCTTGTAGGGAGGCATGCTCCTCATTTTGGATATAGGCCGGCAGCTTGGCAATGGACCGGGTGATCTCATCCAGTTTCCCATGCCGGACAAAGGACATGATGGAATGCTCGTGTTCTTCCCAGTCCTGCTGGAGCTGCAGCGCCAGGCGATGGGCGGTGTCTATATCGCCTTTGTCTGCCGCCTGGGTGATGGCATCTACCGACTGGATGGTTTCGTCCCGGACATGGGTGAGCCGGGACATGCAAAGCGCCCCCAACACGAGCAGCATTGGGAAAATGACAGCGCAGATGGCAAAGCGTTTCATCCCTTCTCCTTTCTCACAATTTGATAGCTGAGATTGCGGTCGCAGGTCATTAAATAAATATCCTGCGGCTGCAATCGTTCTTTCTTTAAAACTTCATCCAGCCAGGCATGGGTGATGCCGCAGTATTGGTAGGCCTCTGCTACTGGATGGCCGTTGTTTATCAGTACAACCGGCGGGGCGCTGATATATGCCTCTTTACTCAGCCCCAAATCCCCGGCTGTGGCCGGCCGGGCGGTAAATTTGGGGTAAACCGACAGGTTCCCGGTGGTTTCCACAACGGCAAACTGCACTTCGTTTATGTCAAAATATCCGGCTGTACGGAGCTGTTCAGTCAAATCATCCACCGAAAAGCGCAGGTCCCAGAGCGTCTGCTGCATAATTTTCCCATCCCGAATGACCATTTTGGGGCTGCCGCAGAACAGCCGCCGGGCCTTTTTGCTGTACATGGTAAGCCCGGACAGGAAAACCTCAAAGCAGACAATGGTTAAGATAGGCACCACACTGCCCAGCAGCGGGACATTGACATCTTCGATGGGCAGGGTGGCAATATTGGAGATGAGGATGGTAACCACCAGCTCGCTGGGCTGCAGTTCACCAATCTGGCGTTTGCCCATAATGCGCAGCCCGGCAATAATGAGCAGGTAGAGCATGACGGTGCGCACAATGCTTGCATACATGAAAAAGTTCACCTCGCAGTAACAGGATGGCTTTAGTTTTTCCGGGAAAAAAGCAGATATTCTGTACTGCGGCAACATAAACCGGCGCTTTGGCGAGCATACTCATACTGAAACTGTTTATGGAGTGAAAGAAAATGCTGTTTAAAAAACAAAGCCAGGAAAAGGCCATCTCCTATGCTGTGCCACAGCCGGATGCCAGGCTGGAAGAGGAGCTTTCCCCCAGCCTGGAAGTGACAGTGGAGCGCCTGCGGCAGCTGTGCGGGGAAACGGCCGACCTGCAGGTGAACCGGCTGACTGTAGCGGGCGCGCCGGCGGCCTTTGTTATGTTTGAGGGGCAGGTCAATGACCAAACGCTTATTTTGGGCACGGCCAGCCGGCTGAATCAGGCTGCACTGGGCGATACTCCGGCCAGCCGGCTGGAGAGCATCTATTCCGGCTTGTTTATGGCCGGGGATAAAAAGAAATTTGCCACCTATGGGGAATTTATTGCGTTTATATCCTCCGGATTTGCCGTGCTGCTGCTGGATGGCGCTGCCCAGGGAATAGCCTTTGGCATCCAGGGGTTTGGGTTCCGCTCGGTAGGGGAGCCCTCTTCAGAGAACAACCTCCGGGGTTCCCGCGAAGGGTTTGTGGAGCCCATCCGGGTGAACATGTCCATGATACGCCGGCGGCTGAAAACCCCCAGCCTGTGTATGCAGCTGCTGAAAATTGGAGTGAAAAGCCAGACCGATGTTTGCCTATTGTACCGCAGCGACTATGTGGATAAGCGAATGCTCCAGCAATTACAGAGCCGGTTGGAACAGGTGCAGCTGGATAATCTGCTGGATTCGGGCTATCTGCGCCCCTTTTTGGAAAGCGGGCCCTTTTCTCTCTTTTCCGGAACAGGGGTGACCGAACGGCCGGATACTCTCTGCGCCAAAATAAGCGAGGGGCGCATTGGCATTTTAGTGGACGGCAGCCCGTTTGCCATTGTAGTGCCCTATCTGTTCTCCGAGCACTTTCAGAATATGGATGACTATTCTGAGCGGCCATATTACGCCATTTTTATGCGCCTGCTGAAGTATTTTGCGTTCTTCCTTACCATCCTGCTGCCGGGAACCTATGTAGCGGCGGTCAACTTTCATCCCGAGCTTATCCCGGACGAGCTGCTATTTAAAGTTGCCCAGGCCGAGCAGGGTATGGCTTTCCCGCTGATGTTTGAAGCATTGTTTATCCACTTTATCTACGAGCTCATGCGGGAGGCCGGCCTGCGTCTGCCCCGGCCGGTGGGCCATGCTGTGAGCATTATTGGCGCGCTGGTGATAGGGGATGCAGCGGTTACGGCCGGGCTTATCAGCACGCCGATGGTTATGGTGGTGGCGCTTACCACCATCAGTTCCTTTGTCATCCCCTCTTTATACGAACCGGTGGCGGTGCTGCGGCTGATGTTCATTTTATTAGGGGGGATGCTGGGGCTGTTTGGCATGGTGCTGGGGCTGGCCTTTGTGGGGGTGAACCTCTGCTCTGTTACAGTGTTGGGGGTGCCGGCCACCTCGCCGGAAACGCCACTTTCCATTTACTCCCTGCGGGATACGCTGCTTCGGGTCAACTGGCGGGAGCTGGGCCAGCAGCAGTTTATCATCTCCCGCACCGAGGGTGCTGATATGGGTGAGGAGGGAATAGAGTGAACAGGGAAACCCCTATTGTAAAAAATCACATTGGCACTCTGGGAGCAACGGCGCTTGTTTTTTGCTGCCGCATCTTTTACCTGCTCACCTATTCCCCAAAAAGTGAGGAGTATGGCGGCAGTGTTAGTATGCTGGCTTTTTTTCTGGCCGGTGTAGCCTCCATTTTGCTCTGCACGGTGTTTTGGTTTATGCTGCGGCGCTGCGGTGCTCATAGCCTCCCGGAGCTGTATCAGCGGCAGGGACGGGTATTTGCCACCTTGTGCGAGCTTGCCGTGTTGGGTGTCCTGTCCGGATCGGCCCTGAGCACGGTTCTGAATTTTTCCGGCTTTATGTCCTCCACCGTCTATCCTGGTGCAGGTGCCCAGGTAATGGCGGCGGCAGTTATGTTTGCGGCGGCCTATGGCGCCTATTCGGGGATGGAGGCCATCTCCCGGCTGGCTATCCCGGTAACATTGGTGCTGCTCATAGGCTTGGCCACTGCTGCTGCCGGGATTGTGGGCAGTATCAACCCAGTTTATCTGATTGCACCAGGGCCGGAAGGCGTGCCGCAGGTGCTGGAGCTGTTCTTCCAGGCGCTGTTTCACAATACCGAGGTGTTGCTGTTCCTTATCCTTTCGGATAAAATCCGGGAGGGTTCCCCGAAAATTTATGCCTGGGGGGCGGCTTTTTCCATGTCGGTTTACCAGTTTACGATATTATTGGTAACGATGGCACTGGGCCCGTTTGCCTATGTGCGCAGCTACCCCATCTATTCCATGCTGGCCGCTGCCGAGCTTTCGGTGCTGACCCGATTGGATATGATCAATATGGTAATTTGGATTTTTATTACCTATATCCGCTGTGCGGCCTATCTCTATTGTATCTGTGGCTGTATCCGCCGGATGGCCCCCAGTTGGCAGCGGGGGCATGTGTCGCTGGGGGTTGGTGTGCTGGGGGCGTTGGCGGGCTCCTACCTCTGCGGCGGACTGAACCGGGGCCTGGCACTGTGGGAGCTGTGGTCCGGCGCTGCCCCCTTTGTATTGGCAGCAGGCGTGCTGTTGTTATCGGTCTGCGCTGCCCTGCTAAGGGCCAGGAGGAGGGAGAAAGAATGAAAAAATTTTTGTCCGGCGTGCTTTGCCTGATACTGATTTTAAGCTGCACAGGCTGTATGCCGTCGGTGCAGATTGACCGCCGGCTATTGGTGCAGGGGATTGGGATTGACTGGACAGAAGGGGAATATCAGGTTACCTTGCAGGTGTTTTCCCCGGCGGCCAAAGGGGAAACGGAAGGCGCCGGTAGTACAGATATCCACACTGCCGCCGGAGAAAACCTGGCGGAATGTATGCAAAGCGTCTGCCGGGATACCGGGCGCAGCCTGTTTCTGGGCAACTGCCGCATGGTTATTTTGGGAGCAAACGCGATGGGGGAGAACCGGGAACCGGTGCTGGACTACCTGCTTAGCAACCATGAACTGCGTCCGGGCATTCCGCTGTTGTTCACTGAAGGCCAGGCTGCAGATTTGCTAAAAGCCCCTATGGACGGCGCCGAAGTGCCGGCTATGCGTATCCATGAGGTGGTAAGCGCCCATATCCACGCTGGCCTTTGTCCGGATGCCACCCTTTTAACAGTGATACAAGGCATTGATGGCCCGGGAGCATCGGCCGCCCTGCCTTTGCTGGATTTGACCGAGGACGATATGCTGGTTATAGCGGGAGCCGCCCTGCTCCTGCCCGATTCAGGGTATACAGCAGTGGCTGCCGAAGATTGGCGAGGGGCAGCCTATCTGCTGGGCCAGCTGGAAAGCGCCGATTATACCCTGGGCTATAAGGGCGGCACCCTGCGGGTTACCGTAACTCCGGTGCTGCATCTCCTCTCTGCCCAGGAGGAAAATGGCCGGCCGCTGCTCCAGCTCCAGCTGAGGCTAAACTGCGCTGTGCAGGAGTTTACCGGCGGGCGGCTGGACTGGAACAGCACCGAAACAGCCGCCGTTGCAGCAGTGGTGGAGCGTCAGGCCCAGCAGGAGCTGCAACAGAGCTTTGGTTTAATCCAGGCCCATCAGGCAGATGTGTTGGGGCTGCTTCCACAGATGAAAAAATTTACACCCAAACTTTATCAGGCCCATAGTGGCGCCTGGCTGCTGGAACAGGCAGAGCTAAAAACAGAGATACAGGTTAATATTACCTCCCTGGGCAGCGGTGCTCGGGCGGCTGCCTGAACAGATTCGTAAAAACTTAATAAAAAGCGGTAATACAGTCCGATATTGACAGCGCGGCGGCGGTGTTTTTGGGGCATAATAAAAGTGAGTGTCCAGGCGACACTCACTACTTTAGCTGTTTTAAGTTGATAACCTTTACCGGGATTCCCCGCTGCAAACAGGTTGTAATGGCGTGGGCAGAGCCGCGGGAAGCCATATCCCAAAAGGCCAACACCAGGTCCGCCCGCCGGATAATTTCAATATTTCGCACCAGTGGTGCTCTGCGGCCAAATCGCGCGTAGTTTGGGAGATATTCCGTAATGGGGATATTCAGCCGTTGTGCAGCTTCCCGGGCAACACGGTCGATGCCGGTAGCGCCCCCGCTGAAAATCCGGGTGCAATTTTTGGGTATATGGGTAACCATTGCAGCTGCGGTTAAGCCGTAGCTTTTTCTGGAACCAATAATGGCAACCTGCATCTCTGTTTCCCTCCATAGGCTGTTTCTGCTTACGATTGTATCACACAGCGCCCGAAAGGGAAAGGGGTTTTCCGGCACTGGTTTTCCTCTTTGACAGCAGAAAAGGAGGGGTAAAAAGGGCCGCAAACGAACAATAAAACGGAGGGTTTATCAAAATGAGAAAATTATACAGGGGTTTTGCCGGCCTGTTGAGCATAGCGGTGATGGTTTTGATGGGGGCGGTGCTGTACTATGACAGCGCCCTGCCGGATAGCTTTTACCTGGCGGAATCGCAATCAGAGCCGGCTTCTATCAAAGTGGGCACCCCTCTTAATATTGAGGGGGCGGTAACTGCCCGGGAGGGTAGCACCGGTACGGCCCAGCTGAAAATGCTGGGAGCCGTATCCATCAAACAGGTGGATGTCCAGTTTGTAGGGCATAAAACAGTGGTGCCCTGCGGCTATCCCTTTGGTATAAAAATGTTTACCGAAGGGGTGGTGGTTGTAGGGCTCACCGATGTAGAGCAGAACGGGATATTTGTAAACCCGGCCCAGCAGGCGGGTATTCGCGTTGGCGATGTGATTACCCAGTTGGACGGGCAGCCCATGCAGCTAAATGAGGATGTGGCGGCCGTAATGTCCGCCAGCGGCGGCAGGGAGATCAGCTATGTGCTAAACCGCAAGGGGGAAACCATAACCGGCACCATTAAACCGGTGCTGGCCGATAACGGTGAGTACAAGGCTGGTATCTGGGTCCGGGACAGCTCGGCGGGAATTGGCACGATGACCTATTACGACCCCAATACCATGACCTTTGCCGGCCTGGGCCACGCTGTTTGCGATGTGGATACCGGGGAGGTGCTGCCGCTGGGCAAGGGTGAAATTGTGGATGTGTCCATTACCGGTGTAGAAAAGGGGGTAGCCGGGGATCCCGGTTCCCTCAAGGGCAGCTTTGAGGGCAGCCGGCTAACTGGGTTTATGGCCATCAACAGCGATACCGGTGTCTATGGCAAGCTGCGCTCAATGCCCATTACCACCACCCAGGCAGTGCCCATTGCGCTCAAGCAGGAGGTGCGGGAGGGCCCGGCCCAGATTTATACTACAGTGGAGGGCAAAAACCCACAATGCTATGACATTGTCATTGAAAAGGTAAATCTGGCTTCCGCTTCCAAAACCAAAAGCATGGTTATCCGGGTAACCGACCCACAATTGCTGGAAAAAACCGGAGGAATTGTGCAGGGCATGAGCGGCAGCCCCATTATACAGGATGGCAAACTGGTGGGTGCGGTAACCCATGTATTTGTCAATGATTTGACACGGGGTTATGGCATCTTTGCCGAAAATATGGAGGAAACAGCGGCCACCATCCAGTCCAATACAGCTGCATAGTATGAACTGGAATCAATTCTAAATAATAGAAGGCCCCAAGTGGAGTTTTATCCGCTTTGGGCCTTCTAATTTTGTCGAAGCCTGTCGAAATTTGTATGTTATTGACGAATAAACGCAGGAATAGTCCCAAAACTATTTAGCACAATTGACAAAAGTTATCATCAATTTTATAATAAATATAGTTCCTGTAAAAAGGCAAAACAGTATTGAAGTATTTGGAAATATATGTTAAAATATGGATAAAATTTACAGTTAGACACAGGAGGCTATGTTGACAATGGTAAAGAGCAAGATTGTAATTTCAGATGACAGCAAAGAATTTCTCTCTCAGATGGAAACACTACTTACAGAATGCGGGTTTGAAGTAGTATGTATCCCGAAGGATGGTTCCCTGCTGCTGGAAACCATTTCTAAGGAGCGTCCTGGTGTGGTGCTGGCCGATGTGTTTATGCCCAGTTTGGATGCCATTGGCGTTATGAAAAACACCTTCCAGCAGTTGGGGGAGGAAAGCCCCAAGTTTTTGCTGATGTCCACCTTTGACAGCAGCGTTTTGGAGCGGGAGCTGATTTCTGCAGGGGCGCTTTACTATTTTCTCAAGCCTTTTTCTGCCGATACAGCGGCTGAGCGTATTGTCCAGCTGATTGGTTCTGGCAAGCTGGAGGAGGAAGGTGCCTCCCACGATATGACCGACCTGGAGCTTACTGTCACCGAAATTATCCACCAAATTGGTGTACCAGCCCATATTAAGGGATACTACTACCTGCGGGAATCCATTTTAATGGTTATAGCCGACCATACAATTCTTTCTGCCATCACCAAACAGCTGTATCCCGGCGTTGCCAAAAAGTACGACACAACGGCTTCCCGGGTTGAACGGGCGATTCGCCATGCCATTGAAGTTGCCTGGGATCGGGGCAATGTGGAGGTATTGGAGAATTACTTTGGCTATACCATCAACTCATCCCGCGGCAAGCCCACCAACAGCGAATTTATTGCCATGATTGCCGATAAAATTAATATGAGCCGGCGCGGCCGTCGGGAAGCGTAATGCCAAACAGCCTGCCTGCCTTTAAAAGAAGCGCCGATGTTTTGCCGCCACAGTACGGTATCTGCTGCGATGGTACTTCCATGCAGCGTTTTATCTCAGCTTTATTCCTCAATGCCATACCTTTCTTTAGGCAGGGTTCAGGCGATGTTCCTGGACCTTTGCCTTTCTGTATTTATTTTGGCAGAAAAGAACAACCATCGACAATATAATACTTTAATGGAAAAAAGATGAAAAACATGTCGGATGCTGCGAAGGCGTCAGATTTGTCTTTTAGTGAATATCTATTTGCAAAATCTGGTGAATATCTGCTAGGCTGCTAAAAGAAAAATTTTTAGCGGCTCTTTTTCCTGTACCTATTCCCAAAAGAGCAAGAAGATGCTATAATAAAAGAACTAATGTTCTGAATAAACGGTGCTTGCCGCGGCAGGCGCCCATGGAGCAGAAAGGGGAAATTGTCATGTATTATTCTGCTATTTACGCCTCTCCTATAGGGCCGCTGACCCTCTGCAGTGATGGGGAATACCTGGTGGGCCTTTGGATGGAGGGTCAGAAATATTTTGGCGGCACAGTGCGGGACCAGATGGAGGAAGGGCCGGATTTGCCGGTGTTTTCTACTACCCGGAACTGGCTGGATGCTTACTTTGCCGGCAAACAGCCCCGGCCGGAGGAGCTGCCTCTGCGTCCGCTGGGCAGCGATTTTCGCCAGCAAGTGTGGGCTATCCTGTGCAGTATTCCCTATGGGCAGTGGATTACTTATGGCGATATTGCCAAACTGTTGGCGGACAAAATGGGCAAAAGCTCTATGTCCAGCCAGGCGGTGGGGGGAGCAGTGGGGCACAATCCCCTCTCCATTGTCATCCCCTGCCATCGTGTGGTGGGCGCCAGTGGAAGCCTGACCGGTTATGCCGGCGGAATTGAGAAAAAAATCTGGCTACTAAAGCATGAAGGGGTGGATATGTCCCGGCTGTTTGTGCCAAAAACTGGGACAGCCCTATAAATTTTCCTGGAGGGATGAAGATGGAGTGGAAGGACGGTAAACAGCGCTGCGCATGGGCCAACCCCAAAAATGAACTGTATCTGCGCTATCATGATGAGGAATGGGGCGTTCCAGTGCGGGAGGATCAAAGGCTGTTTGAAATGCTCATTTTGGAGTGCTTTCAGGCGGGGCTATCCTGGGAATGTGTGCTGAACAAGCGCGAGGCATTCCGGCAGGCCTTTGATTTCTTTGACCTGGACAAAGTGTGCGCCTATGGGGATGAAAAGATGGAGGCCCTGCAGCAGGATACGGGCATTATTCGCAATCGCTTAAAAATTCAGGCAGCTGTAAACAACGCCAGGATTTTTCGGGAAATCCAACGGGAGTATGGCAGCTTTTCCACCTATCTTTGGGGGTGGACTGATGGGCAGGTTATCCGGGAACAGGGCCGGGATCGCTCTGCGCTATCCGATAGGCTGTCTGCGGATTTAAAAAAGCGAGGGATGAAATTTGTTGGCACTACCATTATTTATGCCTATCTTCAGGCAGTGGGGGTCATTGATTCCCATGACGAAGGCTGCTTTTTGGCATAGTATTCCCTGGCATTTTTGCCGCCCAGCGACAGCTCAAACCCGAATGGGATAGGGAAAAACCGTGGGTACAAAGAGTATCCACGGTTTTTAGATGGATTATCCCATCCGGCGCAGCCCTTTGGGATAGTGGTTTTTGAGAATTCCGCCGGAGGCTTTACCCCACCCCAGAGAAAAGGAATCCACCGTTATGAGGGTATAACCCGATAGGGCGGAGTCAATAGGGATGGTTTCCCCGCGCAGATAGGCCAAAAGGTGGGGGTCATCAGAGGAAAAGTTCAGCTTGCGCACAACCTGCCCCGGTTTTAGAAACAGGGCCAGGGCGTGGTCCGGTTCAAAGCGGCCCTTTTTCAGCTGGCCCAGAGCCAATCCGGCTCGGAGTACCCGCAGGCCGTCCAGCTCGTTGCCTGCATGCACTGCATCCGGCAGGGCATAGAGGGTGTCACCGAACAACGCCAGCTCCCCGGGAATGGGGGCTAAGAGGGTATCCCTACAAAACTGTTCCCAGGTGGCAAGGTCGGGTTTGGCAGCCTTTTTGTTCTGCTGGTTCCGGGTGGGCGCTGCCGGAAAAGGGGCAGTATGCCCACTGGTTCCTTCCCGGAGGAGCAGTGCCACAAAGTGCCCCTCCCCAGCTAACCGGTGGGGGAACAGGCGGTGGGTAAGTTCCAGCCCAGAGCAAGGCTCTGATATCCAGCCTGGCTGTCCCGGCAGGCTTCCAGGGCAGTCGGGCAGGGGAGCGAGCTTAAAATCCGGATGCCGGGATAAAAAACGGCAGAGACTGCCCTCATCCTCCTCTGGTGCAAAGGTGCAGGTGGAATAAAGAAGGCGGCCGCCGGGGGCCAGCATACGAGCGGCTTCCTCTAAGATTTCGTCCTGGCGGGCGGCGCAAAGGGCCACATTTTGCAAGCTCCACTCGGCAACGGCTGTTTTGTCCTTCCGGAACATCCCTTCCCCGGAGCAGGGGGCGTCCACCACAACTACATCAAAGTATCCAGGGAAACGCTGGGAGAGCCGAGCCGGGCTTTCATTTGTAACAAGGATGTTGCGCAGCCCCATCCGTTCCATATTCCGGGAGAGGGTTCTGGCGCGGTCGGGGTGGATTTCGTTGGATACCAGCAGACCAGTATCCCCCAGCAGCGAGGCCAGATGGCTGCTTTTTCCGCCGGGGGCGGCACATAGGTCCAGTACCCGCTGCCCAGGCAGTGGAGCAGCGGCTTCGGCCACTGCCATGGCGCTGGGTTCCTGGATATAATATACTCCGGCATCGTGCCAAGGGTGCAGGCCGGGCCGGCTTTCGTGCAAATAATGATACCCACTGGGGCACCAGTCCACCGGTTCCACCGGAAAGGGGAGGGACAGGTTGGCTGGCGCTTTGCACCGGTTCAGCCGCAGGCCGCGGCAGGGGGGCTGTTCCAAGCTGGCGCAAAAGGCCGGATAGTCTTCTCCCAGTAGCTGCTGCATACGCTGGGCAAATTCTTTGGGCAGATTCAGAAAAATCCTCTCCTTTATGTCAAAGCAGGGTTTGGGCGTATAATATCCGCTTTTATGTCTATTATAGCATAAAAAGCCTGCTTTCTCCAAAGAAGATGGGAAAGGATGGCACTGATTGCGCTGCCCCTGAAATGTTTAATGCCGGGATCAGAGGGGAGAAACAGGCAATTATACCGGACAAGGCCGAAAAGTTCACAGTTTCTACATGTGCAGATGAATTTTTCTGGTATACTGTACCTGTATGGAATTTTAGGCTAAGAAAGAGGTGTAGAACCATGAGCAGTACCATTTATTACAATGGCACTATTATTACAATGGAAGGGGACCAAATTGCCCAGGCTGTACAGGTTACAGACGGCCGTATCGCCGCTGTAGGCAGCAACAGTGAACTGTTGGGCCGCCGGGAGGAGGATACCCGGCTCATCAATTTGGAAGGGCATACGGTGCTCCCTGCCTTTATTGATGCGCATAGCCATTTTACATCTATGGCGGCCATGCTGGACAAGGTGCCGCTGGCTGATTGCCATACCCCAGAGGAGATTGCCCAGGCACTGGTGCGTTTTCAGCAGGAGCGTCAGATAGGGGAAAATGCCCCTCTTGTGGGGTTTGGATATGATCACAACAATCTGCCGGGATACCGGCATCCCACCGCGGCGGATTTGGATGCCAGTGGGCTGAAAAACCCCATTGTCATCGCCCACGCTTCCGGCCATATGGGGGTTGTAAACAGCCGTATGCTGAAAATGCTGGGATATACCGCCCAAACCCCCGACCCGGAGGGTGGAAAAATTGGCCGGAACCCGGATGGCAGCCCCAATGGCTACCTGGAAGAAAATGCGTTTATGGCACTGGCCAAAACGGTGCAGAATGCCGGGGAGGAGGAAACGCTGCGGGCATTTGCCCAGGCTCAAAAGGAATACGCCCGGCGGGGCGTTGTATTGGCACAGGATGGTATGACATCTACAGCCAGTGCAGCGCTGATGGAAAAGTTTGCAAACAGCCCCGAGTGTTATCTGGACCTGGTGGGCTACGCCGACCTTACCAATGCCACCGGCATTGTGGAGGAGGATGCGCTTGCCTACCATGGGCACTATCGCACCGGTGGATACAAGCTGTTTTTGGATGGTTCCCCCCAGGGGCGCACAGCCTGGATGAGCCAGCCCTATCTGGGCGGGGAACCGGATTACTGCGGCTACCCCATCTATACGGATGAGCAGGTGGAGGATTATATCCGTATAGCCATCTCCCGTCAGAAGCAGATTCTGGTGCATTGCAATGGCGATGCAGCTTCCGAGCAGTTTTTGCGCTGTTATGCAAAGGTAAAGGAGGAGCAGGGCAGCACTGCCGACCTGCGCCCGGTTATGGTGCATTGCCAGACTGTCCGGGATGACCAGCTGGACCGGATGCCCGGCCTTGGTATGATAGCCAGCTTTTTTGTGGTACACACCTATTACTGGGGGGATGTGCATATCCGCAACTTTGGCCTGGAGCGCGGGCGGCATATTAGCCCCATGCGGGCCGCCATCGACCGCGGGGTACACTATACCATGCACCAGGATAGCCCGGTGGTGCCGCCGGATATGCTGCTGACCATCTGGGCGGCAGTAAACCGCCTCTCCAAGGATGGTACCGATATGGGGGCCGACCAGCGCATTACGGTGATGGAGGCCATTCACGGCGTTACCCTGGGCGCTGCCTACCAGTATTTTGAGGAGAAGAGCCGGGGCAGCATCCTGCCCGGCAAGCGGGCGGATCTGGTTATTCTGGACCGAAACCCACTGGCAGTACCTGCTGGGGAAATCCGCAACATCCAGGTGCTGGAAACAATCAAGGATGGAAAAAGCATCTACCAGGCAGAGAAATAGGCCCATTAGGCACGGCCGTATGCCAACTAAAAAGCCACAGAAGTTTTTTACTTCTGCGGCTTAATTTGTTTAGAAACTGTTGATAGAAGAACGGCCTTTTAAAATCAGAGCAGGCTTATCTGCCTGTCCAGATAGCTGAAAAGAAGGCCCCATAGGTCAAAGCCTGTATAAAGATAGAGCTCTCTGCTTAGTTCTCCAATCCGTTTGGTACAGTCCTCTTCCAATTCATGGTTGGAGGAAAAGGAGGAGATGTTGTATTCCGGGAGTTCGACAGATAAAAATTCCTCCCTTATACGGCCGGGCGGGGCGCATTGGCAAATGGTCTCTAAACAATTGGCGTCGCTATAATCACCAATGGCGCGAAAGGCCTGTATAATCTGGCCGGAATACTGGCCGATGGAATTTTCAAGGAAGGTGAAAATCCCTTGCATGGTCAGTTCGGTATCAAAGGCGATTAAAAAGCAGGCAACCCGGATAAAATCGGGCCAGTTTAACCACTCCTCCGGCTGATAGCCCCACTGTTCCAGCGCCAGTTTTTCGCAGAGCTGCTCTCCGGTATACTGTTTGATGTCAATAGTGCTGCCGTCTATCCACTGCATCGAATCCCTCCCGATTTTTCTTAGATTGTAGCATGTTTTTCCCGGCTTGTATAGCGGCGGCGGATACGGCCCAAAACGGTGCGGAGAAAGCAGGAATAAAAATATACAAATTTTTTGATAAAAGGTGTTGACAAAAAAGGAAGCAGTTGATATAATAACAACTGTCGCTAAGAGGTCCCAGAGGCAGCGGCGGAGAGCAAA
>CAOKWH010000012.1 GCA_948473085.1 uncultured Clostridia bacterium
TTTGCTCTCCGCCGCTGCCTCTGGGACCTCTTAGCGACAGTTGTTATTATATCAATTCTTTCAAGTTTTGTCAACTGGTTTTTTGAATTTTTTCATGGGAGTGCGAGTTGTAAAATAAAGATAGAATAAAAAAAGGGGAGAAAAACCCCGAAAAAATGGGCCAAAGTTTGAAGAAATCTTTTTAACACCAAGCCAATATATAGCAGAGAAGAAACGAAAGCAAAAGAGGTTGTATGGTCCAGAATAAAAAGGACAGGAGAGAAAAAGGAAATGAGTAAAGAGTATGCAAACCCCTTCATTGAGGTCAGTGTCCTGAGTGTGCAGGAAACAGATTTCACCAATAAGGAAACCGGAGAGCGCCGCAAAATGTGGCGTATCTATGCCGCCGATTCCACCGGAGCAGTCGGTTCCGTCTGGTCTGGTACACAATATTTCCCCGGGGATATCATCCGGCTGGAACTGGCAGTAAACCGTGACGGTCGGTTTACTGCCCGAATTGGCAAGTAAGGGCCAAACCCTTTGGGGCCGTGTTCCCTTTGTGGCACAGGCCCCGGAGGGGCCTACTTGATAGGTGCCACAAAAAAGCGTCAAGCGGCAGCCTGGTATCCGGCCGAACCGTTCTATCTTTAGCCCTGCCTCTGATTTCTTAGTTAAATACAACTGCCGGGTCAAATACTTCCCGGATAATGTGATTAAAGTGACCTGTTTTTCAAAACCGATATTCAATCCACACAAAGTGGAACCGTTTGGGAAAGAGAAGAAAAGAGAGAGTTTACAGGAGTATAACCCCCTGACAGATGAGATGGCATACAAATTTGTAGAAGGAAAAACAATACTGGACCCCTTTACTGGCGAATATGTCCCCCTGGTTTTTTGGCAGGATGAGTTCAAAGAAACAAAGGACAGGGTCCGAAGCGACAGTGTAAAACGGGCGATTGACAAAGCCTTTGAAATAGGGTTTGCCAATGACTTCCAGTATTTCATCACCCTTACACTGGATGAAAAGAAGATTGACCGGTATAGCCCTGCTCTAATCAAGGACAAGTTACATAGCTTTTTATCCAATGCAGTACGCCGGAAGGATTTAAAATATATCCTCTTTCCAGAATATCACAAGGAACACGAGTGGGAAGAAAGCCCAGCTATCCATTTTCATGGTTTAATCAGTGGGGACAATCTCAATCTGAAAAACAGCGGCTTGCGCAATGAAGATGGGCAGGTTATATATAACTGGGAAGATTGGAAGTATGGCTTTAGCACCGTCATAGGACTGGATGGCCGGGCAGCGGTTGTGTATTATGTGACAAAATACATCACCAAGGACAGCAATAAAATCTTTGGGAAATACTACTTTGCTGGCGGTAAGGATCTGAAACGGGAAGTCCCTACAGAATACATCAATCGGGATTATGAACAGTTCCAGGGGGAGGAATACTATATCCCCCAGGCAAAGATGGGCGTAAAATACAAGACCTTTGATTTGAGTTTTAAAGGACAGGAGGGGCCTGCGAATGATGGATAAAAGACTACTCCCTGCTTTTGCACTATTTTCCATCCTGTCAGTGTGGATTGCACTTCAGTCTCCGGTCTATGCCTTGAGCCTGGAAGTACCTCCAAACGAACTGGCGGAGATTGTAAGTTCAGAAGCCCTGGAAGATTTAGAACAGGAAGAAAACCAGGCCGGGCAGCTGCTCCCCATAGAACCTATGGAGGATAACAGCCCCAGCCAAGTAGTTACACCCCAGGATATTGAGCCAATTTACAGGGAACTTTGTGCGCTTCGTCACAACTCCGACCTGTTCCTGTTTGGCCTGTTCCCCATCTCTTGTGCTGTCAGCCTGGTAGCAATTTTATGTGTTTGGTTTTATCGCACTTTTATCAAAAGTGCTTTATAAAACAATTATAAAAAGGAGGACAATGAAATGTTCGAGCGAATGAAAAATACTATGTCGGAATTTGGGACAAAGGTAAATGCAAAGCTAATGGCTGCACCTGTTGCAGGTGCACTGGTGGCAGTAGGTTCCGCAACTACTGCATTTGCTTCAGAGGTGGATACACTGCCTAAGGTTGCCATTACAGAGGAAATGCTCTCCCCTGTAGTAGAGGCTGTAGTGGCAAATATTGCAGTTATTCTTCCAGTTGGCCTTGGTTTGTTTGCCATTATGGTTGGTATCCGGCTTATCCCTGGTATGCTCCTGCGGTTCCTTCGCGCTTAATTTTCCCTTTCCGGGCGGCGGCAAATCAGTCGCCGCCCTTATTCTATATGTAAGGAGGCTTCATAGTGTCTTTTGAATCTATTCTTCTTTCAAGCAGCTATAACCCATACATCCCCTGGGACCCCAGTTTTGTTGAGGGCGGCATTGCCATTCTGCGGCATAATATTGGTAGCGCTATTAACATCGCC
Source organism: uncultured Clostridia bacterium (assembly GCA_948473085.1). Lineage (GTDB taxonomy): Bacteria > Bacillota > Clostridia > Oscillospirales > Ruminococcaceae > Avimicrobium. Next base: position 2,405 of record CAOKWH010000012.1, read on the forward strand.
CTGTACATCTTCCTGATTATTACCGGCATTCATGTTGTAGCGGCTATTGTCAGCGGATTTGGTAAGTAAGATAAATAAGGGGTTCGTATGAAAAAATACATTTCTATACTGCTGGCCTTGGTAGTCATACTGGGCTGCTCGGTCGTGGCTTTTGCAGACTTTGTGCCCATGCCCTCCGACCCAGACGCCTATGACCCGGAATATATCCCGGCTATCCCCGACTTCATCACACCTGACACCAACCCCTCAACAACAGGCTCCCTCTTTGATACCTCCCTTGATATTGAGGGCAGCTGGGGCACCGATGAGCAAACCTTCTGGGATAACTTCTACAGCACCAACAGCCCCTATCTGGTTCTGCTGTCCCAGGGGGTATATAACCGGTATAACGAGGAAAAGGGCGTCCAGTATGACCGGCAATATGAGGTCTATTTCCTAAAGTGGAAGAGTTCCTCCTCCCTCTCTGCCTACAGTTTCGGCTCCTTTGGGCATGTTACCAGCCCCCGGCACCGGCAGGGGATGGCAGATGGCAATACCATGCGCTTTTTACCCTTCCAAAACAAGTTTGATGTGCTGGTTCTGAAACACGATGCCCAACGCAATGTATGGGTATCTGCCCCGCTGTTAAAGAATGTTTCCTATTCCAGCAATTTTACCTATGTATTGGCTTCTTCCCCCATCTCTGGGGAGCCGTTCTATCATGGCAATATCAAAATGTACCCCTATCACAGCAGTATTGGCGGGAAGTCCTTTGAAGTGGCAGGCTTTGCCCAAGGCGGTGCGCCAGGCGGGAACTCCTACCTCTGCCAGCGGGACTATGACTGGTGGCTGGGTATACCGGGAAACGACACCCCGCCAGTAAACCCGCCCTATGACCCGGATAAGGACCTGGACAAGGATACCAATGGGGACGGCAGGCCAGACATAAACATTGATACGGATGGCAACGGAAAAGCTGACCTGAACATAGATACCGATGGGGATGGCAAACCGGATATGAACATTGACACGGACGGCGACAATAGGCCGGATATCAATATTGATACAGACGGCGACGGCAGGCCGGATATTAACATCGATACTAACGAAGATGGCGAGGCTGACTTAAACATAGACACGAACGGGGACAGCAAACCAGACCTCAATATAGACACAGATGGGGATGGCAAACCGGATATCAATATTGATACCAATGGTGATAAAAAGCCGGACTTAAATGTTGATACAGATGGCGATGGCAGGCCAGATATTGACATCGATACTAACGAAGATGGCGAGGCTGACTTAAACATAGACACGAACGGGGACAGCAAACCAGACCTCAATATAGACACAGATGGGGATGGCAAACCGGATATCAATATTGATACCAATGGAGATAAAAAGCCGGACTTAAATGTTGATACAGACGGCGATGGGAAAGCAGACTTGAACATAGACACAAACGGGAACGGAAAACCCAATATTAACATTGATACCAATGGGGATAAAAAGCCGGACTTAAATATTGATACAGACGGCGACGGGAAAGCAGATACCAATATTGATACGGATGGGGATGGCATCCCCGACCAGAATATCAAACCTGGTGGCGGTTCCGGCTCTGGCACTCCTGATAGTTGGTGGGAGGGGGACAGCGGCGGTGACCTATCCTATAACTCCTGGAAATTCTTTGACCCGTTCCAATTTGAATACCAGCCCTTGGAATGGGGGGAGGACTATAACCCTTTAAAGGGATACTCTCCAGCTAATATGCCGGATTTCCCCAGCTGTGGGATTCCGGATGTTCGGATTAAAGACCCTTTTGATATTCCCAATGATATTGATTTTAAGGATTATGTCGATGGTTTAGGAGGGCAGTAAAATGAAAAAGTTCTTTGCAGTATTGGTTGCCATCCTTACAATGCTTTCCCTTACAACCGTTTCTTTTGCGGCCAATCTCGCTTTTTCCAATTGTTCTATCTATAAATACCTGGAAGAATATGAGCCTGGCAAGTTCCGCCTTTCCTTTTCCTATGATGATGTTCAAAATGAAAGATACCTTTCTTATCTTCAGGAATACTATCCCCTGTACCGTGCTGCCCTGGATGACCCCTCCAAAACCATTTTTATCATGGCAAGCAGTAGTACGACAGTTTCCGCACGGATTACAATCTATGTTTTGGATAATCCCCAATTTTCGCTGTATACACTCTCCAATGGGGTGAAAGACCCCTGGGTAAAGGGTGATGGGTTCTCTCTTACTATTGGGGTTGATTCACATGGGAAAATATCGGTTGTTTCTTACCGAGATTACACCTCTAAAGATACTTACAATTCTCAAACCAAGCTGCAGACGAATAGTACGAATGCCTACTATGCCCTCCAGGGGCGCTTTGGCTCTTCCAGTTACTGTAATATGCTCACCGGCCTTTCCGGTTTTGAACTGGTTGAAACCTCGGATAGCCCTGTCCCATCTTCCCACACCCTTACTGTCAACTATCAGTATTCTGACGGCACACAGGCAGCCGAACCGGTTACACAGCCTTTGGAAACCGGGGCAGAATACAAGATCCCCTCTCCGGCAATAGAGGGCTACACCCCGAATATTCTGGAGGTATCCGGTATCATGCCGGATGAGGATTTGTCTGTGGAAGTAACCTATTCCAGAACCCTCTATTTACTGAACATTCAGTACCTATTTGAAGATGGTAGCCAGGCCCTGCCGGAATACAATCACTTTTACTTTCACGGTTCCGCTTACTCTGTTAAATCGCCAGATTTAGAAGGGTATCAGCCGGAGCCTGCTTTGGTAGAAGGCAGGATGGACAAGGGGAATGTTTCCTTTTCGGTTGTCTATCGGGAGGACTCTGGAGGGGCCCCGCATCCGGGGGGCCCCGGAGAGCCGGGAGGGAACGAAGAGGAACCCTTCTATGGATATGATGCCTTTCACAACCCTTTTGATTCGGAAAATAAAATAGCTGCCGGTTATAACCCCTTTTTACCTCTTTGGGAATCTATTTTTCAGTTTTCCAACCCTTTTGAAAAACCCAATTTAGAGGGAAGTTCCAGTAAAGACCCCTTTGTTATCCCGGATCCGCCCGCCTGGGACAGATATGACCCGTTTAAAAATCCCTTTGGAGAAAGTGATAAAAACCCGTATACCGACTTATGGAAACAGATAGAGGGCTTTTCTGGCCCCAATATTTAAAGAGGTGAACTATATGGGATATATCTTTTTTGATAAGGAGTACTTAGCCTATGCCGTTGGCATGATTCGATCCAGTATAGGCGAAATATTTAGCAGTGCTTTTTATCTCTTTATTCTCTTGCAATCAATTGTTTCAGTCGCAGCATTTGTAAAGTGGATTAGCAGATAAGGAGTGCTTTTGTATGAAAAAAGTTTTAGCAGTGATAGTGATGGCAATTTCTCTGTTTATGGTTACTACCTCCTCCTATGCAGCAGATTGGCCCCCAGAAGAATACAAAATGCCACGGGTTGTTGTTACTCAGGAGCAGGTAAAGGATTCTTTATCCGGGCTAAAAACAACCATTCGTTCTTGTGTCAATATTGGGCTTGTTATTTTCGGGATTTTAACCTCCATTGCACTAATTCCCCGTATTTTCAAATGTATTGTTTTGGGCAGTTTCCCCTCCTCCGGCAGTTCTGGTGGATTTTCTGACCATTCCTATTGGGAAACAAAGTTGTAAAGGAGATAAAACAATGAACAAGTTGCTATTGGTTGCCGATGGCGGGCATTGGTACGATGCGTTCAGCTGGTTTGGGGATGTGGCCAACTTTATCAAATATCTGGTAGTCCCTCCGGAAAACTACTTCCACAACCGGCTTGCCCTGCTGAACAACATGATAAACGAAAAGTTTGGCGGCCTGGGGCAGCTGTACCAGACATTGGACGACTTTTTCCGCAAATTGGCTACACCTAAAACAGCTGAACTGCAATTTCGTATTCCAGATAATTTTTGGGGGAGCGGATACACTGGGGTTTCCTTCAATATTTTTTCAGGTGCGGGGGTATATATCCAGTTTATCCGCGGATTCCTTACAGCGGCCTTTTTTCTGCTTACAGTTATTGTCTGTTACCACAAGCTGCGCACTTTCTTCACTGAGGAGGGCTAAAGAGTGATTGTGGAATTTATTATGGAACCTCTGATTGTCCTGGCAGAATTTTTAGTGGGCCTTTTCCCAGCCTTCCCCCGCTTTGATAATTTGGCCGTAACACTCGGCCCTGTTGCTTATACTTTGCAGTTTCTGGATATGTTCATCTCATTACGCACTGTTTCTGCTTGTTTACTGGCTATTTTGGTAACTTATAATATCAAATTTGGATGGTCTATTTTAATGTGGGTTATTCGCAAAATTCCCGGCATTTCGTAAGAAAGAGGTAACAATGGATCAGTTAAGTGCAGCTTTTGGCAGAATGATTCATTCATTCTTTGCCGTTATATTCGGACTTTTAAAAACCGTTTTCCTTATCCTTCTGGCAGCCCTCTTAGTCGCTCTGCTTTTCTTCTTTACCCGGTATAAAATCAACCCTTTTCGGATGACCTCTGAACAGTTGCGCACCGCCGAAATTGGATGTAAGTATTTTGATTTATTCCGCTGGTTGCTGGTGGATTTTCTGGAACGGGAAAAACATCGGGGGGAATTTTCAGAGTATGGCTTTACCTTCTAAGTGGTGCGTCAGGGCGCCGGCAAAACCATCTCCATGGTGCGCTATCTGGAACTGATTAAGGAGCGCTATCCCCACTGCCTGATTGTGACCAACTTCCACTATTACCGGGCTGATTGGGTAATGACCGACTGGCGGGACCTGCTCACCATCCGCAACGGCACTGACGGCGTGGTCTTTGCTATTGATGAAATCCACAGCGAATACGATTCCAGCAAGTGGAACGACATCCCGGAAAACCTCCTCTCAGAAATCTCCCAGCAGCGCAAACAGCGGATTAAAATTGTTGCAACAGCCCAGTTCTTTACCCGTGTGGCAAAACCCCTGCGGGAGCAGGCCTCAACAGTGGTCAGCTGCTCCACCTGGTTGGGCCGCCTGACCCGCAACCGGGAGTATGACGCCCTGGAATATGCCATGATTATAGACAACCCCATAGCTGTGCAAAAGAAGATAAAGCCACTGCGCAAAGGCTCCTTTGTCCAGTCGGATGTCCTACGGGGCTGCTATGATACCTACGAAAAAATAGAGCGCATGAAGAACACCCAATTTATTCCCCGAGCGCAACGGAGCCGCGTTGGGGAGTAAATCAAAGACACTATGAGCCTATAAAGGTAAATGGTGCCTTTCTTTTTAGCCGTTTATGCCGAACATTGACTAAAAGGAGGATATGCAATGTTTGGAATTTTTGAGAAAATTAAGGCATTATTTTGCCATCCCAAAGAGAAACCTACAAAGGGAACCGAACCTTTTACCAAAGCGTCTGCTATAAACTCTACACCCAAAGTGGCTGAAGAACCGATACTAACACCTGAACAAACAGCAACCAAAGCATCAGATTTAGACCAAGAGGCTGTATGCGATTCTAATTCGGCTGAAACCAGCGAACCCCCTATGGCTAAAAAATCCCTGGGTAATTTCTATACTGGTGGCAGCTACTCCAAGAGCAGTGACAAGGATTTCCGGGCCGTCCTGTCCGATTTGGGTTCCCTGGGAGAGCTGCAGCTCTGCAACGAGCTGGATAAACTACCAATGGAGAAATACATCCTGACAAACCTTTACCTGCCAACAGCTTCAGGAAAAACCAGCGAGATTGATGTCTGCTGTATCACAATGTATGGCCTTTTTGTTATTGAATACAAGAATTACAGCGGGCATATCTACGGGCAGGAGAAATATAAGAACTGGTTGTATTATTCTAATAGCGGAGCCGCAGAACCCCTAAAATTTTACAACCCTATCCTGCAAAATAAATCGCATATCAAAGCCCTACAATTCAATTTCCCCAAACTAAAGCCGGAAGTATTCCACTCCCTGATTGTATTCAGCAACCGGTCCGATTTAAAATGTTCCAAGTGTTCTGTCCCTGTCATCCATCGTTCAGAAATTCTCGAAACAGTAAAGCTGTTCGCCAAAACCCCTGTTTTAGACCAGCAAGAAGTTGATACTCTATATCAAGAGTTATTGCGCTACTGCAAAGCCCCAGAGGAAATTAAGCAGGCTCATAAGGACTTTGTAAGCCAGTTTCAGGAGTAATCCGGCTTTCGCAGAAAGCAACCCAATATTCGGGGTTTTCTTCAAAGCGGGCCTTGTCAATTTCAAATTCTGCCAAAACATCCAGCAGCACAACAGCGGAGAAGGTGCCCCCCTGGTTCACCTTGCGGATCACCCTTTTCAGCTGCTCCAGGCGTTCTGTTTCATAGTTATAGCGGAAAAGGTTGGTTCTGGTTTTGTAAATATCGCTGTACTTGTCCATTTTTACTTCCTTCCCGGCCATCCCGGCCTCTTGACTTTGGTCTATGGGTTTGATAAAATACATATAGCAAGGGGGCTTTTTCGGTTAAGTGTCTTTGCCTATCAGCGGACGGTTAAGTGTTGGAGCACTTAGCCGTTTTTCTTGTTTTTGCGGCTCTTTGCCTGGCTGCTGCTAAAGCTGCTTGCCAGTAGGCCGCCTGTTGCTCTGGGGAAAGTTTAATAAATTCCCTATACTTCATGGGCAGGCCTCCTTTCCGCCCCCTTGCTATATCTATATTATACTATATAGTTCTATATATTTCAATTGACGAATTGTAGAATATAGTTCTATATTTTTGTCTATTTTGTATATAGTGCTATATCCAATTTCCTGTTATAATAACAATAAAGGGGATGAAATTATGCCAACACAAGCACAAAGAGAAGCAAATAAGCGCTTGCAAGCAAAATTAGAACGATTATCCTTTTGGGTTCCAAAAGATGGAACTAAAGCGAAAATAACCAACTTTGCTAAAAATCAAGGACTGTCGGTAAATGCCTACATCCTTGGCCTAATAGAAAAGGATATGAAAGAAGCAGCAGAGAAAGAATAAGCAGAGGTATCCCACAATCAGGGTCGCCCCTGCGGGGTGGAGGGGCGTTACCCCTCCGTAATTGCCCCACCCCACAGGGCGTAAATCAGTCAAGCAACCGTCGGTTAGAAATGGTTACAAATTCTGCATAACAGAATTTGTAACTGTTTGTAACCGGCGAAAGTGCTTGATTGATTGGTTAGCCCTGTGGTACCTCACGCAGAGACAGGCAGGTGGAGCAGATGGCAGGCCGAAAAGGGGCAAAGCACATTACCTACTTGGAACGCATAAAAATAGAAGCCCTGTACACAAACGGGAAAAAGGCCCAAGAGATAGCAGCATACCTGGGCCGGAACCTCTCCTGCATTTACAAAGAGCTAAAACGGGGCTACTATGAACGCCTGACTACCGACCTGCTAAAGATACCTGCATACAGTGCCGACATAGCCCAACAGGATTACGACTACAAGGCCGCTGGCAAGGGGGTCCCCCTCAAGATTGGACAGAACCACCATCTGGCAGCCTTCATTGAAAACGCCATCCTGTATGGGAAATACTCCCCTGTGGCAGTGGCATTCTGCATTGCCAGGGAAAGGGATACCTTCGGTTTGACCCTCTGCCCCCGGACCATCTACAACTATGTAGAAAATGGGGTCTTTCTCCGATTAACAGAAAAGGACCTGCCCAGAGGCGGTAAGAGAAGGCGCAGGAAAGCAGTGAGAACCCCCTGCCATGTAAAGCGGCCTCTCTGCCAAAGCATTGAGGAACGGCCGCAGGAAGTAGAGGGACGCAAAGCCTTTGGCCATTGGGAGATGGATACAGTAGTAGGGCAGCGTAACGGCTCAGGGCCTGTCTTACTGGTGCTGACAGAGCGGATGACCCGGCAGGAAATCATCTTTAAAATGCGGTCCAAAACAGCAGCAGAAACAGTGCGTTGCCTAAACCGTCTGGAACGGCAATATGGGGCCAAGTTCCGGCAGGTATTCCAAAGCATTACGGTGGACAATGGCGCTGAGTTTATGGACTTTGAAGGGATGCAGAAGTCCTGTCTTTCTAAGAAAAGACGGACAAGGATCTATTACTGTCATCCATTCAGCAGCTGGGAGCGGGGAAGCAATGAGAACGCCAACCGGCTTATCCGGCGCTTTATCCCCAAAGGGGTGCCTATATCCAATTACAGCCAGGCACAGATAAAGGATATACAATACTGGATAAACAACTATCCCCGGAAACTGCTGAAAGGGGACTGTTCTGCTATGCTGTTCCGGCAGTTTCTGCTCACATTGGCTTGATAGGAAAAATGTTATACAATTTCTTTAAGCAGACAAAGTCTGACTACAATTAAAGGAGTTGTTTTACATGGACAATCAAAAAAAAACCAGGTAACCGGCATGAAACCATCTACAGGAGGCTGAGGAAAGAGGCGGGATATTCGCAGGAGAAAGCGGCAGAGCTGCTGGATATTGGGCTGCGCACCTTGCAGTCCTATGAGGAGGGGGAACGCAGCCCCAGCTTTGAAACAGCAGTAAAGATGGCGGACTTATATGGCTGCCCCATCGAACTGCTGGCTGAAGCAGTCCGGGAGGACTTAAAGAAACAGGCAAAGCACACGATTTTCTAAAACAAAAACCAGGGAGTATATTCTCCCTGGTTCCTTTTTTCTAACCTTTTTCTATCTTTTTCTTGACATTTACCATTTTTTCATGGGAGAAGCATGGCGCATCTTAATGCAAACAAGTCTTCTGAAGAAATAATTGTATAAGGACTAATTTTGTTCCTATATACTTCAGTCCCCTTTTTAATAAAATATTCATCACACCATTTCTTATACCTGAATCCATTACCCTCTCCAAATTCCAGTTTGCCACAAATGTCGGGCAAAGCCAACGCAACAAACAATGCGGCATAATAATTTTCATTATCCAGTGCATGTTGTATGCTTTTGATTAGACGCTCCATAATTATAAACTCCTTATCGCCAAAATTTTAAATTTAGCCCAAACTTAATATAAACTCCCCGAGAAAATAACCCTTTTTCTCGGGGAGTTTATATTGTAATAGCGAAACACTATAAATAGCAGTTTTTTCGGTTTCGGAAAGGAAAATAGTATAAAAAGTTTCTTTTGCATTCAATCAACACAGCAGCAAAAGGTTTACCTTTGACAAAACTTAGGCCAACAAAAAAACGACAGACTTTTACCTATCGTTTTTTACTGGCGGAGATAAAGGGGCTCGAACCCGCGACCTCTCGCATGTGAAGCGAACACTCTAACCAGCTGAGCTATGCCTCCATCTGATTTTTAATTGTTGGTGGACCCGAAGGGATTCGAACCCTCGGTCTCTGCGATGCGAACGCAGCGCTTTCCCAGCTAAGCTACGGGCCCACAATAAATACTCCTGCTAAGAATTATAGACCCTAATAAACGAATTGTCAAACCAAAATTTTTTAAAAACAAAACCTTTTGCTGGAAATACATCAAAAAGGCAGCCGGGCCTTTACACCCGGCTGCCTCCCCTATTCTACGAAATATAGAAGATAACGCCAAACCCCTTTTCTGCCATCTGGGCAAAATAGTTCTTCACCTCCACCAGATTGGCATGGAGGTACTCATAAAATTCGGCCTCATTATCCCCACTGTACAGCGGATAGATGTCATTTTCCAGCATAGCCGGAAAGTCGTACAGCTCCTTTATAGCAGCATCATCCAATGTATTTAGATATTCGGCAGCTTCCTGCACCTGCTGTGCTGTGAGGCCAAATGCACCATAATCCAAATCGCACTCGATGGCAGTATCATCCGATAAAGGGACCACATAGCCCATTGGCGGCCGGCCATCGCCGGCTTCGCCGCACAGCAGATAGTGAATGGCATGCCAGGATTTATCAATATCCAGCGCCGGATACTGCTTGGGGTCAATCTCTAAAATATCCTGCTCGCCGCTGACAATCCGGTTCAGCAGGGTATCATCCACTGCTGTATAGCATCCTATCATTCCCAATTCTTTTTTCTCCTTTCTCCTTGTTATACTCTTCATCGGGCCGGCGTTTTTCCTGCCCGCTCAATCAACCGATTGATTAGTAGTTCCACCTTAACCCGGTCCCGTCCCAGAAGTGTTTCCTTATACTGCTCCGGGTTTCGGTTCACTGTTACCCGAAGCTGATCTCCTTGGGCCAGCTCTACAATATAGATGCAGAATCCCGTCCAACTGCGGTGGATAAACAGCTTTTCGCCCTCATAATAGATAAACCACTTATCTTCCATCTCTTTTGGGCGGTGCCCCTCTTTCAGAATCTCCCGTTCCCTATCAGTCAAGCTCTTTTCCAGCAGAAAATCTATTCTCTGCTCCGGCATATCTACGGTTTTCCAGTCTGTCTTTTGAACCATGCGGCCCACTTCCCCTCCTTCTGCTTTATAGTTCCACGCCTTTATATGGTTTTACATGAGGGCGGATGGCGGCGCCAATTTCCGGCTTGGTGATGGCCTGTACCGGACAGACTGCCACACAGTCGCCGCAGCGGATACATTCGGCCGCGTTGGCATCCTGGGTAGGGTCGCAGTCCATCCTGCACACCTGGGCGCAGCGGCCGCAGGCAATGCACTTTTCCTGGGAAAAACCCAGCCGATAGAGAGAAAACCGGTTGAACAGCGCATAAACAGCCCCCAATGGGCAAATGTATTTGCAAAATGGCCGGTAGAACACCGCTGCCAATACCACAGCAGCAAGCAAAAGAGCCAGCTTCCAGCCAAACAGCGGCCCCAGCGACGCCCGGATAAACTTATCCGCCGCAGCCAAAGGCAACGCCCCTTCCAGCACCCCCTGCGGGCAAATATATTTGCAGAAGGTGGGGTTCCCCATACCCAATGTGTTCACCGCCAGGTTGGGCAGCAGCAGGACAAATACAACTAAGATGCCATATTTCAGCCCGGTAAGCGGCCGCAGACGCTTGGTGGACCCTTTTTTCACCGGAAGGCGATAAAGCAGGTCCTGGAACCAGCCAAACGGGCAGAGAAAGCCGCATACCAGCCGGCCAAACACCGCCCCCACTACCATAAGGAATCCCAGCACCAGCACCGAAACACTATAACTGGGAGAGCTTGCCACCGCCTGCATAGCCCCAATGGGGCAGCTGCCCAGCGCCCCCGGACAGCTGTAGCAGTTCAGGCCGGGTACACACAGGTTTTTCAGCGGCCCGCGGTAGAGCCTGGCACTGAAAAAACCGAAAATATTGGCATTTGTACCTGCTGTCCACAGGGCCTGGAGGCCAAAGCGCTTGGCGCGCTGTTTTTTCAGCTTATCCAATCCCCACACACTCCAAACACAGGTTGATGGATTTGATAAAGTACACCTCTAACTCCCCCTGCCAATAGCCCAGGCCCATCAGACACAGGCCCAAGGCAATTAGAATCAAGGGGGCTTTTCTGCAAGTTTTCATTCTCCTTCCCTCCACCGCTTTTACTGGGGAACCTGGTCCAGCAGTTCCCGTTTCACCGTCCACAGCCGGTCCGAAAGATCCACATAGTAGCGGTGCGGAAATTCAAAGCGCTTCATCTCATCCCACAGGGTATCCACCTGCTGGCGGCAGTAGTCCTGCACCTGACGCAGCTCGGGGCACTGATATACCAGCCTGCCCTGCTCAAAGATGGGACACAACAGCTTTTGGGCGGTATAGCCGGTCAGCTCCTGCTTTTTCCAGGTAGCAATGGGGTCAAAGATGGTCAGCGGCTGGCTTTCGTCAATCTCCTCATCAAACAGGGCCACATAGTCGGCAATGGCCTTCCCGGTGTCCTTTTCATAGAGCCGGTAGAGCGTTTTAAAACAGGGGGTGGTAATCTTTTCAATACTTTCGCTCACCTTTATTTTGGCCTCATACTCCCCATTCTTTACAGTGGCGGCAATTTTATACACCCCGCCAAACACCGGGTTGGATCGGCTGGTAATCAGGCTTTCACCCACGCCAAACTGGTCCACCTGCGCCCCCTGGTCCCACAGTTCGTTGATGATATATTCATCCAGCGAGTTGCTGGCCACAATGGCCACATCCTGGTAGCCGGCATCATCCAGCATTTTGCGCATCCGCTTGGAGAGGTAGGCAATATCGCCGCTGTCAATGCGCACCCCTTTGGGGCGGAACCCCTTAGGCACTACAACCTCGTCAAATACCCGGATGGCATTGGGCATGCCGCTTTTCAGCACATTGTAGGTATCCACCAGCAGGGTACAGTTGCCGGGATAGATTTCGGCATAGGTCTTAAAGGCCTCGTATTCGCTATCAAAGGTCAGCACCCAGCTGTGAGCCATTGTTCCCACTGCCGGCACGCCGAACAGCATATCCGAGATGGTGCAGGCTGTAGAGCTGCAGCCGCCAATAAAAGCCGCCCGGGCGCCATAGATAGCGCCGTCAAACCCCTGGGCCCGGCGGGAGCCAAACTCCATCACCGCCCGGCCCCGGGCTGCCCGGGCAATGCGGTTGGCTTTGGTAGCAATCAGGGACTGATGGTTTAGGGTGAGCAGCAGCATCGTTTCCAGCAGCTGGGCCTGGATAACCGGCCCCCGCACCACCACCAGCGGCTCATTGGGGAACACCGGCGTGCCCTCCGGCACCGCCCAGACATCACAGCTGAACTGGAAATTGGCCAGGTACTGCAAAAATTCTTCGCTAAACATGCCCCGCCCCCGGAGATAGGCTATGTCCTCCTCGTCAAACCGCAGGTTTTGCATATAGCCAATAAGCTGTTCCAGCCCAGCAAAGATGGCAAAGCCGCCCCGGTCGGGAATATTCCTGAAAAACATGTCAAACACCGCAATGGTGTCCTTCTCCCCGCTTTCAAAGTAGCCATTTGCCATTGTAAGCTCGTAAAAATCCATGAGCATGCTCAGGTTTCTTGCCGCAAAGTTTTCTGCTTTCATAACCATCTCCCGCTTTCTGTATGACGATAGGAGATAACAGCCCCGTTATCTCCCGCTAAATCAAGTCCTATTCTACAATAACCCGGATGTCCTGCACAATCTGTCCCACAATGACGCCGCTGTCCCGGTCGATGGCAAAAATGCGGGCCTGGGCATCATAAATGCCGCCGGACAACGGCATAGAAAGCCGGACTGCATCAACATGTGTATTGGGAGAAAGCACCGGGGAGGAATAGAGCACATCCCCGTTCATCAACTCCAAATCCACCTGGATGTCATATTGGTTCTCCGCCGGGTTTTCCAGATAGAGCATCCCCTCCGACTTCTCGGCAGAAAACTGCGGCCGGGTGTTGAGCCGGAAGCTCAGGGTATCCGCATCATTCTCATGCTGGGCGGCAGTGTAGCCCTCCACCGGGCCCTCAACCACCTGGCCAGTGCGGCCGCCCCCCTGCAAGGCGAGAACAATACCGGCCACCAGCGCCAGCGCCATTGCCACTGCCGCACCCCAGACCAGAAGGGTGGGGTTCTTTTTTACTTTGTGATAAACGCTCATACTATCCCCTCCAGGCCGGGCGCCGCTATTTGGAAAAACAGAGAAGCCCCCCGCTGCAGCAGGGAGCCTTTCTGCGCTTGTGCCTATTATACTCCAAAATACCAAATGTTTCAACGAGAAGTTACACGCATTTCATTAAACAGCCCTGTTTTCAAATTCAAACTGGCTGTTATAGAGCCTGGCATAGGCCCCGCCCCGTTCCAGCAGTTCGGCATGCCTGCCCTGCTCGGCAATATGGCCGTTTTCCAGCAGCAGAATAATATCGCTGTCCCGAATGGTAGAAAGCCGGTGGGCAATGACAAAAACGGTGCGCCCCTGCATCAGGTTTTTCATCGCCTTTTGAATCAGCACTTCGGTTCGGGTATCCACCGAGCTGGTGGCCTCGTCCAGGATGAGGATTTCCGGGTCGGAGATGATGGCCCGGGCAATGGTGATGAGCTGCCGCTGCCCCTGGGAGATGTTCAGCGCATCCTCGCTGAGCAAAAACTCATATCCGCCGGGCAGCTGTGTGATAAAGCCGTGGGCATAGGCCTGCTGCGCGGCCTGTATTACCTCCTCATCGGTGGCATCCAGCCGGCCATAGCGGATATTTTCCATAATGCTGCCTTTAAACAGCCAGGTATCCTGCAGCACCATGCCAAACTTTTCCCGCAGGGCGGCCCGGGGCATATCCCGGATATCCACCCCATCAATGCAGATTGCCCCCTGGGTAACATCATAAAAACGCATAATCAGGTTGACAATGGTGGTTTTTCCAGCGCCGGTTTCGCCCACCAGCGCCACCTGCTCCCCGGCCTTGACCCGGATGTCCAGATCCTGTATCACCTTTGTTTCGGGTTCATAGCCAAACTGCACATGGTTAAGCTCCACCAGGCCGGTGTTCTGCTCGGGCAGCAGGGCCGGGCTTTTCTCCGGCACCTCCTCCTCGGCATCCAACACCTCAAATATCCGCTCGGCGGCAGCCACAGTGGATTGCAGCACATTCATAATACCGGCGGTTTCGTTGATGGGGTCGCTGAGCTGCCGCAGGTAGCGGATAAACGCCTGCAGGTCGCCAATGAGCAGAGTGCCGTCCAGTATAAACCAGGCCCCCACTACAGTAACCAGCACATAGCCAACATTACCAATAAAGCCAACAATGGGGGAAATAACGCCGGAGATAAACTGGGCCTTCTGCCCATAGGTGCGCAGCTCCTCGTTAATTTCCCGGAACTGGGCATTGGCATTCTCCTCCCCGCTATATGCTTTGATGACGCTGTGGGCGGTGTACATCTCCTCAATATAGCCGCTCAGCCTGCCCATGGCAGCCTGCTGGCCCTTGAAGAATTTTTGGGTGCGCCGCACCACTGTGATGGAGAAATAGAGGGTGAGCGGCACTGTAACCAGCCCCACCAAGGTCAGTGCCGGGCTGATGGTAACCATCATTACCAGCGTAATAACCACACTGAGCACCGCCCGGAAGGCCGAAATGATGCTGGACTGCAGCGAATCGGAAACCGTATCCACATCATTGGTGACCCGGGAGAGAATATCGCCATAGGCGTGGGTGTCGTAGTATTGCAGCGGCAGCCGGGCCAGCTTTTGGTCCACAGCCTCCCGCATATCAAACATGGTGCGCTGGGAAATGCCCGCCATCAAAAAATTCTGGGCATAGCGCAGCAGCGAGGTGAGCAGATAAACCCCCATGAGCAAAGCAAGAATACGCCCCAGCACCCCAAAGTCAATACCCCCCTGGCCGTTCAGGGCGGCTGTTGCCCCCCGGACAATTTCATTGGTGGCGCTGCCCATAATCTTGGGGCTGACCGACGACGCCATTGTAGTGGCTGAGGCCAGCAGGATAAGCAGGGCAATACCGCCCCAGTGGGGGCGCATAAAGGCCATGAGCTTTTTAAAGGTACCTTTAAAATCTTTGGGCTTGGAAATAATCATCCGGCCGCCCCGGCCACCCCTGCGGCCGCCCATACCCGGGCCGGAACGGGTGGTGGAAGCGGAGGAACTGGTTGTTCTGTTATCTGCCATTTTCGGTCGCCTCCTTCTCCGAAAGCTGGGAGAGCACAATCTCCCGGTACACTTCACAGCTGTCCATCAGGCTGCGGTGGGTGCCTTTGCCCACCAGTTCGCCGTGTTCCAGCACTAAAATTAAATCAGCGTTTAAAATGGTGGACACCCGCTGGGCCACAATAATCACCGTGCTATCCTGTGTTTCATCCGCCAGCGCCTGGCGCAGGTTGTAATCGGTGCGAAAATCCAGGGCGGAAAAGCTATCGTCAAAGATATAAAATTCCGGCCGGCGAATCACTGCCCGGGCGATGGATAGCCGCTGCTTCTGTCCGCCGGAGAGGTTCTGCCCGCCCTGCTCGATAACGGCGTCGTAGCCGCCGATTTTTTCCTGGATAAAAGCGTCCGCCTGGGCAATTTTGGCCGCGCGGGAGATATCCTCCGGTGTGGCATTGTCCATACCATAGCCGATATTATCCGCCACACTGCCGGCAAACAGCACCGCCTTCTGGGTGGCATAGCCAATCTTATCCCGGAGGGCCTTTAGGTCATACTCCCGGTGGTCGATGCCGTCCACCAAAATTTTCCCCTCCTGCGGGTCATAGAACCGGGGAATCAGGTTGAGCAGTGTGGTTTTGCCGCTGCCGGTGGAGCCGATAATAGCCACTGTCTGCCCCTTGTGCGCCGCAAAGCTGATGTTTTTCACCGCAGGCTCGTCCGAATTTTCGTATGTAAAGGTCACATTTTCAAACACAATCTCCCCCCGGCGCTGGCTGTCGCCGGTTGCAGTGCCGCCAAGAATGGCCGTATCGCTCTCCAAAATGGCATTGATACGGTCGGCCGAAGCCACTGCCCGGGGTATACGGATAAAAATCATGGAAATCATCATCATAGACATGAGAATTTGCATGACATACTCCACCACGGCCATGATATCGCCATAGGGCATCAGCCTGGCATCCACCTTCTGCGCCCCCACCATAATAATAGCCACTGTAGCGGCGTTGAGCACCAGCATCACCAGCGGGGACATGGTGCTCATGGTGCGCTGCATTTTAATGGAGGTGCGGGTCAGATCCCGGTTGGCCTCCCGGAACCGCTGGCGCTCGTACCCCTCATTGCCAAATGCCCGGATAACCCGCACGCCCCGCAGCTTTTCCCGGAGCACCAGGTTTACCCGGTCCAGTTTTTGCTGCATAACCCTGGTCATGGGAATGGTAAAGCGGGATACCCCCACCACAATGAGCACAATTACCGGCATGGCTGCAAAGACAATCATTGCCAGCTGCGCGTTGCTGGAAAAGGCCATGTACACCCCGCCTATGGCGGTGATGGGAGCCGAGAGCATGCTGCGTATCATCATCATTAAAAAGTGCTGGATCTGCCCGACATCGTTGATGGAGCGGGTAATCAGCGAGGCGGTGCCAAACCGGTCCATCTCCCCTTCGGAGTAGGACTGCACCTTTTCAAACAGCTCCCCCCGCAACTGGGAAGAAAAACCGGTGGCAATGCGGGAGGAACAATACACCATCCCCAGCGAGCAGCAAACACCCGCCAGCGCCACCAGCAGCATTTTCACGCCGGTGCGCCCCACATAGGCGCTGTCCCCCAGTGCCACGCCATTGTTGATAATATCGGCCAACAGCGCCGGCATGTTCAGGTTAGCCAGGCTGTTGCCGATGATAAACAGCGCCGAACAGCCCACCAGTACGGCAAACGGCCGCAGCCGCAGGAACATCTTTTTCATCCAATCACCCCTCCTCACTGCCTTTTGGATGCTGGTGCCGGCCGCGCCGGTCACAGCCAGCGGGTTCCTCCTGCAATTTATCCAGGTACTGGGATACCTTTTCCATAATGCTCATGAGCTTTCCGGTATCCTCCGCCCCCAGGTATTCTGCCAGGCCGGAGAACATCCCGGCTGTGCGCCGGCGTTCCTCAGCTGCCAAATTCAGCGTTTTATCTGTAACCGAAAAATAAACCTCCCGCCGGTCCCGGTCACTGTTCCGGCGCCGGACATAGCCCTTCTCCTCCAAGGCCCGCAGGCTGGGGGTGATGGTGGGCTGCTGCAGCCCCAGCCGGGCGCTGATTTGGGAGGGGCGCATCTCCCCCGTTTCCGGGTCGGCGTGGTGCAGCATACACCGCAAGATGGATAGCTCCCCTCCCTTTAGATCCCCCACCCGGCCCTGCCGCCGGATAAAATGGCCAAAGCGGGAAAAGTTTTGTATCAGCCTGCTTACATCCTGTTCCAGTTGGTCCACTGTTTTATTCCCCTTTCTTTATACTAATATTTTTATTTTTCTAATATTTATATTTTCTAAATATTTACCCTTAGTATACCATCCGGCAGAACAAAATACAAGGGGTGGACAAAAAATATTTTTAAGGGCAGCAAAAGGCCGGCAGCTTTCCTCAGCCGCCGGCCCCAAAATTCTTTATTCGGTAAGTTCGGCCTGTGCTTCGGCCAATGCCCGCAGCAGCTCCTCTTCCTTTTCCTTGAGGCGCATGAAGGAGATCATCTCGTCCCAGATGGGGTCAATCTCCTCCACCGGCAGGCCCAACAGATCGGCCACGGCACTGATGGAAACCGGTGTATCGGCACTGAACGAACAGATGGTGCTGTATAGCCCCTTAGCGGGCAGGCTCAGGCGCTTATCCCGCAAAACATCCTTCGGTACATGGGCAAAAGCCTCTGGGTTGTTTAAAAACTCCATAGCATCCTCCTACAATGTCTGTTTTAAGTAAACCATATCCTCCAATAGGACCCCGCCCTCATAAACCGGCTGGGCATACTGGAGAAAAAAGCCCTTTTCCACCCGGTACCGGACAAAGCCAAGCCGCTGGTAAAAGCCTACCTGCGGTTCGGCTGTGCCCACAATGGCAGTATGATACTGCCCGGCATACCGGCCCAGCAGGGCGCGGATCAGGTAGCTGGCAGCGCCGCGGCCCTCCCATTCCGGGGCGGTGGCTACATTTTTCAGTTCAATGCAGCCCTCCCCGGCTTCGGTAATGCAAACCTCGCTCACCGGCTGGCCGTTTGCAGTGAGCAGGTACATCTCGCATTCATCCAGGTAGCGGGCCAGCATGGCTGGATCCGGGTCGGCCAGGAGCAGCAGCTCCAGGTAGTTTTTCCGCGCCTCCGGAGGTATCGGGATAATAGCATAGTCCACAACAATCAGTCCTTTACAAAACACAGGCGGCAGCGGGCCTCGTAACTCTCCTGGTCGCCAATGAGCACCAGGCTGGACATGCTGCTGGCTGTCACCGGCCGGCCATCAATCACCCGCTGGGTGTACATGGCCGGGCGGCCGCAGCACTTGCAGTACGCCTTTTTAACCAGAATCTCATCGGCATAGAGCAGCAACTGGCCGATGGAGCCAAAGGGCCGGCCCAGATAGTCCAGGTTCAGTCCGGCCACCAGCACATGCTTGCCCATTTCCAGCAGGCGGCACACCACCGGGAGGATTCCGGGGGAAAAGAACTGCGCTTCATCAAACGCCACCATATCCTCCTCGATGCACTCGGCCAGAATCTGCCGTTCCAGCGCCGGGTCGATCTCCTGGGAGATGTTCTGGGCGGGCATGCGCAGGCCGATGCGGCTGGCAACCTCATCATCGCCATACCGGTTATCAATGGCCGGCTTATAAATGCGCACCGCCTTGCCTTGATAGTTTTGGGAGAGCAGGCATTGTTTAATCAGCTCGCCGCTCTTTTCCGAAAACATGGGGCCGATAATCATGGTTAAAAAGCCCGCTTTTCCGTCGTTATAAATCATCCACTTTGTTCCTTTCCCTATTAGTTACTCCGCTGCAGCCTGTTCCTCCTGCTGCTCCCGCTTTACAACGCTGAACCGCATCCAGCGGCCGGAACGATAGGCCCAGAAGGCCAGAAGCAGCGCGCAGCTCCAGCCTATGGGCTGGGAGAGGCTGATGGTGAGATAGCCCAAAGGCTTGGCCAGCGCATAGGCCACCGAAATGCGCACAAACAGCGTTACCATAGACATAGCCAGCGCCACATTCATGTCGCCCACCCCTCGGAAGAAGGAGGACATGCTGAACATCAGCGCATTGAGGAAGAAGAAGAAAAACAGGGTGGAAAGGTAGAGAACGCCATACTCAATTACGCCGGTTTCGGTGCTGCTGATGAAAATTTGCATCAGTTTTTCGGGTATCAGCAGCGGCAGCGAGGAAAGAGCCATTGTAATAAGCACATTGATGATAGTTACCTTTTTAAAGCCCTCCCGAACCCGCTCGGTTTCGCCGGCGCCGGTGTTCTGGGCCACATAGGTGGAGGTGGCGTTGCCAATGTTAATCAGGGGCATCATCAAAAAGGATTCCACCTTGTTGCCGGCTGCAAAGGCGGCTGCGGCAACAGCGCCGAAGGAGTTTACCAGCCCCTGCACCATCATAGCGCCTACGGCGCCAATGCTCTGCTGGATGGCCGTGGGAACACCAAAGCGCAGAATCATTTTCAGGGTGGCAAAGTCGATGCGCAGGTCGGACAGGTGCAGCCGGAACATGGGGATGTTCCGGTTGGTGTAAAGAACGCACAGCACCACCGATACTGCCTGGGAGAGGACTGTGGCGATTGCCGCCCCCCGAACCCCAAGGTTAAACTGGAGGATAAACAGCAGATCCAGCCCCACATTTAAGAATGAGGAGAAGATGAGGAAGTAAAGCGGGG
Source organism: uncultured Clostridia bacterium (assembly GCA_948473085.1). Lineage (GTDB taxonomy): Bacteria > Bacillota > Clostridia > Oscillospirales > Ruminococcaceae > Avimicrobium. The sequence continues at coordinate 22,540 of CAOKWH010000012.1, forward strand.
TTTTGGAGTCCCCCACCGCCCGCAGGGCGCTGGTATAGACATTGTACAGCAGCATAAAGACAAGGCCCTTGAAAATCTCGTTCAAATAGGCCTGGCTGTCAGCCAGAATTTCTTCCGGGGTGTTCATCAGCTGCAGCACCCACCGGGAGATAAACAAACCAACCACGCTGGCAATTAGTGTAAGGCTGGCCAGCGCCACAATGGCGGTGGCAAAGGTGGTGTGCATCTGTTCATGCTCCCCAGCGCCGAACTGCTGGGAAATAATAATCTGGGCACCCATTGCAATACCTACAATAATGGACATGGCCAAAAACATGGCCGGCCCCGAAGCCCCCACTGCTGCCAGCGCATTGGCGCCGACATACTGGCCTACAATAATGGTGTCCACGGCATTGTACATCTGCTGGAACACGCTGGCCAGCAGCATGGGAATGGAAAATAGGAGTACAACCTTGACAGGGTTGCCTTTTGTCATATCTTTCATTGGATTTTTCACCTATCCTTTATACAAATTTCCGCTGCGTCCTTTCTCTCCCCTTTCCAATACAGACCATCAGAAATGAACCAAAAAGGCCCATTGCAGTTACGGGTTAGGATGTTCTGCCAAGCTGTCCTTTCAAACTGCACCCGTATTTTGGGGGCAGGGTTATAAAGGCTACTATCACTATAAAGCATCGGGCAACCCGATGGTCAAGTAGTTTTTTATCTATTTCAGTTCTGCGATTGTAACACCGTTTTCCCCTTCGCCATAGACGCCGGAGCGGTGGCTGCGCACACTGGGATGTTTGCGCAGATGGGCCTGGATGGCCCCCCGCAGGGTGCCGGTGCCCTTGCCGTGAATAATGGTAACACTGCCCACATGGGAGAGCACGCACCCATCAATAAAGCGGTCCACCTCCATAATGGCCTCCTCCACAGTCAGGCCCCGAACATCCACCTCGGTGCTGCTCCTGGCCGGAACCCCGCCCCGGGCGGCTGTTCCCCGCCGGGGGGTATCGCTGCGCTTAAAGGAAACCTTTTGGTTGTTCACCGTAACATTGCGGTCGCTGCGGTCCAACAGGCGCAGGTTTTCGGCGGCAATCTTTGTTTTGATAATACCCGCCTGCACCTGCACATAGCCATCCTTGTCCTGGTCGGAGATAACAGTGCCCTCCTTGTTCAGGTCGGTAATGAGCACAGCATCCCCGCGCTTTAACTGCCGGGGAAGCCTATACTCCTCCCGCTTTTTCCCGGTGATGGGGTCGGCGCTCTCATACAGCTTGCGCATCCCCGCCCGGTAGGACTGTTTGGCCCTGGCGGCGCGGTCGGCAAAGTCCGGCGCGTCTTTCTGCCTTTTCAGCTCCTCCAGTTCCTCCATGAGCTTGTCCGCTGAAAAGCGTACCTGCTCCACAATGGCACGGGCCTGCTGCCGGGCTTTTTCAATCTCGGTTTCCTTCTCCCGTTCCAGCTGTTCCCGGTAGCGCTCGTTCTCCTGCCGGATTTTTTCCGCCTGCACATTGAGCATGTGGGCGGAGGTATACTCCTTTTCCAGGTTCTGGCGGGCGCTCTCCAGTTCAGTGACAACATCCTCAAACCGGCGGTTCTCGCTGGAAATGTAGCTTCGGGCGTTTTCTATAATCCCCAAATCCAGCCCCAGGCGCTCGCTGATGGCAAAGGCATTGGAGCGCCCCGGCACACCAATGAGCAGCCGGTAGGTGGGGCGCAGGGTGGCTACATCAAATTCGCAGCTGCCGTTTACCACGCCCTCTGTTTCCAGCGCATACATTTTTATTTCGGGATAGTGGGTGGTTGCCATCACCCGGCAGCCACGCTCCCGCAGCTTTTCGATAATGGAAATGGCAAGGGCAGCGCCCTCCACCGGGTCGGTGCCCGCCCCCAGCTCGTCCAGCAGCACCAGCGAATTGGCGTCGGCCACCTGGAGGATGGACACAATGTTGGTCATATGGGCCGAAAAGGTGGAAAGGCTCTGCTCAATGCTCTGCTCGTCCCCAATATCCGACAGCACATCGCTGAACACCGAAAGGCTGCTGCCATCCGCCGCCGGAACCATCAGGCCGCACATCATCATCAGGGTAAGCAGGCCCACCGTTTTCAGCAGCACCGTTTTACCGCCGGTGTTGGGGCCGGTGATAACCAGGGTATCAAACTCCCGGCCCAGATGGATATCCACCGGGACAATCTTCTCCGGGTCGATGAGCGGGTGCCGGGCACGGATGAGCTGGACACTGTGGTCGCAGGTGATGTTGGGCACACTGGCCTTCATCTTATCGGCCAGGCGGCTCTTGGCAAAGTAGAGATCCAGCTCCACCAGCACCGCATAGCTGCGGGCAATAGCATCGGCATAGCTGCCCACCTCGGCCGAAAGTTCCAGAAGGATGCGGTCAATCTCCTTTTTCTCCTGGCTTTCCAGCACCTTAACCTCGTTGTTGGCCTCCACCACCGACATGGGTTCGATAAACACTGTGGCGCCGCTGGCCGAGGTGTCATGCACCAGACCCTTGATTTCCCCCCGGAACTCCGCTTTGACCGGCACAACATACCGCCCGTCCCGGATGGTGACAATCTGCTCCTGCAAATACTTCTGGTAGGAGGAGGAACGAATCATATTATCCAGGTGGCTGCGCACCCGCTGCTGGGTGGCCCGGATTTTCCGGCGGATGTTGGCCAGCTCGCTGCTGGCGCTATCGGCAATGGTTTCCTCGTCCGCAATGGCGTTGCGCAGGGTATCCTCCACCGACTTAAACACCGTCAGGCAGCTGAACAGATAGTCCAGCGCGGTTACCTCCTCCTCGCTCTGGCGCTTCCAGCTCACCATCCCCCGGATGGTCTGGAGCAGGTGCAGAATCTGCAGCAGTTCCGGGATGGAAAGCTGCGCCCCAATGCGGGCGCGTTCCAGCGCCCCGGTACAGTCCCGGATATTCTGGGCCGAGGGGGTGCCGTAACGGTTGGTTAAGCGGTTGGCATCCGCCGTATAGTTCATCTGTCTGAGGGCATCTTCATAGCCGGTAACCGGCTGCAGCTGCTCGGCCTGCTGCCGGGCGGCCTCGCAGGTAGTTTCGTTTGCCAGCATGGCCAGCACCTTATTCAGCTCCAAAGACTGGATATATTTTTTATGTATCGACATCTTGCGTCACTCCTTTCAGAGCATGTCGTTTGAAAACGAAAATAACGATTTATAAAATTCCAGGGAATGCAGCATCATATCCAGCTGGACAATGACATAATACTCGCAGATTTCCCCCAGGTAGTGCAGCCCCTCCTGCGAGAGGGTAAAATCGAACAGCCTGGCTGGCTCGGAATAGAGGATGTGCCGCATGGCCGCCAGAACGCCGGGGCTGAGGCGCAGCCGCACCATATTTTCCGCCGCCCCCAGGCAGTCGCCGCACATCAGATCGCCGCTGAGGGGCAGAAAGTACATCTCCCCCTTTTCGTAGGCGCCGCAGCTTTTGCAGGCCACAAGATCGGGCATGTAGCCCGCCATGGACATCACCCGCAGCTCAAACACCGCCTTGATAAAGCCCTGGGAGCGCCGGCCCTTTTCCAGCAGGTACAGGCTGTTCAGCAGCAGCTTTAAAAAGGCGTCGGCTTCCTCTTCCTCCGGGGCCACCTGGGCGCAGAGCTGGGCCAGATAGGACGCCAGGGAGAGCTTTTCAATATCAGAGCGCAGGCCAAAAAAGTTCTGCTCGCTCTCCGCCTGGTCCACCTGATACTGCCCCTTATTTTTAAACAATACAAAACGAGAGTAGCAAAGCAGTTCCGTGGCCGAAAGCAGCCGGCCCCGGAGCTTTTTTGCCCCCCTCGCATAGGCAGTAATAACACCGTATTCCCCGGTTAGTATGGTTAGGATACGGTCGTCGTTATGCTCCCGCATTCGTATCACAATTCCCATTGTGGTTATCTGCATTGCTTTCCGCCTCCGGGGGCTGTGTTACAGCAGCCGCCCCCTCCGAATGAATTTTGCTGTAAACAAGGTAGTCTTCAATCCTTCCGGTGGCTTCAAACCGCTGCCAGGCGCCCAGCTCGTCCATCTGCTTTCCCTCCCCATTCAAGTTGGTATTCACAGTATGAGCTAAACGCCCTGGGATTATAGGCGCAGCAGCCAACAGGAAAAATTTAATCCTCTACATATCCAAAATTTTTAATCAGGCCCTCGCGGTTGCGCCAGTCCTCTTTCACTTTGACCCAGCAGCGCAGGTTGATCTGCGCGCCAAGAAAGCCTTCGGCGTCCTCCCGGGCCTGGGTGGCAATGCGCTTGAGCATTTCCCCCTTTTTGCCAATAATCATGCCCTTGTGGGTGTCCCGCTCGCAGTAAATGACCGCGTCGATATCGATAAGGCGGCCGCCCTTGCGGTCCTTCATGCTCTCGATGGTTACAGCGGTACCGTGGGGAATTTCCTGCCGCATGTTGCGCAGGATTTTTTCCCGTATAATTTCGGCCACAATCACCCGTTCGGGCTGGTCGGTCATGGCGTCATCCTCAAAAAAGTGGGGGCCCTCCTGGGCATAGCCCAAAAGCATCTCCACCAGGGCATCCACCCCGTCGTTTTTCAGCACCGAAATGGGCACAATCTCCTCAAAGGGGTAAGCGCCGCCCAGCTCCGCCATTTTGGAAAGCATCTGTTCCGGGTTTTGCAACAGGTCAATCTTGTTGATTACCGCCAGGGCCGGCAGCCCCCGGAAGGTGGCAATCAGCGCCTTTTCCGCCTCATTGAGCGGGCGGTCCGCCTCGGTGACAAACACAGCCAAATCCACATCCGCCACCGAGCTTTTCACCTGGCGCACCATATATTCGCTCAGCTTGGTTTTGGGGCGATGGATGCCAGGGGTATCCAGAAATACCAGCTGCACCTCCCCCCGGGTAAGTACGCCGGTAATCCGGTTCCGGGTGGTTTGGGGCTTGTCCGAAACGATGGCAATTTTCTCCCCCACCATCGCGTTCATCAGGCTGGACTTGCCCACATTGGGGCGGCCCACAATTGCAATAAATCCGCTCTTTGTATCCATAAAATCCTCTTTACCAAAAATCCTCTATCCTACTTTACATCCGAGACATAGCTGCTGTCCCGGGAAAGCCCCAGGCGGGCAAGGACGGTTTCCTCCTTCTCCCGCATCTGCACAGCCTCCAGGCCGCCAGCCTCGTGGTCATACCCCAGCAGGTGCAAAAGGGAATGCACGGTGAGAAAGGCAACCTCCCGGCTGAGGGAATGGCCGTACAAATCGGCCTGTTCCACCGCTTTTTGCATGGAGATAACCACATCCCCCAGGATATAGGCGCCGGTATCCTCATTAAAATCGTACCGGCCGCCCTCCCCCATGGGGAAGGAGAGCACATCGGTGGGGGCATCTTTCTGCCGGAAGTCCCGGTTAATCTGCTGGATTTCCTGGTTGTTGACAAAGGTGACGCTAACCTCGGCCGGGTGGCCAAACTGCTCCATCTCCAGGACGGCGTGGCAGCACTTGCGAATGAGCAGCCGTAGCCCGGACGGAATTTTTATCTCCTTTTGCCTGTTGGCGATGTATACCTTTACTACTCCCATAAAAAATTTTCCCACCATTCCTTATATATTAAAAAACCGGTTCTATTTGCGGTTTATTTTGTTGTAATAGCGCTCGTAGGCCTTAATAATATCCTGGACAATCTTGTGGCGCACCACATCCTTTTCAGTGAAGGAAACAATGGCAATATCCTCCACATCCCGCAGCACCCGCTGGGCCTCAATCAGGCCGGATTTTCTGCTGTCGGGCAGATCTATCTGGGTGATATCGCCGGTAATGACCGCCTTGGAGTTGAAGCCCAGGCGGGTCAGGAACATCTTCATCTGTTCCGGTGTGGTGTTCTGCGCCTCATCCAGGATGATGAACGAATCGTCCAGCGTCCGCCCGCGCATATAGGCCAGCGGGGCCACCTCGATATTCCCCTTTTCCTGGTAGCGCTGGAAGGTTTCCGCCCCCAGCATATCAAACAGGGCATCATACAGCGGCCGCAGGTAGGGGTCAACCTTGTTCTGCAAATCCCCCGGCAGGAAGCCCAGCTTTTCCCCCGCTTCCACAGCCGGGCGGGTGAGGATAATCCGGTTGATTTCATGCGCCTTGAAGGCCTGCACCGCCATAGCCACCGCCAGGTAGGTTTTGCCGGTGCCGGCGGGGCCGATGCCCAGGGTTATGGTGTTTTTGCGGATACTCTCCACATAGCGCTTCTGCCCCAGAGTTTTGGGCTTCAGCGGACGGCCCTTGGAGGTGATGCAGATAACATCCCCCGCTATGGCGCTCACCTGTTCGGCGGCGCCTTCCTCCACCAGGTTCATCACATAGCGCACGCTCTGGTCGTTGAGCGCTTCCCCCTTCTCCACCAAAACCAACAGGCTGTCTATGGCCTTGCAGGCCTTGTACACCCCGTCCGCCTCGCCGCTTACCCGGATTTCTGTCCCGCGGCTGAGTATTACCACTCCATAGGCCTTTTCCAGTTCCCGGATGTTCTCATCCAAACTGCCAAACAGCTGGACAGCGTGTTCCATCCGGTCTATATTGATTGTTTTTTCTATCATCAAACAGCCTGCCTTTATCCCAGTCGATCTGCCCAGGGGCTACTGCCCCGGGCGTGTATCATCCTATAAGAAACAAATGCCAGCATACACTGACAACTATATCATAACATAAATAGACAAAATTTCAACTGATTTTTTATTTAATTTATTGAAAAATCCTTTTCCAGTGCCGCATCTTCCAGAACCAGATAGTGGGCGGTGAGCAAAAAACTGTTCCCATCCACTCTGCCGGTGAGGGTGCGCTGGAGGATTTCGGCCCCGGATAGCTGGGCGCTTTCCAGCTCCAGCAGTTTTTCCTCCGCCAGGTCGGCCGCCTCCCGCTCGGTGCGCTGCAGCCTGCCCGGGGTGAGAAAACGATACTCCCGGGTGCGCAGCACCACCGGCAGGGCGGTGCCAAAGGCGGTGAGCTGCTTTTCCCTCTCCAGCACCTCGTATTCCTGCTCCCCTAAAGAGTAAGGCAGCACCGGGAACTCCCGGCCGCACACCTCCAAAAACCGCACCGTTTTGCTGCCCCCGGTGGGAACCATAATCGGTTCGTTCAGCGGTACGGCCACTGAAAGGTCGGCCTCGTGCTCAATGAGCACCTTGCCGGTGGCATGTTTGAGGGCGCTGCGGCCGTTTTGTGTTTCCGCCACAGCACTGATAAGCAGATCGCCGGCGCGGACCGTGTCCCCGGCCTGCACCTGGCCCCGGCCGGTGTACACCTCAATGCTGCGCACCACGCCATCATACAGCGACACCACATTGGCCGGGGTGCTGTCGTCATGCTCCTTGGATGGGGTGCGGGTACGCTGCCGGACAATGACCTCCACGGCACTGCCCCGGATGTTCACAGCAATAAAAGCCAGGTCGTCGTTATACACCATCATCCCCCGCTCAATATCTTCCGCCGTCAGGCTGCTGGCCAGCACCCCTTCATATAGGCCAAACTGCCGCAGCTGCTCTTTAATCTCCCAGGAGCTAAAGTTTTCCAGCGTGCCGCTGATTTCAATGATCCAGATAAACCGGCTGAGCGCGTACAAAAGGCCAGCCGCCGCCAGCAGCCCGGCAAACAGGCCATAGCGCCGCCGGTTTTGGAACAGCCAAATCTGCCAGCCCCTCTTTTCCAGTATATGCAGCTTGGTGCCGGTTTTACGGGCATAGCCCGCCACTTTTCGATAATCGGGGATGCGCACGCTGGCCTCAAACCCCAGGTCGGTGGCCTTGATATCCCGCAGGATAATGCCGTTTTGGGCGCACAGCGGCAGCATACGTAGGGCATGCCCCCCGGCAGCGGAAAAACGCACCATCCCGCTGGTGTTGCGATAAATTCGGTTCAGTCCCACTCCATCACCCCTCTGCACTGAGGTATTCCACCGCTGTAATCACTCCGGTTATCAGCGCGCATTGTTCCTGCATACTGCGGATACAAAGCCCGCTGCCGGATAGCTGCACATGAAAGCGCCCTGCAGCCAGCCTGATGCAGTTCTCCCCATATTCCAGTATGTTGGTACAGCCATCTACCAGCACCTGGGTGTTGGCCGAAAGCTCGATATAGGGCACAGCTGAAAAGCTGCGCAGCAGCGGCTCCTGGCTGCCCTGGTAGTCCTCCAGGTAGCGGGTAAGCCTGCCGCTTTTTTTCTCCTTAGGCATTTGGATACACCCCCTAAGGTGATATATATGGGCGCCAGGACGAATATAATACTCCCGTAACCGAAACTGTTTTTGAGGTGATTGCTGTGACAAAAACCGAACATCCCCCCCGCGGCGCCTGCCTGGCGGGCTGCCTGCGGCTGCGCCCAAGGCGGGCATTGCAGCTAACCGGCGCCCTTCTGGTGATGCTTACGGCAGTGAAACTGCTTACCGAATCCCAAAGCGTGGCCGACGCCATCCGCAGCGGCCTTATAGTATGTGCCAATGTGGTAATCCCTTCCCTATTCCCCTTTATGGTGCTTTCCGGCCTGATGGCCCACACCGAGCTGGGGGAACTTTTGGCCAAACCGCTGGGGCCGGTGTGCCGCTATGTGTTCCAGCTGCCCCCGGAGGCGGGCAGCGCCCTGCTGATGAGCTTTATTGGAGGCTATCCGGTGGGGGCCAAAACCATTGCAGCCCTGCTGGAACAGGGCCGTATGGATGAGCGCACCGCCCGGAAAATGCTCTGCTTTTGCATCAATGCCGGGCCGGCCTTTGTCATTGGCACAGTGGGCACAGCCCTCTACTCCTCTGCCGCCATTGGAGCCTGCCTGCTGGCGGCGCACCTGTCGGCCTCGGTGCTGGTGGGCTTTTTTATCAGCACCGGCATGGAAAAGGGGCAGCTGACGGCGGCAAAACCCCGGTACCTGCCGCTGGGCACCGCGCTGGTGCGCAGCGTTACCGGGGCAGCCCAGTCGATGCTGGGCATCTGCGCCTTTGTGATCACCTTTTCGGCCATAGGGGCGCTGCTCCGCCACACCGGCGTTATGCCCTGGCTGTGCACCGCCCTGGTTAAGAGCCTGCCCTTTGGCTTTGGCACCCCGTTTTATAACGCCCTGCTGGGAGGCATGCTGGAGGTAACCAGCGGCTGCATTACAGCGGCCAGCCTGGGGGGAGAAACCGCCTTTATCCTAACGGCGTTCCTGCTCTCCTTCGGCGGTTTTTCGGTGCTGTTCCAGGCGGCTTCAGCCTTTGAAAAGCTGCCCATGAGCTTTTTGCTGCTGCTGTTTTCCCGGCTGGCCAACGCCTGTATGGCCGCCTGCCTGGCCTGCCCGCTGTACCGGTACTTTATTGCTGAGCTGAGCATGTCGGCCAGCTATGCCCAGCCGGTCATCTATGCCACCCCCAAGTCTTTGCTGATGGCTCTCTGCCTGATTGGAATGTGCTCCATTGTGCTGCTCTCGGCGGTAATTAACGGAATTTCGACAAAAAACCACATCAGCTATGGAAAAGCGGCCGATTAAATGGTATGATATTTAAATAAGGTATCCATTCGGCCGGGCGCAGCGGCCGTTTTACTGCAACCTGCGCGATACAGGAGGTAAACGAATGAGGAATCCAAAAAAACGCCTGGTCCCCCTGCTGATGGCAGGCCTGATGGTGCTGACATCCCTGACCGGCTGCATGGGCGGCCCCCGAAAGCCGTCCTCCCCAGCCCCCGCCGCTGTAACGGTGGAGGGGCAGATGCGCAGCCTGTTCATCCACGCCACTGGAGCGGATCTGCTGATTGATTCCCCCTACAACGAGGGGGAAGTGGCGGAGAAACTGGACGCTATTATGGACTATGCCAAGGAAAACGGGGTAAACACCATATTCATTGATGTACATGACGCCAAGGGCAGCGCCCTTTACAGCTCCGACTATATGCCCACCAGCGAACTGCTGCTGGACGACAAGGGCAAATCCACCGGCGGCGATATTGTCTACGAGGCAGTCAAGGCCGGAAAAAAGGCGGATATTCAGGTGTATGCCGTAATTAACACCACCTATATTGCCGAGGGGCTGGCCATTGCCTCCCCCGACCACCCCGCCGTGCGGGACAGCGCCCTTTCCTTCGAGGATGAAAACGGCATCCTGCGCTGGAACACCTCGAAAAAGGACGCCATGAGCGCCATTGAAAATATTGCCCGGGAACTGGGGTATAACTACGGCATTGCCGGCATTATCCTCAATGACGACGGCACCTCCCCCGAAACATTGGCCAAGGTTGCCGCGGCGGTGGACAGCCAGCTGGCCGGGCTGGAAACCGGAAAAAAGCTTGGTATCTACAGCCATATTTCCCGGGAGGATATTGAAGCCGGCACCTCCCCCGCCCTGAGCGCCTTTGGGCTGGAGGGGTACAGCCCCGACCTGCTGCTGGCCGACCTGCAAGCCACCACTGTAAATGGCGATTATCGCTGGTGCCTGGACAGCCTGGCCTCGATGCTGGGCGATACCGGCCTAATTACAGTGCACAACCTCAACTTGATTTCGTCAGACAGCGGCGCTGACGGCAAGCTGTATGTAGACCCATATGAGCCCGCTTATCAGCTGTACGAAAACCGCACCTTTGCCACCGGCGGTACCGCTATTGAGGGGTTCGACGCTCTGAAAAACTCCAAATACAGCCTGGGTTCTTTGATGAACGCCCTGTACAGCAGCGACTATGACATCGCCCCCTATGACCTGGAAATGGAAAGCGGATTTGGCTGCACCCTGCCGGAAAGCACCTTGACCACCAACACAGCCAAGTATTTCATCAGTGTCCTTTCCAACCCGGAGCAGCCCCTCTATCTCAACGGCACCGAGGTGCAGCGCACCACCCAAAACGGCCTGTATGGGGAGCTGGTAACGCTGGAATACGGCCTGAACGAATTTGTGTTCACCCAGGGCGGCGAGGAGGAGGTTGTCATTCGCATCACCCGGCCGCAGCCTACCACCGGCACTGCGGATGGGAGCATCTCCCGCATTACCCAGGCCTCCATGTACCCGTCCACCGTTTCGGCGGCCCGGGTGGGCAGCCAGATAACCGTCCGGTGCGTGGCCCCCTCCGGCAGCACCGTCTATGCCAATGTGCTGGGCAAGCAGATTCAGCTCACCCAGGCTGTAGCTACCTCCAAGAACGGCATAGCCGCCACCTACACCGCCGACCTGATTTTTGATACCGATATTGCCTCCAACCAGGTAAAGAATATAGGCAGCATCACCTATACCCTGGTGTGGGATGGGAACACCACCACCTACACCTCCACCGGCGAGCTGTATGCCGTGGGCAGCGACGCCCAGCTGGTGATGGAGGTGACCGACTATATTGCCGGCGTAACGGTGGACGATGCCGCTGCCAATGAGGGCAACTTTATTACCACCCTAATCCAGGGTACCACCGACTATGTGGAACTGGAAAAGGAATCCTCCACCCACTTCTTCCTGCGGTCGGGGGGCGCAATCCGCAAGGATGCCGTAACCCTGCTGGAGGGCCGGGACAACAGCATTCTCAAGGCCATAGAGCCTGCCTACACCGTAAAGGTATCCAAGGGGGATGAATTTTATATTCCCGGCGGCGCTGGCACCATCTGGCATGCCAACTTTGCCGAAAACCAGCTGGATCTGGAGCTGTTCAATATTGAAGATGGCGCCCTGCCCAACGCCACCGGCAGCAAATTTACAATGGCGTCCGAGATGACAGATAAAGGCACCGTAAAGGTAACCATCACTCCCAACGAGGGCATTGCCTTCTGGGGTTATGATGTCCGCTTTGACGGGGAGGAACTGGTTTTCTACTGCAAGGAAAAGCCCGCCCTGTCCAGCACCTATGGCAAACCGTTGGAGGGCATTTCCATTGTGTTGGATCCAGGACATGGCGGCTATGACCCCGGCGCCCTGGGTGTGGCCTATGGCTATGGGCCGGTGGAGGACCAGCTGAACATGGCCTATGCCCTGACCACCGAAAGCCTGCTGGAACAGCTGGGGGCCAATGTAAGCCTGACCCTCTACCCCGACGAATACACCGACGAAAAGCTGGTGCTGTTCGAGCGGCTGAAAATTGCCCAGGAACAGGACGCCGACCTATTCATCTCCATGCACCATAACAGTGTTGGCGCCACATCGGACAGCAACAAGACCACCGGGCTGGAGGTGTACTACTTCACCGACGCCTCCCAGGCGCTGGCAGACTACATAGCCCAAAACATCTGTGCCTCCACCGGCCGAACCAACCGGGGCACCCAGCAATCCTACTATGTGGTTACAAAGATGACCCAGTGCCCGGCAGTGCTGACCGAAATTGGCTACATTGTCAACCCCAATGAATATGAGGATCTGATAGATTCCGAGGTTATCTATCGCACTGCTGCCAGCTTTGTAAAATCCATCTTCGATGTCCTCGCATAAACCAAACCGGCGATACAGCACAAAACTGTATCGCCGGTTTTTTGTCTGCAAAAGCAGGTTTTAAAAGAAGGTCATCTGGCTGCTCTCCGGCAGATCGCCCAGGGCGCCATGCTGCCGTAGCAGATCCACCACCGACTTGGAAACCTTGGCCCGGCTGACAATATCATCCGCCGAGAGGAACTCCCCCTGGGCCGCCGCCTCCATAATGCTGGCGGCAGCATTCTCGCCGCAGCCCTTCAGGGCTGTAAAGGGCATGCGAATTTTGCCATCCTCACACTGATATTTGGTGGCATGGGATTTATAAATATCCACCGGGAGGAATTCCAGGCCCCGCGCCATCATTTCGCACATGATCTGCAATGCGGCGAACTGGTCCCCTTCCTTGTTGGTGCGCTCATTCCCCAGCTTTTTTAATTCCTCCATCCGGAAGCGCACAGTGGAAATGCCCTGCACCGCCGCCTCGGCGTCAATATCGCCCCCGCGGATGGTGAAGTAGGTGGCATAATACTCCAGCGGATAGTACAGCTTGTACCATCCCAGCCGGATGGCCGCAATGACATAGGCCGCCGCATGGGCCTTGGGGAACATGTATTTGATTTTTTTGCAGCTTTCCACATACCAATCGGGCACGCCGTGCTCCTTCATGGCTGCCAAATGCTCCTCGGTCAGCTGGGTTGCAGCCTTGCCCTTTCGAGTAATTTCCATAATTTTAAAGGCCATGGACGGTTCCAGCCCTTTTTCCAGGAGATAGGTCATAATACTATCCCGGGTACCAATAACGCCCGAAATGGTGCAGACACCGTTTTTTATCAGCTCCTGGGCGTTGCCCGACCATACATCGGTGCCGTGGGAAAGCCCGGAGATTTGCAACAGGTCGGAAAAGGTCTTGGGCTGGGCCTCCATGAGCATTTTGCGCACAAAGTTGGTGCCCATTTCCGGCAGCGACAGGGTGCCGGTGCTCCAGTCAATCTCCTCCTCGGTCACTCCCAGCTCCTTTGGGGAGGTGAACAGGCTGTAAACCCGGGCGTCGCTGGTATCGGCATTGGCCACCGGCACACCGGTCATATCTTCCAGGTGCTTATAGAAGGTGGGCACATCATGCCCCAGAATATCCAGCTTCAGGATGGTATCGTGCAGCGAATGGAAGTCAAAATGGGTGGTAACAATGTCCGAATTGGGGTCGTCCGCCGGGTGCTGCACCGGGGTAAAATCGTACACCTCGTATTCGTTGGGCACCACAACCATGCCCCCGGGGTGCTGCCCGGTGGTGCGCTTTACACCAGTGCAGCCAATGGTCAGGCGTTCCTCCTCATAGCGGTTGACATGGTTTTCCTTCTCCTCGTTGTAGCGGCGCACATAGCCAAAAGCGGTTTTATCCGCCACAGTGGAGATGGTGCCGGCCTTGAACACATGGGAGGAGCCAAACAGCTCCTCGGTATACTTGTGGGCCTGGGACTGGTATTCGCCTGAAAAGTTCAGATCAATATCCGGCTGCTTATCGCCATTGAAGCCCAAAAAAGTTTCAAACGAGATGTTGTGGCCGTCCCGGTTCATGGGCATGCCGCACACCGGGCAGTTTTTCGGCGGCAGGTCAAAGCCCGACTGCACCGAACCGTCGGTGAAAAACTCGCTGTGCTTGCAGCCGGGGCAGACATAGTGGGGGTAAATGGGGTTTACCTCGGAAATGCCCGCCATTGTGGCCACAAAGGAGGAACCCACACTGCCCCGGGAGCCCACATGGTAGCCGTTTTCTTCCGACTTCCACACCAGCTTCTGCGCAATGATGTACAAAACGGCAAAGCCATGCTTGATGATGGAGGACAGCTCCCGTTCCAGCCGGTCCCGGATAATATCCGGCAGGTCCTCCCCATAGATTTCCCGGGCCTTGTTCCAGGTGATGCGCTGCAGCTCCTCATCCGAGCCCTCAATGGAGGGGGTATAGGTGCCATCCGGGATGGGCTTGATTTTTTCGATGCTGTCGGCAATTTTGTTGGTGTTCTCCACCACCACTTCAAAGGCTTTTTTCTCCCCTAAGTAGGAAAATTCCTCCAGCATTTCATCGGTGGTTTTAAAGTAGAGGGGCGCCTGCTCGCCGGCATCCTTAAAGTTCTGCACCGTCATCAAAATTTCCCGAAATTTGGCATCCTCCGGTTCCAGAAAATGCACATCGCCGGTGGCCACCACCGGTTTTTGCAGCTTTTCGCCTATTTTTACAATCGTGCGGTTCATATCCTGCAGCTGCTCGATGGAACCAACTGTGCCGCTGCGATAGAGGAACAGGTTGTTGCCCACCGGCTGGATTTCCAGATAATCGTAATCGGCAGCAATCTCACACAGCTCGTTAAAGCTCTTGCCGTCCAGAATACCCCGGAACAGCTCCCCCGATTCGCAGGCAGACCCCAACAAAAGCCCCTCTCGGTGCTTGAGGATTTCGCTTTTTGGCATCCGGGGGCGCTTATAGTAGTAGTTCAGATGGGACATGGAGATGAGCTTATACAAATTTTTCAGCCCGGTGCGGTTTTGCACCAGAATGCAGATATGGTAGGAGGGCAGCTTTTTCACATCCGCCACAGTGATGCCAGTGTTGATGCCATCGGTGCCGGTAATCTGGCGGTCGTCCTTCATAATTTTGCACATGGCCAGAAAAATATCCGCCAAAGTCTTGGCATCGTCGCTGGCCCGGTGATGGTTAAAGTCCGGCAGCTTCAGGTGCTTGGCTATGGTATCCAGCTTGTGGTTTTTCAGATTGGAAAACAGCGCCCGGCTGATGGTGACGGTGTCAATATAGGTGTATCCCAGCCGGATGTTGTGCCGGGCCGCCGCCGCTTTTAGAAAAGAGGAATCAAACGGGGCGTTGTGGGCCACCAGAACGGCATCCTCCCGGCCGATAAAGGCCATAAACTGCTGCAGCGCCTCCAACTCGGAGGGGGCATTTGCCACCATCTCGTCGGTGATGCCGGTGAGCTTTACCACCTCGGCAGGTATGGTTTTTTCGGGGTTTACAAAGGTGTTGAACACCTCCTGCACCTCTCCCCCAACTACACGCACAGCGCCAATCTCGGTCATGCGCTCCATCCCGGCGGAAAGGCCGGTGGTTTCCAGGTCAAACACAATAAATTCGCCATCAAAGGGTTCGGCAGAACGCCCCACAACGGCGGGAACGGTGTCGTTTACCAGGTACCCTTCCACACCGTAGAGAATTTTCATCTCCCGGCCCGACTTTTCCACCGCCTTCTGGGCGTTCATGGCGTCGGGATAGGCCTGGGCCACGCCGTGGTCGGTGATGGCAATGGCAGTGTGGCCAAACTCGGCCGCCCGCTGCACCAGCTTATCCGCCGGGGCCAGGGCATCCATCTGGGACATATTGGTATGTAGGTGCAGCTCCACCCGCTTTTTCTCGCTGGTATCCCGGCGATGGCTGCGCCTTACTGTGGCAATGGCAGTGGGGCGCAGAATCAAATCCCGCTCGAAGGTATCCAGCATCACCTGGCCGGAGGCAAGGAGGGTGGCCCCCGGCTTGAGGGCCTTATCAATCAGCGCCGCCTTATCGGCGGAAACAATGGTTTTTAAGGCAAAGGAATTGGTGAGGTCGGTAAACTTAATTTTAAAAATCACCTTGGCCTCATCCCGGGTGGTGTGCCGGTCCACGCCAAACACATCCCCCCAAACCGTGACATTGCTCCCCTCCTCCATCACCTCAGCCAGCGGGGTGGGGCGCACGGCAATGGGCTTGCCCATCACCAGTTCCATCCGGCCTCCTTCAAACGGAAGGCCGGCGCAGTCAAAGCCAATGGGAACCTCCTGGGGCTCATCCAGCAGCCGGCCGTCGCTGCGTCGGCCACCCCCGCCATAGGCCGGACGGGAGGCTGGCGCAGGCTTGGGCGGCGGGGCGTCCGGCCGAGGCACAGCCTTGGGCACACTCTGTTCGGCCTTTTGCATCACCGCCCGGTAAACCTCCTGGTTCTCTTCCAGATCCAGCACACCGGTGAAGGCCACCGAAACCCGGCGGCCAAATTCCTCCTGGACTATCTGTTCCATCCGCTGGGCACATCTTTCCCGTTCCAGCCACTCATAGCCGCCATGCCGCAGGGTGATGTTCAGGTTCTCGCCGTCAAACAGTGCCTCAGCGCCATCAAAAAAGCCGTTGATGTGCTTACCCTCCGCCCGGAGGGTGGCTGTCAGGCTATCCAGATATTCGGCGCCGAACTGCCGGGCCGGATAGTGGGGGTGAATGAGCACCTTAGCCAGCTGCAATGCTGTGCGCAGCTGTGCCTGGGCAGCAAGAATCACCGGCTTGTCCAGAACGGCTTCAAAGGACAGGTCGGTGATGAGTTCCCGGCGCTGGGTGTTGATGGACAGATTTTCGATAACCCCCTGGGCCAGCTTGGGTGAAAGGTCGGGGATATAGTGTGCAAATACTTCACCAAATGTTTTCAACTTCGGTTCCCTCACAGTTTATTTATGTAGGAAAGCAGTGTGGATACAATTTCCGCCTCCGGCACCTTGCAGATAATTTCGCCCTTTTGGAACAGGAGCCCTTCACCGTCGCCGCAGGCTATGCCAATATCCGCCTCCCGGGCCTCCCCCGGGCCGTTGACCGCACAGCCCATCACCGCCACCCTCAGGTGCTTGGGGCAGTCTGCCAGCTCCCGCTCCACCTGTTCGGCCAGGGCAATCAGGTTCACTTTGGTGCGGCCGCAGGTGGGGCAGGAAATAACCGTAACGCCATTGCGCCCCCGGCCAGCCGCCTTGATAATATCCCGGGCGGCGGCAATCTCCTTCACCGGGTCGGCTGTGAGGGACACCCGGATGGTATCCCCAATGCCATCGGCCAGCAGGGAGCCGATGCCAATGGCAGATTTTATCAGCCCCATCCGCTCGGTGCCGGCCTCGGTAACCCCCAGGTGCAACGGGCAGCCAAACTCCCGGGCTGCCAGGCGGTAGGCTTCCAGCATAACCGAAACATCCGAGTGCTTCAGGGAGAGGATATAGTCATAAAAATGCTGCTTTTCCAGCAGCTGAATGTGCCGCCGGGCGCTTTCCACCATGGCCTGGGCAGTGGGGCCGCCAAACTGCTCCCACAGTTCCCGCTCCAGCGAGCCGCCATTGACGCCGATGCGAATGCTCACCCCGGCGCCCCGGCACTTTTCCACCACGGCCCGAACCCGATCCTCCCCGCCTATATTGCCGGGGTTGATGCGGATTTTATCAGCGCCGGCATCCACCGACGCCAAAGCCAGCCGGTAATCAAAGTGAATATCGGCCACAATGGGGCAGTTTACCTGCCGTTTTAGCGCAGTCAGGGTGGCGGCGGACTGCAAATCCGGCACAGTTGCCCGGATAATCTCGCACCCGGCTGCCTCCAGCACCTGGGCCTGTGCCACCGAAGCCTTTTCATCCCAGGGATTGGTGTTCAGCATGGACTGGATGGTAATGGGCGCATCCCCGCCAATGCAAAGCCCCCCCACCGAAACGGCGCGGCAGCTGCGGCGATAGTGTGGCATGCGGTTTTCCTCCTTTTAGAAAAACTTGAGTATATCGTTGAAGGTGATAAACAGCATCAGCCCCATGAAGGCAAGGAGGCCCGCCGTGTTGATATAGCCCTCGATATTGGGGTTAAGGGGCTTGCCCCGCAGCAGTTCCAGCAGGACAAAGGCAATCCGCCCGCCATCCAGCGCTGGCAGCGGCAGCAGGTTAAACACACCCAGATTGATGGTGATAACCGCCACCATGATGATAAACTGGTCCAACCCCATGGCGGCCGATTCGCCAATGGCGCCTGCCACCCCCACCGGGCCGGACATCTGCTCCATGCCGTAGCGGTCGGAGAACACCAGGTCCCATAGCGAAAACCACACCTGTTTGGTGATGGAAACAGTCCAGTCAAAGGCATAAACCGGCACATTCAGCAGGGATTTTTGTTCCCCCACCACAATAAAATCAATCTCCACCATGTCAACGCCCTGGAGGTTGCGCATCTTAAAGTGCACATCCGGCAGCAAAACCCTCTGGCCGTCCCGGAGCACCTCCACATCCACAATGCCATCCTCCTCCCGGGAGAGGTAGAAGGATACATCGTTGGCTGTGCGCACCCGCTTGCCATCCATACTGAGAATGCGGTCCCCCGGCTCGAAATACTGGGAGGTGACCGCCTCGGCATCGAAGGAGTGGATAATGGGGGTGGCAATGGCGTTGCCCATTGTGGTGAGGAGGAGCACCAACAGATAGCCCAGCAGCAGGTTCATAGCCGGCCCTGCGGCGGTGATGAACAGGCGCTGCCAGGGCTTTTTGTTGCAGAAAGCCCGGCCGTCGCTGCTGCCATCGTCCTCCCCTTCCATGCTGACAAAGCCGCCGATGGGGAAGGCGCGCAGGGCATAGGTGGTTTCCCCGCGCTGGGTGGAAAACACCGTGGGCCCCATGCCAATGGCAAATTCGTTTATTTTAACATCACACTTTTTGGCGGCCAGGAAGTGCCCCAGCTCGTGAATTAAAACCAGCGAACCGAACACAAACAGCGCCAAAACCACAGTAACCAGCGTATTCAAATGAAAAATCACTGCCTTTCGGATATAAAATTGCAGGCAAACTGCCGGGCAGCGGCATCCGCCGCCAGCACCTGCTCCAGCGTGTACTCCTCCCCGCCGGCAGGCAGGGCATCCATTGCCGCTGCCACCACCCGGGCAATATCGCCAAAGCAAATTTCCCCTTTTAGATAGGCGTGTACAGCCACTTCGTTGGCGGCATTGAGGATGCAGGGCAGCAGCCCGCCCGCCGTAATAGCCCGGATGGCCAGAGCCAAGCAGGGAAAGGCCTGGAGGTCGGGCGGGTAGAAGGTCATGCTTCCCAGCGCGGTCAGGCTCAGCGGTTTTACCGTGCTGGGCAGCCGCTGGGGATAGGTGAGCGCATACTGGATAGCCAGGCGCATATCCGGGTCGCTGAGCTGGGCCATAACCGAACCATCCTCAAACTCCACAGCCGAATGGATGATGGTTTCCGGGTGGACAATCACCTCCACCTGTTCGGGCCGCACCCCAAAATTCCAGATACATTCAATCAGTTCCAGCCCTTTGTTCATCAGCGTGGCGGAATCCACCGTAATTTTTTGGCCCATGCTCCATTTGGGGTGCCGGAGCGTCTGGGCCAGGGCGGCCTGCTCGGTTTCCTCCCGGCTTTTGCCAAAAAAGGGGCCACCGGACGCGGTGAGAAGAATCTTTTTTATTTTGTTTTGTTCTTCCCCCTGTATGCACTGGAAAATGGCTGTATGTTCGCTATCCACCGGTATAATCCGGCCGCCGTGGCGCTGGACAGCATCGACAATCAGCCTTCCGCCGGCCACCAGGGTTTCCTTGTTGGCCAGGGCAACTGTGCGGCCCTGTTTCAGCGCCGCCAAAGTGGGACGCAGGCCCACCATGCCGCTCAGGGCATTGAGCAGCAAATCTGCCTGAACCCCGGCCAGCGTACAAAGCGCCTCCGGCCCGCCCAGCACAGCAGTTCCACTGCCCTGCAGCTGCTGCTCAGCCTGGGCTGCCGCCGCAGGATCGCTCAAAACGACATAGCGAGGAAGTAACTCCCTCGCCTGCTTTACAATGGTATCCACATCCCGGTGCGCCGAGATGCCAACTACCTGGTATCCAATATTTTTACAAACCTCCACTGCCTGGGTTCCAATGGAACCGGTGGAGCCAAGAATGATTACCTGTTTCAAAATAAACCACCCGGTTAAAATCCTATTTGGGAACAGAACAAATTATGCCTGCTATATAACGGCCAGCGGGCAGTAGAGCGAAAGCAGATAGACCGCCGGCATAACCAGCATAACACTGTCAAACCGGTCCATAATGCCGCCGTGCCCCGGCATAATTTGCCCAAAATCCTTTACTTCATACTGGCGTTTGATAACCGATGCCGTCAAATCCCCCATAATACTGAGCAGGGTGAGCACCGGAGAGGCCAGCGCCACCAGCCAGAAATTGACCGTTACCGCCTGCCCATACAGCTGGGTTGCCACCACCATAAAGAGGTAGGAGAGCAACAGCGAACACACCAGCGCGGCAATGCCGCCGCCAATGGCGCCTTCCACTGTTTTGTTGGGGCTGATTTTAGGGGATAGCTTGTGCTTGCCAAACCGCAGCCCGGCAAAATAGGCCCCCGTATCCGCCGACCAGGCAGCCGCCAGGGCAAAGACGGTGTAATAAAAGCCCAGCAAAGCCCCCAGGGAATCCCGGATAAACAGCACTGTAGTAAGGGCAAACGGAACCAGCAGGCTGATAAAGGACATAAACGCCACCTGCTCCACATGCATTTCCTCATGCTTGGTGAGCAGGACACCCAACAGGGTTAAAATAAACAAAAAACAGATGATGGGCAGCAGACGCACAACAGACCCCACCCGGAAAAAGGGCAGCAGGACCGAAAAAACCAGCGCCGCCACTGTCAGCACCCGGTTGCGGTGCCGCTGGGCTATATCCAGCACTTCCCACACAGCAATAACCGAAATGACCGAAATGGCCAAATTCAGCACCCAAGTATTAAAATAAGCCAAAACAAGAACCAGAACACACAGGCCCACACAGGCTGAGATAATCCTCTGCTTCAAAACTATATCCCCCCAAAACGCCGGCTGCGGCGCTGATACTCCCGAATGGCCTCATCAAGGGTTCGGGAAGTAAAATCTGGCCAGAGCACATCCATAAAGACAAGCTCGGCATAGGCCCCCTGCCAAAGCAGGAAGTTGGAGAGCCGCTGCTCCCCGCTGGGCCTGATGATAAGATCCACCGGCGGCTGGCCCCCTGTATACAGCAGTGTATCCACCAGGGCCTCGTCGATGGCCTCCGGCAGAAGCTCCCCGGCGGCTGCCAGGGCCGCTGCCTTTCGCATAGCTGCCACAATCTCGCTGCGGCCGCCATAATTGAGCGCAATGTTGACTGTAATGCCGCTGCGGCCGGCGGTGCGCTGCTCCACCTGGCGGATTTTTTCCTGCAAATCCGGCGCCAGCTGGGTTTTATCCCCTATAAACCGGAGCACCCCTTCCTCCTGGCCGGAGTGCTTTTCCAGCTCGGCCAGATAGTCCCGCAGCAGGTCCATAATGGCGTCCACCTCGCTCTGCGGGCGGCTCCAGTTCTCGGTGGAAAAGGCGTAAACAGTCAGGTAGGCAATGCCAATTTCCTGGCAGTAGGCCGAAATTTCCCGAAAAGCCTTTGCCCCCTGCTTATGGCCGGCGGAACGGGGCAGGCCGCGTTTTTTGGCCCACCTGCCGTTGCCGTCCATAATAATGCCGATATGCCTGGGCAGGCTGTTGCCCTGTAAATTTTCCCATGCCATACAAGGCAAGCCTCCCCTCCTGCTTTACAGCTCGGTAATTTCCTTTACCTTGGCCTCGGACATGCCATCAATCTGCTTGCAGAACTTATCGGTCAGGTCCTGTGTTTCCTTTTCAATCTGCTTGAGGTCGTCCTCGGTGAGCTCGCCGCTCTTTTTCATAGCCTTGAACTTATCAATGGCATCCCGGCGGATGTTGCGGATAACCACCTTGGCCTCCTCGCCCTGCTTGGCAATGCCCTTGCTCAGTTCCTTTCTGCGCTCGGCTGTCAGGGGCGGGAACACAATGCGCAGCACACTGCCATCGTTCTGGGGGTTGATGCCCAGGTCGGAGGACTGGATGGCCTTTTCAATATCCTTCAGGGTGCTTCTGTCCCAGGGCTGTATAGTCAGGGTGCGGGCCTCGGTAACCGAAACAGCGGCCATCTGGTTGATGGGTGTGGCCGCGCCATAGTAATCCACCGAAATTTTATCCAGCACGGCGGGATTGGCCCGGCCAGCCCGGATGGCGGCGTAATCCCGGGCGAGAATATCCACCGATTTGTTCATTTTTTCTTCATAAGGCTTGAGATTGGAATTCATTGTAATTTATGCCTCCTTTACTATTGTACCCACATCTTCGCCGCAAACCGCGCGCACGATATTGTGGGGATCGTCCAAACTAAACACCATAACAGGAATATTGTTGTCCTTGCACATCGACGCCGCTGTCATATCCATCACGGCCAAACCCTTGGCCAGCATTTCGCTGAACGAGAGGTTCTGGTAGCGTACGGCGTCGCTGTACTTGTGGGGGTCCTTATCATAGACACCGTCCACCAATGTGGCTTTGAGAATAATATCCGCGCCAATTTCGGCTGCCCGCAGGGAGGAAGCCGTATCGGTGGAGAAGAACGGGCTGCCCACGCCGCAGCCAAAGATTACAACCCGGCCCTTTTCCAGATGCCGCACCGCCCGGCTGCGGATGTAGGGTTCGGCAATCGAGGTCATGGAAATGGCGGTTTGCACCCGCACATCCACATCCAGCGATTCCAGCGCATCGCAGATAGCCAAAGCATTGATTACAGTGGCCAGCATACCCATATGGTCCGCCCGGGTGCGGTCCATCTTGCCGCTGGAACGCCCCCGCCAGAAGTTGCCGCCGCCCACGACAATGGCCACCTCGGCCCCCAGCTGGGTACACTCCTTGATGGATTGGCAGATGGCAAGCACTGTGTCGTAATCGATGCCCATTTTTTGATTCCCGGCCATGGCCTCGCCGCTCAGTTTTAACAAAACCCGCTTGTATTTCGGCTCCATTCCCGTCACTCCTCTATTTCTTTTGTACTGCCTGGAGCCGGGAACGGCCCCAGGCTGGGATGACAACATATTTACTTAATATTTTACCTTAATCCTCCAAAGGTGTAAAGGGTATTTCTATTAAGATTATTGCCAAACCATAAACAAAACGCCAAAATACCGTCCCAAACGGCCTGACGGCAGCCGACACATTCCGGTTTATTATATACCATCCGCACACAGGGGTCAATACGCTTCTGCAGGGCAATCCTGCACACAGGGCGGTGCCACTGTGCCGGAAAAGCGTATCCGAGCGGGCTTGCGCCGGCTTGGGCACACAAAAAAGGCGCAGCCAAAACTGCGCCTTTTTATTTAGGGGAAATGGGGTTTACTTTACCATGCTGGCAACTTCTGCAGCAAAGTCGTCAACCTTCTTCTCAATACCCTCGCCCTTTTCAAACCGGGTGAAGGATACAATTTCAATACTGCCGCCCAGGTCCTTGGCAACCTTTTCTACATACTGCGCAACATTCATATTGCCATCCTTAACAAAGGCCTGATCCACCAGGCAGTTCTCCTTGTAGAACTTTTCAACACGCCCGGTAACCATCTTCTCAATCACCTGTGCAGGCTTGTTCTTGAGCTTCTCATCGTTCTGAATCTGGGCCTCAAGGATCTTCTTCTCCTCCTCAATAACATCGGCAGGAACAGCCTCTTTGTTCAGGTAACGGGGATTGATGGCGGCAATTTGCATGGCAACATCCTTGCCGCACTCGGCAAACTCGGCCTTGCCGGCAATGCCGTCCGAAACGGCAAACTGCACCATAACGCCAATGACGCCGCCGGCATGGATATAGGTGGCCAGGTCGCCCTCCTGACGCAGGAATCTTCTAATCTTCAGGTTCTCGCCGATAACCAGAATCTTCTCCCGGAGCAGCTCCTCCACAGTCATGCCCTCAGCAGCCTTGCAGGCCAGCAGGGCATCCACATCGGCGGGGTTCTGCTCCATTACAATGTGGGCGCACTGCTCTACAAAGGCCACAAAGTCGGCGTTCTTAGCCACAAAGTCGGTCTCGGAGTTTACCTCAATAATAGCGCCGACCTTCTTGGCGGGGTCAGCCACTGCGTATACAATACCCTCGGCAGCAATGCGCCCTGCCTTCTTGGCAGCGGCGGACAGGCCCTTTTCCCGCAGGTATTCCACTGCCTTATCCATATCACCATTCGACTCGGTGAGAGCCTTCTTACAGTCCATCATGCCGCAGCCTGTCATCTGGCGCAGTGTCTGGACATCCTTTGCTGTAAAAGCCATTTTATATTCCTCCTATTTACAGTTCTTTTTAAAAAGAGGCTCGGACAATCACTTGCACGAGCCTCCCAAAAATTCTCTTTACAAAGATTACTCGGCGGACTCTGCTGCATCTGCCTCGGCAGCTTCAGCTGTTTCGGCGCCCTGTCTGCCCTCGATGATGGCATCGGCCATAGCGCCAGAAATCAGGCGGACAGCACGGATAGCATCGTCGTTGCCGGGAATGACATAGTCAATCTCGTCGGGGTCACAGTTTGTGTCAACAATAGCCACAATCGGAATACCCAGCTTGTGCGCCTCAGCCACAGCAATGCGCTCCTTGCGGGGATCCACAATAAACAGCGCACCGGGGAGCTTTTCCATATCCTTAATGCCACCCAGGAACTTTTCCAGCTTTTCAATCTCCAGCTGGAGCTTGATTACTTCCTTCTTGGGCAGGCGCTCAAAGGTGCCATCCTCTTCCATCTTGCGCAGCTGAGCCAGCCGGTCAATTCTGCGGCGGATGGTCTTAAAGTTGGTCATCATACCGCCCAGCCATCTGGCGTTTACATAGTAGGCGCCGGCTCTCTCGGCCTCTTCCTTCACGCTTTCGGCGGCCTGCTTCTTGGTGCCGACAAACAGCACATTCTGGCCCGATGCGGCCAGGTCACGAACGAACATGTAAGCGTCGTCCAGCTTCTTTACAGTCTTCTGCAGGTCAATAATGTAGATGCCGTTTCTCTCGGTAAAGATATACTCGGCCATCTTGGGGTTCCATCTGCGGGTCTGGTGGCCAAAGTGCACGCCAGCTTCCAGCAGCTGCTTCATCGATACTACTGCCATTTTTAAATTTCCTCCTTCGGTTGGTTCCTCCGCCCGGCACCTGTTGCAGGCCCACCCCTTTTTTCTAAAGGGGCACCCGGCCTGCCCATGCAGAGCGTGCGTTTTGCCCTAATATATTACCACAAACTGCCTAACTTTGCAAGCCCTATTTTTCTTCCATGCCACAGTGCAAAGAAAGACCGGCCGGGAACTGCCCGGAAAGACGCTTTGCAGCCCCTCCCCTACTTCCCAAACAGGCCGAAAAAGCCGCCTGTACTGGGCTGCTGCGGCGGCGGGCAGTAGTTGACCAGAATGGTATCCTCCCCAATCAGCTTAATATCCTGCCAGCAGATCACAATATCCTCCTCCCGGCCCAACAGGCCGAACAGCTTATACCGCCCATAGATTACAATGGCGGTGAGCTGGGCGGTGTTAATATCCACCTCCACATCGTCCACGCGGCCCAGACAGGCCCCATCGCAGACGCATACCACATCTTTATAGCGCAAATCCCCAATTCGGCAGCAGCCCATACCAATCACCTCTATGGAGTATATGCGCCATCCCCCGGCAATATGCCCGGAGGCACCCCCTCCGGCTGCGGCTGCTGGCCCAACCGCCTGGCCAGCTGGCAAAAACTGCGCATGGCGCCGGTAAGCCATTTATCCCGATGGCAGAGGATACGGCTGTAAAGCCGCGGGGAAAAGCCCTCCACCTCAAAGGCGGCCAGCTCCCCCTGGGCGATCTCCTCCCCGGTGAGAAACTGCGGGAGAAAGCCAAAGCCCAGCCCGGCCCGGATGAATTTTAACACCACATCGGTGCTGCTGGCCTCCAAAAACACATCGGCCTGCGCCTCTCTTTCCTCCAAAAAGCGCTCCATCTGCCGCCGGTAGGGGCAGCCCTGCTCGGTAAAAATAGCCCGGTGCCGCAGCAGCTCTCCCAAAGGGACCGGCCCGGTGCCGGCCAGCGGGCTGGAGGAACAGCACACCGGGGAGATGGGATGCTCAAACTCCTCCAGCACCAGCATGTTCTCCCGCTTTTCTCGGCCATAGATCCAAAGCAGGTCAATCTGGTCGGCCAGCAACAGCCGTTCCAGCTCCGCTTTGGAGGCAGTAACCACCGAAAGCCCGGCACTGGGGTTCTGGCGGGCAAACTGCTGAATCAGCCCCGGCAAAAAAGCCCCGCAGAGCGACTCGTAAACCCCCACCCGCACCTGGGCGCTGCCCGCCCCGGCCAAATCCTCCCGGAGGCGGCTGGCGCTGTGCAGCACCTCCCTGGCCCGGCCCAGAGCGGCGCTGCCGGCATCGGTTAAGCGGATGCTGCGGCCAATGCGGTCGAACAGCTGCACCCCCAGCTCCTCCTCCAGGTTTTTTATCTGCATGGTTACGGTGGACTGGGTATACCCCAGCTCCTGGGCCGCCGCCGAAAAGCTGCCCAGCTCGGCTATTTTTACAAAGGTGTTCAGGTTGCGCAGCTCCACAGGAACCCTCCTCTCATCTATCAATATTTTTGAACTTTAATATGATTTAATTCAATTTTACAAATGGCTTTGGCGCTGCTATAATAAAATCAGAGCAAGACGCCACAACAACATGATGGAGGGAACAGAACATGAAAGTAACAATTTACGGCAGCCACCTTTGCCCCGACACCCTGTATGCCCTGAATGTGCTCAAGTCCAAGGATGTGGACCTCTCTTTCAAAAACATCTCCGGCGCCCTGGGCGACCTCAAGGAGTTTTTGGCCATCCGGGAGGGCAACCCCTGTTTGACGGCGCCAGAAAGAGCGGCGGCATTGGCATCCCCTGCTTTGTGCTGGAGGATGGCACCCGCACCCTGGATATTCAGCGCATTATTGGTTAAGCCAGTTAATAAACATAATAAAAACACCATGAAAGGAACTGATTGAACTATGTTTAAGGTATTTGAAGACATCCGTGAGAACTCCCAGGAATTTTCCAACCTGCGCCTCAACGACTCCCGCTACGCCCCCTGGGTGCGCAACGAGAACACCTACTGCACTATTGTTAAGACCATTGGCATCAACCCCGAGGATGTTACTGTTGTGGCCGAAAACCTGGTTATCAAGGTAAAGGGCAGCACCAAAACAGCCGGCGTGGAGTACAGCGTAGACTTTAACATCCCCCTGTCCGACACCTTCTTCAACAAGATTGCGGCTGTCAACCACGAAACTGTAAACGGCCTGACCTACATCACCGTTGACCTGAACGACTAAGACGAACAAAATACTGGAGGAATAGACATGAAAGTAACTGTATACGGCAGCCATCTCTGCCCCGACACCCTGTATGCCCTGAATGTGCTCAAGTCCAAGGATGTGGACCTCTCTTTCAAGAACATCTCCGGCGCCCTGGGCGACCTCAAGGAATTTTTGGCCATCCGGGAGGGCAACCCCCTGTTTGACGGCGCCAGAAAGAGCGGCGGCGCAGGCATTCCCCTGTTCATCCTGGAGGATGGCGCCCAAACCCACGACATCCACAAGGTAATTGGCTAATACCACTCATCTCTCAACCACCGGCAGCTTATCAGAGGCTGCCGGTGGCCTTTTTATTCTTCCCGCCGCCGGTGAGGGCGTAGCTCTGGCGCAGCAGCCGCACCAGCAGCTCCTCCCCCACATCGCTTTGCAGGGCAACACTGTTCCAGTAGGTTTTGTTCATGTGATAGGCCGGCATAATGCCCTGATAGGCCCGGCGCAGCAGGTCGGCCTCCAATGGGTCGCACTTTAAATTTACCAGTTCCTGGCCGTTGTGCACCAAAATCAGGCCAATCCACCGGCCGCTGCCCTGATGGCGCAGCGCGCAGGTCTCAACCTTATCAAAGGGGTAGTAGAGTTCACACCCCGGCAGCTCATCCAACGCCAGGTTTATCAGTTGCTGCATCGTCATATCAGGCACCTCTCAGCAGCGGGTGATGCCCCGAGCCTTTAAGCGCCGGCGGATATACACCGTGTAAATACGCACCAGCGAGGACACCAGCACAATGCCCATTGCAATAGCCCCGGCAATAAACAGGGTGTGCACGCCGGTTTCCGCCGCCAGGGCGGAATTGCCCTCCACCAGATATTCCATGGTATAGTAGGCCCCGCCGCCGGGAACCAGCGGGATGTAGGAGATAACCAGGTAAACTGTAACCGGGGACTTATGCCGCCGCGCCATGTATTCAGAGTAGATGGATACCGCCACCATGGACAGAAAATACTGGGGAATATCGCTGGAAAAGCAGCCGGCAAACAGCAGGTAGACAAACCAGCTCAGGGCGCCGCCCAGCGCGGCATAGAACATATTTGCCCCCCGGAGGTTAAAGGTAAAGCTGAAGGCCAGCGAGGCAAAGAAGGAATAGACACAGGGCCAAATCATCGCATACAGGTTCATCCAAACAGCACCTCCAGAAAGGGTGTGAAAATAGCCAGCGACACCACCACGCCAATGGCGATGCCGATGGAAGTAATCAGCGCCTCGGCAAATTTTATCATGCCGGAAATCAGGTCGGCCGCTATAAATTCCCGCATGGCATTGGTCAGGGCAATGCCCGGCACCAGATTCATCAGCATGCCGATAATCATCTTATCCTGGTTGTGGGCAAACCCGGCTTTCACCGCCAGGTAGCAGCTGCAGGCGGTAAACGCCCCGCCGACAATATTGATAAAAAAGGAGGAGGCCTCAAACTTGGCCAGCTTGTCAATCACCCATTTCAGCAGCACGCCCAGCACAAAGGCGGCCGACGCATCCAAAAGGCCCCCCTGGTAAAACAGGGTAAAAAAGGCCGAAATCATCCCATAGCCAAACATTTGCATCCTGGGGCTGTACACCGGGCCCTGTTCAATCTCCTGCAGGCGGGCCATCACCTCGTCGTATCCGGGGCGGTTGGCACACACCTCCCGGGAGAGGGCGTTTAGCTTATCCACCTTGTCCAAATCAGTGTCCCTGCGCAGCACCCGGCGGGTGCGGGTAAGATAGCTGCCGTCCCCGTCCGTTATGGTAACAACAATACTGGATGGTATAACAAACACATCGGTATTGGGGTATCCATAGGCCCGGCAGATACGGGTGATGCACTCCTCCACCCGGTAGGTTTCGGCCCCATGCCTTAAAATATCATATCCCAAGGTTGTGGAGGCCGCCAGAATCTCCTTCATCTCCAATCGCCATCACCTGCCAAAAAATTTTCCTTTCAAATTATATTCTGCCCACCAGAAAAATACAAGGTGGAAAATGCAGTTTGGGCGGCAGGAGGAAATTATTGACTATACAAAATAACCTGCATTTTTTGTGCGTTTTGCCCCAATACTTCCGGTATAAACCAAGAAGGAGTGAACCGCACTTTGTATATGAACAAGGTTGAGATAACGGGAGTAAACACAGCCAAACTGAAAACCCTGCGGGAGAGTGAAAAAAGCGAGCTGATCCGCAAAGCCAAAGCCGGCGACCGCGCCGCCCGGGAAACGCTGGTAAACGGCAACCTGCGCCTGGTGCTGAGTGTGGTGCAAAAGTTTTCTTCCCGGGGGGAAAACCCCGACGACCTGTTCCAGGTGGGGTGCATTGGGCTGATTAAAGCCATAGATAACTTTGACCCCTCCTTCGATGTCAAATTTTCCACCTATGCCGTGCCCATGATTATTGGCGAAATCCGCCGCTATCTGCGGGATAACAACGCCCTGCGGGTGTCCCGCTCCATGCGGGATACCGCCTACAAGGCCATGCAGTCCCGGGAAAAGCTGACCGCCCAGCTGCTGCGGGAACCCACCCCGGCCGAGATTGCCAAGGATATTGGCATGGAGGAATACCCCGTGGTGCAGGCGCTGGAATCGATTGTGGAGCCGGTATCGCTGTATGAGCCGGTCTACTCGGACGGCGGCGACACCATCTATGTCATGGACCAGGTGGGCGACACCCTCACCGACCGGGACTGGGTGGACGAGCTCACCATCCGGGAGTCTATCCAGGGGCTCTCCGACCGGGAGAAGAAAATTTTGTCGCTGCGCTTTCTGGCCGGACGCACCCAAACCGAGGTGGCGGGTGAAATTGGCATTTCCCAGGCGCAGATTAGCCGCCTGGAGAAAAACGCCATTGCCAAGATTAAAAACGGCATGTAGAAAAACTTTTCGCCCTGTATGGGAATGCAATCCGCCCGCTTTTATGCTATACTACTATAAAAACGGAAAGGAGCGGTTGCAATGCGAAGAAAAGACCGGGAAATGCCAAGGGAGTTTGGTCTGTCTGTCTTAGATAAGTGCGAATATGCTGTTTTAGGCATGGTGGATGAGGAGGGCCTCCCCTACTGTGTGCCCATCACCATCGTGCGGGACGGGGAAACCCTCTATTTTCACACAGCAAAGGCGGGCAAAAAGGTGGACTGCCTGCGCCGCCAGCCCAGCGTATGCCTGACCTGCGTAGGGGACACCCACCGGCCGCCGGACAACTTCACCACCGAATATGAGTCCGCCCTTGTTACCGGCGTCGCCGCCGAAGTAACCAGCCAGGAGGAAAAGCTCCACGCCCTGCGGCTGCTCTGCCAGCGGCACACCCCCACCAACATGGCAGCCTTTGAGCAGGAGGCGGCCCGCAGCCTGGACCGCACTGCCGTATGGCGCATTCCAATAGGCGCCCTGACAGCCAAGCGAAAAAAGTACGACAGCGCCGGCCAGGAGATGAAATATGGCCGCATGCAGTAGCAAAAAAGGCCCGCCGGAAAATTCCGGCGGGCTTTTTTATTATTAGCCTTTAGGCAGGCAGCGGACAGTGTAGAATGCGTCCCCCAAAAAGGGGGATATGGCAAAGCCAGGGTAAACACTTCCTTCCCAGGCAATCAGGGGCAGCCTCTCCGCCACAAGCCACCTGTTAAAGGGCGCATTGGGAAGAAGAAACCAGCTACAGCCCCAAGGCAGGCTCATTCCCTTGCCAACCTGTTATCTGCAAAAACCTGAACGGCTTTCCAATGCCAGATTGTATTTGGTAGCCTATAAAACTTACAGCCTGCTGCAAAAAAACATCAGCAATCTACCCTCTGGCCCCTTGCGAACTGCTCCCGGCACCCCTGCCGAATAGCAGCACTATAAACCGGCTGGGCATCCGGCAAAACAACGCCCCCTTGCGGCACATTTGGAATAGCCAGGCAATATTACTGTTGATACAAGTGGGGCAATCCTGCCTACTGTGTGGTTTTTTATCCAAACACCCACCTGCGGCTGCTGTTTACAGCTCATATTCTGTCAGCTTGCCGTTTTCAGCCGTGTAGCCAAAAAATTCCTCATTGGTCATATCCACAAAATAGGTGTGGATGATCCGGCAGACCCCGCCGTGGCTGACAAGCAGGATGTTTTTATCCGGGTAGCGCTGCTTCAGGCTGTCCAGCAGCCGGTAGACCCGGCATGCCACCTGCAGCACCGATTCCCCCTGGGGATAACGGAAGGCAAAATTCCGCTTGTTGGCCAAAAAGTCCGGGTTGGCCCGGTCCGCCCCCTCAAAGATGCCGTAATTCTGCTCCATCAGCAGCGGCTCGGCCTGTAGGGGAATGCCACACTTTTGGGCGACAATCTCGGCTGTTTCCCTCGCCCGCCCCAGCGGGGAACAGAGGATAAAATCGGCCCCGCGCTGCTGCACAAGTTCGGCCAGGGCGGCCGCCTGCTGCTTCCCCTGCTCGGTGAGCGCCACATCGGTGACACCGCACACCTTATTCTGGATATTCCAGGCGGTCTGCCCATGGCGGGCAACAAATAGCTTCATCCTTATCACACTCCACAGTTTTTGTTGGCCGCCGCGCCATCCTGTTGGGGTTTGGGCGGCTGCTTCTGCCAACTATTCTGCCAGCTTTTGGAGCGTTTGACTGTGACCCGCCGGCAAAGGCCCCACTACAGGCAGATTGGGTTTTGGCGCTGTCCCCTCTGCCAGGTGTCCTGGTTAAAGTCGTAGGTAAAGTGCACATCGCGGTTACGCTCAATAATTACCTGGGCCAGGGTGGCTGTACGGGGAATCCTTTGGAGCTGCACCAGGCGCTTGGCGTCCCGGGCGCTGAGTTCCGGCAGGTTGGCAAAGGTTTCCTGCACCCAGCCGATGTCAAACTTGGAGAGCGCCGCCTCGTTCATGCAGAAAACCCCCTGCAGGCTGCCCCCCTGATAGGGGAAGGTAAAGGTGCAGTAAGGGCTGTCCGCCTCCCATTCGGTGGGGCCGATAACCGCCTTGATGGCTGCCAGGTTTTCGGTGTCGCAGACAATGCCGGCAATGGCATCCAGCTTCTCCGCGGCCTCTGCACTATTCTCGCCGGACAGCAGCTTTTCGTCATGCTCGGCCAGGATGTAGTGGTTCAGCAGCTCGGTCAGGCTCTTGCCCGCCCGGATATCCGCCTCCTGCCGGGTAAATTCATAGTCCCCGGGCACCAGGGCCAGCCCGCTGGCATTGGCCTCCAAGGCCCCCTGCTGGTCGCCAAAGTGGCTGCGCAGCTGGGCCAGCAGCAGCCAGCACCAGGGATAGTCGGGCTGTTCCCGCACCCCCTGCTCGGCATATTCCAGCGCCTTTTCCGGCTGGCCGCAGTACATCAGGGCACAGGCGTAGCGATAGTACCACATGCCGCAGCCCTGGGCCAGGTCCTCCACCTCCTCCAGCCACTGGCAGGACATGTAGTAGTGCTCATAATCATCAATATTGTTGCAGGCATAGGAGATGCGCAGCGCCACCTCCAGGTCGTGCTCCGCCTGCTGCCGGGTAAAATCCCCCCGCTTTACCCCCTCCTGGATGTAGGTTTGGATAAAGTCGATCATCTTATAATAGTAGCCGGAAAATGCGGTTTCATAGGATTCCAGCGTCTGGATGGCCTCGGGGGTCAAAATGGTTTTTGGCATGGGTTTCGCCTCCTTTTAGTTGTAGGGCAGAGAGCCGCTACTGTGGAAAATGAAAATGCGGCGTGAGATCCACATCGTCCAGGTGGATATGCCAGCCGGCCCCGGGCAGCAGGGCAATGATTTCCTGTAGGCAGTCCGCCCAGTAGTCCAGGACCCGGGCCAGATGTTCCTGCCCCTGATCCAGGGGCAGTTTGGTCGCGCCATCAAGGAGAACCCCGGCTGCCGGGCAATCGTAGATGCAAAAGCCCTCGTACAGCTCCCCCAGCGGGTATTCGGCAAGATAGCGCTCCACCACTTCCCGGCAGGCGGCCCGCTCCTGCCCGGTTATGGGCACGCCCCGCTTTGCTGTGTAATAGAGCGATACAGACATAGTTCCGCCCCCTATTTAGTCGTGATAAAGCCCGGATTCCATGCCGCCGGCCCATTCGGCATAGCGGAAGTCGATAAACACCTTGATACGCCGGTAATATTCCCCGTCATAGGGCATGAACAGATAAGCCTCGTCCTGGAACTCGTCCGAATTGTAGCGCTCCTCCCCGAAGTAATTCATGGCGCAGGAATCCACATCCGCCGGGTAGTGGGGGTCGTCGACATTTTGATAGTAGTATTCGGTAAAAGCGGCGCCCTTTTCCCCAAACAGGGACAGATACAGCGTCCCACCCAGCTCCCGGTGCAGGAACTCCCGCAGATCCAGCCCAGGGTCCTGCTCCTTCACTGCCCGGATAACGGCGGGGTACTTCTGGCAAAAGCTCTGCGCCATCATATCCTGTTCGATGCACCAGCGCAGGTAGAGGGCAATGTGGGCGCAGGCCATGAGGGGCTCCACCGGCAGGTGCTTCTGCTCGATGGATTCCAAATGCTGGCCCTCCCAGTCCACAATGCCGCTGTCGCCGGTGAACACAAAGCCCTTGCAGCAGTTCTGGCGGGTCTTGTTCAGCACCGGGCTGGCCTCGGGGCCGCTGAACAGGCGGTCCAGCAGGCTATCGGCATTGGAGGAGCGCTTGTAATCCATCTCCTCCCGGTACAGGGGCAACACCACATAAAAGTTCAGCGGTTCGCCGCCGGGCAGGATGCAGGTGCAGCCCTCCTCCCCGGAAAACATGGCGTCCACCAAAATACAGCCGCACAGCTCGGTATCCTCGGCATAATAGCTGCCGTTATCCACCGTGTGGCCCCAGGCCAGCCAGGTATCCATCTCCCCCGGCATCCTGGCCAGGTTTTTCAGCAGGCGGATGGGCCAGTACCAGCGCTCCTCCACCGAGGCAATCGGCCAATCGGGGGGCAGGGCAATCATCACCTCGGCCCGTTCCAGCCGGTACTCTGCCAGCTCCTCCGGCACTGCCATGCAGTGGGCGCCCATGCCCATTGTGGAAAGGAGCAGATAGTTGTGCCCCTCCCCCGGGGGGATGACGCAGATGTCCACATGGATATCCGGGGAATACAGCTCGTGCAGCACCCGGTCAAAAGAACCAAAATACCGGGCCAGGTGTTCCTCCACCGCTGTCATCTCCTCATCGGTGTACACCTCCGGCTCTTTTCCCTCCACCTGGCGCTTTAAGTCGTCATAGGCGCCGATTTCATCCAGCTTTTGGATAATCAGGCCCAGAAAATCCTCGCACTCCTGGGCAATTTCCTGTGACGGGCGCAGAATCAAGCTCTGCTCAAAGGCCTGCCGGGCTTTGGCAAGCAGCGGGAACAGCTCCTCCTTCTCGGTAACCGCCTCGGTGCTGTAATAGTAGGCATATCCCAGCCGGTAGTGGAATTCGGGGGCGTTCTGCTGCCGGGGCTGCAGCCCCTCCAATATTTCGATGGCGCTGCCATACTGCCCCAGATTGTTATAGGCTACGGCCAGCTGCCCCAGCAGGGCATCGCTGCGCTGTTCCGGCGGCAGGGCCAGGACAGCCTGCACAATGGCCTCGTGCTCGTCCTGCTCCCACCACTCGTCAATCTGCCGCAGCAGCCGTTCTTCCTCGTGTTTTCTCATTCTTCCTGCTCCTCTCCATAGGCCAGTTGGATGTCAATAAACTGCACGACGAGCTGGCAAACCTGCCCGGCTGCATCAAACCCCCAATACACCGGATACACCCCATCCCCAAAGCCGGACTGGAACAGGGGCAGATGGTATGCAGTCCCCGGCAGCTGCCAGTTCAGCCAGTCCCCCTCCTGGCGCTGATATTCGGGGTGCAGGCGGTAGCTCTCGGCAAACAGCGCGGCAAAATAATCCCGATACAGGTTGCCGCCGGGATGTTCCCTATCCCAGCTGTCACACCAGTCGCAGAACAGGGGGTGCACCGCCGCATCGCAGATGCAGCCCAAGCCGGCATCCACAGCAAAGCCAAAGTAGCACTCCTCCCCCGCTTCGCTCAGGTCCTCCTGGCCGGTGAGCGCCTCATAAAAGGCTACGGCCGGCTGCCGGGAAAACCGCAGGCGCACCGCCGCATAGCGGGCACAGTCCCTCTCATCCGGGCAAACCACGCATAGCTCGGTGGGATAATCCCCCGCCCGGGCCGCCAACAGATAGGGCTGCTCCCTCCGAAGGCCCAGCGTTACCAACGGGTCCCGCACCAGCAGCCGGCCGCTGGGCAGCGAGCAGGGCCCAATATCCAGGACAGCAAGCTGCCTGCCCGCTATCTGGGGCTGCTCAAAGTAGGTGTTCAAATCCACCGGGCTGCGGGTTTTCTCCCGGATGCGCCGGTATTGCTCCAGCCATTCCTGTGTGGGGTTCATCCTCCGGCGCCTCCTTATCGAATCTCAAATTCCTCGCCCATATTATAAATCAGGTTGGAGATGCGAACCCCCTCCAGCGAGTGCTCCGGCTCCTTCTCCCGTACCTGGCTAATCAGGTGGGCAATGGAGCTGACACCCACCAAATCGCTGTAAATCTGGTTGGTTTTCTCCCCAAACACACCGCTGTTAAAGAGGGAGAACAGGGCGTTTTGCAGCGGCCAATACTCGGCCAGCTGGTTTTTGTAGCAGGTAACTTTGGGCTGGCCGGGCAGGCAGATATCCATCGCCTCGGAATAGAGGATCTCGGAAAACGCATGTTCCGCGCAGATTTCCGGCAGGAAGACATAGCACTCCCCTGCCAGCACTGGGTCGCCCAGGGCCTGTTCCAGGGCTTCCGGCAGGTTGTTGTAAGCCTCCTCGGTATCCGCGGCAGAAAACAGCTCCGCCGCTATTTTCACCTTTTCCCGGAGCAGGCGGCGGCCCTCCAAACCGGAATAGGGGTTGGGCAAAACGGTATCCTCCTGCTGTTTCAGGAAGAAGAACAGCTTGTGAGAGGCAAAGTTCTGCACCTCCCACTGGGCTGCCAGCTCGGCCACTACGGCGCTGAGCTCCTCGCTTTTTACATCGTCAATGCGGCACTCGCCAATTACTTCCTCGCCAATCTTGGCGGCATACACCTTGACATAGCAGAGCTTCTGGTTGCCCAGCCGCTTGAGGATGCCATCCTGAAGGGCCTCCCAATAGATATGGGGGCCTTCTATCTTGGGGGACTGCCCCATGCCCACCACATCGCTGAAATAGGCGCCCCAACGGTGGGTATGCCCGGCAAAGACGGTGTCAATCTCCCGATCCGGCTCCGCCTGCTCCATCTTGGCAATGCCCTGCATGAAGGAAAAGAGGAAGGAACCGCTGGCCATACCCATGGCCTGTGTAACATCCTGCCCCACTGCCGCCGAGCACTCGAACAGCACATCATCCCACTTGGGGGAGGACAGATAGAAGTAGATGGAAACATTCTCCTGGTGCAGCTCGTCAATCACCGGGGTGATGGTCAGCTGCCAATCCGGGCAGTAAATGCAGCCATCCTCCACAATATCCCTGGTGTACAGGCTGCCATGCAGGCCGAGAATCAGCAGCTCCCGGGCGGCATCCTCATCCAGCGGGTTCTTTTTGAGGCTAGCCATCAGCTCCCCTTTCCGCACTGCGGCTTGGCAGTTTTCCAGCGTGTATTGGCAGGCCTCCCGTTGGTCGAGGGTGTCCGCCTCCTCCGGCAGCTGCTCCAATGCCTGTTCCAGGTGCGGGATAGCCTCCTCCTCCCGGTCCAGCCAATAGAGGACAAACCCCATCAGGCCGTTCCAGTCGGGGTTTTCGGGTTCGGGCGCGCTCTGCAGGAGATCCAGCGCCCGCTGCTGGTGCTCGGGGTGCTCGTTGCCCTGAGCAAGGTTGCTGTATGCCCGGGCCAGCAGCCAGATAAGGTGGCTATCCCATCCCTCCTGCGGCAAAGCCTCGATGGCTCTGATAATCTGCTCATGCTCCTGCTGGCTATTCCACTGCCGCAGCTGGTCGATCAATTCCTGATTCATTATAAAAAAGCCTCCTCTATTCAATCACTTCTGTAATATTCCCATGCCGGTCCCGGATGGTGGTGGGCACCAGCACCACTGTCAGCGGCGCCTGCTGCATGGTGTAACTGCCGGCGTGGGGCTGCAGAGCCTGGCAAATCTCCTGCACCGCCTCCGGCGTGAGGGTCAATGCGATATACTCCCCATCCATTTGGGCGGAGCTGTGCTCCCCGGGGTTTAGGAAGAAAACCTGTTCCCTGCCCTGCAAAATAAGGGGCCGGTTCTTGCCCACCCGCGCCTGGAGCATAATGGAGATGGTTTCGGTATGGCCAGCCCCCAGCTGTAAGGTGACATGGCCGTTTTCCAGCTGGGCAGCCATCTCATCCATATAGAGGGCCGAGGTGCTGGAACCATCCTGCTGCACCCCCTGCTGCCAGGACGCGCGAATATCCGGCTGCTGCATCAGGCTTTTCCGGTCCAGGTCGGTAATCCACAGCGGCTGGCGGGTTTCCAGCAGCCGCAGGAAGGATTCCCCCTTCCAGCACATCTGGGCATTCATCTCGTCATGGGTCAGGGCCACCGCCTGCAAAAATTCCACCCTGCCGTTGGGGGTATCCATGCTGCCCAGCTGGGGGTCGGTGATAAAGCCAAGGGCGGTCAGCTCGGTATCGCTGTCCAGACAGACCGGGCCGTTGCAGTTCATGTGATGGCCGCTACCAAAGGGGTTGCCATACTCAAACACATAGCGGGCCAGGTTTTGCAGCAGGTTCACCGGCCAGACAGGCGGCTCGGCCTCCTCGCCCCGGAGCAGCCGGAAGGTCAGCTCAAAGCCAAAGCCGCTGACCTCTGCATTTTCCGATTCCTTTTCGTACAGCTCGCTAAAGCCATAGGTGATGTAGTGCCAGTGGGGGCGTTCCTCCTGGCTTTGGTATATCTCCACGCCGTCCAGCGGGTCGCCGCCGCCCAAAAAGGCGGGGATTATCGTACCGTAATAAACCCCCTCCTGGCCGGGATAAAGCCGCTCCAACTGCGCGGCAATCGCATCAAAGCCCTCCTGTTTTTCCTGTTCATCCATGTAAATTACTCCTTTCTTATTCGGCAGGCCCATCCTTTACAGGGCGGGCAGCACCGCTATTCCCAAATGATAAACCAGCTGCCGCCAGAGCGACAAACAACACAATTTTATTGTTCTTATAGCAGGAAACGATAGCGAAATGGCATGATTGGCTATCTTTTTCGGCTGCCCCCATAAGAAGCAGGAAAAAGGGGCCTTTAAAATCCAAGTAATCGCCCGTTTCTGGGCGATATGGCATTCCGCTGCGGCAGGGTATTTGTTCGCTTACACTCCCTCTCATGTGGTAAGGAACCCTCCCCACAAACGCCCCTCCTCCCAGGAGTGGGGTACTCTATACCTTGGTTGTTATGATACCACAGGCGCAAAGCACCATTGTGGTATATTTTAATAGCCAGTATCATAACCACTCTGCGGTTATTATAGCACAGCATTGTAAACTTTTCCACGGCAAACTGGTAAACCTTTTCTTTAAATGAAGGGCGCTATCCCCTCCCGGCAGGCGCCCAAAGAAAAAAACGCCCCGCCATAGGTTTACCGGGAATTTGCCTAAAATAAAAACCAGGCCGCCGGAATAACAGCCTGGTTTATTTTATTCCTGTGGGGGGCGCTGGAGGGCCTGCTGTTGGGCGGCCTGGGCAAACTGCCGCTGGGCGCCCTTTAGGGCCTGGCGGGTCTGGCGCACATCGGTCAGGGAATTGACCAGGCTTTCCTCAGCCCGGCGCAGCACATCGTCCGAAAAATCCTGGGAGGCCTGGCGGATCTCCTTGGACTTCATCTGGGCCTGGGTGACAATTTCGGTAGCCTTCTGCTGGGCCTGCTTCATCACCTCGTTCTGGGCAATGAGCATCCTGGCCCTATCCTCCGCCTTGCGCACAATGCCCTCAGCCTCCCGCTGGGCGGAGGATAGGATTTCGGTGCGGTCCCGGACAATGGCCTTGGCCTGCTTAATCTCCTCAGGCAGGTTCAGGCGGATATCCTCCACCAGCTCATGCACCTTGTCGGCATCCACCACGCAGCGGCCGCCGCTCAGGGGCAGGTTCCATGCCCGGTCCAGCAGTTCTTCCAGGATGTCCAAAATTTCTTCAATATTCACATCAGCGCCTCCTTCCCCAATATACTGCGGTCGACGCCGCTCAGCCGGGCTACTACATCATCGTGTATCTGCCGGGGCACCAGGTCACTGATGTCCCCGCCGAACATGGCCACATTCTTCACCAGGCTGGAGCTGAGGTACAGGTTGTTCTGCCCGGTGGTGAGAAACACGGTTTCGGCATAGGGCAGCATCTTTTTATTGATAAGCGCCATCTGAAATTCATACTCAAAGTCGGACATGGCCCGCAGCCCTTTTACAATGGCCACTGCGCCTTTGCTGCGGACATAGTCCACCAGCAGGCCCTTAAAGAGGTCCACCTCCACCCCGGGAATTTCGGCTGTGGAGCGGCGGATCAGTTCCACCCGCTCCTCCGGTGTAAAGCTGGTATTTTTCACCGGGTTGATAACCACCAGCACAATCACCCGGTCAAACAGGGCGGCGGCCCGGCGGATAATGTCGATATGCCCCAGGGTAACCGGGTCAAAGCTGCCGGGGACAACGGCAATTCTCTCAAGCATGGTTTTCACCTCGGCGGTACAGAGTCAGTTTGGTTTTGCCATAGCGGTACACCCG
This sequence comes from uncultured Clostridia bacterium, assembly GCA_948473085.1. Lineage (GTDB taxonomy): Bacteria > Bacillota > Clostridia > Oscillospirales > Ruminococcaceae > Avimicrobium. The sequence continues at coordinate 62,495 of CAOKWH010000012.1, forward strand.
GTAGACGGTAAAGCCGCCGGCGCCTTCCGGCAGAAGCTCCCGCTTATCGGTTTCGCAAACAATGACGCCATCCTCGCTCATCTTCCCGGCCAGTACCGGCAGCGCGGCGTCAATCATCTTTTTATCATAGGGCGGGTCCAGCAGGGCGATGTCAAACTGCTCCTGGGTGCCGGACAAAAAGGCCATAAAATCCATTGGAACCACCCGGGCGCTGGCCCCCAGGCCGGTGGTTTCCAAATTTTTGCGCACCAGTTCCTGGGAGGGCCTGGCTGCATCCACAAAGGTGCAGAACTTTGCCCCCCGGCTGAGGGCCTCGATGCCCAGCTGGCCGGAACCTGCAAACAGATCCAGCACCCGGGCCCCCTCCAGCTCAAATTGGAGGATGCTGAAAATGGCCTCCTTGGCCACCTCGGAAGTGGGGCGCACATCCTGCCCCTCCGGGGACAGCAGCTTTCTGCCCCGGGCAATTCCTGTAATCACTCTCATATATGCTGTAGTTCCTCCACTGTTTTGGTACATGATACAATCTTATATACAGTCTATTATCCCTGTTTTGCCTATCCTTGTCAATAGCAGCCGCAGGCTAACCTGCATTTTGAAAATTGTAACATTAAATGCGAAAGGAAGCGAAAGCCTCCCGACGCATTAT
>CAOKWH010000013.1 GCA_948473085.1 uncultured Clostridia bacterium
CGCCGAAGGTGTAGGTCTTGTCGCCAACCTTGATGGAATCGCCGGCTACCAGCTTATCGGCCTTAATGCCCAGAGAGGTAGCAGCAGATGTACCTGCACCGCTTGCAGATACTACAGCGTGCAGCTTCTCCTTGGTGTCATAAACCTGGGTGTTGCCAACCTTCTGGTCGATAGCAATGGTAGTGCCATCCTTAACACCAATCTCAAAGTTGGTGGTCTCCTTGTGGGAGAGCTGGTCAACTACATCATGCAGAGCCTTGGTCTGGTCAGCAGTCTGGGTAAGATCGTACTTCTTGTTAATACCAATCTCATTCTCGCCCAGTGTAGACTTGCCATCCCACTCTACAAAGGTAAAGGTCTTGTCGTCAATAGTGATGGAATTGCCGGCAGCCAGCAGATCAGCAGACAGCTGGATTTCCATACCAGCGCGGTCGCCGTCAACCTTGGCAACAGCCTTATCAACATTCATAGTGGTGTGGATAACATCACCAGTTACAGAACCACCGGTACCGGCAGTCTTGTTAACTGTGAACTTGTTACCAAGCAGGCCATTCAAAGTGTCAGCCTGAGCAGATGTAAATACATCAGTAGCGGCAGGGGTAGTATTGGCATTCAAACCAGCGTAGGTAAACTTCAGGCCGGTGTCGCCATCAGCCTCAACTTTAAAGTCGAAGTCGCCGATCTTAACATTGCCACCAACCTTACCCCTGCCAGTCCAAGCTGCCTTGTTGGCGATAATTGCATCACGAATTGCCTTTGCATCTGCATCCTTTGTGCCATCCAAACCAGTAGCAGAAACTTCCAGCTTTGCACCACCAACTGTGATGTCAAATGTGTGGTTACCACCTGTACCAGCCTTGAAAGCGATGTCGCCCAGGTCAATAGTGAAAGAGGGGTTGCCCTGTGCAACAGAAGCAGTACCCAGGTGCATATCAGTACCGGCAGTATCACCCAGTGTCAGCTTGTCTGTCAGATCAGCGCCGGGGGCAGCAGCAACAGCACCGGTATCGCCAACGGTGAAAGCTTCCTTGTTCAGGCCCATTGTGCCGTCCAGTAGCTTGGTGCCGTTGAAGTTGGCAGACTGGCTGATACGGTTTACTTCGTCCAGCAGGGCGTTTACTTCATCCTGCAGAGCGTCACGCTCAGTGCTGGTGTAGGTACCGTTGGCAGACTTGGTTGCCAGCTCTACCATACGGTTCAGCATCGAGTGTACCTCGTTCAGGTTACCTTCTGCTGTCTGAATCAGGCTGATGCCATCCTGCGCGTTGGAGGATGCGGTTTCCAGACCGGTGATCTGGGCCTTCATCTTCTCACTGATTGCCAGGCCGGCTGCGTCATCGCCCGCACGGTTGATGCGGAAACCAGAGGACAGCTTCTCCAGGCTCTTAGATACTGCGCTGTTGTTCATACCCAACTGACGATATGCGTTGAGTGCCATTGTGTTGGTTCTTACAACCATTCCCATGATAAATACCTCCATCCAGCCGGTATCCAGTTTCGACTTCCTGTCCGAACCTATGGGATAGCGGCTGTTCTTTCAAAAAAATTTAATTATATTTTTCACCCTGCCCGCCGCCGCGCGCTGCAGGCAGGCCGGGATGAAAACAATGTTATTGCTGCTCCGGCTTGGGGACGCCCAGGCGCTCCATCTCTTTCCGGGGCTTTTTGGTCCGCTCGCCAATCCGTTTGGAGCGGAGCTTTTCCAGCTTCTGCTGGATCTCGGCCGAATCTTCGAACATCTCGCTCCGGGCAATCTTCACCGTTTCCGGGGCTTCTATGGCAATCTTAACCTGCTCGCCACCGCCGCCCACTTCAAAAACGCTGATGAAGATGTCGTCGTTGAGTACCAAAAACTCGCCCAGCTTCCTGCTTAAAACCAACATATCTTTTCGCCTCCATGCTTTGGGCAGTCCTAAAAAGTATACTTTTTGGTAGTGGGAAAATTTTTTGCCAAACCGCTTTAGTTTCCGGGGAATTGACCGAACATGAGGTATTGAAAGCGGTTCTGAAAGCAAAAATACACAAAATACAGCCATAAAAATGGCGCTGCCAAAAAGTATACTTTTTGGCAGCGCTTTTTCACGCCCTGTTCTGTGTCCGGTACTCCCGCAGGCGGCGGTAGAATGTGCCATGGGAAAGCCCGGTCTTTTCCAGTGCCTCCCGGAAGGCCAGCTGCCCGCTCTCCCACTCCATCACCACCCCGGGGAAGTTCTCCGGCGTCGGCACTGGCGGGCGGCCAAACTGCACCCCCCGTTTTTTTGCCTCGGCAATGCCCTGGGCCTGCCGCTGGCGGATGTTCTCCCGTTCTTTCTGAGCCACAAAGGAGAGGATTTGCAGGGTCAGGTCGGCAATAAAGGTGCCCATCAGGTCTTTGCCGCTGCGGGTATCCAGCAGGGGCATATCTATGATGCACACATCCGCCTGCAGCTCCTTTGTCAGCACCCGCCACTGCTCCTGTATCTCGGTGTAGCTGCGCCCCAGCCGGTCGATGCTCAGTACACAGAGCAAGTCCCCCGGCTGCAGGCATTCTATCAGCCTGTTGTACGCCGGCCGGTCAAAGTCCTTTCCCGATTGCCTGTCTATGTAAATGTTGCTCCCCGGTATTCCCCTGCCAAGCAGTGCTGCCCGCTGCCGCGCCTCGTTCTGGTCGGTGCTGGACACCCGAATATACCCATATATCATGCTGTCTCTCCTTTCCTTCCTGTAACCATCTACCCATCTATTCCATGCAGGCGGCAGGGGCGTTGCTGATACCGCCGGACTAGGATAAGAATATAATAAACCGGGCCCTCCCGCTAAGGGGAGAGCCCGGTTTTGTTCTTTTTTATTAGATTTCCGGCAGTGCCAGGTTTTTCGGGAAAGGGAGGTTACCCCAGCGGCAGCACAATCTGCCCGGTGAGCAGCTTATACAGATCCAGGCCGCCGGCGGCAGCCAGTAACAGCCCCAGCAACACCATCAGGCCCCGGGTGGTGGGGCGCAGCCTGGTGCGCAGTGCAAACCCCACCAGCAGCAGCCCCAACAGGATAAAGACAAGGTTTGCCACAACATACATTTTTCAGCCTCCTCAGGTATCCAGCGAAATGTAAAACCAGTCCTCTTTCTCGGCAATCAGCCACTCCAAGCCCCGGCGGCGCTCGGTGACAACTTCCGGGTTCAGGCTGCCAATGGGGGTTTCGGGGTGCAGGCGCTTTTCGGTACAGGCCCAGTCATAGCGGTAAAACAGGTCCAGCATATCCAGGATTTCTTCCATCTCCCGGGGGCGGCAGTTCTGCCGGAACTCCTCGTAGGAAGCGCAACCGGCCACCAGGCGGATGGCCCTGTCACAGTCGCAAATTCTGCTGGCGTCAGCAATATCGTCCTCTATCAGCCCCAGTGCCCAGCACAGCGCCCAGTAGCATTCATAGGTCCACACCACATCAATGGCATCCTGTTTGCTGTAGGTGCCGTCAAACAGGCGCTGTTCCTTTTCATTCAGGCAATCGGCCACACCAAAGCGTTCCAGCAGGCCGCCAAACAGTTCCCTGCCCTCGTCGTACTCGTCGTTTTCAATATCGCACCCCAACTGGGTGGAAAGCAGGCAGGCAATGGCCCGGCGGCAGATTTCATCCAGGCTGCGCTGCCGCACCTGATCGGCGCTGGGCAGCAGCGGCAGCTGCTCCAGACAGGCGATGCCCATCCCCTTTATCCGCTCATTGGAGGCTGCCCGGCGCTCCTGGCTGGGCCGCACTGCTTTGCTGCTATGATGCTTTTCCATCTGTTCCATCTCCTATTTTCCAGTTTATCGGGAATAGCCCGTTTACAGCTTGAGTATAGCACAATTTACAGTCTTTTTCATGTGCTGGCGCTAAATATATGCAGTTATTTTGATACAGTCCAGGAGTTTTTGGGGCAATATCCCCTATTTATACTACTAATTGTATAAATATCTATTAAAAATACAAAATTTTATCTATTTCCTGCCATTACAGGGCAATTCGACCCACTTTTAAAAAACTATTGCAAATGCACCCAAAAAGGATTATGCTGTTCCCAGCAGTTTGGTTGCAGCAAAAGGGGGCGCCTGTTATGGCAGTGGAAAACGACTTGGGAAGGGACAGTATAGGCAAGCTGGTGTGGCGCATTGCCATCCCCAGCATGTTGGCCCAGTTTGTCAGTGTACTATATAGTATTGTGGACCGCATGTATGTGGGCAATATTGCCGATGTGGGCGGCCTCGCTCTGGCTGGCGTGGGCATTTGCGGGCCGGTTGTTACCATGATTGGCTCCATCGCTTCGCTGGTGGGGTTAGGGGGCGCCCCCATTATGGGCATAGCACTGGGCGCCGAGAACCATGCCTATGCCAAAAGGATTTTGGCCAACGCCTTTTTGCTGCTGGGTTTGTTTTCGGCAGCTGTTACCCTGCTGCTGTTCCCTCTACAGGAACCGATGCTTCGGCTGTTTGGTGCCAGCAGTGTCACCTACCCCTATGCCAAAGCCTACTTTTCCATCTACCTGTGCGGCACCTTTTTCGCCCTGATGGCTGCCGGTATGAACCAGTTCATCATCTGCCAGGGATATGCCGTTGCCGGTATGAAATCGGTAATTATCGGGGCGGTGTTCAACATCATCCTGGACCCTGTTTTTATCTTCGGCCTGAACCTGGGGGTGCGGGGGGCCGCGTTGGCTACCATCCTCAGCCAGGCGGCCAGTGCAGCCTATGTGCTCTGCTTTTTGTTTGGGCGGCGCACCGGCGTGCGCATCACCTTTGGCGGGTATGACCTGCGGGTGATGGGGCGCATCCTGCTGTTGGGCTTCACCCCATTTTTAATCATTGCTGTGGACAATGTGATGATTATTACCATGAACGCCCTGCTCCAGCGCCACGGCGGCACCCAGGGGGACATGTTGGTAACCTGCAACGCCATTGTACAGAGCTTTATGCTGGTCATTACCATGCCGTTGGGCGGCATCAGCGGCGGCACCCAGAGCATTCTCAGCTACAACTATGGCGCCGGACAGCCCCAGCGGGTGCTAAAGGCCCAGCAGTATATTGCCGCCCTGTGCATGGGCTTTGCCGCTTTGATGTTCCTGCTGGCCCGGGTAGCCGGGCCGGGGTTTGTTTCACTGTTCACCGAACATTCGGCCGTAGCGGACAGCGCCTGCCGGGCCATAGGCATCACCACCCTTTCCATCATCCCATTGGGACTGCAATATGCCATTGTGGATGGCTTTACCGCAATGGGTCAGGTACAGTTTTCCCTGCCTCTCTCCTTTTGGCGCAAGGCTGTTTACTTTACAGCTATCTTCCTGCTGCCCCCAGCCTTTGGGGCGGAGGCAGCCTTTTACGCCGAGCCCATCTCCGACCTGATTGGCCCCTGTACCAGCCTGGTTATCTATCTGTTTGCCATCCGCAAGGTACTGGCAGGCGGGCAGGCCACGGCTTCCAGCCAGGATTAAATTTCTGTCATTTTTTATCAAACTAATACAAATCGTATTCTCTTTTTGCAGGAAAAAGCGGCGGCCCCAACCATCCGGGGCCGCCGCTTTTGGTTATATTTTGGTGATGTCCACCAGTTCCACATCCTCAATGGTCTTATCCATCAACAGGCACTTGGTCAGCATCATAGCTGTATCCACTGCGGTCAGGCAGGCAATGGAGCGTTCCACCGCCTTCCGGCGCATCTGCACCGAATGTTCCATCGGCTTGCGGCCGTTGGCGTTGGTAGAAATCAGATAATCAATCTTATCCGCCTCGAACAGATCCAGGATATTGGGGGAAGGCTCCTGGATTTTACGCACCACACTGGCAGCAATCATATTGTTGTTCAGTGTGTTGGCAGTGCCGGGGGTGGCATAGATATCAAAGCCCAGCTGCTCAAACCGGTCGGCCACCTGCAAAATCTCCTGCTTATCGCTATCCTTTACTGTGATGAGCACACCGCCCTGCTTTTTCATCTTGTAGCCGGCAGCCACCAGCCCCTTATAGAGGGCTTCCTCAAAGGTTTTGGCAATGCCCAGCACCTCGCCGGTGGATTTCATTTCCGGCCCCAGCTGGATATCCACATCGTGCAGCTTTTCAAAGCTGAATACCGGCACCTTTACCGCCACATAGTCCCCCTGGGGGTACAGGCCGGTTCCGTAACCTAAATCGGCCAGCTTTTCACCCAACATAATGCGGGTAGCCAGGTCCACCATTGGCACATTGGTCACCTTGCTGATATAGGGTACCGTGCGGGAGGATCGGGGGTTTACCTCGATGACATAGACCTCGCCGTTGTACACCACATACTGGATGTTCACCAGCCCCACCACCTTCAGCGCCCGGGCCAGCCGCCCGGTATAGTCGATGATGGTAGCCCGGATTTTCTGGCTCAGGTTCTGGGCGGGATACACCGAAATGGAGTCGCCCGAATGGACACCCGCCCGCTCGATATGCTCCATAATACCGGGAATCAGGTAGTCCTGCCCATCGCAGATGGCATCCACTTCCACCTCGGTGCCCATCATGTATTTATCCACCAGCACCGGGTTTTCCAGCTCATGGGCGGTGATAATGGCCATATACTCCTCAACATCCGCCTGGGAGTAGGCAATAATCATATTCTGGCCGCCCAGCACATAGGAGGGCCGCAGCAGCACCGGATAGCCCAGTTCTGCCGCCACCTGTACAGCCTCCTGGGTAGTGAACACCGTACTGCCCTTGGGCCGGGGAATGCTGCACTGCTCCAGCAGCTCGTCAAAGCGTTCCCGGTCCTCGGCGGCATCAATGCTGTCGGCAGAGGTACCCAGGATATGAACGCCCCGGGCTTCCAGGTGCTTGGTGAGCTTGATGGCTGTCTGGCCGCCAAACTGTACCACTGCGCCCCAGGGCTGCTCCACCTTGAGCACATTGTCCACATCCTCCGGGGTGAGCGGATCAAAGTAGAGCCGGTCGGCGGTGTCAAAGTCGGTGGAAACCGTTTCGGGGTTGTTGTTGACAATAACCGCCTCGTAGCCATGCTCCTTCAGCGCCCATACACAGTGCACCGAACAGTAGTCAAACTCGATGCCCTGGCCGATACGGATGGGACCGGAGCCGAACACCAGCACCTTTTTCCTTCCGCTCTGGTTCTGGCGCAGGAACAGCTCGGCCTCGTTTTCCTCATCAAAGGTGGAGTAGAAATAGGGGGTCCGGGCCGGGAACTCGGCGGCGCAGGTGTCCACCATCTTATAGGCGGCCTTGCGGTGATAGGGGGCGGTGTCGCAGCCGGAAAGGCGCTGGATGGTCCTGTCCAGGAAACCGGCGTGCTTGGCCTCCATATACAGCTCGGCATCCAGTTCCCCCTGCTCCAGCCGGTGCTCAATATCCGCCAGATGGGCCAGCTTGCCCAAAAACCAGCGGTCAATTTTGGTAATTTCAAATATCACATCCGGCGAGATACCCCGATAGATGGACTCAAATACGGCAAAGCTGCGCTCATCGTCCTGCTGGTGCAGCAGTTCTACAATTTCCTCATCGGTTTTGCCGGCATTCTTGGGCAGGCGCAGGGTATCCAGCCCCAGCTCGATGGAGCGCACCGCCTTCATGATGGCCTGTTCAAAGCTGCTGCCAATGGCCATCACCTCGCCAGTGGCCTTCATCTGGGTGCCTAAGGTGCGCTTGCCGTATACAAATTTATCAAACGGCCACTTGGGGAATTTTACTACAATATAGTCGATGGTGGGCTCGTTGCAGGCAAAGGTGCTGCCGGTAACGGCATTGCGGATTTCGTCCAGGGTGTAGCCAATAGCAATTTTTGTTGCCACCTTGGCAATGGGATAGCCTGTGGCCTTGGAGGCCAAAGCGGAGGAACGGGACACCCGGGGATTTACCTCAATTACGGCATACTCGTTAGAATTCGGTTCCAGGGCAAACTGGCAGTTGCAGCCGCCCTCCACCTCCAGCTCGTTGACAATGTCAATGGCAGCCTCCCGCAGCATGCCAAATTCCTCGGTGGAAAGGCTGACTGCCGGGGCAATGACGATGGAGTCGCCGGTGTGAACCCCCACCGGGTCCATATTTTCCATGGAGCAGACGGTGATGCTGTTGCCCTTGCTGTCCCGAATCACTTCAAATTCAATTTCCTTCCAGCCGGAGATGCACTTCTCCACCAGGATCTGTGTAATGGGAGAGAGCCGCAGGCCGTTTTCGGCAATTTCGTGCAGTTCCTCCATTGTGCCAGCAATGCCGCCTCCGGTACCGCCCATGGTAAAGGCGGGGCGGATGATAACCGGCAGGCCGATCTCCTCGGTAAAGGCGATGGCGTCCTCCAATGTTTCCACCACTTTGGAGGGGATACAAGGCTTGCCAATCTTCTCCATGGTGTCCTTGAACATCTGGCGGTCCTCCGCCTTATCAATGGTCAGGCGGTTGGCGCCCAGCAGCCGGACGCCGTTTTGGGCCAGAAAGCCCTCCTTATCCAGCTGCATGGACAGGGTCAGGCCGGTCTGGCCGCCCAAAGTGGAGAGCAGGCCGTCCGGCTTTTCCTCCTGGATAATACGCTTGACCACATCCAGGGTAAGGGGTTCGATATAAATTTTATCGGCCATTGCCTTGTCGGTCATGATGGTAGCGGGGTTGGAGTTCACCAGCACCACCTCCAGGCCCTCCTCTTTCAGGGCCCGGCAGGCCTGGGTGCCGGCATAGTCAAACTCCGCCGCCTGGCCGATGATGATAGGGCCGGAACCGATTACCATTACTTTTTTCAGGTCGCTTCTCAGTGGCATTTTCTATTCCTCCCTACTTGATAAGCCCGATAAACCGGGTGTACACATTGCCCCTGTCCCGCTGGCCCACAACACTTTCGGGGAAATACTGGACCGAAAGAGCGGGCTGCCCGCTATAGGCAATACCGGCGCAGCTGCCATCGTTCAAATTCACCTGGGTAACCTGGGCGGCAGCCGGCAGGCTCTCTGCCTGGACAGCATAGGAATGGTTCTGGCTGGTGACAAACACATGGCCGTTTTCCAGGTCCTTCACCGGCTGGTTGGCCCCCCGGTGGCCGTGGGGCAGCTTTTCGCAGCGGCCCCCCTGGGCCAGCGCCATCAGCTGATGCCCCAGCCCCAGGCCCAGCACCGGGCGCCCGCTATTCAGCAGTGCCTGCACAGTGCCCAAAAAGGGGCAGTCAGCGGGGTTGCCGGGGCCATCGGACAGCACAAAGCCATCAAACCCCTCGGCCAGCAGTGCGTCTACCGGCGTATTTCCCGGCAGCACACTTATCCGGCAATCCCGGCTGGTGAAATAACGGATGGAGGCGTTCCTTCTGCCGAAGTCCAGCATGCACAGATGCAGCTTGGCATCCGCTGAGCCAAATTCCTCCCGCTGGGTGCCCATCACCTGCTCCACGGCCTGTTCCACCCGATAGGCCCGAATCTGCTCCAGCACGGCGTCATCGGCCGCCAGATACTCGGTGGAAATCATGGCGTTCATGCTGCCATTGTCCCGGATATGCCGGGTGATGGCCCGGGTATCCACCCCCTGGATACCCACAACCCCCTGGCTGGTGACAAACTCCCGGAGGCTTTGGGTCATTTTATAGTTGGAGGGAACCTCGGTCAGTTCCCGGATTACATAGCCGCTAAGGGAACAACGGGGGGAGGCATAGTCGTCGGCATTAACGCCATACCCGCCCACCGACGGGAAGGTTTGCACCACTATCTGCCCAAAGTTGCTGGGGTCGGTGAGTACCTCCTGAAAACTGGATACTCCGGTGGTGAATACAAGTTCCCCCAGGGCAGTACCCTCCCGGCCGAAGCTGTACCCGCTATAAACAGTGCCATCCGCCAGAATCAGCGCGGCTTTTTTTCTCTGTTCACTCATTCTATAACCTCCTGCACACGCCTTACAAGCTAATTTTGGGGAGATACTGGGTAATATCCTCCCGCATCCGGACGGCCTCATCCCGGGCGGCGGCTGCATACTCCTCTCCCGGGCGGTTCTGCTTCTGCCAGGCGGTGAGCACAGCCCGGGAGGAATTGACAATAGCACCCAGCCCCTTTTCGTCAAAAGCACCCACTACATCCCGGGCGCCGCCGCCCTGGGCGCCATAGCCCGGCACCAGCAGGAAGGTATGGGGCATGGCTTTGCGCATCTCGGCCAGCTGCTCGGGATAGGTGGCGCCCACTACAGCGCCCACGGCGGAGTAGCCGTACTGGCCCATGCAGCTGCTGCCCCACTGCTCGCACATCTCCCCCATGGCAGCGTAGAGGGGCTTGCCCTCCAGGCTGCGGTCCTGCAGCTCCCCGGAGGAGGGGTTGGAGGTTTTAACCAGCACAAAAATGCCGGCGTCCCGGGTGTTGCAGATTTCGGTCAGGGGGGAGATTCCATCAGTGCCCAGATAGCCGTTTACGGTCAGGGCATCACCGCCGAAGGGCACAAAAGTGTTGCCCCCCACGCTAACCTCCCCCAGGTGGGCCACTGCATAGGCCTGCATGGTGGAACCAATATCGTTACGCTTGCCGTCGGTGATGACAAACATCCCCTTTTCCCGGGCATAGGCAATGGTTTCGGCCAGCGCCTTCATCCCCTGCCAGCCGAACCGCTCATAAAAGGCGCACTGGGGCTTGACAGCCGGCACCACATCATAGATGGCATCAATAATGCCCTTGTTATAGGCCAGTATGGCGGCGGCAGCACCCTCCAGTGTTTCGCCATACTGGGCAAAGGCGGCAGACTTGAGGTGCTCCGGAATATAGTCCAGTTTAGGGTCCAGCCCCACAACGGTGGGGTTTTGGGTTTTAACAATTCGCTGAATAAGACGGTCAAATGACATGGCTTTTTCCTCCTGTTGCAGTGGTTTTTCTATCTTCTCCATCGGCATTATTCACAACCGATAGCGGGTTTATAGCTGGAAGGTGACGGCGCCGTCCTTGATGGTGGCATGCACCCGCCCGGTAAACTCCCAGCCCAGGAACGGGGTGTTCCGGGACTTGGATGCGATATCCTGCTGGGTAAAGGTCCATTTTTCGGCGGGGTCGAACAGGGCCAGGTCGGCGGCATCCCCCACCCGGATATGCCCGCCAGGCAGCGACAGGATGCGGCAGGGATTCACCGACATCAGTTCAATCAGCCGGCCAATTCCCATCTTCCCGCTGGCCACCAGTGCCGTACAGGCCCCGGCAAAGCTGGTTTCCAGCCCAATAATGCCGTTGGGGGCTTTTTCAAAGTCGGCCTTTTCCTCCGGGGCATGGGGGGCATGGTCAGTTATCAGGGCATCGATGGTGCCATCGCAAAAGCCCTCTATAATGGCCTGGCAATCCCGTTCCTCCCGCAGGGGCGGGTTCATGCGCCAGTTGGCGTCTCGGCGCAGCAGCTCCTTGTGGGTGAGCAGCATATAGTGGGGGGCGCTCTCGCAGGTCACCCGCACCCCGCGCCTTTTAGCATCCCGGATCAGCGCCACCGAGGCCTCGGTGGACACATGGCAGATGTGGATTTGGGTGCCGGTGCTCTCAGCCAGCGCCACCTCCCGGGCGGTGATGGTATCCTCACTGGTGCGGTCCATCCCCCGGACGCCCAGCTGCTCCGAAACCTCGCCCTTGTGGATAATGCCCCCGGCTATAATATCCAGGTCCTCGCAGTGGCTCACCACCGGCAAACCCAGCCGGAAACAGGCCTCCATCCCGGCCTGCATCACGGCAGCATTGGCCACCGGGCGGCCATCGTCGCTGGCGGCCACAGCTCCCGCCGCCTTCAGGGCTGCAAAGTCGCTGAGCTGCTGCCCCTGCATCCCCTTTGTTATAGTACAAACAGGGTACACCTTGGCCTTGGCAGAGGCGGCCTTTTCTCGGATATAGGCAATGGTTTCGGCGCTGTCGACGGGCGGGTTGGTGTTGGGCATACAGACAACGCCGGTAAATCCCCCCCGGGCAGCTGCCTCACAGCCGGTGAAAATATCCTCCTTGTGGGTAAAGCCAGGGTCCCGCAGATGGACATGGATATCCACAAAGCCAGGTGCAAGCACCAGCCCGGCGCCCTCCAGCACAGTGTCCGCCGTCTGGCGACTGCTGTCCAGTTCGGCTATATATCCATCCCGGATATAGACATCCATCACCCGGTCTATATCCTCTGCCGGGGCAACGACCCTGGCGCCCTTTATCAACATACTGCTCATCTGCTGCCTCCCTCTTTCTGCTTTACAATCGCCACGCAATCCTCCGGGCCACCCTCTGCCCGGACCACCACCCGTTCCTCCTTGGAGGTGGGCAGGTTCTTGCCAATAAAGTCCGCCCGGATGGGCAGTTCCCGGTGGCCACGGTCCACCAAAATAGCCAGCTGGATGTTCTGAGGGCGGCCCCGGCTCATGATGGCATCAATAGCCGCCCGGACGGTGCGCCCGGTGTAGATGACATCATCAATGAGCACCAGGCGCTTATTGTCAATGGAAAAACCCATCTCCGAGGCATCCACATACCCTTCGGGCACCCGTCCATCATCCCGGAAAGCACTGATATCCAAGGTACCGCACTCCACCTCCCGGCCCTCTATCTCCCGGATGCGCTGGGCAATACGCCAGGCCAGCAGGGTTCCGCCGCTTTGGATGCCCACCAGGCACAGGTTTTCCGCCCCGCGGTTGCGCTCCACAATCTCGAAGGAGATACGGGTCACCGCCCGGCCGACGGCCTGATGGTCCATAATAATTGTTTTTTCAGTCATTCCCCCACCTCTTCCCTTGAAAATGTCAAACAAAAAACCTTACCTGCCTGTGAGCAGATAAGGTTACAGCTTACAAAAATGGCCGGGTACTGCGATGCGACAATCCCGGAAGTTTTGATATAATATAGCCGATGCCTTGTCAGCCTCACAGGACCGACTTAAAGGTTTGCGTTTTTTTCTATTATACTCCCTTTCCCCCGGTTTGTCCATGAAAATTTTTTGGGGTTTGCCATTGCTGCAACTGCCGCCCCCTGCTTTGACAGAGGCCCGGAGCTGCTCTGCCAGCCCGGGCCTCTGCTTCGTACCGGGCCATTAGTCCGATGCGCTTAGTTTTGAATTTTCAGAATAAGAAATGATAGCGTCATTTTTCCGCATAAACAGCAAGCCAAAGGTACCAGCCCCGCAGTTGCTGGCAATGGCAGGGGACGCCTTTTGCAGATATACCCGTTCGAAGGAGCAATACTGCCGCACCAGGGACTGGACATATTGCAGCTTTTTTTCGTCCATCCCGGCGTAGGTGATAAACAGAATCCGCCGGTCGATATTTTTGGTATCCCGGAACACCTTGCGCACATAGGTCTTGGCCATGTGGGTAAAGTCACCCATACCCACGCCGCTGACCACCATCTTGCTTTTACGCAGGGCAATAATGGGATGCAGCAAGAGGGCATCGCAGAGAACCTGCGTTCTTTTGGAAACCTTGCCGGCCTGGCACATCATGTGTGTGCTGTCAATAATAAATGCAGAGGAGATATAGCGCTCCAGACTTTTAACCGTTCTGATAATCTCCTTTTTAGTGGCATGGTTCTCAGCCATCGAGGCAGCATACAGTACAGCCAGCCCCAGCCCGCTGGAGAGGTGCCCAGAATCCAGCACTGTAACATTTTCAAAGGACTTTGCCGCCTCCACGGCATTATAGTACCCCCGGCTGGCGTGTTTGGCCATGGTGATATGGATAACATTCTGGGCCTCTGCCAGTTTTTCGGCAAAAAAGCTCTCGTAATCCTCCACATCCGGCGGCTGGGAAGCACCGTTTTTCCCCTGTGCCATATACAGGAGCAGCTCGTCGGTTTTCAGTTCGGTTTCATCCAAAAAGCGCCCGCCATCGGTGCAGATATAGTAGGGCAATACGGCAATGCCAAACTCCTTTTTCAGCGATTCCGGCAGGTCGCACACACTGTCGGTGGTAATAAGCAGCGGCCGGCGTTGTGCCTGCTCAAAAATAAGGACATCCTTGCCAATTTCGGTTTGGCTCGCCTTTTCGCTCAGCTTTACCAGGTTGCCGGGCAGGATGCGCAGCACTGCCGCCTCCAGCAGTGCGCCGCTTACCGGCTTGGCCAGATAGCCGCTGAAGCCCTCCTTGCGGTAAAGCAGCTGGTTATCGCTGCCGGCATTGGCTGTTAGGGCAATAACCGGCGTATCCTGGCACAGGCCACCCGGCTGGGTGCGCAGGGCATGGAAACACTGGATACCATCCATTTCGGGCATCAGATGATCCATCAGAATGGCATCGTAATGCTGCTTTTGGGTCAGTTTCAAACACTCTTCACCGCTGGAGGCCGTATCAATATGAATTTTGGTCTCTGCCAGCAGTTTGCGCACCACCATCAGGTTCATATCGTTATCGTCCACCACCAGGATATGGGCATCCGGAGCTTCAAAGCTCTGCTGGTACTGCTCTTCATCCCGGATGCGCACACGGGAATCCAGTGAAAACTCCCCAAGCGCTTCATCGTCCACAATGTCCTGATCCAACATGACTAAGAAGGTGGAACCCTTGGTGTAAACGCTGTTGACACTGATTTCACCGCCCATGAGTTCCACCAACTGATGGACAATGCTAAGCCCCAGGCCGGTACCCTCAATATGGCGGTTTTTCTCCTCATCCACCCGCTTAAAGGCATTGAAGATATAGGGGATATTCTCCTTTTTCACCCCCTGGCCGCTGTCCTCCACAGTAAACCACACCCGCACCCGGTTTACACCCCGGCGCTCACACCGGACCGAGAGCTTGACAAAGCCCTCCTGGGTGTATTTTACAGCGTTGTTCAGCAGGTTGATTAAAACCTGTTTAATGCGTATTTCATCCCCAAACAGCATGCTGGGGGTGGTGGGGTCCACATGCAGCCGGAACTCCAGCCCCTTTTCCCTGGCCTTAATCCAGATCATATTGACAATTTCAGAAAAGAGCTTGCCTGTTTCGTAGGAAACATTGACAATTTCCATTTTGCCGGATTTGATTTTAGATAGATCCAGAATGTCGTTTACCAGCGTAAGCAGCATTTTACTGGCACCCTGGATGTTCCGGGCATTTTCGGCGACATCCTCGGGGATATCGCCCCGCAGGATAATCTCGTTAAGCCCGATAATGGTGTTGATTGGGGTGCGGATCTCATGGCTCATGCTGGAGAAGAAATTATTTTCCGCCCGGTTGAGCTCCTCAATCTCCTTTTTCTGCTGCTCGGAAATTTCGTTTTCCCGTGTATACAATCTGTTTAAAAACAGCAGCAATATACTGGTGAGCACCCCCACCATGATAACCGAAACCAGCGAGTCAAAAAAGGAATGCGCCAGGCTATTTTGGGCCACAAAGTGTGTAAAATGGAAAGCGGCATAGTAACAAGCCAAAATTTCCACCATGGTAATTAGGAAAAATATCGCCTTGCGCCTGCCCTCCAGGGTCATGCTGATATAGATGAAGCACATAACACCCCACTCAGATACCCCGCTGTAAAACCCACCGGCTGTGAAAAAGCTGAATGGGAAAAGCAGAAGCAACAACACCGCGATGAGCGTGGCCCCGGCGTTGATATATTCCGTTTGGATGCTAAACTTGACAGTCACTGCAATTATAATAAGGCTTGCCGCCAAAATGAGTATATTGGTCAGGCTCCTGCCCATGGGCAGGATAAATATTAAAGCCACCGCACAGGTTCCGGACATCAGGCAGAACATGCGCTCCTGCATACTGATTTGATGGTCATAAATAATTTCAAGCCATTTTTTTAACACACAGTGCCCCTCCTTTCAAAAAGATGAACCGAACCCTTTATAAATCGGCAATATTTTCACAAACTTCCCGATACAGGTGCAGCAGGCCCTCATGGTGCGCATGGATATAATCGGTATCCTTATTCTTCCCGGCATATTCCAGAGCCTTGGCCAGCTCTGACAAGTGTTCGGCCCCAATGGTCAGCGATGTACTTTTCAGCGCATGTACCTTTACTGCATAATCCGCCCAGTTGGCCGCCTCATACAGGGCGGCAATCTCCTCAATTTTCTCGGCGCTCTGGCCATAAAAAATCTGTAGCATTTCCAGATAAAAATCTTCCTCGCCGCAGCAGTAGTCCAGCCCTTTTTCCACATTGATGCCAGCTTTAACCAACTGGGCGTAGGGAAGGCCCTCACCACCTACCGGAGCACTCTCGGCCTGGGGGGGAGCAAAGCCCTCCACCTGTTCCTCTGCCACAGGAGCAGGGGCCGCAATGGCGGGCTGTTCTTTCTGATTAGATAGATCCGATAGGCCGCCGTAGCGGATACAGTGCTCTGGCAGCGTCTTGCGCAGCACCCGCTCAAGAATGACACGATCGATGGGCTTGGGTATAAATTCGGTGAACCCCTCGCTGCGGAACATCTCCCGGGCGCCGCTGATGGTATTTGCCGTCAGGGCAATAATCGGCAGCTCCTGGTACATGCCGCCCCGCAGGCCACGGATATGCCGCAGGGTTTCCACGCCGTCGAAGCCGGGCATCATGTGATCCAGGAAAACAACATCATAGGCTGTGTTATTGCACCGCTCGATAGCCTCCTTACCGCTGAGGCAGGTTTCCACCTCAATCCCATAGCTGCTCAAAACGCCCTTGGCCACCACCAGGTTCATCTCTTCATCATCCACCACCAGCACATGGACATCCTCGCAGGTGAACGGCTTATCGCCGAGCGCCTGGGCCTCTTTAAAGCCATTTTCCCGCACCTCGCCATTGAGCAGGTTTACCACCGAAAGGGCGGAGAACGGCTTGCGAATGACAAGCAGGCGGCTGCTCTTGTTCAGCACAAAGTCCTTTTCGGCAATGACTACCACCCGCAGTTTATCCGCCAATTCCTCGTAATAGGAGCTGTTTTCCGCATACTCGTCCTGGGCAATGAAAACATGGGTCAGGGCGTGGGTACGCTGCAGCTTTAAAAGCCCTTCAAAGTTGTGGGCCTGGTAGCCCTCTACATTCAGCCCTTCCACCAGGTGCAGGATTAGTTTATCGTAGTATCTCCTAACCTCGTCACAGCTGTATTTTTCCGGCCGGAAGTAACAGGCAATGCAAAGCTCGTCGGCATGGTCCAACGACAGGATAGGGGTATCGTCCGCCACCTCCTGGGGGATGACAATATGGGCATGCAGCCCCTGCTGCTCGTTGTTTTCAAAGTGGATAAAGCCGCCCATTGCCCGCAGCAGCCCCCGCACGATGGGCACGCCAAGGCCAAAGCCGCCCACAAAGCGGCTGCTTCCGGAATCCGCCTGGTAAAAATCATCGTAAATTTGCATCAGCTGGGAATCGGTCATGCCAATGCCGGTATCCGAAACCTCAATGCTGAGGTTGGCGCCATAGCTCTCCCGGCGGAATTCGATACAGACATCAATACCGCCCTCATCAGTAAATTTGATGGAATTTTCCACCAGCGCCTTGAGGACATGGGAGATTTTTTCCACATCGCCAATGAGCACAGCCGGGATTTTGGGGTCGATGTCAAACACAATTTCCAGCTGGGGTTTTCCGTTTTGTATGGCTGTTGTGGTAATAACATCATTGAGCACAGAGGTAATCATGTACTCCTCTTTGGCCGCCATCAGCGAACCCTCGGCAATTTCGGTATAATCCAAGATATTGCTGATTTGGTTGGAGAGGCGTTTGCCCGCCAGCTGTATCGACTGCACATCCTCCCGTATTTCGGGGGAGATATTCTTTTCCAGCATAATTTCACTGATGCCCAGCACCATATTGATAGGGGTACGAAACTCGTGGGACACATTGGAAAGGAAGATGACATTCTGCTTGCCGGCCATTTCCAGCTGGTCCAGCACCCGGCTGTGCCTGTCACGCTCTGCCTGGCTCCGGTTGATGCGATACCGGGCGATGGCTACTGATCCTACCAGTACAACCCCGCCAAGGCCCAGGCGTATCGCATTCTGGATACCCATCTGCAGGCTGACAGTGTGCAGAAACAGGATATGGTAAAAAAGCTCGGTTACATGCAAAGCGGCCGTTAAATATAACAGCCGCTTCCTATCCAGCAGGGAAAATACAAAAATCAAAATACAGGCCACAGCCGGAATATCAAACAAGCTCTCACTATGTACACCAAAGAAAAGAAATTCAAACAGCAAAAATCCGGCGCACAAATTTTCGTACAGTTTTTCCGAGCCCACTTTTCCAATATGAAAAAACCATACGCCGCAGTTGCCGGCTACAATCAGCGGGACCATCCACAGCTCCCACTCCATTGCCAAGGTTATCAAAACCAGGATAACGCTAAACGCAGTGATAACGCTTGCCAGGAGCAGGTGCTTGCTTGTCTGTCTTTCCACCTTCATTTCCCCTCAAACTCCTTTGCCACCCGCTTGAGCAGCTCCTGGGGGAAAAACGGTTTTTTCAAATAATTTACTGCCCCAAGCTTAATTGCGCTCAGCACATCCCCTTCATCCCCGGAGGCGGTCAAAAAAATCACCGGGATTTTAACGGGGTAACTTTGCATCCTCTCAAAAGTTTCAAACCCATTCATCCCAGGCATTTCAATATCCAAAAGAATCAAATCTATTTCTTTGCTGTTCAGCATATCCAGGGCTTCCCGGCCCGACTCAGCCAGAAAAACATCATACAACGGCTCCAAAACCTTTTTGGTCCGCCGCAAATTCATGTTGTCATCATCCACTACTAAAATACGCCTGCGCACTTCGTCTCCTCCTCTGAATCTTGAAGGGTTCTCAAAACCCTATATAGAAATATATTACTATAAAAATACGATAAAATCAAGCCTGTGGCGTTGGTGCGGCCTTTGCAGCCGGATAGATGGGCACCGGGGTTTGTAAATTTGCTATTCTGCTATTCAGACAGGTGCAACCCCGGACAGGCTGCAGGCTGTAAAATAAAATTTTAGTCCCACCAGCAAAAATAAGCAGAGTTATTGCTTTTAACCCAATTTTCGGCCAGAACAACCGTTCCATCGGCCTCAATTATAAAGGTGTGCTGAGAAAAATCACCCAATTCCCCGATGCTGCTCGGGAACAGAACCCCAGACTGGTTAAAAACCCGTTCGATCTCCCCCAGGGGTAAACAGCTGAAAATAATCAGTGTTTCAGCATAAAAAAACTCCTGGCCGCCCTCCTCTTCCAATCCATAAATTTCCACAAAAATGCTTGCCTCCTTATCCTGGGCCAGCAGCCGCTCCACCATGGCAAGGTACTCCCGCTTTTCCTCCGGGGTGCCCTGTGCAAAACAGGTGAAGGCATCGTCCGAATTTAGATAGTCCCGATAAGCAAGCCAATATCTCTGTCTATAGTCTTTCTTTTTCAGCAGAGGCAGGAGCGTTTTTCTCTGTGGGCGGAACATATAAAACCTCCTTATAGCCGGGCGTTTCCCTATATTCTTTGTCCCGGTTCCGCTTAACTTTTCTCTTTGTGCATTGCAAAAAGCCGCCCTATCCCTAAGGATACGGCGGCCTTATTCGGTTTACTTATCCAGCGGCTTCATTGTGGGGAACAGCAGCACATCCCGGATGGAGGCGCTATCTGTAAGCAGCATAACCAGGCGGTCGATGCCCATACCCATACCACCGGTGGGCGGCAGGCCATGTTCCAGGGCCACCAGGAAATCCTCATCCAGCTCGGCTGCCTCCTCATCCCCCTGGGCCCGCAGCTCCATCTGGTGCTCAAAGCGCTGGCGCTGGTCGATGGGATCGTTCAGCTCGGAGAAGGCGTTGGCAAACTCCCGGCCGGTGATGAACAGTTCAAACCGCTCGGTGTACTCCGGCTTCTCCTTCATCCGCTTGGACAGCGGGGAGATGTCCACCGGGTGCCCGGTGACAAAGGTGGGCTGAACCAGCTTATCCTCCACATACTCTTCGAAGAACAGGTTGAGGATATCCCCCTTCAGGTGGCGCTGCTCAAACTCGATGTTGTGTTCCTTGGCCGCAGCCCGGGCCTCCTCCAGGGACTGGATGGCCTCAAAATCCACACCAGCATACTTTTTAACTGCATCCACCATGGAAATGCGCTCAAACTGCCTATCCAGGTCAATTTCCACACCGCCATAGCTCACCCGGCCGGTGCCCAGCACCTTGTTGGCGGCATAGCGAATCAGCTCCTCGGTCAGGTCCATAATGTCGTTATAATCGGCATAGGCCTCGTACAGCTCTATCATGGTAAATTCAGGGTTGTGGCGGACATCCATCCCCTCGTTGCGGAAGTTCCGGCCAATTTCATACACCTTATCAAAGCCGCCGACAATCAGCCGCTTCAGGTAGAGCTCCAGGGCGATGCGCATATACAAATCAATGTTCAGCGCATTGTGGTGGGTAATAAACGGCCGGGCCGATGCACCACCGGCAATGGTGTGCAGTACCGGGGTTTCCACCTCCAAAAAGCCCTTACTGTCCAAAAACTCCCGGATAGCAGTGATAATTTTAGAACGCTTGATGAACACATCCTTTACTTCCGGGTTGGCAATCAGGTCCAGATACCGCTGGCGGTAACGGGTGTCGGTATCCTTCAGGCCGTGCCACTTTTCCGGCAGGGGGCGCAGGCTCTTGGAAAGCAGGGTGAGCTTCTCGGCCTTGACAGAGATTTCTCCCCGGCGGGTGCGGAACACCTCGCCCTCCACGCCAATAATATCGCCCAAATCCCACTTGCTGAACTCGGCAAAGGCTTCCTCGCCAATTTCGTTAATCTTCACATAAACCTGGATACGGCCGCTGCCGTCCCGCAGGTCGATAAAGTTGGCCTTGCCCATATCCCGCCAGCCCATAATGCGGCCGGCGATGGCAACCTTTTTCCCCTCATACCCGGTTTCAAAGCCATCTACAATATCCTGGGCGCTGTCTGTGCGGGGGAACTTGGTTATCTGGTAGGGGTCCTTGCCGGCCTCCACCAACTCAGCCAGCTTATCCCGGCGAATCTGCAGCAGTTCAGACAGGTTTTCGGCGCCCTCCTGGAGCAGCTCCTCCTGGCCGGGGGTTGCTATATTCTCACTCATCTATTTACACTCCCTGTTATTTTTTACCCTTTTATTGTACCATCTTTCCGGGATTTGTCCAGAAGCTAACCGCAACTTCTTCGGTTTGGAATACAAAACCGAACTGCCTGGCAGCCCTTTTCACACAGAGCCGGTTTCGCAGGCTGGTACATCATCCACAAAGAGGCGTTTTCTCTGGATTTTTTCAAAAGCTATCCTGCCCAAACCGGTAATGCTCCAGCTGCAGCCCACATTTTTGATAAAAGCGGTGCGCATCCTTTCGCCGCACATTGCAGGCCACTTCCAGGCGCTGACAGCCCCGGCGGCTGGCAGCGGCTTTAGCTTGCTGCATCAGCCGGGCGCCAATGCCCCGCCCCCGGAGGCTGGGGTGGGTTACCAGCTCCAAAATCTCGGCCACCCAGCCTGCATGATGCAGCTGGCGCTCCAAGCGCAGATTGAGAAAGGCCAAAACCTCGCCCTCTTCCTCCCACACCAGCCCTACCCAGTCCCGGGCCGAACACTGTGCAAGAAAAATCTCCTGGAAGGCGGCAAAATTTAGCTCCTGCCCCTCCAACAGGCAGAGCAGCTGATAGACCTGCTCCAAATCCCCTGTACAACATGCCCGTACCATATCCATCCTCCCATCCATCTTCCCGGCGCTTCCAATGCTTTGGAGGCGCACTAAAATAAAAAATGCGGATAGAACATCCGCATTTCCCCTTCAATTTTAGCGGCTGATTTCCACAACCCGGAAGCTGATGACGCCGGCAGGGGCGTCCACCTCCACCACATCGCCAATGCGATGGCCCAGCAAAGCCTGGCCCACAGGCGATTTATCGGTGATAGTCTCCCCTTCGCTGCCGGATTCCAGCGAGCTTACAATCCGGTAGGAGAGCTCGTCGCCATACTCCATATCCAAAATCTTTACCACCGAGCCGATGGACACCTCATCAGTGGTAATATCGTCATGGTCGATAATCTCCACCCGCTTGAGCTGCTCCTCCAGCTGGGCAATACGGGCCTCCATAACCGCCTGGTCGTTCTTGGCCTCGTCGTATTCGCTGTTTTCAGAGAGGTCGCCAAAACCCCGGGCCACGCGAATCTTTTCGGACACCTCGGCGCGGCCGGTGGTGCGCAGTTCGTGCAGCTCCTCCTGGATTTTGTCAAAACCCTCCTGGGTCATTAGTATCTTATCCAAACAAAACACCCTTTCATGTGTGATAACTGTACAAAAAATCGGTTCACTACCGGGCAATAGCTGTATTATAGTTGAAGCGCCCTGCTCTGTCAAGTGTTATTCTGGCAGAAACTTTAAACAAATTTCGCGGCCGCCCTGCATCTTCCATTTGCGGGAATTTTTCTTGGAAAATCCTGCCGAATAAACAGTTCAGCGGCCCCGCCCATGGCGGAAGCCGCTGAAATGCCCCATATTAGGCAGCCTCATCCTCGGAGGATTCCTCCTCATCGTCCGACTGCTCGTTCTCCTGGTCTGTGTCCTCTTCATCCGAAGTGTCGTCGTCCACCTCCGGGGTGTCCTCCAGCTCCTCGTCCTCCAACCCTTCCGGTTCGGTGGGAATTTCGCTCAGGCCATCAAAGCCGCCTGTTTTTATCACGGCCTCGGCCAGTTCCAGCGCCTTGCGCAGCTGGGGGTCGGTGTTGGCGTCCAGGTCATAAAAATTCCGCTGCTGCTCGGCGCTTAACTGCACCTCGTAGTCGGGCCGAACGCCGACGCCGTCAAAGTTGGCACTCTTAGGCGGGTTGTACTTGGCCACTGTAATGCTCAGGGCGCCGCCGTCGCTCAAGGGATAGATGGTTTGCATCACGCCCTTGCCATAGGTCTGGGTACCAACTGTGCGGCCCTTATTATAATCCTTAATGGCCTGGGCAAACAGCTCAGCAGCACTGGCTGTCTGGTCGTTGGTAAGCACAACCATGGGCAGGTTAATCTCCTGGGCATCGCTGGTGCCCAATATCTCGGTGTGGCCGTCGTGGTAGGTGGCGCTCACCAGGTCGCCCTCCGGCAGCAGCCGGTCCAGCATGGCAACCACCGAATCAATGGTTCCGCCGGGGTTGTTGCGTACATCAAACACCAGTGCCTGCACCCCGTTATCCATCAGTTCATCCAGCGCGGCATTAAACTGCGCCGGTGTATTGTTGTGGAATTCCTTGATGCGAATATAGCCAACACGGCCGTACTGCTCGCTGGTGACCATTGGCACCTCGATGCTGCGGCGGACAATTTCCACCGTTTTATCCTCATTGTCATGCCGCACCACAACCTCCAGGCTGGTGCCCTCCTCGCCCGCCATCAGGGCGGCCATCTGGCTGTAGTTTTCGGCTGTGATAACGGTGCCTTCAGCCTCAACAATCAGGTCGCCCACCTCCACGCCGGCCTCCTCTGCCGTGGAGCCCTCATAAACCTCCACCACCTTGATATAGCCGCTGGGATCCATGATATAGGAGATGCCGATGCTGGCCTTCTGGGCTTCGTAGGTTTCCAGCTGGGCCTTGTAAGCCTCAGGGGAGAGATACCGGGCATACCTGTCCCCAAGGCCGCTGACATACCCTGTGGCCACAGCGTTCATCAGCACTTCCTCATCAATATCTCCATAAAAGTTTTGGCGGACATAGCCGTCAATTTCGGTGAGCTTGCTGTACATCACCTCATTTTCCCGCAGGTTGAGCATACGGCTGTTAAAATTAAACATGGAAAAGCCAGCAGTTATAACAATAGCCACCGCTGCGGAAAGGGCCATGAGTGCAATGGTCACACCCAACGAAATTTTTCTGTTCATATCTTCACTCCCGGTAAAAAGTTGTTTTGCCTGCTGCTATACCCGCAGGGCATTGTTACAAGGCAGCGGCACCAGCCAGCCTTTGTTTTGGCCAAACCGGTGCCCGCTATGGGTTAAGAGCGGAGGTAGCCGTTGAGCGGATTGACCGCCTTACCGTTTTCCCGCACCTCAAAATGCAGGTGGGGGCCGGTGCTCCAACCGGTGGAGCCCACCTTGGCAATAACCTGACCCCGGGTGACATGCTCCCCTTCCGATACCAGCAGCTGGCTGGTGTGGCCATACAGGGTGGAAACATTTCCGCCGTGGTCGATAATCAGGTAACGGCCGTAGCCCACGCCCTGGGTGTAGGTCTGCTGCGTTTTAATTACCACGCCGTCGGCGGCCGCCACAATATTCTGTCCATACACATTGGCACCGGAAATATCAATGCCTGTGTGATAATCGGTATTGTTAAAACGCCAGCCAAAATAAGAGGTAATATTCGGATAATTGGGCACCGGCCAGGTCATTATACCACCGGTGTATTCACCCACCGATTCATAGCTGGCATAAATCAGATTAATCTCGTTCTGCACCCGCAGCATCATCTGGTCAATTTCGGCTTTATTGGCCTCATACTGCCGCTGCAGCTCGGAAATATCCTGGATCTGGTCTTGAATCTGGCTCACCTGGTTGTTCAGCTGGTTCTTCTTGTCGTTCAGTTCCCCTTGGGAGGTCTGCAAATCCGCCTTATCCGCCTCGTTCTGCTCCCGCAGCTGCTGGACAGCGGCCATGTCTGCCTCCAGCGCAGCAATAATCTCCCGGTCGTTTTCAGCTATCCGGGCTGTGATATCCGCCTTCATCAGAAAATCGGAAAAGCTATCCGCCCCAAACAGCAGGTTGATGGTGCTGCTGTCCCCGGCCATATAGGAGGCCCGAACCCGCTGGCGGAACACCTCGTAATTCTTGTCAATAATGCCTTCCAGCTCGGCAATTTTCCGCTCGTTTTCCGCAATCATGGAATTGAGCAGGTCTATCCGGTTTGTAAGCACATTGATCTGCTGCTGGGTGTTGTTAATCTGTCCGTCCAACTGGTTTTTCTGGGCCAGATACTTGTCCTTTTCGTTTTTGGCCTGATCAATCTGGGCCTGTATCTCCTTTTGCTGCTGCTCCAGCTCGTCATACTGGTTGTTGAGGTCTGCCAGCTGATCGCTTTTGTCGTCGGCATAGCTTTGCTGCACCCCCATGCCGCTGCCCTGAGGCATCGCCGCGGCAACCATGGCGGCACAGAGAAGGAGCAAAACACCCTTCCGAACCCTGTTGTACATCCTTTTCGCTCCTTTCGCCCCACTATGGGGCCTTGCTGCCTAAACCTTCAAATACTTTCTGACAAATATAATGCTGCCAACTGTGCCAATGGTAACGCCCACCAGCACAAAACAGCCTGCCAGCTGGGCCGCCATCTCCTGGAACGGCACCAGGTTTTCGATAATAAAGCTGAACCAGGCCACCCCTTCGCTGCCGTTCAGCCAGAAAATCAGGCCGCTGTACAGCCCCCACACCAGCAAAAAGGCCAATGTTGCAGAAATAAGCCCCAACAACAGCCCCTCCACAATAAACGGGAGGCGGATAAACATGTTGGTGGCGCCCACAAACTTCATAATCTGAATTTCTTTGCGGCGGTTAAACACCGTTATTTTAATGGTGTTGGCAATAATCATTGACGCAACCCCAATGAGCAGCAGCACAATGGCCGCCCCGCCCATATTTACCACCTGTTTAACGATGGTGATGGTTTTAGCCACCTGCTCCGGCGCCCGGACATAGTTGACGCCGCTGATGCTCTCCAGCCGGGCAACCGTGGGCTCTAACTGGGAAAGATCCCGGATGGTAACACTGTAGGAATCCGGGATGACATTATCTTCATAGAGGGGTTCAAACAGCGCCTCGCTGTCCTCGGTTACACCGCTCATAGAGGCTACCCAGCTGTCCAGCCCTTCCTCTTTGCTGATAAAGTGGTAGCTGGACACATTGTCTGTAGCGGCAATCTGTTTTTCCACAGCGGCAATGCCGCTGTCACTCAGGCCGTCGTCCAAAAAGGCCACCACCTCGTTTTGGGCTTCCACATAGCCCACAAAGCTGTTGGCATTGAAGCTGAACAGGATGGACATGCCAATGAGCAGCATACAGGCCACCAGCACGCCAATGGCCGCAATGGACATCTGCTTGTTGGCATAGATATTTCTGCCCCCCTCTTTCAAGAGGTAGCCGATGCTACTTCCTCCCACGCTGACCTCCTATTTTTCCAGTATCGGCAACAATTCTGCCCCGTTCAATGCGGATAATGCGGTGACGGAACTGTGCAACCAGCTCATGCTCATGTGTAACCATCACCACAGTGGTGCCCACCTTGTTGATCTCGCTGAGCAGCTCAACAATTTCATAGGAGAGCTCCGGGTCGATATTTCCGGTGGGCTCATCCGCCAGGATAATATCCGGGTTGTTCACCAGGGCCCTGGCCAGCGCCACGCGCTGCTGCTCGCCGCCGGAGATGTTTTCCGGCATACTGCGGGCCTTACCCTGCAGCCCCACCAGGTTGAGTATGTACGGCACCCGCTGGCGGATATCCTTGCTTGAAACATTGGTGGCCCGCAGCGCAAACGCCACATTGTCATAAACATTCATGGTGGGAATCAGGCGGAAATCCTGAAACACCACCCCCAGGGTGCGCCGGAAATATGGAATCTCCCGCTGGCGCATCTCCCCCACATTGCGGCCATTTACAATAATCCGGCCGGAGGTTGGGGTTTCCTCCCGGAGCAAAAGGCGCATTAAGGTGCTTTTGCCGGCCCCGGAGGAGCCCACAATAAAGACAAATTCGCCCCGTTCAATTCCCAGGTCCACATTGTTCAGTGCCACATTGCCCGACTCATATTTTTTCGTCACATTGGATAATTTTATCACGCTTTTTATCCCCTCGCTGACAATGAAATTTTTAAACTTGCTGTTTGTCGGCTTAGTATTTTACCGGGTTTGCCGTGAGATACTTGCGTACCATCAGCGCCACCTTAAAGATAATGGCATGGTCAAATTCCCGCAGGTCCAGCCCGGTGAGCTTTTTGATTTTCTCCAGGCGGTACACCAGGGTGTTCCGGTGGACAAACAGCTTGCGGGAGGTTTCGGACACATTCAGGTTGTTTTCAAAAAACTTTTGGATGGTAAACAATGTCTCCTGGTCCAGGCTTTCGATGGAGCCTTTTTTGAACACCTCCCGGAGGAACATTTCGCACAAAGTGGTGGGCAGCTGATAAATCAGCCGGGCAATGCCCAGGTTGTCATAGCTGACAATGGCCTTTTCGGTGTCAAACACCTTGCCCACCTCCAGCGCCACCTGGGCCTCCTTAAAGCTTTTGGCCAGCTCCTTCACGCCAACCACCGTGGTGCCAATGCCCACGACAACCTTGGTGTAAAACTCGCTGCCCAGTGTATCCACAATGGAGCGGGCCAGCTTTTCCAAATCCTTGGAATCAATGCCGGCTTTAATCTCCTTCACCAGCACAATGTCGCTTTCGCTGATATTAAAGACAAAGTCCTTCTGCTTGTTTGGAAACAGGTTTTGAATGACATCAAAGGCCGAAATATCGTTGGAAGAAACAATGCGCACCAGGAGCACCACCCGGCTCACATCCGAGTTAAAGTGCATCTCCCTGGCCTTGACATAAATATCGCCGGGCAGGATATTGTCCAAAATAACATTTTTAATAAAGTTGTTGCGGTCGTACTTTTCATCATAGTACAGCTTAATTCCCGCCAGTGCCACTGCCAGGATTTCGCTGTATCGCCCGGCCATCTCGTCCGAGCCCTCAACAAAAACGGCAAACTCCGGCTTGTTTTTGCCGCCAAAAGGCTTGTAGGTGTAGCCATCCCGGACAAAAGTCTCCTGGTTTTCACCCATATCCAACATTAGGTACTCGCTTATCTCCCCAATACGGGTAAGATCGCTGCAGGCAATCACGGTAGCTGTGTCGTCCACAACGCCGATCACCCTGTCGACGGATTCGTGCATTTGATGGATGATACCCTGGAATAACCGGTTAGACATAAATTCTTTCTCCTCTTTGCTTCTCATTCAATGCAAAATTTCGTCAGTATAGCCAATTCAATTGTTATTGTACACAAGTCGGCCCGGTTTTGCAATAGAAATAATGAGGAAAGTTGCAGCTTTTTGTCTATTTTTATCCAAAGAATTGTCATATTGCCGATTTTATAGGGGTTATATCCATCTATTTGCACAGGAATACCAAAATCCATCACAGGCCGGTTTTTGCCCGAAAAATGATATTTATCAGACATATTCCACAATAGAACATCTGTTTTTTTGACAGTTTTGCAAAGAAACGGCAGGCTGACAACCAGACATCAAAATTTCTTTGTGCATTTTGACGCCGGCTGTTCGGCCAAGCCAATCCCTTATTTCCGCCCATCTTTTTCGGTTTATTGCCCCGGACGCCGTTACTCCCCGAAGCCATCGGGATGGGAGAGATGCCAGGCCCAGGCGGAGGAAAGGATACTTCTGGCGTCGCTGTGCCGGGGAACCCAGCCCAACACCTCCCGGGCCTTGCGGTTGGAGGCGATTAGCACAGCAGGATCGCCGGGGCGGCGGGGAGCTGTTTGCACCGGGAACTGCACCCCGGTTACTTCCCGGGCCGTTTCGATAATCTCCCGGACCGAAAGGCCCTGCTCGCTGCCCAGGTTGAAAATATCGCTTGCCCCGCCAGCCAGCAGCCGCTGAAGGGCCAGCCTGTGGGCCTCGGCCAGGTCGCTGGTGTGGATATAATCCCGGATGCAGGTGCCATCCGATGTGGGATAGTCCTCGCCGTAGATGGATACCTTGTCCCGTTTGCCCTGGGCAGCCCACAGCACCAGGGGAATCAGGTGGGTTTCGGGGGTGTGGTCCTCTCCAATCAGCCCGGCAGGGGAGGCCCCGGCGGCATTGAAGTAGCGCAGGGAAATATATTTCAGGCCATAAGCCACATCGCACCAGTGCATAAACCGCTCCATCGCCAGCTTGGTTTCCCCATAGGGGTTGGTGGGCGCTTTGGGGCTATCCTCCAAAATAGGCAGTGCCTCCGGTTCGCCATACACAGCCGCCGAGGAGGAAAATACAATCTTTTTCACCCCGTGGCGCAGCATCCCCTTAATCAGGGAAACGGTGGCAGAAAGGTTATTTTCATAGTAGAGGATGGGGTTTTGCATACTCTCCCCCACCTGGCTGCTGGCCGCAAAATGGAGCACTGCCTCCACCCGGTTTTCGGTAAATATCCGGTCTAAAAATGCCGCATCGGCTATATCCCCCACATACAGCGGCGCCAGCCCCACTGCCTGCCGGTGCCCGCGGCTGAGGTTGTCCGCTACAATACAGTCATACCCAGCGGCAATGAGTGCCTCCAGGCAATGGCTGCCCACATACCCGGCGCCACCACAAACTAAAATTGCCATTTAAAACACCTTGCTTTCTGTTCTTCTATCCTTTTCAGTATAGCCCTTTGCCCCAGGCAGCGCAAGGGGAAAAGCAGGGAATGTTCCATCCATGCCACACAATATCCTTCCGGCAGGCTGCTATAAGAACCTATATTTAATATAAGCTTTTCAGATAAACAGCAGAAGGATACAGTGGTAACAGGGCAACACTTGCCAGGATAAGGCGCAGAAAAAACCTACTTTCAAAACAGGATTTTTTTGGCACCGTATCTGCTAACCCCGGCCCGGAAAAAACAGGGGCTGATTGTAGGAAAAATTAACAAAAAAGGCGCGGGCTGCTGTGGACGAGTTAGCTATTCCATGGTATACTTAATATAAAACCAGTTGCAGAACCCCTTTCTGCCCCGCTGGCAGAAAAATAAATGATATGGAGGTAAATATGAAGGAGATCAGTGTATTTGATGTGATTGGCCCAAATATGATTGGGCCCTCCAGTTCCCACACTGCCGGAGCACTGCGCATTGCGCTGATGGCCGGCACAATATCCAAAGGCAAGCCGAAAAAGGTACAGTTTATCCTCTACGGCTCCTTTGCCATGACCTACAAGGGCCATGGCACCGACAAGGCGCTGCTGGCCGGCATTCTTGGCATGAGCACCGAGGACTACCGCATCCGGGATTCCTACCGTCTGGCGGATGAGGCCGGCATTGAATACGAGTTTTTACCCACCACCGAAAACAAGGGCTACCATCCCAACACAGTGGAAGTGGTTATCACCAATGAGGAGGGCATTACCACCTCCATCCTGGGTGTTTCCATCGGCGGCGGCAATGTCAAGCTCAAGCAGATCAACGGGGCGGATATCAGCCTGTCCGGCAACCTGCCCACCCTGTTTGTCCAGCAGAAGGATACCCCCGGCGTTATTGCCCACATCTCCAAGTGCCTGAACGACCACTATGTCAATATCGCCTTTATGAAGCTGTACCGGGACAGCAAGGGCGAAAACGCCTATACCATTATCGAAACCGATGAAAAACTGGATGACGCTCTGGTGGAGGAAATCCACTCCCTGCCCAACATCCGTAATGCCATCGTTATTGACCTGTAAGGAGGATTTACAATGGATTTTTCATCTGCCGCTTCGTTGCTTCAAATCTGCCAGGATGGGGGCGTGCCCATCTCCCAGGCTATGATTGACAGGGAAGTGCTCTATCTGGGGTGCGACCTTGCCGATACCATCTCTAAAATGGAATATTCCTACAATATTATGAAAAGCGCCGTGGACAGCGCCATCACCGAGGATATCCGTTCCATCGGCGGCCTGATTGGCGGCGAGGGCAAAAAACTGAATGCCTACCACAAAACCACCCCCAACCCCATGTGCGGCCCGGTTATATCCAAGGCCATCGCCTATGCCATGGGTGTATTGGAGATAAACGCCTCCATGGGCCTGATTGTGGCGGCCCCCACTGCCGGCAGCTCGGGGGTTATCCCCGGCGTTTTTGTAGCCATGCAGGAGGAATACGGCTTTAGCGATGCCGAAATGGTAAAGGCCCTGTTCAATGCCGGCGCCATTGGCTACCTGATCACCCGCAACGCCACCGTGGCCGGAGCCGAGGGCGGCTGCCAGGCCGAGGTAGGCGCTGCCAGCGCCATGGCGGCCTCCGCTGCGGTGGAACTGATGGGCGGCACCCCGGAGCAGTGCATGCAGGCAGCTGGCACTGCTATCACCAACATTTTGGGACTGGTGTGCGACCCCATTGCCGGCCTGGTGGAAGCCCCCTGCCAGAAGCGCAACGCAATGGGCGCCTCCAACGCCCTGGTCAGCGCCCAGCTGACACTGGCCGGCGTGGGCAACCTGCTGCCGCTGGACGAGGTTATTGATGTTATGGGCAGCGTGGGCAGAAGCATCCCGTTTGAACTGCGGGAAACCGCCTTGGGCGGCATTGCTGCCTCCCCCACCGGCTGTGCTCTTTCCAAACGGATTTTTGGCTGATTTCCCAAGGGGTGGAAGCTTCCACCCCTTTTTATTTTTGCTATATACGATAAAGTGGCAGAGAAATAGTAATACCTGGCTGCCACTCTTGGCGGTGAGGTTCCACACACATTATGGTACCGCAGGTGTAAAGCACTGTAGCTATATAATCTGCTGCAATGGGACACCCATTTGCTTATATGCGCTTTCGTGTTGTGGGGAACCATATGCTTCCCCTGCAAATGTCCCCTTCTTTTAAGGATTTGTTATTATAATATCACAGGCACAGAACGGCTATGATACCATGAAGGCGCTTGCAGCAAAATGCTATCTTCGGCTCCTTTTTGATTGCCCTGTAAGCAGCAAAAAAGGAACCTTTAGTATTTCATAAGGAGAAAACACGATGCACTCTATTTACGACCCCATCCTTGCCTTGCTCCGGGATTTGGCAGAGCAGGATGGCAATATTCAGGCGGCGGCCCTGTCCGGTTCCCGGACCGACCCCGGCCGGACGCCGGACGGCTTTTCCGACTATGACATTGTACTGTTTACCGGGAACCTTACTGCCAGTATGGCACAGAATTATCCTGCCCGGCTGGAAGAGCAGCTGGGGCCGCTGCTGATTATGCAGCAGCCAGACAGGGAGGAAAACGAAAACAGCGGCTACTACACCTATCTATGCCAGTTTGCCGACTGCCGCATCGACCTGCGGCTCATGCGCTGTGACCTGGCCGCCTGGTATTTTTCGGTGGAACCGGGGCTTACTGTCCTCTGGGATGAGGCCCAGCTCTGCCAGGGCCTCACCGCCCCCGGGCCGGAACTGTTCGCCCTGCACCGGCCGGATCGGACGGCCTTTGAAAACTGCTGCAATGAGTTTTTCTGGACGGCGCTGTATGTAGTCAAAGGGCTGTGCCGGGGCCAGCTGGACTATGCCGCCTGGCATATCGACCGCTGTGTCCGGGCAGAACTGATTCGGATGATTGGCTTTGACCGCTGCTTTGAAAGCGGCTACACCCTGCCGCTGGGGGTTGGCAACAAATATCTGCCCCAGCTGCTTACGGCCGAGGAGCACACCGAGTTTGCCGCCACCTATTCCTTGGGCAGCCTCCGGGACTGTGCTGACGCCCTGCTGCTGGCCATCCGCCTGTTTTTGCACTATGGCAAAAGCGCCGCAAAAAAGCTGGGCTTTTCGTTGCCGGACTATGCCCTGCCGGTGCAAAACACCTGCCGGCGGCTGTTGGGCCAGTATCATGTCCTGTAAAAAACTTTTCTGTCTAAAAACAGCCAAAACAGCCATACTATGGATAAAACCTGTTTTGCTGCGAGGTGTATTCGGCTTTGTACAATGTCATAATCTGCTGCGATGGTGTCAGCAGCCTGTATCAATATCTGGGCAGGATGCGGCATTTTTTTGAGGGGAACATTTTTTCCGATGCCGCCCGGGAGCGAGGCCTGACTGTGGTGGAAGCCGGGCAAATCTCACAAATTAGTGCCCAAAACCCCATTCTCATCCTTCCTAAAGCCCTGAAAAAACAGCAGCTGACCCCATCCGCCAGCGTGTTCACAGTCATTGCCAACTCGGATTTTTTTGCTGTCCAGGAACTGCAGGGCTATTTCCCCCATGCGCAGATTATCACCTGCGGCCTGTCTGGCGAGGATACCTGCACCTTTTCCAGCTGTGGGGACGGGCAGGCGGTGGTGAGCCTGCAATCCCCCATCACCACTGTGGCCGGAGCTACAGTGCTGCCCCAGGACATTCCGCTGCAATACACCGCTGGAGCAGGGCGGTTTGACCTGCTGGCCTGTTCCGCCCTGCTGCTGCTCTGCGACTGTGGCGGCCAGACAGGCGAGCTTTACCTGTAATTTTTGCTGGGGAATGGCAGGCTTTGTGATATAAAGCCGCGCTCTTATCCTGAAAATGCGGCTTTTCTTGATACAAAAGCAAACAGCGCCGGCTGTTCTGCCGACGCTGCTTTTTCCTGTCCATCAGAGATTATTCGGCACACAGCCGGACTTCTGCCGTCCAAAGTTCCCCTTGAAATCGGGCTTTTCCACTGCACACCAAATACCCTTCCCTCATTTAGGCAGGGGAAACAGAGGTTATCTGTTTCTTACTTCATGTCCTTTTCGTAGGACTCGATCATCTTCTTGACCATCTGGCCGCCAACGCTGCCAGCCTCACGGGAGGTCAGGTGGCCGTTGTAGCCATCCTTCAGATCAACGCCAACCTCTCTGGCGGCTTCCATCTTAAACTTGTTCATGGCTTCCTTAGCCTCAGGAACTACGGGACCTGTCATAATAACATACACTCCTTATTTGATAATGGCCCTGTGCAGATTTTAAAAACCGTTTGTCTTCAAATCCTGCACACTTTGGGCGGAAAACAGCCATGTGCTGTTTCCTGTATTGTTATGTGCCGGCTCCAATCGGTTCAAACATGGAAATTGCTGGGCAATTATTGTTTTTTGTAGACAAAAAAAGGGTGCAGCCGCAAAACCTGGCTGTACCCTTTTTTCTATCCATATGCTGTTTATTTTTTGCTGTAACCGTCCGCCTTTTTGGCAACCCGGCGGCGGATTCTGGCCTTTTGGAACACATGCTTGGCCAGTTCCCGTTCCTCGGGGGTTTTGGCTTCGTTCACCCGTGCACGGGCGGCCTCCCGCTCCTCCCGAGCCTTGTCAGGGTCAATCTCCTCGGCCCAGTCGCAGGAGCTTACCAAAATGCGCACCAGTTCGCCGGTGACATGGGCAAACCCATCGGCAGCGGCTGCATAACGGGTTTTCCCATCGGGAGTGTGCACCTTAATCTCCCCAACTTCAATGGCGGCTACATAGGGGGAATGCCCTGCCAGTATGCCAACATCGCCCTCGGTGGTGCGAAACACACAACCGTCCACCATGTCGTCAAACTTTTTTCCCAGCGGGGTAACAATTTCCAGGCGATAAAGAGCTGCCATCTGCTACTCCCCCTTCGCTTTTGCCACTGCCTCATCAATAGTGCCCACAAACAGGAAGGCGGATTCGGGGATATCGTCGTGCTTGCCCTCCAGAATCTCCTTAAAGCCCCGTACAGTTTCCTTAACCGGAACATACTTGCCCACAAAACCGGTGAACTGCTCGGCCACCGAGAAGGGCTGGGACATGAAACGCTGGATTTTTCTGGCGCGGGCCACTGTGAGCTTATCCTCATCGGACAACTCGTCCATACCCAGAATGGCAATAATATCCTGAAGCTCCTTGTAGCGCTGCAAAATGGCCTGCACCTGTCTGGCCACATTGTAATGCTCAAAGCCCACAACATCCGGGGTAAGGATGGTGGAGGTGGAATCCAGCGGGTCCACCGCCGGGTACAGGCCCAGCGATGCAATATCACGGGACAGTACGGTTGTGGCATCCAGGTGGGCGAAGGTGGTGGCAGGCGCCGGGTCGGTCAGGTCGTCCGCCGGCACATAAACCGCCTGTACCGAGGTGATGGAACCACGCTTGGTGGAGGTAATGCGCTCTTGCAGCTCGCCCATCTCGTTGGCCAGGGTGGGCTGGTAACCTACCGCCGAGGGCATACGGCCCAGCAGCGCCGATACCTCGGAACCCGCCTGGGTAAAGCGGAAGATGTTGTCAATAAACAACAGCACATCCTGGTTCTGCTCATCCCGGAAGTACTCAGCCATTGTCAGGCCGGTCAAACCAACCCGCATTCTGGCCCCTGGCGGCTCGTTCATCTGGCCGTACACCAGGGCGGTCTTGCTCAGTACGCCGGAGTCCTTCATTTCGTTGTACAGGTCGTTGCCCTCACGGGTACGCTCGCCTACGCCGGCAAATACCGAAAGGCCGCCGTGCTCCTGGGCAATGTTGTGGATCAGCTCCTGAATCAGTACTGTTTTGCCCACGCCGGCGCCGCCGAACAGGCCGATTTTACCACCCTTCAGATAGGGGCAAATCAGGTCTACAACCTTGATGCCAGTTTCCAGCATCTCGGTGGTGCCCTCCTGCTCCTCAAAGCTGGGGGCTGCCCGGTGGATGGACCACTTCTCCTTTGTATCAACCGGGGCGCCATTATCCACAGCTTCCCCCAGTACATTGAAAATTCTGCCCAGAGTTTCATTGCCCACCGGCACCGAAATGGGCGCGCCGGTATCCAAAGCCTTGGTACCCCGGACCATGCCGTCGGTAGAGCTCATGGCAATGCAACGAACCATATCGTCACCCAGGTGCTGTGCAACCTCTGCCACCAGCTTGCCGCCTTCGGTTTCAATCTCAATGGCGTTCATCAGGTTGGGCAGCGCACCCTCAGTGAACTTGATATCCAGTACAGGGCCGTTGATGGCGGCTACTGCACCGATGTTCTGCTGACTCATCTGCAAAATCTCCTCCTTTTCTCTAAAATTTCTATCGTGTGAAAAGAACCTCTTTTACTTCTATCGCAACGCCTCAAAGCCGCCGGAAATTTCGGTAATCTCCTGGGTGATGGCACCCTGTCTGGCCCGGTTATACTGCAAGGACAGGCTGGAGATCATCTCCTCGGCATTGTCGCTGGCAGCCTCCATTGCGGTGCGCCGCGCGCCCTGCTCCGACGCATAGGACTCCGAGATGGCGCCAAAAATCATGCCGCCCACAAACTGGGGGATAATCTTTGCCATGACATCTCCAATAGAGGGGTCAAATTCGGCATTGCCAAAACTCTTGCCCTCCTCCAGGCCAACCTCTTCCCGCGTAAAGGACAGCGGCAAAATCTTGCGGCTGGTGGGCACCTGGGAGAGCATCGAAACAAACTCGGTGTACACCAGGTTCACCTCGTCCACCTCGCCGGAGCGGAACAGCTCGGTCAGCAGCCGTGCCAGTTCAAAGCAGCGCTCCAAATCCATGCTCTCCACGGCGGAATAGCCTTCCAGCACCCGGGTTTCATAGTCCCGGTGGGCAAAATAGTCCACCGAGCGCTTGCCCAAGGGGATGACCACAGCCGTTTCCTTTTCCATCGTGGCGGCGGCAAACTTAAACAGGTTGGTGTTGTATCCGCCGGCCAGGCCGCGGTCACCAGCAATTACCACATAGGCCACCCGGTTCCGTACCCGGGAGCGGGTGTATACATTGGTGGTGTCGGTGTTGCCGGCTGCCATCATACAGATGGTGTTGTAGAGGGTAGTGAAGTAAGGCCTGGCAGTTTCCACACGCTCTTTTGCACGCCGAAGTTTGGAGGATGCCACCAGCTGCATCGCCTTGGTGATCTGCATAGTGCTTTCCACGCTTTTGATGCGGCGCTTGACATCTCTCATACCGGCTCCTGCCATATCGTTTCCTCCTCTACAACGCTTTATTTCTCAAGCTCAAACGGCTTTTTAAATTCCAGGATGGCCTCGTGCAGCTTCTTGGCAGTATCGTCATCCAAATTCCCGGTATCCCGGATGATGCTGGTAATTTCGGGGAAACGGGTGTCCATATAAGTGAACAGGCCGTTCTGGAAGGTCTGGATATCTTCCACCCGGATATCATCCAGCAGCCCGTTGACTACGGCATAGATAATCATAACCTGATGCTCCATGCGGATGGGGGAATTCTGGGGCTGCTTAAGCACCTCCACAATGCGCTCGCCATTGGCCAGGCGGGCCTTGGTATCGGCGTCCAAATCGGAACCGAACTGGG
Organism: uncultured Clostridia bacterium; assembly: GCA_948473085.1. Classification (GTDB taxonomy): domain Bacteria; phylum Bacillota; class Clostridia; order Oscillospirales; family Ruminococcaceae; genus Avimicrobium. Next base: position 36,736 of record CAOKWH010000013.1, read on the forward strand.
AGAAGGCCTGCAGCTCCCGGTACTGGGAATAGAGCAGCTTCAGCGAGCCGGACACCTTTTTCAGCGCCTTGGTCTGGGCAGAACCACCTACACGGGAAACCGATATACCGGGGTTTACCGCCGGACGCACGCCGGAGTTGAACAGCTCGGTTTCCAGGAAAATCTGCCCATCGGTGATGGAAATAACATTGGTGGGGATGTAGGCCGATACATCGCCGGCCTGGGTTTCAATAATCGGCAGCGCCGTAATGGAGCCGCCGCCCAGATCGTCCGAAAGCTTAGCCGCACGCTCCAGCAAACGGGAGTGGATGTAGAACACATCGCCCGGGTAAGCCTCACGGCCCGGGGGGCGGCGTATCAGCAGCGACATGGCGCGATAGGCCACGGCGTGCTTGGAAAGATCATCGTAGATAATCAGTACATCCTTGCCCTGCTTCATAAAGTATTCGCCCATTGTTACACCGGCATAGGGGGCAATATACTGCAGCGGCGCCGGGTCGGCGGCTGTAGCGGCCACCACAATGGAATAATCCATTGCGCCGGACTTCTGCAGGGTATCCACAACACGGGCCACGGTGGAGTTTTTCTGGCCGATGGCCACATAAATACAAATCATATCTTTGCCGCGCTGATTGACAATGGTGTCAACGCCAATGGCGGTTTTACCGGTCTGCTTATCGCCGATAATCAGCTCACGCTGGCCCTTACCGATGGGAATCATCGAGTCAATGGCCTTGATACCGGTCTGTACCGGCTGGAAAACCGACTTTCTCTCAATAATGCCATAGGCCGGGGATTCCACCGGGCAGATATCTGCTGCTTCAATGGGTCCCTTGCCGTCAATGGGCTGGCCCAGGGCGTTTACTACACGGCCCAGCAGCTTTTCGCCCACCGGCACCGAAATAACCCGGCCGGTGCGCTTAACCGTGTCGCCTTCCTTGATATTCCCGCTGTCGCCAAGCATAACAGCGGAAACGCTGTCCTCCTCCAGGCTGAGCGCCATTGCATACACTCCGCCCTCAAATTCCAGCAGCTCATTGGCCATACATTTGTCCAGGCCATGCAGGCGGGCAATGCCATCACCAATCTGGACAACAGTGCCCACATCGTCCATATCTATTTTTGTGCGGTAATTTTTAATCTGCTCTTTAATTACGGCACTGATCTCTTCCGGACGCAGCTGCATTGTTTCACCAACTTTCTATTATACTCAAAAAATCCTTATCCTTCGGAGCGTTATCCAACCACAGCCCCCTGGAGCAGCCGGGAAATCTCCTCCAGCCTGCCCCGCACCGAACCATCCAGCTGTTCGCCGTGCATCTGCAGGCGCACGCCGCTGATGATGGAGGGATCCACCTTGCAGGTAAGCTCAATCTGCTTGCCTGTAATGGCAGTTAGCTTGTCGGTTAGGCGCTGCACCAACTCCTGCCGCAGGGGCACGGCGGTGACAGCAGTAACGCAGTAGATGCCTTTCTCCTCCCGATAGAGCGAAACAAACTTTTGCGCAGCGGCAAACAGGGCCGAAAACCGGCTGTGGTCCACCATAATATGTAAAAAGTTCAGGGTCAGGTTCTGTATATTCCCCTGGAACACGGTGTCCAGCAGCTGATTTTTTTCGCTTTTGGAGATGGTGGGAACGCACAGCACTTTAAAAAAGTCCTCGTTTTCCCTGAACATCTGCTCTACCAGAATAATGTCGTTATACAGACTGTCAAGGCTGTTTTCGTCCTGGCCGGCGTCAAAAAGTGCCTGGGCATAACGGGTACCTATCAAGTTCTCCATAACTATTCACCTACTCTGTCTATGAAATCGGCGATCAGTTTTTCATGATCGGCAGGAGTAATTTCCTTCTCCACGACCTTTTCGGCTATCATGATTGCAATATCCGAAATCTCATCCTTTATCTCATTTACAGCCTTCTTCTTCTCGCTGGCAATCTCGCTCTCTGCCTTGGCCAGCATATTGCTGGCGGCAGTCCGGGCCTCGTCCAGGATGGCTTCCGACTGGTCCTCGGCAGTTTTGCGGGCATCGGCCACAATGCGCTGGGCCTCATCCCGGGCGCCTGCCACACTGTCGGCGTACAGATTTTTCAGACGGTCGGCCTCTGTCATTGCAGCATCGGCATCGCTGTACATTTTGTCCACCTCGGCCTGCCGGGCGTCAATAATCTGCTTTACCCTTCCAAAGAGCAGCTTTTTGAGAACCAAGAAGAGGATAAGAGTGTTGAGCAGCTGGGCAATAATGGTCCAGTCAATGCTGATGAACGGCATATAGCCCAGCGATAAAAACAAATTATCCACCTATATATCCTCCTTCAAGTATGCTGTTTCTATCATGCAATTAAAGCATACCTACCAGGGGATTTACGAAAATAAGTGTCAGGGCAATAAGCAGCGAGTAAATACCAGTGGACTCGGCTACCGCACAGCCGGTGAGCAGAGTACGGGTAACAGTACCGGCAGCCTCGGGCTGTCTGCCCACTGCCTCTGCCGCCTTACCAGCTGCGTAACCCTGACCAATACCAGGGCCAAGACCTGCGATCATTGCGATACCCGCGCCCAGTGCAGAGCAGCCCAGAACAATTGCCTTTTCCATATTTCATTTTCCTCCTTAAATGATTGACCTTTCTAAAAATTCACAAATTCGCATCAATGCGATATTTTGTACCATGAAATCATACGATGCTTTCCAAACAGCTTGGGAAGCACCAAAAACGCCATCCTTTTTACAGAAAAAGAAAACCTGCTTCCTGCAAAAAACAGAGCATTCCAAAAAAGCCTAATCCATTGCCATTGCCAGGAACACCATTGTTAGCATGGTGACAATATATGCCTGCATGACATCGGTGAACACATCAAAGTAGATGGAAAGCACCGCCGGAATACCAACGGCAAACACCGGGAAGGCCGTAATTCCGCCAAATACCAGGTTGGACACCCAGGTGAGCGCCTGATAGATGAGCGAAGTGATAACAATACCGGATGCGATGTTGCCAAACAGACGCAGCGCCATTGAAATGGGGGTGGAAAACTCGCCCACAATGTTCAGTGGCAGCATAACCGGAATTGGCTCCACAAACCCTTTAAGCCGCCCGGCCAGGCCATGACACTTAATTGCAAAATACTGGTTGAGCATAAAGTAGATTAAAATCAGCCCCGCCGTGGTGTTCAAATCAGCCGTGGGAGCCCGCATGGCGAACATGCCCATCAGGTTGCTGAACAGCACAAACAAAAACAGCGTGCCAATATAGGGCGCAAAGAACAGTTTATCCTTGCCCATGGTGTCCTCTACCATCTGGTAAAGCATCTTGACTCCCTGCTCCACCACCACCTGTTTTTTGCTGATTCCCTGCATCTTCATCCCGCTGGTCAGCCATAGGGAGAGAAGAATAAGGATAGCCATAACAATCCAGGTATTGCGCAGTGTCTCGGTCACTGGCAGTCCGCCAAAGATCGGGATGTAGAACAGTATTTCAGGACCATTCAACTCCTGTTTCCTCCTTTCCAAAAGAAGATATATCCAACCGTGAGGGATATTTTTGGGAAAAACAGCGGAAATATCACCCCAAAGGGATCAAAGGGACTGGCGACAAGGCCGATAACAAGAACAAAGGCCAAAATCAGCAACCGCTGAAAATAGCCCGATGCCATCTTGCGCCTCGCCGCATCTGGGGGTAGCTGCACCGCCTCTTCGGCGCAGATTCCGGTGAGGATAAAATTCCCCACTGCCGCCGCATTGCCCAGCGCCATACCCAGCAGGGACGGCAAGAGGCCACGGTGGAACAGCAGCAGTGCGGCAAACAACAGCAGATTGCAGACAGCCAGGCTCCGGGCAAGCTTTTTCAGCTCGTCCAAGGCAATCTCCATCAGTGTTCTCCCCCTTTATACTCACGCTCTTCCTGTTCCGCCTGCCGAAGCATATACCGGAAAAAGTTGCCAAAGGCAGACACAATGCCGGACAGGGCCAGCACCACCGCCACCGGAACAATCCAGTCCCCCACGCCGTACTCCCGCTTCAGCCAGCCTGCGCCAAACAGGCAGAGCAGCGGCGGGGTAACCAGGGACAGGCCAAACTGGGTAATCATCGGCAGGTTTTTTGCCAGGGCACGGTATGTTTTTTTATCCAAACAACGGACCCCTTTCTGACAAAAATAAACCATAAAGCGTTTCTAACATTATACTAAACCGCCAAAAAAAATGCAATAATTTTTATTTTACATATCAAATGGGAAAGCGCCCCGATTTACAGGGGGAAGCAGCAGCCAAAACCCATTTTTTTGATGAACGGCACCATTTAAACCGTATTTTTGAACAAATGATTTTAACTTTTCCGCTAAGATAGTTATATATTTAACAATTTCGTGCAGAGAATTTGCGGCAATCCTGCATTTAGGATATGAAAGGTAAATTATGGGATATTTCAGCTTCCGGATATTTTCGTGCAAATGTTGTATTGCACCCAATAGCTGAGCCTTTCTTTTGTGGATATTCACATAGCTTGTACGGCATAGAGAATAATTTCCCAGGCCGGAATATATTTGTGCCGCCGCAGATAGAGCCGGTACCCCGGGTTCAGCTCCCAAATCAGGTGCGGCAGCCGGTACAGGTCGCTGCTGCGGTGGTAGGCCGCCACGCTGAGCATGGGCCTAAAGGCGGCAATGGTATCCCGGCAGCCCAACAGGGTAGCCTCTTCCGCCCCCTCCACATCCATTTTTATATAGTCGGCCCGGGCCCCAGCCAGCTCCAGGTCCACCGAGGTCATGGGCAGGGTGCGCAGCTTCTTCCCCTCCTGGGCCAGAGCGGAATTGCGCCCACCCCTGGCGGCAAAGCAAAGTTCCGCCGCCCCGCTGTGGCTGCCTTTGGGCACCAGGCGCACCCGTTCCAGCCTCGCAGTGGCCTCTGTTAGCTTCCGAAAGTTTTTGGGGTCCGGCTCAAAGGCGGTAATACTGCCATACTGTGGGCAGTGGCGGATAAATTCCTCTATGGTGTCCCCATCGTAGGCACCCAGGTCCACATAGTGGTCCCCGCCGGAAAAAGAGAGAATTTCGGCAAAATCCTCCTCCCGGTTACCCATATTCCCAAAGAGATAGGGCAGTTTCCCACTAATTTTAAAGTTGAGCATGTCGGCAAACACCTGCCGGGATTTTTCATCCGCCAGCCGGCTGTACACCTCATCAAACGCCTCCCGGTGGGTTAGGTAATAGCCGTAGGTAAACAGCTCCCCGCCGCACACCGGCAGGTCGGGGGCATAGGTCTCCTGCCGGGCGGCTATGGCGGCAATGGTATCAATCATTTCATCATAGTCCACACCAAACGCCAGCAGAATAATCATCTGCCCCAGGCGGGCCTCCAGATCAGCCAGGCGCTCCACCGGATAGCCCATAAAGCTGTGCCCCCGGACAAAGCCCTCGCTGGCAAAAATGCCGGCAACGGGGATGCCATACTGCTGGCACACATCCAAAATTTTCAGGGCGCCATCCCCCATCCCATAGAGGACTATGGGCTTGTTTGCCCCCTTCAGATAGTCCCATAACGAGAGATGCTCGGTAATATAGTCGCTCATGTTTCTCCTTCCCTTCTCCCTCCCGGCCGGCAGCAAAACAAAAGGGCAATATCCCCCGGGGATACCGCCCTTTTTTTTGATAAAGCTACCGCAGGAAGCCGTTAATAATCTGTTCCTCCGCCTGGGCCTCGGTGAGCCCCAGGGTCATCAGCTTAATCAGCTGCTCCCCGGCAATTTTGCCAATGGTGGCCTCGTGCACCAGCTGGGCCTCCACATCAGCGGCTACCACCTCGGGAATAGCCGAAACCGTTGCGCTGTCCATAATGATGGCGTCGCACTCGGAATGGCCGTAGCACTGGGCCTCCCCCTTCATATAGGACTGGAACAGCTGCCGGGAGTTATCCTTGGCCACCGACCGGGATACCAGATGGCAGCTGCTGCCCTGGCCCACCATATCCACATCAAAGTGGGTTTCGGCCACCTGGTCGTCGTGGGTCATAATCTTTTCGGTCACCACCATCGAGGCGCCTTCCTTCAGCACCGCCTTGTTCACCCGCTTGGTAGAGTCCACCCCTTCAATCTGGACAGTATCCATCTCAATGTAGCTGCCCTCCTCGGCAAACACCTCGGTAACCGGGTTGATAATGCGCTTGCCGGTGCCGGTGCCTTCGCCAAAGTGCTTTTCCACATACCGTACCCGGGCATTCTTTTCCACAAAGAAGCGGTGGATGCCATTGTGGTGGGAATCCTCGCAGTCGCAGTTGTGCACGCCGCAGCCGGCTATAATCTCCACATCGGCGCCTTCGCCAATATAAAAATCGTTGTACACCAAATCATCCACGCCGCCCCGGGTGATAACAGCCGGGATGAACACCTTTTCGCCCTTGGTGCCGGGCTTTACCATAATATCAATGCCGGGCTTGTCCGTCTTGGTGATAATCTGGATGTTTTCGGTGTTCTGGCGGGCCGCGCCGGCGCCGTCCGCCCGGATGTTATAGGCCCCTATCTGGGGCAGCTCGCTTATATCCGAGACCTTGGAAACCAGGTCCATTACAATGTCATAGGCGTTCATCAGCAAATTCCTCCTTTGCAGCAGCCGCAGGGTGCCGGTGCGCCGGTAAGCAGTTCGGGCAGAATCTGCTCCTTGCCGCCTATCTGGGCAATCTGGCCATCGGCAATGACCACAATTTCATCCGCAATATCCAAAATACGCTCCTGATGGGAGATGATAACAATGGAGCCCTTAATCTGGTCGTGCATCTGTTCGAACACCGAAATCAGGTTTTTAAAGCTCCAGAGGTCAATGCCGGCCTCCGGCTCGTCAAACAGCGAAATTTTGGTGCCCCGGGCCATAATCATGGCAATTTCAATGCGCTTGAGTTCGCCGCCGGAAAAGCTGGCGTTTACCTCCCGCTCCACATAGCCGACGCCGTTGAGGCCCACCTCGGTGAGATAGCCGCAGGCCTCCTTGACCGAAAGCTCCCGGCCGGCAGCCAACGAAAGCAGGTCCCGCACCGTAATGCCCTTAAACCGCACCGGCTGCTGGAACGCAAAGCTGATGCCCCTGTTGGCCCGCTCGGTGATGCCCAGCCCGGTAATGTCCTCCCCATCCAGGCGGATGCTGCCCTGCGTTGGGGTGAGAATACCGGCTATAATTTTAGCCAGGGTGGACTTGCCGCCGCCGTTGGGGCCGGTGATAACAACAAATTTTTCATCCGGAATTTTAAGGCTGACATCCCGGATAATCTGCTTCCCATCGGGAAGCGCATAGGATATATGTTCAAGTTCCAGCATTGGAATACCTCCCTGTTACTGTTTCCTGTTCTATCATAGCTTTTCAAGGCAAATGGTTGGTATACCAAACCGGTATACATTACCAACACAAATTATAAAGCAACTTGCCAGCCCTGTCAATAGGCTTTTCAGCTATCCCCTGCTGTTCCTGCTTCGCGGCCCTTCCTCTGCTCCACATTGCCGGGTATTCCAGCGGCTAATATCATTAAAGGGGCCAGGCGAGGTATTCGGGGCCTGCAAAGCCCGGATAAAGGGGCAGAGAAGACCCGCTAAACTGCGCAATTAGGCACAAAAAGGACAGACACAGCCGTGTCTGTCCCCTTGTTTCGGATAAAACTTAGATATAGCCCCGCTGGGTGAGGAAGGTTTTGGAAACCTCCTCCGGCAGCCGGCCTTCCACCTCTACCTGGCGGTTCAGCTCGGCAATGGTTTCCTCGTCCAGCTCCCCGGCCAGCCGGTTCAGGGCGTCGGCCACTTCGGGGTACTCCTCCAAAATCTCGTTGCGCACCACCGGCACGGCATAGTAGGGCAGGAAGAAGTTTTTATCATCCTCCAGGAACACCAGGTCATACTCCGCCGGTAAGCTGTCGGTGGTGTAGGCCACAATAATGTCGCACTCGTCATTGTCAATGGCGGTATAGCGCAGGCCGCCATCCACCGGCACAACCTCCTTAAAGGTCAGGCCATATTCCCGGGTCAGGCCAATCATGCCGTCCTCCCGGTTGGAAAACTCAAAGGTCGGGGTGAAAACCAGGTTCTGGGAAACGCCCACCAGGTCGGAAATTTTGGTAAGGTTATACTTTTCCGCTGTGGAGCGCTTTACAGCCAGGCCGTAGGTGTTGTTAAAGCCCCAGTCGGGCAGGATGCTCATATTGTATTGCTCATCATACTGTTCCTTTACATAATTGAATATGTAGTCCCTATCCCGGCTGATTTCCTGGCCCAGTACAGCCATGAACATGCTGGAGGTATATTCCACATGCACATCCGCCTCACCAGAGGCCAACGCATTGTGGCACACCTGGGTACCGCCCAGGTTTAATTTACGCACCACATTCATGTTGGTGTGGGTCTCCAGCAGGTCAGCGGCCATATTGCCCATAATCTGCTGCTCGGTGTAGGGTTTCGAGGTAACAATAATGGTATCCGGCGTATTGTCAATGCTGGTAACCCCCACATAGACAAGAAGCATTGCCATCAGCGCCGCTGCTGTACGCATGGTGTTGCGGCCCCGCTTTTTCAGCTGGATAATGCCCTCCTCGCTGTCGGGCAGTTCAATATCGGTGCGCAGGCTAACCGGGGTAACGGCCTGCTCGATTTTACCGAACAGAAAGTCCACTATCAGCGCCAGGATACAGGCCGGGATAGCACCGGCAAGAATCATGTTGGTGCTGACCATCTGGATGCCGGAATAAATCAGGTAGCCCAAGCCGCCGGCGCCAATCATCGAGGCCAGGGTCATCAGGCCCACCGAGCTTACAGCCGAAATGCGCACGCCTGCCATAATAACCGGCAGCGCCATTGGAAACTGCACCTTAAACAGCACCTGGGCTTCGGTCATACCAATGCCCTTGGCGGCCTCCAGCGTATCTTTATTGATATTGCCAAGGCCGGTGGCAGTGTTTTTAATAATGGGCAGCAGGGCATACAGTGTTACCATAAAAATGGCGGGCACCCGGCCGATACCCAGCAGCGGGATGGTAAAGCCCAATATAGCCATACTGGGAATGGCCTGCACCACATTGGCAAAGCCCATGATGTATTTGTACAGCCTATCATAGCGATTGATGACAATGCCCAGCGGCACACCAATGAGAATCGAAACAAAGATGGCAATGGCCGTCAGCTGGATATGTTCGGTAAGAAGGCCCAAAATTTGCTGGTGGCGTTCCACCAAGTAGTTAAAAAATCCCATTACTTCGCCCCTCCTTCCACTTCGGCCGCTTCGGCATTTGCGGCGGCCTCCTCCATATCAATAAACTGCTGGCTCAGGGTGGATACCAGGCTGCTCTTGGTTATCAGGCCCACCAGGGTGCCGTCCTCCTCCACTACCGGCAGGTTGGGGAGCGAATCCCGGTTGAGCATGGTAAGCATGGCAATGATGGAGTCCTCCGGGCGGGCGGTGACCGGTTCGGAGGACATCAGCCCGCTGATGGGATCCTGGCCGGACATGCCCGGGTGCAGATCGCTCAGGCGGAACACACCCTGGAGCTTGTGGTTTTCATCCACCACCATCAGGCTATCCACATTCCGCAGCCGCATGCGCTGGGCTGCGCGCAGTACGGTGGCGTCCTGACGGACTGTCACCGGGTTGTTGATCATAATATCCTGGGCGCGAATCAGTTCCGGCTGGCTCCAAATACGCTTTCTGCCCACAAAGTCCCGCACAAACTCGTTGGCCGGGCGCTTGAGGATATTTTCCGGGGTATCAAACTGGACGATCTCCCCCTTATCCATAATACAGATACGGTCGGCCAGCTTGACTGCCTCATCCATATCGTGGGTTACAAAGATGATGGACTTTTTCAGCTTCTGCTGCAGTTCCACCAGTTCATCCTGCAGCTGGGAGCGGGTAATGGGGTCCAGGGTTGAGAACGGCTCATCCATCAGGATAATATCCGGGTCGGTGGCAAAGGCCCGGGCAACACCGATACGCTGCTGCTGGCCGCCGGAGAGCTGCGAGGGATAGCGATAGAGGAATTTGTCCGGATCCAGCCCTACCATGCGCATCAGTTCGGCTGTGCGGGCGGCAATCTCCTCCGGGTCCTTCCCTCCCAACCGGGGAATAATCTCGATATTCTCCCGGATGGTCATGTGGGGGAACAGGCCGGTTTGCTGGATAACATAGCCCATCGTTCTCCTCAGTTCAATGGGGTCGGTTTGCTGGATGTCCTTGCCGTCAATTAAAATCTGCCCCTGGCTGGGAGCAATCAGGCGGTTTATCATCTTCAGGCAGGTGGTTTTTCCACAGCCGCTGGCGCCGATGAGCACCACTACTTCGCTTTTGTTCACCGTAAAATTGATATTGTGCAGTACCGTGTTGCTGCCAAAGTGTTTTTCAACATTTCTAAATTCAAGCACAGGCTTCCCTCCTTGTTAAAATTATAGGATCAACCATTTTTGCCAAATACCCCCATGAAGTAACAACCTATATATTATAACAAGTTGTTTCTTTTTAGAATAAAAATTAAAAGCCATTTGCACAGCTTTCCCAAAAAAGACATATCTGGTAAAATAGAATCCATCTGTAAAGGCTTATGCCATTCCTGGCGGATATCGCCAGGCACAGGTTCCCCCACCAGCCGACGCAGAGATAACCCTTTAATTCACCTTGCTTTATTTATAAATATATCATATAATTAGGATATTGTAAAGGAAGCAGAAATTTTTTTACATCTCATTAAAATTTATTCTAACGGCGGCAGCGGCTTGTTTGGCTTTTTTGCCTGCCGGCGCCCACACCAAAAAACATAGATATGACCAATTCCCAACTGAAAACTTTGGCCATTCTGGCCATGACAGCCGATCATATCGGGGCTGTCTTTTTCCCCCAGGCGCTTCTGCTGCGCGTCATTGGCCGGCTAACCATGCCCATCATGTGCTTTCTGCTCACCGAGGGCTTTCGGCACACCCGCAGTATCAAGCGCTATGCCGGCAGGCTGGCTGTTTTTGCCCTGCTGTCCGAGCTCCCGTTTGACCTGGCCTTTTTTGGCGGCGTATTCTTTGGCCTGCAGAATATATTTTTCACCCTGCTGTCCGGCCTGCTGGCGCTGAATGCGCTGTCCAGCCGCCGCCCCACCGCTTTCTACGAGGCCATTGCATGGGGCGGGGTAGCCGCGCTGCTCCGGGCCGACTATGGGTTTTACGGGGTGCTGCTCATCCTGCTGTTTTTCTATCTGGGGCAGCGGCATGTGGCCCTGCCGCTGTGCATGTTTCTGCTCACCCTTTTCTTTTTCGGGCCCTCCATCCAGCTATTTGCGCTACTGGCGCTGCTGCCCATCTCTTTCTACAACGGGCAGCGGGGGCGAGAGCTGGGCCGGCTGTTTTATCTGTACTACCCGCTGCACCTGCTGATTTTAAGTGCAGCTTATACCCTTGCTATTTTCTGACAGGAGGAAATTTCGATGGCCAAAAATATGATAAAATGCAGTTCCTGCGGTAAAAGTTACGATTATTTGGAGAGTGAATCCTGCCCACACTGCGGTGCTTTCAACTATGATGGCAAGGTGGAATCCCATGTCTGCGACAGCGAGGATATCCGGGATATCCTGGAATTTTCCGATACCACCCACTCCGAACAGGAGCGCCCCCGCTCCTCTCTGAACGAGATGTACGGCAGCAAAGAGGGCAATATCTGGGAGCGCTACGCGGCCTCCAAAGGCCGTTCCACCGGGCGCAGCCAAACAAACAGCTCATCGGAGGGATATTATGCCCCCGAGCCCCAGCCCGCTACCCGCCGGCGGGGCCCCGATCTGGACAAAAAGCAGCGCAAGGGCTGCACCCCCCGGTTTGCCATTGGCAGCATTATCCTTGGGGTGCTGGCTTTCAATATCTTTTTCTCTGTTGCTTTCGGCCTGTTCCAGCTGTTTACCAACTCCATATCCGAGCCGGATATTCCGCCTGCCAACAGTGCCCAGGACAGCTTCAACTATACCTACAACTGGGGCGGCGGCGAGAACAGCTTGGAGGGCAACGCCATTGCTGCCGGGCTGGGCCGGGCCTATATTGTAGGCAACTCCAACTTCCGGGTGGACGATGTGGTGCTGATTGATGTGCCCAGCAACGAAGAAGGCTTTGTTGTGGTGGGTGTAAAGATCTATGCTGCCGCCGGCAGCGGTGACCCCAGCAGCGCCTCCTACACCGCCAGCCTGGTTACCCGCACCGAAGACGCCACCGGCCAGGCTTACCGCTACTCCGAGGTGAATATGCTGGATTCTACAATGGAAAACTCCATTAACTCGGTCTTTGGCGACTATTATCTGGACTTTTTGCAAAGCTATGAAATCAGCTTTTTAAGCCCTGGCAGCTATGCCACTGGCTACATCCCGTTTGTGGTGGAAACTGAAACCCTGGACGATTTAAATCTGGAATTAGAGGTCAGCTACAATAAAAACGGCAACAATGTTACCGAATATTATGTTTACACACTGGAAAAACCCACCCGCCACATCTCGTTGGAAATTGTGCGCAGCACCTACAAGAACACCGACTCCCTGTTCTCTGACTTAGATTTTTAAACTGAAAAGCGATAGAGGAGGATAAAACACTTCCCTATCGCTTTTTTGCCGCTCCTTTGGGTGCATTATCCAAAAGAGCCCTTTCCCGTTCATTAACAAATTGCTGCCCTGCCTTTTTGTTAAACTATGGACTGGTTTATATTTTGGGAGCAGCAAACAGGCTTTTCTCCCGATAATTACAAAGTAAAGCAAAAATTCACTCCATATAACAAAATTGTACAGTTTCCCATTGGCGCAGATTATGGTATAATAACGACAAAGCCGTTATTATACTGACTATCTAAAATATACCACTACGGCGCTCTGCGCCTGTGGTATAATAACGACAAAATCGTTATTATACTCAATTTACGCGCAGAACCTCGCCGCCGGGGGCGGCAACCGGTTCTAATGCGCAATTATACCAGCTATTTAAAATATACCATACCAGCGCTTTGCGCTTTGGTAGTATAACAACTAAGCATAGGAGCACCCCTCTATCAAAAGAAAAGGGGGCATTTGTGGGGGAACGATGTTGTTCCCACTCATATTAGAGAAAACATAAGCAAACCGATTTCCCGCCGCAGCAAATGCCATATCGCCCGAAAACCGGCGGTTTGGTATCATAACAATAAAACTCAATCTATGCGAAAACAGCCTGTCTGCAAAAAGCAGGCGGCAGGCCCCGCCAAACAACCGAAAGGAGAATGCAAGGGTGATTTATTCCAAAGAAGTGGAGAATATGTGCGTGGTAGCCAAAGGCCCCAACAACGGCCCGGCCCCCATCCCGGAGGAGGGGCGCTGGGTAAAGGCCTACCAGATTGGCGATATTTCCGGTTTATCCCACGGGATAGGCTGGTGCGCCCCTCAGCAGGGCGCCTGTAAGCTGACGCTGAATGTCAAGGACGGCATTATACAAGAGGCGCTGGTGGAAACCATCGGCTGTTCGGGTATGACCCATTCCGCCGCAATGGCTGGAGAAATCCTGCCGGGCAAAACACTGCTGGAGGCACTGAACACCGACCTGGTTTGCGACGCCATCAATGTAGCCATGCGGGAGCTGTTTTTGCAGCTGGTATATGGCCGCAGCCAGACCGCCTTTTCGGAGGGAGGGCTGCCGGTGGGCGCCTCGTTGGAGGACCTGGGCAAAGGCCTGCGCAGCCAAACCGGCACCATCTTTTCCACCTCGGCCAAAGGGGTGCGTTACCTGGAGATGAGCGAGGGCTACATCACCCGGCTGGCCTTGGATGAACAGAACCGCACCATCGGCTATGAGTTTGTACGCCTGGGCAAGATGATGGAGGACATCCGCCGCGGCAAGGCTCCGGAGGAGGCGCTGAAGAACAACACCGCCACCTACGGCCGCTTTGAGGGCGCTGCCCGGTATATCGACCCCAGAGAGGAATAAACAGGACGGAGGACAGCACAAGATGATACAGTTTGAAGGAATAGAGCGCAGAATGGCCGGTATCAATGCCTGTCTGGCCGCCAATGGGCTGGATTCGCTGGAGGCAGCGGAACAGCTTTGCCGGCAAAACGGCATCAACCCCGCCGAAATTGTCAAGGGAGTGCAGCCCATCGCGTTTGAAAATGCCGTATGGGCCTATACATTGGGCACCGCCATTGCCCTGAAGCAGGGGGCCAAAACAGCTGCCGAAGCTGCCGAATATATCGGCCAGGGCCTACAGGCCTTCTGTGTGCCCGGCTCGGTGGCCCACCAGCGGAAGGTCGGCCTGGGCCACGGCAACCTGGGGGCCATGCTGCTCCGGGAGGAAACAAAGTGCTTCTGCTTCCTGGCAGGGCATGAGTCATTTGCAGCCGCCGAAGGGGCCATTGGCATTGCCCGGTCGGCCAACAAGGTGCGCACCCAGCCGCTTCGGGTTATTCTCAACGGCCTTGGCAAGGATGCAGCGGCCATCATCTCCCGCATCAATGGCTTTACCTATGTGGAAACCGCGTATGATTTTGAAACCAGCATGCTGCATGTTACCAGGGAGGAACGCTTCTCGGAGGGTGAACGGGCAGCCGTGCGCTGTTATGGTGCCAATGATGTACTGGAAGGCGTAGAGATTATGAAAACCGAACAGGTGGATGTATCCATTACCGGCAACTCCACCAACCCCACCCGCTTCCAGCACCTGGTAGCCGGCACCTATAAGAAATGGGCAGTGGAGAACGGCGTGCGCTACTTCTCGGTGGCCAGCGGCGGCGGCACCGGCCGCACCTTGCATCCGGACAATGTGGCTGCTGGGCCGGCCAGCTATGGCCTGACCGACTCGATGGGGCGGATGCACAGCGACGCCCAGTTTGCCGGCTCCTCGTCGGTGCCCGCCCATGTGGAAATGATGGGCCTGATTGGTATGGGCAACAACCCCATGGTAGGCGCCACTGTGGCCTGTGCCGTGGCAGTGGAACAGGCAGCCAAATAACAGCTGCCGAGCAAAAAACCGGGGAAAGGCAATCCTCTTTCCCCGGTTTTTTTGCGCAATTTTTTTGTTTGCCCGCACTGGCTAATCCGAATTGTTCCGGCAGCTCTTTTGGTGAAGCAATACCCGCTATCTTTCTTTCTCATTGTAAAATTAGAGGCGTTTTTTGAGGTGCTGCTATATTTTCAATCTCTCCGCCGCTCTTATTGCACACCTGTGGATAATATGGATCTGCCTATTGGAACAAACTGGCCAGGCTTATTCACACCAGGGGCTATTTCTGCAAATTCCCATTGCCGGGCGGGGCTGGATAGCCCCCTTTTGTTTATAAACAAAAAATTTTATGCCCTTTTTCCTGTTATAGCCGGTTAAAATACGATATAATAAAAAGGCAGCTGTGCAAACATCCGAAAATAATTAAACTTATTATAAATAAACCCCCGGTTTGTTTGACAAAGCCCTGCAATAAGGGTAAAATAGTACTGTTATCCGGCTATATACAGCCGCACCGCCCTTTGGCGGTGTTTTCACATAAATTATGAGGTGATGGAATGGGTTTTCTTGAGAAAGTTTTTGGCAACTACTCACAGAAAGAGATAAAACGATTGCAGCCTATCGTCAACAAGGTGCTGGCTCTGGACGGGCAGTTTTCTGCCATGTCGGATGCCGAGCTGCGGGGCATGACCGATAAGCTCAAAGCCCGGCTGGCCGCCGGCGAAACACTGGACGATATTCTGCCCGAGGCCTTTGCCACCTGCCGCGAGGCCTCCTGGCGGGTGCTGGAGATGAAGCACTTCCCGGTACAGATTCTGGGCTCCCTGGTGCTGCATCAGGGGCGTATTGCCGAGATGAAAACCGGTGAAGGCAAAACCCTGGTGGCCACTCTGGCCTGTTACCTGAACGCCCTGGAGGGCAAGGGTGTACATGTTGTTACAGTAAACGACTACCTGGCCCGGCGTGACTCGGAATGGATGGGCAAGGTCTACAACTACCTGGGCCTGAATGTGGGCCTGGTGGTAAACGGGTTGGACAGCGCCCAGCGCAAAAAAGCCTATGCCGCCGATATCACATATGGTACCAACAACGAGTTTGGCTTCGACTACCTGCGGGACAACATGGTTACCTACAAGGAGCGCCAGGTACAGCGGGGGCATAATTTTGCCATCGTGGACGAGGTGGACTCCATCCTCATTGATGAGGCCCGCACCCCGCTGATTATCTCCGGGCAGGGGGATAAGTCCTCCGAGCTGTACACCTTGGCCGACCGCTTTGCCAAGCAGCTGAAGGTACACCGGGTGGCCGAATTGGACGCCAAGGAGGACAGCGACGCCCTGGTGGATGGCGACTATATTGTGGACGAAAAGGCCCGCACCGCCACCCTCACTGCCGACGGCGTGGCCAAGGCAGAAAAAGCCTTTGGCGTGGAAAACCTGATGGATCCCGCCAACATGACCCTGCTGCACCACATCAACCAGGCCATCCGGGCCAACGGGCTGATGAAGCGGGATGTGGACTATGTGGTCAAGGACGATGAAATTATTATCGTGGACGAGTTCACTGGCCGCCTGATGATTGGCCGCCGCTACAACGAAGGCTTGCACCAGGCCATCGAGGCCAAGGAAGGCGTAACCGTGGCCAAGGAATCCAAAACACTGGCCAGCATCACCTTCCAGAACTACTTCCGCCTGTACAAAAAGCTCTCCGGCATGACCGGTACTGCCGCCACCGAGGAGGCAGAGTTCCGGGAGATTTACAACTTAGATGTTATCCAAATCCCCACCAACCGCACCATTGCCCGAAAGGATTTGGACGACCATGTATACACCACTGCCAAGGGCAAGTACCAGGCTGTTATTGAACAGATTGTAGAATGCCACCAGAAGGGCCAGCCGGTGCTGGTGGGCACTGTTTCCATCGAGCGTTCGGAAATGCTCTCCGAAATGCTCAAGCGCCGGGGCATCAAGCACTCGGTGCTCAACGCCAAGTTCCATGAGAAGGAGGCGGAAATTGTTGCCCAGGCCGGTAAGTTTGGGGCGGTTACCATTGCCACCAATATGGCCGGCCGCGGTACCGATATTATGCTGGGAGGCAACGCCGAGTTTATGGCCAAGCACGATATGCGCAAGGCCGGCTATGAGGATGAGCAAATTAACATTGCCACCAGCTACTATGACACCGAGGATGAGGAAGTTTTAAGCCTGCGCAAAACCTTTGCCGACCTGCTGCAGAAGCACAAGAACGCCATCCGCCCGGAGGCTGAAAAGGTACGGGAGGCCGGGGGCCTGTTTATTATTGGCACCGAGCGGCACGAATCCCGCCGCATTGATAACCAGCTCCGGGGCCGTTCCGGCCGTCAGGGCGACCCGGGCGAAACCCGGTTCTACCTCTCGCTGGAGGATGACCTGATGCGCCTGTTCGGCGGCGACCGCATCCAGTCGCTGATGAGCACCCTGAAGGTAGAGGACGATATGCCCATTGGCGCCAAGATGCTCTCCAACACCATTGAGAGCGCCCAGGCCCGGGTGGAGGGCAGGAACTTTGCCATCCGTAAAAATGTGCTCCAGTTTGACGATGTAGCCAACCGCCAGCGGGAAGTTATTTACAAGCAGCGCCAGCAGGTGCTGGACGGCACCGATGTTTCCGCCGTTATCAGCAAGATGATTGATGATACTGTAGGGGAAACAGTGGACCGGTTCATCGGTACATCGGACGATTACCACGACTGGAACCTGACCGGCCTGCACGCCTTCTTCCTGGGCTGGGCCATCTCCCCAGAGGAGCTGAACTACTCCACCGAGGAGGAAAAGGCTGCCGTACAGCCGGAAAAGCTCAAGGATTTCCTCCGGGAGCGGCTGCACATGCTCTACACCAAGCGGGAAGCCCTGTTTGGCCCCCAGTTAATGCGGGATTTGGAGCGTGTAATTCTGCTTAAAAATGTGGATGCCAAGTGGATGGACCACATTGATGCGATGGAGGACCTGAAAAAGGGCATCTATCTGCGTTCCTACGCCCAGCGTGACCCGGTTATTGAGTTCCGTATGGAAAGCGGCGAGATGTTCAACCAGATGATTGACTTTATCCGGGAGGACACCATTAAAATGCTGCTGACTGTACAGGTTCGCGCTAAGGAAGTTACCATTTCCCCCACACCGGAGGAACCCCAGGAATAAAAGAACCCCCCTGTTCCGGCGCTATGCCCAAACAGGGGGATTTTTATTAAACTGGCCCGCCGCCCAAAAACAGCCCTACGGCGGCCACACTGGCTATAAAGCCTACAATATCCGCTGTCAGCGAAGTAGTCAGGCTGTGGCGGATGTCCCGCACCTTTGTGGCGCCATAGTAAAGGGCTATTGTATAAAAGGTGGTTTCGGTGGAACCCATCATCACACTGGCCACCCGGCCAATATAGCTATCGGGGTGATAGCTTTCCAAGATGCCCTGGAAAATAACCATTGCACTGCTGCCCGATACCGGCCGGAGCAGCGCCAACGGGATGAGCTGGGTGGGCAGGCCCAATGTATTGGCCACCGGGCTTAGGGCATAGCAGATGACATCCAGGGCGCCGGACACCCGCAGCATGCCCACGGCAGTGGCCAGCGCCACCAGGGAGGGAAGTATTTTCACCGCTGTGCCTAACCCCTTCCCTGCCCCCGATACAAAGACCGAAAAGACATCCACCCCGGCAGCGCAGCCATAGCCAATTATGCCGCAGAACAGCACCGGCATAATATAATTTCCCACATTCTCCATGCTACCTGCCCAGCCTTTCCATCAGTTTCGCCATCAAAATCCCGGATAGCACAGATAAAGCCGAAGCCATCCACACTGCCGGCAGAATTTCCATTGGCGCCGCCGATCCATTTTGCAGCCGCAGCATGGCGGTGGTGGTGGGGATCAGTTGGAGGGAGGCGGTATTCAGCACCACAAACAAAATCATATTATTGCTGGCCCGGGTACCGGTGTGTTCCTGCTTTTCCAGCTCCTGCATAGCCGTCAGCCCCAGCGGTGTGGCGGCGTTGCCAAGCCCCAACAGGTTGGCCGTAAAATTCATGGTGATGGCCCGCATCGCCGGGCTATCCTCCTCCAGCCCCCGGAACAGCAGCCGGGTTACCGGGCTAAAGGCTGATGCCAGCTTGCGGGTGATGCCGCTTGCCTCCGCCACCTCCATCACCCCCGACCAAAGGCAGATGGAGCCCAAAATTTTCAGCACCAGCTGCACCGCGTTGGCGCTCTCCGATAGGATTGCCTCGGACAGCTGGGGCATGGCGCCGCCAAAGGCCGCCGAAACAAATGAGAACAGCACCATCCCCACAAAAAGCACCGACATCATCCATCCTATCCCCTTCCCTGTGCTGCCCTGCCGGACAGATATACAGATGTTTATGCCAGCAAGGCCGGGGAATATGCTTAGGGCCCGGAACATTTTGCCGGGCGTTATCCCTCTATCATCGTCTTTAGTTCCTCCTTTTCCGCCGGACACACCCGGATGCCCTCCAGTATCCCCAGGACTGCTTGTTGCACCTCCTCTGGCTGTTCCCGCACGGCCTCTTGAAAGGCCGGGAAAGTTTTTTCATCCAGGAACCACTGGACAGGAAAATGCCAGCCGTGCAGCCGGCCATTCGGCGGAACATCGTTCAGGTGCCGCAGGTAAACCCTCATCCTCTCCCCACCGTAATACAGGCAGTTGTTATACACCAGCTTCGCCAGATTCAGCTGCCAGGAAAGTTCAAAACAGTCATCATCAAAAATGCGCATAATATGCAGTAGATCTTCCTCCCCCAGCCGCTCCGGGTAGGCAAGCAGCTCCTGCTGTACCGCATGGAACTCTTTCCAGATTTCATTGTCATTTCCATCCTCATCCCACAGCGACACCTCTCCAGTATGTACCCGGTGCAAAAAATCAATTTTCCCCGGTAGATCCATGCTCCAAACATCCCCTATGCTATAACCCATTGCTCTGCCTCCATTCTTCGTTTTTTCAAGTATATCACCCGTACAAACGGGCTTCAACCGCCTTACCATGCTGCTTTTTGCTAAAACCGGGCTATTTTTAAAGATTTTTATTTGTTTTCTAAAATTATATTTGCACTCTAATATTGACAGTTTTTGTAAAAACAAGTATACTATAGGTGCATGAAGCTGCAGAAAGCGACATTAAAGATGTATTTTGGCGATATTTCGCCTTTGTACCCATTTTTTTAGAAAGGGTGATTGATGTGAAATCCACTGGAATTGTAAGAAAAGTTGACGATTTAGGTAGAATTGTTTTGCCGATTGAACTGCGCAGAACGCTGGATATTGGTGAACGCGACGCTATCGAAATCTTTGTTGATAACAATCAAATCATTTTAAAAAAATACTGTCCTGCCTGCATCTTTTGTGGTGAAGCCAGTGATGTAAAAGAATATAAAGGCAAGTTAATCTGTCCCCAATGTTTGGCTGAATTAGCCGCTAAGCAATAACCATACGCTTTCATGCAGTCATGCGGCCGGCCTCGGGTAGGGCCTGTCTGCTTTATCCCAATATTCCTAAAAAAGAGCCGGCATAACTGCCAGCTCTTTTTTTGGCCCTGATCAGGCTGCTATTTTAAGGTAAACTCCGCTGCCGCGCAGCTATTGCCAGAAACAGAATAAAACTGTTTCACCAGCCGGTAGCGGCCGGGCGGCAGCTGGCTGTAAAAGCTGCCGGGCTGCACCAGTTCGCTGTTAATGGCATCCGGGGGCAAAAGGGTAGCAATGGCGTTAAAGGCTATTTCCTCATCCGGGTCCACCACATACCAGTTTTCCTCCAGCAGCACCTCCAAAACATACCCCTCCCCATAGGTATACTCCGTTGGTGTGTGGTTGGTAATCACCAGGTTCAGCTCCTCCGGCAGCTGTTCCAGTTCCTCCTGGGGCAGGCGCATGGTAACCTGTTCGCCCAGTTGTTCCACCGGGGAGGCCTGCATCTGCTCCGGCCGGAATTCCCGGCCACCACAGGCCACAAGCAGAACGGACAAGGCCGCTGCCAAAGACCATACTCTACTCTGCTGCATTAGACCCCATCTCCAAACTGCTTGTTCTATGCCTATTATGTAGCAGGAAACAGGATATTTTATTGCAAGTCTATTTCTAAAAAATCCGGGCATGCTATGCAAAGCATTTGTATCCCAACAAAATTTCTGCTATAATGGGTTTTATCGTTTTGCCGCTTATAAAAAGGGGGGACAGGCCTTGCTGTTGGATGCAGGTACACAATCAATTGAAACCGCACGCCTGCTGCTGCGCCGGTTTGAACGCGGGGACGCCAAAAACGCCTTCCGCCACTGGTGCAGCGACCCCAAAGTAACCCGCTACCTAAAATGGAGCGCCCACCAGCACCTGTTGCAAACCGAACAGACACTGAACTACTGGATTAAAGAATACCGGGACCCCTGCTGTTTTCACTGGGCGGTGACGCTCAAGGGCACCGGGGAATTGATTGGCGGCATCAGCCTGATTGTCAAAGACCGGTTTGACGAGCGGGCCGAGATTGGCTACAGTTTCGGCTCGGCCTACTGGGGGCAGGGCTATGGCCACGAAGCTGCTGAGGCTGTGCTGCGCTACGGCTTTGAACGGGTGGGTTTTAACCGCATTGAGGGCATCTGTGCCGTGGCAAACCTCTCCTCCGCCCGGCTGCTGGAACACCTGGGCCTGCGCCGGGAGGGGCTGCACCTTAAAATGTGCCGCCTGTCCGACGGCAGTTTTACCGACTGTTACAGCTATGGCCTGCTGGCCGAGGACTATTTTCGCTCCCGGCAATAAAATGATTTGTGCTGTTTACTGCCTATCCAAAAATATGGCCCTTTTCCCCTTCGTGTTGACAAAGCCCGGTGCCGGAGAGTTCACAAACCGCAGTTTGAAAGCCAAAATTGGTTGTGCTGTCAGCAGGGCTTGCAAACTGTACTTGCAGTGAAAGAGAACGCAGTAAGAGAGGGTGATCCATGTGGCAATTCAATGCGCTATTGGCCTGCTTTTTGCGATATATGGCATTTTTTCGCTGTTTTCTAAGAAAAAAGAGGGTGAACAAGCGAAAGGGGAATTTGCGCTTTCGCTTGTTTGCATTTCGGTAGGTATATTTCTTTTGGGATATGCCGCTTACCCGATTTTATAAAATAACATTTATCGGCCGGCGGCAGATACTGGGCAGCCGCCCATCCAGTTATTTTACACACCTGCCGGCCATCATTTTCCCCACTCCCTGCCCTTCCAGCCCAGTAAACAACAAAACGCCCCCAATACGGGGGCGTTTTTTCTGTCTTTAGGCCTTCGGCTTTTCCATGCCGCAGTATTCGTATTCCTTTTCGGCCTCAGCCATCCCCTGTCGGTCCAGCTGAGTGGCATGATACAGGCGATAGCCGCCGCTGAGGTTCAGGGTATCCAGCCCATGCTGCTCGGCAATGCGCTGGGCCAGATAGCCCCGCAGGCCCACCTGGCAGAAGATATATACCTTCTTGGAGGCGTCCAGTTCGCCTATACGGGCGCGCAGCTCATCCAGCGGGATGTTGACTGCACGGCCGATGGTGCCGCCTGCATACTCCCCAGGGGTGCGCACATCCACCAGCTGGGCATCTGCCGGCAGGGTGTCCAAATCCTCCACATAGAAGGGCTTAAAACTGCCCTCCACCACATTGGAGGCGGCATAGCCGGCCATATTCACCGGGTCCTTGGCCGAAGAGAAGGGCGGCGCATAGGCCAGCTCCAGCTCCTGGAGGTCATAAACACTAAAGCCGTGGCGCACGGCAGTGGCTATCTGGTCAATGCGCTTGTCCACACCGTCATAGCCGGTAATCTGGCCGCCCAGCACCTTCCCTTCGGGGGTGTACAGCAGCTTCACCTGCATGGAGGTGCCGCCAGGGTAGTAACCCGCATGGGAAGCGCTGAAGGTGTAGCTCTTGCGATAGGGGATGCCGGCGTTCTTCAAAGCCTTTTCGCTGGCCCCGGTGGAAGCGGCGGACATATCAAAAATTTTGGCGATGGAGGTACCCTGGGCACCGGTATAAACCCGGTTCTTGCCGGCTATAATATCCGCCACCAGCCGGGCCTGCCGGTTGGCAGGGGAAGCCAGGGGGATCATCGCAGGCTGGCCGGTGACAATATCCCGCACCGAAATGGCATCGCCCACGGCGTAGACATCCGGGATGTTGGTGCGCAGTGTTTCGTCCACCAAAATCTCCCCCCGGCGGCCCAGCTCAATGCCGCTGCCGGCCAGGAACCGGGTTTCCGGGGCCACACCGACACTGAGGATAATCATATCGGCCGGGATACTGGCACCGTTGGCCAGGATAACGCTGCTCTCTGTAAACTCGGCAGCCATTGCGTTCAGGCAGAGGCGCACCCCCTTGGAACGGATATGGTTGTGCAAATCGTGGGTCATATCCTCATCCAGGTTGGCCATGATGTGGCTTTGTGCCTCAATAATGCTGACCTCCACCCCGGCCTCATGCAGGTTTTCCGCCATCTCCACCCCAATAAAGCCGCCGCCGATAACAGCTGCTGTGCGGGGCTTAGCACTATCCACATAGTCCTTAATCGCATAGGTGTCCGGAATATTGCGCAGTGTAAACACCTTGGCCTTCTCCATCCCTTTAATGGGAGGGCGCACCGGGGATGCACCAGGGGAAAGCACCAGCACATCGTAGCTTTCGGCATACTCCTCGCCGGTTTGGGTGTTCTTTACAGTCAATTTCTTTTCTGCCGTGTCCACCGCTGTTACTTCGTTATTTACCCGTACATCCACATTAAAACGGGCATGGAAGCTCTCGGGGGTTTGCAGCTGTAATTTCTGCTTTTCGGTGATAACGCCACCGATGTAGTAGGGTAGTCCACAGTTGGCAAATGAGATATACTGCCCCTTTTCAAACATAATAATTTCGGCTGTTTCGTCATTCCGGCGCAGACGGGCTGCCGTACCGGCACCGCCAGCTACACCGCCCACAATTAAAACCTTCATTTTTATGTATCCTCCTTTTTAAAACGCCCCCATTCGGGGCTATCTAACCATAAAATAGAATTTTCTATGATAAGCTTCTATACAAAAAGCTGGAAAACCTGCATTTTGAAATTTGCTGCTCTTAATCATTTGAACAGGGCGGCACAAATGGTAATATCCGCTCTGCGGTTATTATACCACAGGCGCAGAGCGCCGTAGTGGTATATTTTAGATAGTCAGTATAATAACGGCTTTGTCGTTATTATACCATGAAGCGATAGCGGAATGGTATAATTGGCTATCTTTTTCGGTTGCCCCGCAAGGGGCGAGAAAAAGGGCCTTTTAAATCCTGTATAATAACGGCTTTGTCGTTATTATACCATATCGCCCGTTTCCGGGCGATATGGTATTCCGCTGCGGCGGGATATCCGTTCGCTTACACTCACTCTCATGTGGTAGGGAACTCTCCCCCACAAACGCCCCCTCCTTTTAGAAGTGCGTTATATGATAGCCATTTGCGGTTATTATACCATAAAATAGTTCAAAATCCAATGCTATACAAGGCGTGAAAAGTCC
>CAOKWH010000014.1 GCA_948473085.1 uncultured Clostridia bacterium
TAAGTCGTTGTTCAATTTTCAAGGTTCTTCCTGCTCCCCGCTCCCGCAGGCAGCTTCAATATCTTATCACACCTTCAAGCTCTTGTCAAGCCCCTTTTTTAACCTTTTTTCAAAGTCCCAGAAGGGCTTGCCCTCGCTTGACGGTTATTTTATTATAGCAGCTGTTCTTTCATCTGTCAACACTTTTTCGGCAAAAACTTTCATTTTATTTTCCAAAGCCCTCCAGGCCCCATTGTTTGAGCCACTCTATAAATAGGAAAGCCCCCTCAGCTATTGCCGAGAGGGCCTGTTATCCTACTTAACTAAAAGCGAAACACAATTGTTAAAAGACTTAGGCAAGAGCAGCAACCAGTCTCTTAGCGCACTCCTCAACCTGAGATCTGGGGCAAGCCAGGTTCAGACGCAGGTGGGTAGCACCGTGGAATGTACGGCCATCGTTGGGGATAACACCCTTAGCGGTAACCTTATCCAGAACTTCCTGGAAGTCGCAGCCCTTGGTCTTGCAGTAATCCTCGAAGTTCACCCACAGCAGATATGTAGCATCGGGCAGGTGGATTCTTGTGCCGGGGATCTTGGTCTCGATCTCGTTCTTCAGCCAGATCTGGGACTCACGGATGTAAGCGTTCATAGCATCAACATACTGAGCGCCCTCATCAGTGCTGTAAGCGCCGATAGCAGCATGAACAGACAGAACATTGGCAGCATTGTAGTGGGAAGCTACAGCAGCCTTGTTGATTCTGGTTCTCATGTTCTGGTTCCAGCAGATGGAGTAAGAGCCCTGCAGACCAGCCAGGTTGAAGGTCTTGGAAGGAGCGTACATGGTGTAAACGATCTCCTTAGCTCTGGGGCAGCAGGTGTGCAGCGGAACATGCTTGTGGCCGCCGGTCTGGAAGTCAGCCCAGATCTCGTCGGAGCAGATGAGCATGCCGTACTTGTCGCACAGCTCAACAACTGCGATCATCTCTTCCTTGGACCATACATGGCCGGTGGGGTTGTGGGGGTTGCAGAAAATCATGATAGGAGGCTTCTTCTCAATGATCTTCTTCTCCATATCCTCGATATCGAGAGCCCAACCATCAGCAGTCTCCTTAACGGGAGAGTAGATGATGTTTCTGCCGCGGTTAGCAACAGTGCTCTGAAAACCGGTGTAGCAGGTATCGTTCAGCAGCAGCCAGTCGCCGGGCAGGGAGAATGCCTCGATGAAGGAGGAAACACCGCCCAGAACGCCGTTGTGGTAGTCAATGTTCTCGGGAGCTACGCCATCAACGCCATATCTGGTCTTCTGCCACTTAGCAACGCCCTCGTAGTAAGCAGCGGGGGTCTTGTAGTAACCGAAAGCAGGATGCTCAAGTCTTGCCTTCATGGCATCAACGACGCACTTGGGGGTCATGAAGTCCATGTCGGCAACCCACATGGGAACGATGTCCTTGTTGTCCTTAACGAACAGAGGAGCATCCCACTTGGTAGCGTCATGGCCGCGTCTCTCGAATACCTGGTCGAAATACTTGGAATCGTAAATCATTTTTAACACCATACCTTTCTGTAGCTTTCGCTTTGGTTATATTATAGCACAACCAAATTGCTTTTAAAGGGGTTTTGGGGCAAATCTATGTATTCCACAGAAAACATCGGCACTTTTTGTTCAACATTTTAACAAATTCGGGTTCTAAGCACATAGCTGTCCATCAAATGCGGACAACGATCGAAAGCTGCCTTTTCGCCCCTATCTCATTCCCTTTTATACCCATTTATGGTTGTACAAAAAGTGTTTTATTGTCCTTGTATAGAAAACAAGCCAGCCTTCCTCCATGGAAAGCCGGCCAATGTTTATCTAAAATTATTGCGGTCGAACTGGTTTTTAAACTGCCGGTACCGCGCCCTATTCTTAATACGGCCATACAGGTCCGGCCCGAAAAAGAGCAGGAAATTTAAGAGGGAAAACAGGATGGACATGCGGGCAGAAAAATCCCCCACCAGGAACAGCCAGCCCAGCAGCCCCAGCTCAAACCAGGCCAGGTACTTCATGCGCATGGGAATGACAAAGAAGAGCAGCACCTCGGTTTCCGGGAACAGCGACGCATAGGCCAGGAACAGCGAAAGGTTCAGATAGTCGCTGCTGCCGTATCCGGTAATAAAGGCGGCGGCAATGGCCCCCAGCATACCAAACAGATAGTAGAGGTTAAACCGGGAGGTACCCCAGTAATATTCCAGCTGCTGCCCCAGCCAATAATAGAAGTAGATGACAATAAAGGCGAACAGCCCGGTGCTGGGCGGGTTGAAGATAAAGGTGACAAGCCGCCATACCTGCCCCTGCATAATGCGATAGGGGGAAAGCTGAATGAGCGAAAGGATGGGCACCTGGGGCTGAAGCACCGAGAAGATTAAAAAAACAGCCATGGTCAGCGCCACATACTGCATCAGGTTGCCAATGGCGAAGCGTTCCAGCTTCTGCTCCAATTTTTTCAGCCACTTCATACCACCACTCCTCTTTATATCCCGCTATATTTTACTATCATACTACAGCCGCCGGGATTTCTCAACCGGTTTTCCATCTGTTTATTATTTTTTACCATATTCTTCACAGATTATTCAGCTGTACTTTGGCGCCCCGGCACCCAAACCCCGATTTTTCCGCCAAAATATGGGATAACAAGGCGAAAAAGCGCACAAAACTGCCCTTGAGCGGCCGGATAAATTGTGGGATATTTCAAAGTTGCGCTCCCGGCCGCCGCGCCCCTTGTGCAGGGAGGGGGAACGGGGTATAATTTTCTCAACCGTTTCAAACCCCTTAAAAGCCGTATTTTCCGGCCTCCCCGGCTCGGCTTGTAACCTGAAAGGCAAGGTTTTACTATGTTGTTCTCCTATCTCAAGCGCTTCATCCGGCTGTATGCCGGGCTGTTCCTCTGCGCCGTCAGCATCCTGCTCTGTATCCAGGGCGGGGTGGGCGTCACCCCCTGGGATGTGTTCCACATCGGGCTGCAAAATATCACTGGCATCAGCTACGGCACCATCAGCATCCTGGTGGGGCTGGCTATCCTTTCGGTGTCGCTGGTGCTCCGGGAAAAGATTGGCGCAGGCACCCTGTGCAACATCCTTTCGGTGGGGTATATGGTGGACTTTTTAAAATACCTGAATGTCATCCCGGCTGCCGGCAACTTCCTCATCGGGGCGGCGATGGTTGCTGCCGCCCAGCTGGTGCTGGCCACCGGCTCCTTCCTCTATATTGGGGCGGCAATGGGCTGCGGCCCCCGGGATTCCATGATGTCCGCCCTCTCCAAGCGCCTTACCAAGGTGCCGGTGGGGCTGATCCGCAGCACCATTGAACTGACTGTGCTGGTGCTGGGCTACTTCCTGGGCGGCCCTGTTGGCGTGGGCACTGTCATTGGCATGTTCGGCATCGGGCCCGCTATCCAGCTGATTTTTAACCTGTTCCACTTTGATATCCGGGCAGTACAGCACGAGTCGGTGGCGGAAACAGTCCGCAACCTGTTTTCCGGCCAGGCAGCTGTGGCGGACAAGCAATAAAAACTTTGGCGGCGGGCATTCGGGCCTGCCGCCTTCCTTTTTGCCTATGCCTTTTCAGGCAGCAGGCTGCGCCCCTCCCACTCCTTGGGGCAGGGAGCCTCCAGCAGCTGGGCAACGGTGGGGGCAATGTCCAGAATGGAACAGCCCTCCGGCAGCCTCCCTGCCGGGAAAGGCTCCCCCCCAGGCAATCAGCGGGATTTGCATATCCTCCGGGCAGTCCTGGCCGTGGGTGCGCAGATGGCCGCCGTGGTCGGCAGTGGCAATAAAGGCATACTCCCCGGCGAACTCCTGCCAAAGCTGCCGGATGCAGCCGTCGGCATTGGCGGCCGCCTCCTGATACTCCCGGCCCATCCAGCCAAACTGGTGCCCGGCATTGTCGGTATAACCCAGATAGAAAAAGACAAAATCCGGCTGTTCCCTGCGGATATAGTCCGCCGCGGCCTGGGCCTGCTCCCTCTCCCGCTCCATTGCCGCCGGATGCTCCCAGGGCAGCGCCTGGTACCGGGCAAAGGTGGCGCTGCCCGGCCGGGCAATATCCCGCAGTGGCTCCCACTCATAGAACAGCGCCGTACTGCGCCCGGCGGCGTGCAGCACCTCCACCAGGCCGGGCACCGGGCGCACCATTGGTGTCCAGTCGTTGGTAAACACCCCGTGGCGCTCCGGCCCCACGCTGTGAAACAGCGATAGATGGCAGGGCAGTGTCACCGGTGGGAATGTGGTCTGTGCCCCAAAATCCGCCTGGCCCTCCTGGGCCATCCGGCAAAGCGCCGGGCAGCTCTGTTGCACTGCATCGGGCCGCAGCCCGTCCACCAGCGCCAATAGTACCTTTTTCATCCTCTCCATTCCTCCCTTTTATCCCTTTCCCCCATTATACAGGGCCGCCTCCCCTACTGGCAAGCCCTTCCGGCAGGTACGGAGAACCCAGCCGAGCAGGAACCGCCTTTTTCTCCCTTCCCCCTGCCTGGGGCTTTGTGCTACAATAGGTTTACCCGCTATACGATAAAAACAAACCCGCCAAATCCGGCGGTTTTCCCAAAAAAGGAGCAAAAAAATGGATACACCACTATACCGCGCCATTCAGGCACTGATGGAGCGGGGTTTTTCCCGCTTTCACACCCCCGGCCATAAGGGGCGGGACCTGGGCATCTTCTCGGGCGTCACCCCCTTCGATTTCACCGAGGTGCGGGGGGCGGGCAGCCTGTATGCGCCGGATGGCCCCATTGCTGAAACCGAGGCTCTCTACACCCGGCTGTATGCCACAGCCGGCACCTTCCTCAGCGCCGGGGGCAGCACGCTGTGCATCCAGGCCATGCTGCGGCTGATCCGCCCCCTGGGGCAGAAGGTACTCATTGGGCGCAACGCCCATTCCTCTGCCATATCGGCCCTGGCCCTGCTGGGGATGCAGCCGGTTTGGCTCTACCCCGAAACAGACAGCGACCTGCTGCCCCAGCCCATTACCCCCCAGGCGGTGGAGGCCGCCCTGCGGGAACACCCCGATGCCGCCGGGGTCTATGTCACCTCCCCGGACTACTTTGGCAAGCTCAGCGATATTGCCGGGCTGGCCGATGCCTGCCACCGGCAGGGTATCCCGCTGCTGGTGGATAATGCCCATGGGGCCGAACTGTTCTTCCTGCCGGAGCGGCAGCACCCCATGCAGCTGGGGGCTGACCTGTGCTGCGATTCCCTGCACAAGACACTGCCGGTGCTCACCGGCGGGGCGCTGCTGCATGTGGGGGATACCCCGCTGGCCCGGCGGCACGCCTTTGCCGCCCAGGCCAAGGCAGCGATGGCCCTGTTTGGCTCCACCAGCCCCAGCTACCTGATTTTACTGTCCATGGATCTGCTGCTGCCCCGGCTGGCGGATGGCAGCATTGCCCGGGAGCTGGCCCAGACTGCCGCCCGCGCCCAAAAGCTAACCGCCCTGGCAGCCGGGCAGGGCTTTTGCCTGCCGAAGGGGTCTTTGCTGCCCACCCGGCTTTCCCTGGGCTTTTTTGCCCTGGGCCAGAGCCGGGCAGCGTTTGATGCCCTGCTTACCCGCTGCCGGGTGGAACCGGAATACCTGGCCGGGCACTACTGTGTCTTTCTGCTTTCGGCCCAAAACCGGGGCAGCGACTATGCCCGGCTGGGCCGGCTCATCACCCAGACCCCCAAACATCCCCCGCTGCCGGTGGAGGAGGGCTTTCTCCCCGCCCGACAGGTCTGCCCGCCCCGGGAGGCACTGTTTGCCCCCCGGGAAACCCTGCCCCTGGCCCAGGCTGTCCACCGCACCGCCGCCGAAGTTGTCAGCCGGTGCCCGCCCGGCATCCCTCTGCTGCTGCCCGGCGAGCAGATTGACGAAAATATTGCCGCTCTTTTAAATAAGTATGGTATTTTTACCATAAGTGTGTTAAAATAAGGATAAGAATAGGTTGCCTGTCCGGCCGGCACTGGATTTCCTTGCCGGCCACCCGGGGAAAAATATCTTTTCCCTTACAGGCGCACAAAGGAGGCAGTTTTTATGAAACTTATATTTGCCATTGTTTCCAACGACGACAGCAGCAAGGTTCAGTCGGAACTGACCAAAAATGGCTATTCCATCACCAAACTGGCCACCACCGGCGGCTTTTTGATGAGCGGCAACACCACCCTTATCTGCGGCACCCAGGACGAGCGGGTGGACAAGGCCATTGCCATCATCGGGGAATTCAGCAAAAAGCGCACCCAGATGGTGCCTTCCACCGCCTCCTATGGCGTGGGTATGTACACCTCCTTCCCGGTGGAAGTGCAGGTGGGCGGCGCCACAGTCTTTGTAGTGAATGTGGAGCGCTTTGAAAAACTATAAGCCCGGCAGAGGAACCCGCTTTGTTTTCTAAATTCTACTACAACCAAAGAGCTTTGGAAACGCTCGCCGCCTTCACAACCGGCGGGCGTTTTCCGCATGCTGTCCTGCTGGAAGGTCCGGCGGGCAGCGGGCGGCGCACCTTTGCCCTGCGCATGGCGGCGGCCCTAACCTGCCGGGGGGAAAAGCCCCCCTGCGGCAGCTGCCCCCAGTGCCGCAAGGTGCTCGCTGGGCAGCACCCGGATGTGGAGCTGTACGGAGGGGACGGCGGGCGGCGCAGCTTTCATATCGAAACAATACGGGGCATCCGGCAGGGGGCCTATATCCGCCCCAACGAAGCGCCCAGCCGGGTATATATCCTGGCCGGGGCGGAAAACATGACCGTACAGGCCCAAAACTCCCTGCTGAAAATTTTGGAGGAGCCGCCGGAACACGCCGTTTTTATCCTGACGGCTGAAAACCGCAATCTGCTGCTGCCCACCATCCTCTCCCGGCTGCAGGTGATCCGGCTGGATCGGCTAACACCGGAGGAGGTTGCCGCCGCCCTGGCCGAGCTCCTGCCCGAACAACCAGCGGAGCAGCGGCGCTGGGCCGCTGAAAACAGCCAAACCATCGGCCAGGCCCTCACCCTATTGCAGGGGGGCGGCCAGGGCAAAGTGATTGCCGTTGCCGACCGGGTGCTGGAGCAGATGGCCCACGGCAGCGAATACGCGCTGCTGGCCGAGCTGGAAAAGCTGGGCCGCAAGCGGGAGGATTTGTTGGAACTGTGCCGGGTGCTCCGGCAAAAGCTCTCCCGGCAGCTCACCCAGGCCGTGGCCGGGGAAGGCGCGCTCTCCCCCCGGCAGCTGATGCGGGCGCTGGAAAGCCTGGACACCCTGCTGCTCCAGGTGGAGCAGAATGGCAATGTCCTGCTGCTCACCGCCCTGCTGGCCGGCCGGCTGAAAGCGGCAATGGGCAGCCGATAAGATAGAAAACCAATCAAGAGGAGGAACTATGGCAACTGTTGTTGGCGTTCGCTTTAAAACAGTGGGCAAGGTCTATTATTTCGACCCCGCCGGCATCCAATATCCCCTGGGCAGCCAGGTGATTGTGGAAACCGCCCGGGGGGCCGAATTTGGCGAGGTGGCAATGGAAAACCGCGAGGTACCGGACGATCAGGTAGTCAAACCCCTGAAGCGGGTGCTGCGCGCCGCCACCCCGGAGGATCTGCGCATTATGGAAGAAAACCGGAAAAAGGAGCAGCAGGCCGCCGAACTGTGCCGGGAAAAGATTATCAAGCACAAGCTGGATATGAAGCTGGTGAATGTGGAATACACCTTTGACGGCAGCAAAATCCTGTTCTACTTTACGGCCGATGGCCGGGTGGACTTCCGGGAACTGGTGAAGGACCTGGCATCGGTATTCCGCACCCGCATTGAACTGCGGCAGATTGGTGTCCGGGACGAGGCCAAAATGCTGGGCGGGCTGGGCATCTGCGGGCGGCCCTTTTGCTGCAGCACCTTTTTGGGGGATTTCCAGCCGGTATCCATCAAAATGGCCAAGGAGCAGGGCCTTTCGCTGAACCCCGGGAAAATTTCCGGCGCCTGCGGCCGGCTGATGTGCTGCCTGAAATATGAACAGGACGCCTACGAGGATCTTATCCGCCACACCCCGCGGGTGGGCGCCCAGGTATCCACGCCGGATGGGGATGGCACTGTAATTGATGTCAGCCTGCTCACCGGCACCCTGAAGGTGCGCCTGCAAAACGGGGAAACCACCACCGAAAATTACTACCACAAGCGGGAGGTGCGCCCCCTGCGCCGCCGTTCTAATCCTGAAAAGGCATAGCAAAAAGCTGCATCCCAGCCAATATTTAACCCAGTAGGAGCTTTTAGATGAAACAGATTTTGCAAAAGCTGTGGGAAGAGGCAGGATTGCCGCTGAACCCCTCAGCCATTACAAAGGAGGAATTGGCCGATTTTGAAGCGGAATATGCCATACGGCTGCCCGCTTTTTTGCAGCCTACCTTACCGCCTATGTGCCGCCGACCGGCCTTTCCCTATTTGTTCTGACCGATGCCATGTCCGGCCCGGCCAAAGCAATGGAGGCGTTGGGCGAGATAATGGAAGAGGACGGCGACATCCCGGCCGAGGGGCAGCGGCATCTTCTGCCAGTTGGCATCGACCGGCAAACCGGCTGTTGGTTCTGCCTGACCTAAACCAGGCTACAGAGGAGGACGCCCCGGTTGTTCTTCTAACAAACTGGGAACCGGACAGCGATGGCCTGCTGCACGGCCAGCTGATGGCCCCCTGCTTTCATAGCTTTTTAAAACAGCAGCTTACCCATATTCCAACGGCATAACAGGGGCTGAATACTGTCCCTTTTTATAAACTGGAGGTATAAAGTATGAAGTATCAAAAACTTGGCAAAACCGATTTGGAAGCATCCGTTGTATCTTTTGGCGCCTGGGGCATTGGCGGCGGCTCGGTGTGGCCGGATATGGCCCTGGGGGTCCCGGAGGTGGAGCGGCTGCTGGATGCCGCAACCGACCTGGGCATCAACTACATAGATACCGCCCCGGTATATGGCACCGGCGCCAGCGAGGAACTGCTGGGCCAGGCCCTGAAGGGCGGCCGCCGGGACAAGTTCCTGCTTCAGACCAAGTGCTCGCTGAACTGGCGCAATGACGGCGGCAACTTCCACTATCAGCGGGATGGCTACACTGTCAACAACGACACCAGCGCCCGGGCTGTGCGCCAGGATGTGGAGGATTCGCTGCGCCGGATGCAAACCGACTATCTGGACCTGATTGTGGTGCACTATGTCTGCGGCAGCTGGCCGGTGGAGGAAACCATGTCCGCCCTGCAGCAGCTGATTAAGGAGGGCAAAATCCGGGCTGTGGGCCTCTCCAACTCCAAGCCCGCCGACCTCCGGGAGTACGAAAAGTACGGCACCGTTGCCCTGGTGCAGGAGCAGTACAGCCTGCTGGCCCCCTACCACGGCATGGACTACTTCCCCGCTGTGCGGGAAAGCGGTGCCACCTTCCAGGTATACGGCGCTTTGGAGGAGGGTTTCCTCACCGCGCCCGACTATGTGGACCGCACCTTCCCCCAGGGGGATGTACGGGGCAAGCTGCCCTGGATTCACGAGCCCATCAAGGGCAACATCCACAAGTTGTTTGAGGTTATGGAGCCGCTGACCAAAAAGTATGGCTGCAGCTATGCCAACCTGGTACAGGCCTGGACCCTGCGGCAGTACCCCAACCTGAACCTGCTCACCGGCTTCCGCCGGGTGGAAACCATGCAGGACACCTGCCGCGCCCTGGATATCTGCCTGGCAGACGAGGATGTGCAGCTGCTCAGCGAGGCTGCAAAGCCCGCCCAGGTTACAGAGCTGGATAAGTAAAAAGTATCCCCCGGATTTTCATCCGGGGGATTTTTGCTGGCTATTTTTCCGGCTTTAATTTTCAGTGTCGGCCACTATCCAAATCTTTTTCAGGGAAATCAGCTCCTGTATCCCGAGGATTTAAAACCGTTTCGCCAAACTTTCCGGCGCGGCAAAGCCGCATCGGCGTGCTTCTCCTCCCCTTTCTATTGCAAAAAACAAAGCCGCCGGAACTTTCCGGCGGCCTTTTTGTCTGTTAAAACGGAACCCAACCAAACTCGGTAAGGCCAAACATAATCACACAGGACAGTAACAGGAACACGATAACCTTAGGCATAACCCACTTAGCCCACTTGGGGAAGGGGACGCCGGCAGTTACGCAGGAACCAGCGGTCCAGCCCAGCATGGGGGAGAGCATGTTGGAGAAACCATCGCCATACTGGAAAGCCTGTACAGCCAGCTCGGGCATCATGCCCAGGGCCTCGGATACCGGCTGCAGAATGGGAACCAGGATAGCCACCTTGGAGGAAGCCGAGGGGATGAGCAGGTTGAGCACCGAGATAATAACGGTCATACCAACGCTGGCAACCGAACGGGGCAGATCCATCAAGGGGGAGGTCATAAAGTGTACAATGGTGTGCAGGATGTTGCCCTGTGTCAGTACCAGGGACATTACATTGGCCAGACCAATTACAAAGGCTACAAAAGCCATGCCGGCCAGGCCCTTGCCAAACTCGTTACCAATCTTATCAAAGGAGAAACCGCCAATCAGGCCGCAGATAACCGAAACGGATACGCTGATAGCAGCCATCATCTTAAAGGTAAGGGAGGTATCGCCGGTAATCAGCGGGTAGCCTACCATGATGCAGTACTGGGCTACATAAACCAGCAGGATGGCGATGGTGCGGCCGGAGAGCTGTACTTCCTTCAGGGCAGCAGCCTCTTCCTCAGCGGATACCGTAACAGTGTCGGGACGCCAGCCCTCGCTCCACATGAGGCTCTTGGTGGGGTCCTTGCGAATCTTCTTTACATAGGCCAGCAGGAAAATCATACCCACAATCATAAAGAAGTTCATGGAGATAAACATGGTAAAGAAGGTGCCGTAGATCTGTACGCCCATCAGCAGCTGAGCAGTTGTCTGCTTGGTGGGGCCGGTGCCGAAGCCCAGCAGGGTGGCAAAGGTGGAAACACCAATGGCACAGATGGGGTCGAGCTTTAACTTTTTGGCAAACATTACGCCGATGGGAACAATGGCAATAAGCGCATCCGAGCCGCCGAAGGCGCCCAGATAAACCATCAGGGCAAACATAACAATAACAATAATGTTTTCGTTGCTGTCCTTGAGCTTATAGATGGCCCAGTTCATAAATTCATCAAATGCGCCGGTGCCCATTACTATGGCAACCATCGCACCGGAAATCATTACCGAATAACCAACCAAGGAGGAGTTGACCATACCATCGATGATCAGCAGCATTACCTTGACCGGGCTAACCGGGGTTTGATGCCCTAAGTACTGGAAGGAATCGCCCATAATTTTTCCAGTTTCGGGGTTTACACCGAACTGGCCGGCTGGAATGATGTAGGTCATTGCGCTGCTGATAAACAGCAGGCCAAACATAATCCAGAAAAGGTGGGGCATTTTGAAGCCGGTTTTCGCCTTCTTCTCTTTTGTGTTTACAGCCATAAATTTCATCTCTCTTTCTTGGCTCGGGGTGAAGAAGCAGCCCATATTTGCTCCGGAAAGCACTGCTTTTCCCACTACGCAAGAACGAAAAGGCCCATCTTCCCGTTCCGGCTGGCAATATACTTTCCATACGAACTGCCGCTGTGTACAGATACTGCCAACAAGCTCATCTGATTTTCTCCTATTATACACTTTTTCAGACAAAAGTAAAATACATATTATTCACAATGTTTTCATAAATTTTTTTATCTGTTGGTGAAAAATGCCTCATGCTTTTGCCCGCTTTTAAGCAAATTGCTCAAACTGTACATTTTTTGCAGATGCCTGCCAATTTTTCCCGGCCCTTTCCTGTCCGGCCCAAATTTTGGCCTTTTTTCGCCCTGCCTAACAGTTGGACCGACTGTGCAAAAAGAATTTATATAAATTTTACTTTCGCAGCCGCTTTCCACTCTTGAAATTTTTCGTTTCTATGTTACAATAGGGGTAATCAGAAGGAGGTGTTTTTTCAATGGCATACAAAATTACAGATGAGTGCATCAGCTGCGGCGCTTGCGAGGCAGAGTGCCCCGTATCCGCTATTTCTGAGGGCGACGGCAAGTTTGTAATCGATCCCGGTAAGTGCATCGATTGCGGCGCTTGTGCTGGCGTTTGCCCCGTAGGTGCTCCTGTTGCTGAGTAATCTCGGCCCCGGTTTTTGAGCATACATAAGCAAAAAAGGGCACAGGAACTTGTTCCTGTGCCTTTTTGTGTGCCTTGGGGGCGGCTGTGCGCCCTGCCATAGAAAAAGATAATTGCCTTTTGGGGGCATAGGTGCTATACTATATAGCAAGCAGCCCTGATACCAAAATTCCGGGAGCCCTTTTCCCGCCCTGCGCAGGATAGCGGCGCCAAAACCGCTTTGGTACAGGCAGCTTTATCCGCTTGCGGATATATGGTGGGTTATTGAAACGGTACTTACAGCGGCATTTTCCCCTGTGGTATCCCATTTAGATAACAACAATAAGCAGGAGGCGATTTAAAATGGATATTGCTGCATGGAGCACCCAGTACAGCATGGCCCAAACCCAGCAGGCTGTGGAAATTGCTATGCTCAAAAAGACGATGGAAACACAGGAGGCACAGGCCCTGGCCCTGGTGGAGAATTTGCAGACCGCAACTGCCGCGGCCCCTGCGCCGTCGTTTGGCCACCAGCTGGACATCCTGGCGTAACCTGCCCCCCCGCAGAGAAGCTTTTCTCTGCGGGTTTTTCTTTGGGCGGCCAAACCCTGCCCCCAATAAAAAATCCCCCGGGCCGGTGTGATGAAACCGGCCCGGAGGATTTTTTTAGTCAATTCTTGCTGCCTGTAGCTGCTACTGGCGGGGTTCCAGCACAAGCTGCCCCTCCCGCACATCCGCCAGATAAACGGTGCCGGGCTGTGGGTCATCGGCTATCATGCGCCGGGCCAGCTGGGTTTCCACCGAGTGCTGCAAAAAGCGCTTCAGCGGGCGGGCGCCATATACCGGGTCATAACCGCCTTCCACAATAAAGTCCCGGGCGGCATCGGTGAGCTCCAGCCTCAGCTGCCGCTCCTCCAGCCGGCGGCGCAGGCCGGCCAGCAGCAGGTCCACAATGCTTCGGGTTTCCTGCCGGGTCAGGGGTTTGTAGAACACAATTTCGTCCAGGCGGTTGAGGAACTCCGGCCGGAACTGCTGCCGCAGCAGCTGGTTCACCTGCTCCCTGGCCTCCGGGGTAATATTCCCCTCCCCGTCAATCCCCTCCAGGATATAGGGGGAGCCCAGGTTGGAGGTGAGGATGATAATGGTGTTCTTAAAGTCCACCACCCGGCCCTGGCTGTCGGTGATACGGCCATCGTCCAGCACCTGGAGCAGGATGTTAAAGACATCCGGGTGGGCCTTTTCAATCTCATCGAACAGCACCACCGAATAGGGCTTTCTGCGCACCGCCTCGGTGAGCTGGCCCCCTTCCTCATAGCCCACATATCCGGGAGGCGCGCCAATCAGCCGGCTGACCGAAAATTTTTCCATATACTCGGTCATATCAATGCGTACAATGTTGCGCTCATCGTCAAACAGCGCCTCGGCCAGTGCCTTGGCCAACTCGGTTTTGCCCACGCCGGTGGGCCCCAAGAACAGGAAGGAGCCGATGGGCCGGTTCGGGTCCTGGATGCCCGCCCGGGAGCGGAGAATCGCCTCGGACACCTTGGCCACCGCCTCATCCTGGCCGATAACCCGGCGATGCAGCAGGCTTTCCATCCCCAGCAGTTTGTCCCGCTCCCCTTCCACCAGCTTTGTCACCGGGATACCGGTCCAGCGGGCCACAATCCGGGCAATTTCCTCCTCGGTCACCCGGTCCCGGAGCAGGGCGCTGCTGTGTTCGGCCTGTTCGGCCAGTTTTTCCTCCTCGGCCAGCTGCTTTTGCAGCTCCGGCAGCCTGCCATACTTCAGCTCGGCAGCCCGGTTTAGGTCGTACTTCAGCTCGGCGGCCTCAATCTCGGCGTTCACCCGCTCCAGCTCCTCCCGGAGGCTGCGCACCTTGCCAATGGCGTCCTTTTCGCTCTCCCACCGGGCCTTCATGCCGCCAAACTGGGCGCGCAGCTCGGCCAGCTCCCGGCGGATTTCCTCCAGGTGCTCGATGGATAGCCTATCGCTCTCCTTTTTCAGGGCGGCTTCTTCAATTTCCAGCTGCATAATTTTCCGGGAAATCTCATCCAGTTCCGCCGGCATCGAGTCCATCTCGGTACGAATCATGGCGCAGGCCTCGTCCACCAGGTCGATGGCCTTATCCGGCAAAAACCGGTCGGAAATATAGCGATGGGAGAGCATTGCGGCGGCTATCAGGGCCTGGTCCTGAATCTTCACACCGTGGAACACCTCGTAGCGTTCCTTTAACCCCCGCAGGATGGAAATGGTATCCTCCACCGTGGGTTCGGCCACCAGCACCGGCTGGAACCGGCGCTCCAGGGCGGCGTCCTTTTCGATATACTGGCGGTACTCGTTCAGGGTGGTGGCGCCAATGCAGTGCAGCTCCCCCCGGGCCAGCATGGGCTTGAGCAGGTTGCCCGCATCCATCGAACCTTCGGTTTTGCCCGCCCCCACAATGGTGTGCAGCTCATCAATAAACAGGATAATCCTGCCCTCGCTCCTTTTCACTTCCTGCAAAACAGCCTTCAGGCGCTCCTCAAACTCCCCCCGGAACTTGGCGCCGGCCACCAGCGCCCCCATATCCAGCGAAAAGATGGTGCGGCCCTTGAGGTTTTCCGGCACATCCCCCTTCACAATACGCAGGGCCAGCCCCTCGGCAATGGCAGTTTTGCCCACGCCGGGTTCGCCAATCAGCACCGGGTTGTTCTTGGTTTTTCGGGACAGGATGCGGATGACATTGCGGATTTCGCTATCCCGGCCAATCACCGGGTCCAGCTTCTGCTTCCGGGCCTGTTCCACCAGGTCGGTGCCATATTTTTTCAGCACATCGTAGGTGTCCTCCGGGCTGTCCGAAGTGACCCGGGCGTTGCCCCGGACACTCATCAGCACCTTTAAAAAAGCATCCCTGGTAATGGCATACTTTTTAAACAGCTTTTCCAGCGCCGTATTGGGGGCCTGGAGCAGCGCAAGGAACAGGTGTTCCACCGAAACATAGTCGTCCCGCATCTGCCCGGCCTGCCGTTCGGCGGCGGCCAGCACCCCATCCACATCCGGGGCCACATAAATTTTGTCCGGCTCCCGGCCGGGGCCGCTGACGCCGGGGATGGCGGCAATGGCTGTCGAAATATCCTGCCGGAACGCGCCGGCATCCACCCCCATGCGCCCCAGCAGGCTGCCAATCAGGCCATCCTGCTGCCGGGCCAGGGCATACAGCAGGTGCTGCTGCTCTATCTGCATACTGGCGTGTTCGGCTGCAACGCTCTGTGCCTCGGCTATCGCCTCCAGCGACTTTTGTGTAAACTTCTGCGCATTCACACGGCACTCCTCCTTATTCTATTTCCCATTCATACAATCATCGAAGTTTTAGCACTCTATATATCTGAGTGCTAATTATATAGTATCCCATAGTTGTGAAATAATCAGGGCTAAATTGTAAATTTTCTGCTTTGGGAAAAGCTGCCGCCCTGCCCGGCAAAACAGTTGACCTTTTGCTTTTATTCTGCTATAATAATCTGGCAACAAATAGGGAGACGTATCGAAGTGGTCATAACGAGAACGACTCGAAATCGTTTGACGGCTAACCCCGTCCGTGGGTTCGAATCCCACCGTCTCCGCCAAAAATCCCGGATGCAGATGCATCCGGGATTTTTATTTATCCGCTCTTCCTTCTCCCTTTACCTGTGCACCCCCTTGTATGGTTCTTTCCTTCCGCTTCTATAGTATCTCTTTCCTGCAAAGTGAAAAAACACCAGCTAATGGCTTTTTTACAATCTTATACTCCCTTGCTTGACAAATTATTTTTATATAGAACATACATTCTCCACCTATCCTTTTTCACCCCACACCCACAAAGTTTCTCCCCAATCGGTGCTATTTGGCGTGTCAAACCCGCAGGCTGGCGTATATTCCGGCTCCGGAGTGATTATCAGCCGGGTTCCGCCTTCCGGGCCCATAGGCTCTGCCGCCACCGAGGCAATCCCCTCTGCTTTGGCACAGGCAGCAAGGAACTCCACCGGAAGCGCCGAATCCACCCGGGGCAGCAGAATCTCCCCCGGCTCCCCGGGAACAAAGCTCTCCGGCAGCACCACTTTGGTGCTCTTGGGGCACCCCTCCCAGCCGGTGGTCTGGGTCACTGAAAAACGCAAGGCTATCCTCTCCCGGATTACTGCACAGTCTCTAAAATTCTGCCGATACTCCACCGAATCTCCCACCATACCATACTGCCCAGGCACACAGAGGCTGTTTTCGGCCGTGACAGTTTCTTTTATTAAAGAATAATCTACACTCTCCACAAAGCTTCGTGTGTAATATTCACTTCCATCATAGATAATCCCATCGGAAAAGAAAATCCGTACCTCTGTCGGGTCGGCGGTTTCCCGAATCTCCCGGATGCCAACCCGCTGCCAGCAGCCCAAGTCCACAGGTAAAATTTCCCCCGTTGTCTGGTTCTCCGCCAAAATCACTGACGCTATCTGATGGGGGCCGTACCAGTGGTTGGCCCAGTAAAAAACCGTATCTCCAACCATCTGGCAGCTATATCCATCTGCAAAAACCGGGCTATTCAGAAAATCATGCTCCCCCAGCTCTGCCAAAGCACTGTCCAAATAACCCGCAGTGGCCGAGAAACCCCTCTTTCCATTCCAGACGGGTTCCTTTTGCTCCCCAGACCCCATACAGCCGGTACAGAGTGCTGCCAGCAACAGCAGAACTGTTCCTATGCGTAAAGCAGCCGACGCCATTTCATCCCCTCTTTGCCTATTTTAATTATAAGTATAACAAAAATCAGAAAAGCCGGAAAGGATGGATTTTCATGCGTGTAACAAAAATTGGATTTTTAACCCCTCGCCGGCCAAAACCCGGCGGGGCTTTTTTCATTCCCCGGCCTGGCGCTTTTTAAACAAAAAGCCCTGGTCTGATTTTTGCAAAAACAGGGCTTCCTTTAAAATGGTATATGTAAAACAGTTCTTTGCATGAAACCACATTAAAAGGAGGTCTTTATGGAAAACACAACCTATGGATACATCCGTGTATCCACCAAAGAGCAAAACGAGGACCGGCAGTACCTTGCCCTGCACGATTTCCCGGTGCCCAGCAAAAACATCTATATGGATAAGCTCAGCGGCAAGGACTTCAATCGCCCGCAGTACCAGAAGCTGATGAAAAAAATCCGGCCCGGCGATACCCTGGTTATCAAATCCATCGACCGGCTGGGGCGCAATTATGAGGAAATTTTGCTGCAATGGCGCATTATCACCAAGGAAAGGCGGGCAAAAATTGTAGTGCTGGATATGCCCCTGCTGGATACCCGGAAAACCGGCGGCGGCCTGACAGATATTTTTGTGGCCGATTTGGTGCTGCAAATCCTATCCTATGTAGCGCAAACCGAGCGGGAAAACATCCACCAGCGCCAAATGGAAGGAATTGCAGCCGCCAAGCTCCGGGGTGTGCGCTTTGGCCGGCCCCGGAAACCGGTACCGGAACAGTTCTGGCAGTTAAAACAGGAGTGGGAAAACAAAAAAATCACCTCCAGAGAGGCGGCCCGGCAGCTTTGTATCGCCCAGGACACCTTTCTGAGGTGGGTGCATGGAAAATAAGTTATTAAGATATGCAA
The DNA here is from genome assembly GCA_948473085.1 of uncultured Clostridia bacterium. Lineage (GTDB taxonomy): Bacteria > Bacillota > Clostridia > Oscillospirales > Ruminococcaceae > Avimicrobium. The sequence goes on from CAOKWH010000014.1 coordinate 17,647, forward strand.
AGAAAATGTAGACTTTTCCGTTCCACTTTGATATAATGGTTTTATGAATAAAATCGCCGAAATGTGGGCGTTTATATTCAAACATCAGCCAGAATACATGAAAAAATAGGGAAAAAGCACGACCGAAAATTTCTACATTTTCCTTTTTTGAGGAACGAAAATTTCTATTTTATCGGTCACAACAAGCTGGTAAAAGCGATTATCGCAGAGCACCCACGGCTCCTTTTACAAAATGGGATAACCGTTCGGATAAAAACTTAGCAACCAGCATCCTTGCTGGTTGCTTTTTTGCCCCCCAAAGCATCCATTCCACCAAAAAAACCAGTTCACAGGCATACAAACAGGCGGCCGCTTTTGTGGCCAAGCCCCGCTGCTGCGCCCAAAATTGCGCCCGGCGGGCAACGAAAGTCCTGTTTTTAATAGATTACAAAAAAAGAAGAACAAACGACCAAAGTAGGTGAACACAGGAAATGGAACGAAAACTATTAGCTGGCTTCCTCTCTCTCTGCCTGTTGACAGAAATGCTGCCCATCTCTGCATTTGCTGATGCTGCATCCACCTCCTGTCTGCATGAACATGTGGACGATTGCTATCAGCAGGTGCTCGACTGCTCCCACGAGCATACAGCGGACTGTTACCCGGCAGAAAATATCGGAGAGGACGGGATGGAACAGTCCCCGGAGGACACTGCAAGGTCCGAAGGGGAGCCCTCCACCTGTTCTCACGAACATACAGACGATTGCTACCGGCAGGAACTGGCGTGTACCCATGAGCACACGCCGGATTGCTTCCCTGCGGGCGAGGGCGACAGCACGCCTGCCCCCGAACCGGACACCCCGGCTGTCGACGGGCCGGAGCCCACCCCGCCGGAAGAACCTGGCCCGGAAACACCGGAAAACCCCGATATACCAGAGCCGCCGGAAACCCCCGGCACGCCCGAAACCCCGGCCGAACCCACCCCGCCGCCTGCCGGCGCGCAGAATACAGCGGTACATGAGCACACCCCCGACTGTTACCAGCAGGTGACGGCCTGTTTGCATGTACATACACCCGAGTGCTACCCCGCTGCCCCGGAACCCCAGCCCGCAGCGGAGGAAGCAGAGGGAACCACACCCCCTGCCGAGCCCGAAGCAGCCCCCACTGAAGCTGACGAGCCGCAGCCCACCCAGTGCGCCCATGCCTGCACCCTGGAAAACGGCTGTATCACCACAGTGCTCAGCTGCCCCTATGCTGACGCCATCATCCTCTCGGGATGGAGCTGGATAGACGAGGAGCAGCTGCTCATCCCGCAGGGGGGGCAGTGGTACCTGTCCCTGCCCGGCGCCAGCGAGGCACAGCCTGTGGAGCGGGAGGAACTGACCACCCTGCTGCCCACCCAGCTGACAGCCACCCTGCCGGACGGCAGCGAAGAAGCGCTGGAACTGAAATGGAACCTCACCGCCCTGCCCAAGGACGGCGCGTGGGAGGGCAGCTATATCCTGCCTGCCGCCCTGCCCGAGGGCTATATTCTGGCCGAGGGTCTCCCCCAGCCCCAGGTTACACTGCTGCTGGGCGGCGCCGAGGTACAGGCCGCCAACTACCCCGCCCGGGAGTTTACCCTGTTTGCCAACGAAGCGGAACTAAACGCCGCTCTGGACGACCACAAAGTCCAGGGCCTGAACCCGCCGGATACAACTGTCAACCTGTTTGACTATGCCTCCACCTTCGACCCTAAAAATGCCTATACCGACGGCCGGAGCATAGACCTGTTGCCCCGTACCCGAATTATCCCGGAAGGGGAGAACAGCACTGCGGCAGTGGAGCAGGACTGGAATAACGGCATCAACCATAACCGTTTGCTGCTGTTTGGCGATATGATGATTGGCGCAGGCTACTGGAATATTGGCGCCGGCGCCGGACGGGACTGGGCCAAACGGAATGTAAATATGCAGGGTATTGTAAAAAACCTGCTGGTGGATGGGTTCCCGGTTCTAAACCTGAAAAATGCCAGAAATGCGCTGCCCGATGTGCAAAACGACAATGAATTGGTAAACATCTGGCGGGCCGAAGACGATTGGAATACCGATAAAAGTGCAACTGTCTACGCACTATCCAAAAGCATATTGGAGAATGCCGGGGCAGCTTATGACGAATGGGACAACGATGATTCCTGGAATTTAACCGGGATAGACCCCTCTTTGGACTATCTGTTTGATTCCACAGAGCCACCCGGCCACACCGACCCAATCTATGGATGGCGCAAACCCAAGCGGGTGTATGAAAATATAACCGGCCTGTTCCAAATCAATGACGAGGGGTATTATTACTACAACGCCCGGGAAAACTTTGCCGAATTTGTGAACGATCCCACCAATACCACCCGGGACGGCCAGCCCAGCGCCGGCTATTTCACCCTCTATGACGGCCCCGCTGTCTGGCGTACAGACGGCGGCTGGAATGCCGACACCAACAGCTTCGACGGTGAAAAGAGCCTGGGCAACTTCTTCCCCTTTAATACTGCCGCAGAGGTATTCGACGGGTTGGAAAAAAACGCGAATGGCGAGGTGCTCAGCAGCAGCGAAGCACTGGACAACGCCAAGTGGTCCACTGCTGTGGCATATAACCAGCGTACCCCCCTGGAAAACCAGGCCACACAGGAAGATGTCCTTATCAACCATCACATGGGCATGACAGTGAAAATTGACTTTACACAGCCGGTGGATGGCAAGCTGAACATGGGCGCCGCCGGCAAGCAGCCCATGATTTTCGAGTTTTCCGGTGATGACGATGTTTGGATTTTTATTGACGATGTACTGGTGCTGGACATTGGCGGCATCCACAGCGAGCTGTACGGCACCATCGACTTTTCCACCGGTGATGTAGTGGTGGGCCAGAGCTGGCGCACCGGCGGCGAGATACCCGAAGATCCCACCAAGGATCCCGCCCCTACAATTAAAACCACCATCCGGGACCAGTTTATCAAGGCCTATGGCGCCGATGCGGTAAAAAACATGGCCTGGAACGGCAACACCTTTGCCAGCAGCTCCACCCATACGCTGAAGATGTTCTACCTGGAGCGCGGTAACTACGATTCCAGCCTCTATCTGCGTTTTAACCTGCAACAGCAGCTCTATCACCAGATTAAAAAGGTCAACCAGAACGGCGACCCGCTCTCGGATGTAGAATTTAACCTCTATGCCGCCAAGCTCAAGGACGGCATAACCGAGCCCAGCAGCGATGCTGCCGACTATGAAGTAGTAGACGGCACCATTCTTGCCACCCTGACCACCAAGGACGACGGCACCGATACCTTTATTGAGGAGGACGGCCACGGCGGTTTCCGGCCCTTTAACTTTGCTGACCGCTATGCCGTGGATCAGACCGAGTACTACATCCTGCGGGAGAGCAAACCCCCCAACGGCTACCGCAAGCTGCCCCAGGATATTATACTGCGCTTTGACCCCACCACCATCATGCTGGTAGTGGCCAACCGCTACCAGACCGGCGCCTATGCCAGCTTTGTATCCAACATTGTGGAGGGTGGCCAGCTGACCTATGGCGCCTTTGACACCGCCTCGGGCGAAATCCTGCCCAGCGAACGAAAACTGGGCGCTGAGAATGAACGGGACGGCCTGGTTATTGCCGTGCCCATGCAGCTGCAGCGCAACATGGCTCTTGCCGAAACCACCGGCAAATGGGGCGCCCTGTATGGCAACAACCTGGAGGGCTTTGGCATTGTTGTGCCCGAAACCCGCACGGCCGCCGCCTGGCGGGACGCTATCCTAAAAGCGGCGCTCTACCAGTGCAGCAACGAAGAATGGGCCTCCTGGTATGTGGACTACAATGTCGACAGCCACCGGCTGGAGGGCACCCTGCAAGACCTGCCCGGGCGGGCGGACCGCTATGAGCTCAGCGGTACCCCCAACACCGATATGAAGATGACCTACGGCATCATTGAGCCATATGCTCTGGAAGCGATTGGGATAAACGAACCCACCTCCGCCGCGCGTTACGACGCCCTGGAGGCCTATGTTCAGCAGGAAATTGCCGCTGCCCTTGCGGCCAGTCCCGGCCGGCCCCGGGAAGAGGTTGTGGAAGAAACCATCTCCCGCATCAGCCAGAAGCTGCGCACCACCCCCTCCCCCGGCCAAACCTATGATGAGGATGGCGAGCCCATCCGCCGCGGTTTCAGCTTCCTGAATACCGACCAGTTCCAGCGGGAATTCCGCTCCGTCATCTACATCCCCAACGAGCAGCGGGAGCTGCAGGTGTGGAAGGTGGACGAGGACGGCGTTTCGGTAAACGGCGCCACCTTTGCCCTGTATGAGGCCGCGCTCGGCGCTGATGGCAAGCTGATAATGGGCGCTAAGGCTGCCGAGGGCACCACCGCCCGGGTGGACGGGCAGGATGGCGTGCTTATCTTCACCCCCTCCCCCAAAACAGACGACGGAACCCCTACCGGCAACCCCTTGCCCGGTTACGCCCTTATGACATGGATTGACCCCACCGGCGCAGACGCCTCCCCCTACTACATTTTGCAGGAAATTAGCGCGCCGCCTGGCTATACCCGCAACGATACCCAGATTCCCATTGTGTTGGGCCACTATTCGCTGTATGCCGATGCCGGCACCCCCGACAACGGCGTCACAGTCATGGCAGGCGTGGGCAAGCTGCTGCAAACCATGGTACAGTATGCCGCCGATGACCAGGTGAATATCACCCTGCGGGATATTACAGCCATTGCCCAGGTCCAGCCGGATCTTGCCTCCTGGGATGCCAACGGCTGGGAGGATGACCTGCTGGATGGCACCGGCGACCTGAAAATCCCCCGCAGCATGAACCTGCACTATGGCGTAAACGCCCTGGTGGACTATGGCCTGCACGATGAGGATGGCGGCAAGACCATGTACCCCTTCTTCACCACCGACACCGGCTTTTTGCGTACCAGAATTGTACAGAATGCTGATGCCCTGAAAAATTTGCAGTACGAAGGCTTCCACAATGTGGCCAACTGGGACGACCTGGGGGATACCGACATCACCGGGCTGTTCTGCCAGATAAACATTATTGTGGTAACAGATAAAAACAACCCCGAGCACCACAACGGCAAGCTGTCCATCAGCAAGCGCATCACCGGCGACGACCTGATAAAGGAGGACTATACCCGGAACTTTACCTTCACTGTATCGCTGAAGGATCAGGCCGGGGCCGCCCTGCCGGGCAGGTACCATTTCTATGGCTCCAACCGCTCGGGAACGGTTGCCGATGGCGAAACCCTCACCCTGCGGCATGATGAATCCATCACCATCCTTGGCCTGCCGCCAACAGCCCGCTGGAGCGTGACCGAAACTATCCCCGAAGGCTGGGTGGCCGAGCCGGAAAGCGGCAGCTTTGATGGCTCCGTCACAGCCGACAAGACCGAACTGGCCGGCTTTATCAACACCAAAAAGGGGCCGGACGGCAACCTGACAGTGCACAAAATTGTCACCGGCAACCGTGGGGACACCAGCCGTTCCTTCCCCTTCAAGGTTACTTTGGATGATGCCACCATCCAGGGCAAATATGGCGAGATGGAGTTTATCGACGGTGTAGCCCAGTTCCAGCTCCACCACGACGAGAGCAAAACCGCCCTGGGCCTGCCCGCCGGCGTGCGCTACACGGTGGAGGAAACCGACAGCGCCGGCCACACCGTAACCTCCACCGGCGAAACCGGCACCATCCCCGAGAACCGCACAGCCACCGCCACCTTTAAAAACTACCGTGGCGGAGGCGGCGGGAACAATGAGGAGGAGGACTACACCAGCCTTACCGTCAAAAAGGTCTGGAAGATCGGGAACGGCGGCACCCCTGCCGACTCCATCCGGGTACAGCTGCTGCGGGACGGCCGGCATTACGCCACCGTTACCCTGAGCGAGGAGAACAACTGGACCTATACCTGGAGCCGCCTGGACGACTGGTACCACTGGACCGTGGCTGAGGTGGAGGTGCCCGAGGGCTTTACCTCCCACATTACCAGCAACGGCCGGATATGGACCATTACCAACAGCGACAGCCCGGAGCGGGAAAACCCCAAGACACCGGGGGATCCCGGCAACCCGGACACCAGCGATTTGAGCCAGACCTGGCTGTGGATGTCCCTCTGCCTGTACTCCTTAGGTGGAGGCGGCCTGCTGCTCTATCTAAACCCCGAATTTGTTAAAAAATACCTGAAATAGCACGGTAAGGCCCAGCTTTGCATATACTGATAATACGCATTCCTGGGCCTTTCCTGTTTTTTGGCATTTCCCCCGGCGGAAAATGGCCCTCCCCTCTCCTGATACTTCGCTTGACATGGGGCAAAACCATGTTGTATACTCAAATTATAAAAAGGTACACCAAAGGCGTACACCCCGGCAGCGGGCAACCAAGCGCTGCCCTGGGGCTGTAGAAACAGCGTTTGGGCACACCGGAAAAAACGGCTGCCACCTTGACGCTGTAAAGTGCGGGGGCTGGCTCGGGAGGTATTGTATATGAGTTCACAGGATACTAAAAACAACAAAACCCAGAAGTCCGGCGGAAAATCCCTGCTGTTTTCCCTTTGGGAAAAGCTATCCGGGGGCGGCAGGGCCCAGGAAGAGGAACCGGAGGAGCAGGAGAACACCCTGCCCCAGACACCGGAACCCGATGTGGAAGCGCCCATCCACCCGGAGGAGCTGGCCTATGAAAAGACGCCGGCCCCGCCCGAATTTATGGAATACTACCTGCTTTACTGCCAAACACAGGGGCAGGAGGCCGAAAAATCCACTGCTGAGGATTTTTGCGCCGATACCCCCCCGGAAACCCAGCAGCTCAAGCGCATTTTCTCCCAGGTGGAAACCCGGGCCTCGGCTGTAATGAAGCAGCACCGCAAACTGTCCCAGCAGGCCCTGAAGGAGGCGGAACTCCGCCTGAAGGAGCTGAATGAGGAACCGGTGAAAAAGCCCACACTGGAGGAGATTGAGGAATCCCTGCCGGTGGATGGCCAGGTGCTCATCTTCTCCGCGCCGGATTTAACCGCCGCCTGGGGCCTGGTGCTGCCCCCCCTGTGGGATGGCCTGCCCATCACCCGGGAGGAAGTGTTTGACGCCCTGGCAGAACAGAGCATCTTCTTCGGCGTGGACCAGGAGGCAGCAGCCCGCCTGGCCGCCCCGGAAAACGCCCTTTCCCTCCAGCAGCTGGCCGCCTGTGTTCCGCCCGAAGCCGGTGTGGATGGAAAGACCATTGAGTACTTCCCCCGCACAGTGGGTACCCCACAGATTTTGGAAAACGACCAGGGCATTGTGGATTTTGACAACCTCAACTGGCTGACCCATATCGACGCCGAAACGGTTATCTGCGATATTGTACAGCCCACCCAGGGCAAGCCCGGCACCAACATCCAGGGCAACCCCATCCGCCCATACAGCGGCAAAAAGGTAACCCTGCCCCAGGGTGAAAATGTTGTTCTAAGCGAGGATGGCACCAAGCTCATCTCCAAGATTGACGGGCAAATCTCCTTCCGGGGCGGCAAGTTCCATGTCAACAATGTTATTAACATCCCCGGCGATGTGGACCTGTCCACCGGCAGCATCAATGTCCAGGGGGATGTGGTCATCAACGGCAATGTCATGGCCGGTTTTACAGTTACGGCCAGCGGCAATATCACCATCGGCGGCCTGGCGGAAAACTGCCAGATTACGGCCGGCGGCTCGGTGGTGGTAAACCGGGGAATGAACGGCAATGTCACCGGCAGCATCACCGCCGGCAAGGATATTGTCTGCAAGTATATGGAAAACGCCACCGCTTTGGCCGAGGGCGAAATCCACATGGACAGCATTGTCAACTGTGATGTTTCGGCTAAGGGCAAGGTGATTGTAAAAACCGGCCGCGGCGCCATCATCGGCGGCACCATCCGGTCGATGGGCGGCATTGAAGCCCGTACCATCGGCAATATTGCCGGGCGGCTCACCACCCTTTCCATCGGCGCCATCCCCAGCTTTCTGGAGGAAAAGGCACTGATTGAGGACCGCCTCAAGAGCCTGCAACAGGAGATTGAGCTGCAGCAGGATACCGGCCGGGCCGCCCTGCTGCAACTGAAGATAAAGCCGCTGAAAAAGGCGCTGGAGGAGATGGAGTTCCAGGAGACAGCAGCTGCCCAAAAGCAGATTGTAGCCACCACCCTGATGCCAATGGCCCAGGTTACCATCAACAACATCAACAAGACCATTGCCGATTCCTACTCTCCCTGCCGCATCTATCTGGACAGCAAGGAAGGCATTATCAAAATTGCCAGCTTCTAAAGCAAGCGCTCAACAGTGGCCCCTAAGAGGCGGCCACTGTTTTGTTTTATCCGGGCCTTATCTTATCCCCTGTGCCGAAAATACAATTACAAAAACCAGGGATGCACACCACCCACGCACACCGCAAATCGGGCCAATGCAACGAAGTGAATGTGTATACACCCCGCATTTTGCAAATCAGTTCTATAAACACAAATATTGTTGAAAAGGAGGGGATGTATCATGCGCTCCATCCATCGGCAGCAGGACAGGCGCCCCCGCCTGCTCTGGAACCTGCTGTTTTTTCTCTGCACTGCTGTGTTCCTGTTCTCCGGGGCCATGCTGGCCCGGGATCTGTGGCGCTCCGCCCAGGAACGCCGGGCCAACCAGCTCCTGGCCGAACAGGTATCCGGCACCGACTACACCACCCTGTGGAAACAGAATAAGGATATGGCCGGCTGGATATCCATAGCCGGCACCCCGCTCAACTACCCGGTCATGTTCACCCCAGATGAGCCAGAATACTACCTCCGCCGGGGCTTTGATGGGCAGGAGGCGCTGAGCGGCAGCCTGTTTATTGGGGAGGGCTGCACCCCGGATGGGAACCATGTTATCATCTACGGCCACCACATGAAGGATGGCAGCATGTTCGGCACCCTGCCCGACTATGCCAGTGCCGACTATTGGCGACAGCACCCGACTATCCACTTTAACACCCTTGCCGAGCCCGGCGAGTATGAGGTTTTGGCCGCCTTTTACAGCCGGATTTATGAGCAGGAGGAGGCCGGGGTGTTCCGCTACTACCAGTTTACCGACCTTTCCGACCCGGAGCAGTTTTCGGCCTACATCCAGCAGGCCAGGGCCAGCGCCCTCTATGATACCGGCGTTGCGGCCGCGTATGGCGACCGGATTTTAACCCTATCCACCTGTAGCTATCACACCGAGGATGGCCGCTTTGTTGTAATCGCCCGGCAAAAGGATACCCAGGAATAAATAAAAAATCCCGCCTGCTCAGCGGGATTTTTTTGCTTATCCTTCCCCATTTTCCACAGCAGCACTCCCTTTTTTCAAAAAGGGGGATTATGCGTTAAAGCAACTTGTCCAGTCCTGAAACTGCTTATACTGTTCCGGAGTGTTAAGCCGCTGGGCAGAATGGTCCTCAATATCCGGTGTCCGGTCGTCATCAGACATGGAGATAAAGCAGAAGGTTTTCGGGTCAAAGACACCCTCCGCCCTCAGCGTTTCAAAAGCCTGTGCTGCCGTTTCCAGAAGCTGCTCCTGGAACTGCCCATGAACCTCGTCATAGGCATCGGCATCCGTATCGGAGAGGCTCGCCTCCCGGTCGTAGAGTTGCTGGCTGACCTGATTTAGCTCGCTGCTGCTCCCATCGGAGTAATCCCACTCATCGGGAATATAGCGGTTCAGACTGAAAGAGCCATCCGCCACCCGGCTTACCAGTTTTTCGGGCCAGTACATCCGCAAGTCTGCCAGCCGCTCCGGTGTCCGATCGCTCTCATCCCGCCTTGCCAGAGCCTCCTCCGTGTTCACGGCCAGGAAAAGGGAAATACAGTCGCTGTCGGTGACCAGGGCCGCACTGTAGATATGCTCTTCCCCCATTTCCTGGCGGATCTTTTCCATCGCATGCCGTACCGCTTTCTCAATGTCAAGCTGCAGATTCTTAAAAAACGGTTCCATCTCTGATCACTCAACCTTTCTTTTTGCCGGATAGGTGCGGGCAGGATAGCTCATAAAACTGACCGGCGCCCGGCCCTGTTTTGGGAACTTCCTCGTCTTTGCACCCAACAAGCAGAACAGTTTTTCGGCCTGCCTGCCAAAAACATGTTCTGCTTAAGCTGCATTTTTGACCTTTGGGCAGCCCCTGTTCTGTCCCTTTCTGCCGGGCTAAGCTGCCGCCCTTTCATCCTGTGCCATTTACCACAAGGGGGCGCATTTTACATACATAACGGCAGAAACCATCCGTTCCTTATCCGCCCTCCCCTTGCGTTTTTTATGCTGCGCTTATTGATTGGAGATCAGTTTAAAGCCCAAAGAGCCTCCTTCAGTAACCCCCATATTGATGGTATAGAGGGAGCCCTTAAACCCGGCCTTGCCATCCTCCCAGACCATGTCGGGCATGCGGGGATCCAGCTGCATGGGCACCAGGTTTTGCGCCTCCTCATAGCACTGCTCGGCATTGTCTGTGGGCAACCCTAAAACAGTACGGCCAATCACCACTGCCGCCAGGGAGGCCCCCAGCACCGAGGTGTGCTCCCCATCAGGGAAGTAGAGTTCCTCACAGGGGTGGGCTTCCATCAGCGGCCACCACAGCTTTCCCACAGGACACACAGTAGCGCCGAACTTTTCAGCTGCCTCCTCATAGGCTTCGGTCATCACAGCCTGCCCTTGCGGATTCTTCTTCTCACTCCAGGTCATGTAAAGATATTTTTTGGTGGTTGGCGGGGTCATGGAGGTGATGGCTTCCACCCCTTTCAGCACCGACTCCTTTCCAGGGAAGGGGTGGGCGTTGTGCTGCATGACTACGGCATCATAGTTGCCATAGAGCAGATTAAAATAGGTTTCCGACTGACAGGCGTGCCAGTCCAGCCCTACCCCTGGGTGGGTGAGCATGGTAACCTCGGCGATGGTGCCATTATTCGCGCAAAACTGCTGGAACCGGGCGGGCACATAATGCACAAAGGTGTGACTGTTGCCGATAAACAAAACTTTCATAATAAAATCCCCCTTTTTTATTTGGTACTGTTTCCCACATTATAGAACTTTTCAACAGAAAAAGCAATGAAAAATGCACAATCTTATCTTCAAACCTATATATAGGTTATAAATAAAAAGCTATCTGTAAAAATCAAATTCAGTGAAGAAGATTCAAAAATTCACTGACCGACCGGCTCATATACCGGTTTCGGCGGTAGTAGAAGGCGGCTTCACGGACCGACACCTTTGGGTCCAGTTTGTAGAAAATCACCCCTGGGTCCTCCGGCATCTGCTTGATCAGTTTATCGCTGACAAAGGAGATACCCATACCGGAACTTGTCAGGTGATAGGCTGTGATCTGTTGCTCCAGCTCCAGGCGAATATTGGGAAAAAAACGGCTGTTCTGGCAGAGCTTCTCTGCCCGCTGCCGGGTATCATTCCCTTGATGGAGAAGAAGGAACGGCTCCTCCCGAAAAAATTCCAGCGAAACCGGGGGGACCCGGGAGGTCAAATGAACATCTTTTTTTACTGCCGCCGGGGTAAACGCGTAGTTCTTTACTTTATCGTTGCAGGAAAAGTTTTCTGGAACTGCCAAAAGCAGACGCTCCTGGAACAGAAATGCCCTCCCAAACCCTTCTTTGTCAGGGATCGTGTAGTCTGCCAGAATGTCCAGCTCCCCCGAAACCAGTTTTTCCGCCAGGGCCGCGGTGGTTCCCTCCACCAGATCGATACGGATCAGAGGGTATTTCTGGATAAACCGGGCCAGCAGCGGAGGAAGAAAGTAAGAGACAAAAAGGTTTGTGGCGCCGATGGTCAGCGAGCCGTTGCGCATCCCGCTCAGGTCATCCACATAGCTGCGAAAGCCATTTTCCACATCCAAAATGGTCTCTGCTGCCCGGATGTACTCCCGCCCCAGCTCGGTTAGCTGTATGGGGGAAGTGCTGCGGTCAAAGATGGGAAAGCCGATGCGGTCCTCCACCTTTTTTACTGCTGTACTGAGAGAGGGCTGGCTGATATATAAATTTTTGGCTGCCCGGGAAAAGCTCATTTCTTTATAAACCTCATACACATACCGCATCCCCTGAAACATATCGTTTTCACCTCGCTATATATTATTCAAACTATAATATCTATAATTTAATAAGTATTTGAAAATATAATACTATAATTTTATACTAAAAGCAAGAAACATCCGGAAAAAAAGTGGTTAAAACCGAGAAAGAACGGAGGTAAATCATGGAAGAAAGAAGAATGGAATTTCGTCTTGAGCACGACTCTATCGGCGACCGGGAAGTTCCTGCTGAAGCCTACTACGGGGTACAGTCCCTGCGGGCTAGAGAAAACTTCCACATCACAGGCCTGGGGATGCACCCCCAGCTGATTATCAGTGTGGCCCAGATCAAAAAGGCTGCTGCTCTGACCAATCAGGCAGTGGGAGAGCTGGACGAGCGCATTGCCAAGGCCATTGCTGATGCCTGTGATGAGATTATTGCAGGTAAGCTCCATGGGGAGTTTATCGTGGATGCCATCCAGGGCGGTGCCGGCACCTCTTTGAACATGAACGCCAACGAGGTTATTGCCAACCGGGCCATTGAACTGCTGGGCGGCAAGAAGGGCGACTACACTCTGGTCAGCCCCAACGACCATGTAAACTTTGGCCAGTCCACCAACGATGTGTTCCCCTCCTGCGGCAAATTGGCGGCTATCGCCCTGCTGAACCAGACCCAGGATCAGCTGCGCCGTCTGGAGCAGGCCCTGCTGGGCAAGGCAAAGGAATTTGACGGCATTATCAAAATGGGCCGGACCCAGCTTCAGGATGCCGTTCCTATCCGTCTGGGGCAGGAGTTCCACGCTTATGCTGCCGCTGTAGCCCGGGACATTGCCCGCTTTGACCGGGCCAAGGATGAGCTTCGGAGCCTGAATTTAGGCGGCACCGCCATCGGTACCGGCCTCAATGCCAACGCCGACTATGTCCGTGATGTAGTGGGTGCGCTTTCCAAGCTTATCGGCGAACCCCTGAGCCAGGCCGAGGACCTGATCGACGGTACCCAGAACCTGGATTGTTATCCCGCGGTATCCGGTATTCTGAAGAGCTGCGCCGTAACGCTGTCCAAAATGTGCAACGACCTGCGCCTCATGTCCTCCGGCCCCCGCACCGGTCTGGGCGAGATCGATCTGCCAGCCAAGCAAAACGGCTCCTCCATCATGCCGGGCAAGGTAAACCCTGTTATCCCTGAGGTAGTCAACCAGGTAGCCTTCCTGGTAATAGGCAACGACATGACCATTACCATGGCCTCCGAGGCCGGTCAGCTGGAGCTTAACGCTTTTGAGCCTGTAATTTTCTACACCCTCTTCCAGTCCATCGAGTCGCTGGGACGGGCAGTGGATACCCTGATAAACAACTGTATCCTGGGCATTACAGCCAATGTGGAGCGCTGCAAGGCTCTGGTGGACGGCAGTATTGGCATTATCACCGCTATCTGCCCCCATGTAGGTTACCAGCCCGCTGCCGACGCTGCAAAGGAAGCCCAGCGTACCGGCCGGCCAGTACGGGAAATTATTTTGGAGCGCGGACTTCTGACCCGGGAGCAGATGGAAACCATACTGGAACCCTATGCCATGACCGCACCAGGCATCCAGGGCTGAGAACAGAGCAAAGGCCCGCAGGGCCTGTGACATATAGAAGGAGAAATAGTTATGAGCAGTGTTGCAGAAAGATCCCTTGCCCTTCACCGGGAACTTCAGGGCAAGATTGAGGTAGTAGCCCGCAAGCATGTTGAAAGCCTGGAGGATCTGTCCCTCCTCTACACCCCTGGCGTGGCAGAGCCCTGCCTGCGCATCCAGGCCAACGAAGAGGAATCCTTTCAACTGACCCGCCGGGCCAACCTGGTGGCTGTTATCACCGATGGCACCGCCGTTCTGGGCCTTGGAGACATTGGCCCTGTAGCCGGAATGCCGGTTATGGAGGGTAAATGCGCCCTCTTTAAGGAACTGGGAGGCGTAGATGCTTTCCCTATCTGCGTAAACACCAAGGATACCGACAAGCTGGTAGAAACCATTGCCCTGATTTCCAAGAGCTTTGGCGGCATCAACCTGGAGGATATTGCTGCCCCCCGGTGCTTTGAAGTAGAGCGCCGCTTGAAGGAACTGTGCGATATTCCTATTTTCCATGACGACCAGCATGGCACTGCTATTGTAACAGCCGCCGCTCTGCTCAATGCAGTGAAGGTTACCAAAAAAGAGATGGGCAAGCTGCGTGTAGTAATCAACGGTGCCGGTGCAGCAGGCTGCGCCATCGGAAAGCTGCTGATCTCCATGGGATTTGGCAACATTATCATGTGCGATATCAATGGCATTATCTGTGAAGGGGATGCAGGGCTGACCAGCGGTCAGGAAGAGCTGAGCCATATCTCCAACCTGGACCATGAGCACGGCACCCTGGCCGACGCCCTGAAGGGTGCAGACGCCTTTATCGGTGTATCCCGTCCCAACCTGGTAACAGCCGAGATGGTTTCCACCATGAAGGAAGGCATTGTTTTTGCCATGGCCAATCCTGTGCCCGAAATCATGCCTGATGAGGCTTTGCGGGGCGGCGCGGCAGTAGTTGGCACCGGCCGAAGCGATTTCCCCAACCAGATCAACAATGTGCTTGTATTTCCCGGCATTTTCAAGGGTGCGCTCTCGGTTAGAGCCCGGGAAATTACAGAAGGGATGAAGCAGCGCGCAGCTCAGGCTTTGGCTGATATGATCGCCCCTGAGGAACTTGGCCCCCAGTGCATCCTGCCCGCCGCACTGGACCGCCGGGCAGCCGATGCAGTGGCCAAGGCTGTGGCTGATGAGGCGGTCCGTTCCGGTGTGGCCCGGGTATAAAAGGGAGGAACAGCCATGAGAGAAGTAGATGTATCCCAAATTACTGCGGCAATACGCGATATGTGTATAGAGTCCACCCATACACTCAGCCCGGATATGGAGGCTGCCTTTACCAAAACGGTAGAGGAAGAGGGCTCACCTCTGGGAAAACTGGTGATGGACCAGCTTCAGGAAAACCTGCGTCTGGCACGGGCTGAGCAGATCCCCATCTGCCAGGATACCGGTATGGCCGTGATTTTTCTCCGCCTGGGGCAGGAGGTTCATCTGACAGGAGGGAACCTGGCGGCAGCCGTAGACGAAGGCGTGCGTCAGGGCTATAACCAGGGATATCTGCGCAAGTCTGTGGTAGGTGACCCCATTGAACGGGTAAACACCGGAGACAACACCCCCGCTGTACTTCACTGCGAAATCGTTCCCGGGGACCAGGTGGAAATTACCGTGGCGCCCAAGGGCTTTGGTAGTGAGAATATGAGCCGCATTTATATGCTGAAACCTGCCGATGGCCTGGAAGGGGTCAAAAACGCCATTCTTTCTGCTGTAGCTGAGGCTGGCCCCAATGCCTGCCCACCCATGGTAGTGGGCGTAGGAATTGGCGGCACCTTTGAAAAATGTGCCCTGATGGCCAAACATGCCCTGACCCGGGACCTGCGGGAGAAATCCCCAATCCCCTATGTCCGGGAATTGGAGCAGGAGATGCTGGAGAAAATCAACGGCCTGGGCATCGGCCCCGGCGGGCTGGGAGGCACCACCACCGCCATGGCAGTGAACATTGAAACCTATCCCACCCACATTGCGGGTCTGCCTGTGGCGGTAAACATTTGCTGTCATGTAAACCGGCATGCCCGCCGGGTACTGTAAAAAGGAGGTATGGACATGGAAAAAAAGCATCTTTCCATCCCTTTTGACACTGCAGAGGCCCGCGAGCTACACATTGGCGACTATGTCTATCTCACAGGGATCATCTATTCGGCCCGAGATGCCGCCCATCAGCGAATGCAGGAGGCTTTGGACCGGGGAGAGGAACTTCCCTTTCCTGTAAAGGGAAGCGTGATTTATTACATGGGGCCTACCCCTGCCCGTCCCGGCCGCCCCATTGGTTCTGCCGGGCCCACCACTGCCAGCCGTATGGATAAATATACCCCCCAGCTGCTGGATCTGGGTATGGCTGCCATGGTGGGAAAAGGCCGCAGAAGCCCCGCCGTGCTGGAAGCAGTGGTCCGCAACAATGCTGTCTATTTTGCCGCTGTAGGCGGCGCCGGGGCAGTACTGTCCCATGCCATTCGCTCGGCAGAGGTCATTGCCTACCCCGACCTGGGGCCAGAGGCGATCCATCGGCTGGAAGTGGTAGACTTTCCTGTGATCGTAGTGGCAGACGCCCATGGAGGCGACCTCTACACTTCAGCTGTGGAGCAGTACCGCAAAAAGGACTAAACAAAAACCGGTTTTCTTATCCAGTGTAAAAGGACCGCCCATTTTGGCACGGTTCCACCGGTAACTATTTCAGACAGGATGCTGCGTAATCCCATTAGGGGTTGCGCAGTATTCCTTTTTATAGGGGACTTTTTCTCTTACTCATCCACCTGAAAATATACTCGGCAACCAGCCACATGGCTGCAAGCAGTATCCCGGCGCCAATAAAGCGGAATACCCAGGTAATCACCTCCCCTTTCCAGCCAGTCAGCATTTTCAGCCCCTCGACAATAAAGCTGATATAGACAAGGGTAGGGATTACATCCATCAAAAAGTAGAACATCGCAGGATAGATGGGCCTATCCCCCATATCCCGTTTACAGAACAACACACAATACAAGGGATAAAAAACCGGGAAACTAAGTGTATCAAGGAAGAGGTATATCTTACCAAGCCCGGTGTCAAATATCACCTCTACCACTGCTGTACCAAAGAGAAGCCATAAAAACCCTGGTAATAATGGGAAAAAGACTATCAGCATATCCAATATACTTTCGTTTTTCTGTTTCATCCCATCCCCCCTTTATAGCTTTACTATACCAAAGAACCGCCCACAAATCTATGGCCTATTTCAATAAAAAACAGCCGCTTTATTTGGCAGTTAAAAAGAAGTGTGCAAAAAATCCCGCCTACTCAGCGGGATTTTTTTGCTTATGCCCTTTTCTTCATCCATCTGTAAATGACGGCGGATGTCAGCCACATGAGCAGAAACAGCGGTCCCAGGCAAAAAAACCAGAGCAGCCATGTAGCAGCCGTTCCCTCCCAGCCGGTCAGCTTTTGCAGCGCCTTAGCCATAAAAGAGGTATAACTTATGGTGGGTGCAACATCCAGCGTAAAATAGAGCAGAGCAGGATAGATAGGCCGGTTCCCCATGCCCCGTTTACAAAAGAGGGCACAATACAGGGGATAACAAACCGGAAAGCTAAGCAGGCCAATCAATGTATAGACCTTTCCTATCTCGGTGGCAAAAATCACTTCTATCACTATCGGATCACAGAAAATCCACAGGATTCCTGGAACCGCCGGGAAGAAAGCGATTAGCATATCCAATATACTTTCGTTTTTCTGTTTCATCCCATCCCCCCTTTATAGCTTTACTATACCAAAGAACCGCCCACAAATCTATGGCCTATTTCAATAAAAAACAGCCGCTTTATTTGGCAGTTAAAAAGAAGTGTGCAAAAAATCCCGCCTACTCAGCGGGATTTTTTTGCTTATGCCCTTTTCTTCATCCATCTGTAAATGACGGCGGATGTCAGCCACATGGGTAATAGGACAATCCCACCAGAAACAAACCAGAGCACAACCTCCATATACTCTGTTTGTATGCTCAAACTTTCCCCCAGCACCCCTTGAAGCCTGCCAGCCCACATAAGCGTGGGTAAAATCTCCATAGAAAAATAGAGAATAGCAGGGTCGATTGCCCGGGTAACCAATCCATATTGGAATAGTAGCACACAATAAATAGGGAAACAAACAGGATAAGCCCAATAGAGTAAATTAAAGAATAGCTCATAGTTCTGCACCAAATTAATAAAGGTAATAATCAATAAACCAGGAAAAATGGGGTAAAACAGAATAGCCGCTTCCAGGCCTGTCATATCCCTATGCTCTGTCTGTTTCATTTACTCCCTCCTGTTCCTTTGACCGCTTCCGACGCACCAGCCAGAAGATACCTGTTGCCACCCAGATATGCAGACAAATACCAAAGCTAATCCCTACACCCAGACCTAATAGCGGCGAGAGTTCCAACGGCACACCTCCAGAGAGTAACCGATAACACCCATCTAATATATAGGCCCCCAATAGAAAGGAGCCAAATGGATTGGAAATTCCTTCCACTAAGCCACAGTGCTTAGCGTTGCTTTGAGGTATCCACCAGGCCTGTATAAAACAATAGACCAGAAAAGAACAAGCCCAATAGAAATCGGCTTGAATAGCCTCATCCACATGACCTGGAACAATAGAATAGTAAACTAAATCATATGCAAATTTTAAATTTAAGGCTAATAGTAACAAAGAAAATAGTTGTGCCCCCTTCTCTGCTGTGATGGTATCTTTTATTCTTTTCATCCCACCACCCCTTTATTTGTACCTCTACTATACCAAAGCCCCTTTTATAAATCTATTGTATATTCACACAAAAAACAACCGCTTTATTTGGCAGTTAAAAAGAAGTGTACAAAAAATCCCGCCTATTCAGCGGGATTTTTTTGCTTATGCCCTTTTCTTCATCCATCTGTAAATGACGGCGGATGTCAGCCACATCAGAAGAAACAGCATACCTGCCAATAACAACAAACCCAACATCATGCCAAAATCCTTAGGCAGCGGCCAAGGCTTTGAGAGTTCCAGCCACAGGGCATTCAGCAGAAAGAGAAGGGGGAGAAGATTCAGCGCAAAGTAGAACAGTGCCGGGCGAATACTGGCTTCTCCCAGGCCCCATCTGCAAAACAGAGCCACATATACCGGAAAGCCAACCAATATTAAACCGCCAAAAAAGAGGATATTATCCGGGGCAAGTCCTGTGGCCGGCCAAAGGATACCTGTAAAAGCCGGAAAAAAGATGATAAATATCTGTTGTAAATTGAACTTTTGGGAACGGCCCCCGCTTCCCTGCGCCTTTTGGCAGAGGCTCCAGGCCAGCAGCCAGAGAAGGAAAAGGCCAAGCGGCAGAACCTGAAAAATGGTTATGCTGGCAACACCGCCAAAAGGTAAGGTCAATACAGCCAGCACCTCGGCCCCCAGCAGAAAAACCAACGGCAGGGCTGGCAAGCCATAGCCAAGCATTGCTACAAG
Source organism: uncultured Clostridia bacterium (assembly GCA_948473085.1). Classification (GTDB taxonomy): domain Bacteria; phylum Bacillota; class Clostridia; order Oscillospirales; family Ruminococcaceae; genus Avimicrobium. The sequence continues at coordinate 36,753 of CAOKWH010000014.1, forward strand.
GGCAAATATTGGCGGTGAAAACGGCCTGCGCTTCAGCAGCATTTTACACCAAAGCGGATAGGCCAGGCCAAAGTCGGCCAATACAACAATGTGTGCTATCAATCCCGGAACTTGCTGTAACAGTATCATCTGCAAAAAATACATACTGCTAAGCAGGTGGATGAATGGCAGGATTGTTAGCACACAAAAGAAAAGGATTTTCTTCATTCCGCCCCTCCTTTATAGCTTTACTATATCAAATTTCCGGGTAAATTTCCATGTTAGATGGACATAAAACTACTGGAACACAAAAATCCCGCCTACTCAGCGGGATTTTTTGCTTATGCCCTTTTCTTCATCCATCTAAAAATACACTCAGCAACCAGCCACATGGCTGCAAACAGTATCCCGGCACCAATGGGAACAAGTATCCAAAAGGCACCCTCCCCTTCCCAGCTAATCAGCCTTTGCACCTGTTCTGTCAGGAAAGAGGAAATAAGCCCGGTGGGGTACATATCCATGCCAAAATAGGTTACAGCCGGTCCAAAACTGGTGTTTGCCAGCTGCCGCTTATAAAGCAACATGCAGTACAGCGGAAAACAGAGCGGAAAACTGAGCAGAAGGATGGTGTTATATAGTACTCGCTGTTCCGGTATAAACACAATGGCCATAACCATCTCTTCGGACAGAATAGCCCACAAAAAGCCAGGAATACAGGGGAAAAAGAGGATGAATAAATCCAGGCCTGTCATATCCCTATGCTCTGTCTGTTTCATTTACTCCCTCCTGTTCCTTTGACCACTTCCGGCGCACCAGCCAGAAGATGCCTGTTGCCACCCAGATATGCAGCAGTAAGCCAATAATGAATGACAATACAAGAGCCAGAAGCCAGTACTGGTTGAATAAAAATTCTTCTATACCCAGTAGTATTTGAACTCCTATTAAAACACCACCGCCTAATAAAGCTGAACCATGATAGTTTGCCATGCCAAATGTTAAGCCGCACCACTTTGCCTTACTTTCCGGTATCCACCGGACCCGCATATAGCAAAAGAGGATAAAAAGAAAGGCACAGAAAAAAGCCGCACATATTGACCCAAAAACATGATTTAAAATAACGGAATGATAGATTAACTGATACCCTGCACAGTAGCCGGCTATCAATAGTAGGAAAGAAAGGCCTTCCACTCTATCCCTTGTCAGAAAAGGACACCTTTCCTGTTTCATCCCATCACCCCTTACATACCTCTACTATACCAAAGCCCCTTTTATAAATCTATTGTATATTCACACAAAAAACAGCCATTTTATTTGGCAACTAAAAAGAAGTGTGCAAAAAATCCCGCCTACTCAGCGGGATTTTTTGCTTATGCCCTTTTCTTCATCCATCTGTAAATGACGGCAGATGTCAGCCACATGGGTAATAGGACAATCCCACCGGAAACAAACCAGAGCACAACCTCCATATACTCTGTTTGTATGCTCAAACTTTCCCCCAGCACCCCTTGAAGCCTGCCAGCCCACATAAGCGTGGGTAAAATCTCCATAGAAAAATAGAGAATAGCAGGGTCGATTGCCCGGGTAACCAATCCATATTGGAATAGTAGCACACAATAAATAGGGAAACAAACAGGATAAGCCCAATAGAGTAAATTAAAGAATAGCTCATAGTTCTGCACCAAATTAATAAAGGTAATAATCAATAAACCAGGAAAAATGGGGTAAAACAGAATAGCCGCTTCCAAGCCTGTCATATCCCTATGCCCTGTCTGTTTCATTTACGCCTCCATTTGTGATAATCTAAGCAGCAGACATACCATAATGCATCGTACGGGGTGTAAATTCACCAGCAGCACGCTCATTATCATACTGTGCACCTGATACAGTATCAATATATGCTCCGCGAACGAGTTGGCCATTATATTCATAGCAGTATTCAACAAATCCATCACAACGGGTGCTTTTTACATTTTCTGGATCAATCTGCATATCTGAGCTAACACCTGAAAACTTTATAAGAACATCAAAACAATAACCAACAGATTCAGCATCCAGGTCACGACAGGTCTGCAGTATCTTATTTCTTACTGCAGTTGTTAGATTGGGTGTTTTACGGGCCCCTTTAAATGTATTATTTCCATCCAAAAAAGCACTAAACGAAGCATTCACAGTAGCCACTTTTCCGGTTCCAGGGTGATGGGCCACTTTGGTAATTGCAGACGAACTTTTCCCTGTGGAGGTATAGACAATTCCCGCATGCCAATCTATTTTCATACCAATTATTGGAATAGTAACGCCATCCCGGAAAATGGCATAACCATCCCAGTTACTGGTGGATGCTGCAAAAGTTTCCACTTCCGAATTGGCTATTTCTACTATAGCCAGCAGTTCTTCCAATATCTCCTGCTCCTCAGGTGTGGTGCTCCGCTGCATCAATTTGGCCTCCAATGCAGGAATAAATTCCTCCACCGGGGCGGCTTCTACAATCTTTTGCAGGCTCTCAATACCGGCCTCCTCGGTATAGGCCAGTACGCCGTCCATATTGTAGTCCACCAGCTTGTACAGGCCGCTCAGGTCGTCAAAGCTGTCCAGTTCAAAAATCAACTCCACAGCCTCCGGCTCCCGCAGTTCACTCAGTGCCAGTAGGCAGCCGGTGGTCAGGTCGGCATCCTGAACCGCCATCATCTCCCGGTTCAGGCCAATAATGGTATCAATATATTCCTGTTCCCCGTCAATGGAGCGGATATAGGCCTTGTTGGCCATGGTGACAATGCGGCTCTCGTACTTCTCATACTGTTCCAGCACATCCAGCGAAAGCTCCCGGGCAGTGGCTGGCTCCACAAAGCCAATATCCTTGAGCATCAGCATCCGGTTTTCCATACTGTCTGCCTCATGATAGAGGGTTTCATACACAGCCACCGGGTCGGCGATACGGTCGGCATCCAGATTGTGCGCGGCATAGATGCGCAGTTCCTCGCCAGCCGTATTGTCCAATGCCAGCCGGGACAGCACCTCATTGTAGGCAGTGCTGAAAAAGTTATCCTGGCTGTTGGCAAGGTCGATGACATAGATTTTAAAGGTGTCGCTAAAGGCATCCTCCTGCAAAATAGCTGTGGCAACATCGGCATCCAGGCCATCCCTCAGGTCCTCGCCAATATAGGGCAAAAAGCCGATGAGCAGCTCCATATCGGCGGCGCCATTGTCCACATACTCGGCAATCTGGGCCAGGGTTAGCAGCTTATCCTCAAACGGCGCCTGGGCCAGGGCATCCAAAGCCGACTGGGCGGCCTCCTCCCCATCTGCCTCTAACAGCGGGTTCAGCATACTCAGGGTAGCAATTTCCTCCGGTTCCGGCAGGGGGCTTTCGGCCGCCCAGGCTGGGGAGAGGGTGCTGCCGGCAATAGCCAAGGCCAGCAGCAGGCTTAAAAAGCGTTTCATACAATTCCCCCTTTTGAACATTCTGGAAATATTTCCTTATATTCAGTATAACAGGAAAAGTTTTAGACATCTACTGTGTTTTTGTACAAAAATTTAGCAAAAATTTTTCTACTTTACAGCCCTAAATTATCTGCCTGTCCTCCCAACCGCCATCCCCGTCCCTTCAGGGCGGTTTGCAGCGGCTTCTCCCTCTCGACCAGCACTTGTAGTGTCCCGGCTGTACCCAAATAGGCTCACCTACCCGAAAACAGGCTGTTCTTTTAGCTCCTTCTTTTCCTTTTAGAGCCCACCCCCGGATAGGCCGAAAATCAAAGCCCAATTTGGGAAAAAACCGCCTCTATCTGCTCCCAGTCGGCCAGATATTCCTGTAGGCGCTCCCGCCCCTGGCCGGTCAGCCGGTAATATTTACGCTGCGGCCCGTGGGAAACCGGGCTGTCATACCGCTCGGTCAGGCCATCGGTGTTCATCCTGCGCAGGATGGTGTAGAGGGTGCTCTCCTCGGTATCGGGGAAAAAGGCCTGTATCTGCTTAATCAGGTCATACCCATACCGGTCCTGCTGCCGGAGCAGCTGTAGAATACAGATATTTAAAATGCCCCGCTTGAGCTGTCCATCCATGCGCCCCTACCCCTTTCTGCCCCGGAACAGCAGCACCAGGCAGGGCAGCAGCGCCGCCAGATAGAGGCAGGCACTGCCGTATGCCAGCATTTCCACAAGCTGCCGGATACTGCCATACAGCAGGTGCAGCTGGTTGTGGGTGTAGGCCAGCACTGCCATCCCCCCAAACAGATGCAGGCTGAGCAGGAACGCCCCCGCCGCCGGCAGCCGTGAAAGAATAAACACCTGCATACAAACAAGCCCCAGCAGCAGGGTATCCAGCACCAGCACACACCAAACCCCGCTTTGGGGATGGGTGAGCCGGGGCAGCAACAACTGGGCCAGAATAGTCCCGGCCGAAAGCCCGGCCGCCAGCAGATGCCCCCTAAAAAACAGGGTGCCGCCAGCCCGCCCCGGAACCATCTGCCCCGGAAGCAGAGCCGACCCCATAATAAAATAGAGCAGCACCAGCCAAAGGAGCGGATAAAAACAGCTGCTGCCGGACTGGTTGCAGATCCGCAGCGCCGCCCCACCCAGGCCCAGGCCCACAAAAAACAGCCCCAGTGCCCGCAGGGCGGCCTGTTTTAGCAAAATGCCGGGCTGGAAAAAGCCCCGGCCGGCCTCCTGCCGCAGGTGTTCCGCCACCACCCGGGGGGTGTGCAGGGCGGCGCAGATAGCCTCCTGGCTCTTGCCGGCCAGCTGCTCATTCTCAAACCATTCTGTATAGTCGCCAATAATGTCCGCCTGCTCCTCCTCGCCAAAGGAAAAGGCCAGCCAGAACCGGAGGCGCCGCAGAAAACGCTCCTTTGGGCTGTGATTGCTCATTCTCATCTTCCTCCCAACTACTGTTTATCAAACAGTAGTTTTAGTATAAAGCCCGTGGGCCAAATTGTCAATATCCCTTTCCCTCTCGGATAAGCCCTTCCGGCAAAGCCCCGTGTTTTTCAATAACCCGCTACGGAAAAAGCCGGCCCGCTTTTGGGCAATGCTGCGCCTGCTAAAACCTTGCTGCCTGGCCCCTTTGCTGGTATCCGGGCAAAAAACTTCTGCCCCAATCCAGCCCAAACAGAGGGGCTGCCCCGCTTTAGGGCAACCACTGGCCGAGAGGGAATGGCGCCTGCCCCTGGAAAATGGCTGTATCTGATTTCACCCTTCCTGTGCTATCTAAAAGCCCTTTTTCCCGCCCCTCACGGGGCAACCGAAAAAGAGGGCCAATTATAGCATACCGGTGTAAACACCTTCATGCTATCCTATCCACAAGCGGATAGGATATTAAAATTCTAAGAGCCCTTTTTCTCGCCCCTTGTGGGGCAACCGAAAAAGATGGCCAATTATAGCATTCCGGTGTAAACACCTTCATGCTATAATAGATAAAAAATAGCTGTTGCCTGCTCTGGGGGCAGCAGTATAAATTTGGAGAGGTGTTTTATGTTGGAACAGATTAAATTTCCCCGGGTGGGGCGGCGGGTGCTGAAAACCCTGCTTGCAGTCCTGCTGGTTACAGTGGTGTATGAATATCTGCTGGGGGGCCGCAACCCCTGCTTTGCCTGTATTGGCGCCGTATTTGGCATGGGCGGCTTCTGGCAGGAGGGGGCGCGCTTTGGCGGCAACCGCTTTGTGGGCACCCTGCTGGGCGGGCTGGTGGTTATCCCGTTTTACTGGCTCTATTACAACACCCCCTTTGGCATTCCCGACTATCTCTATCTGCTGCTGGGGTTGTTCTGTGTCATCTACATCAACCTGCTGTTTGGGGCGGACAGCGCCATCCATCCCGGGTCGGTGGTGTACTTTGTGGTGCTGTTCACCGTCACGCAGGAGCGCTACATCTCCTACACCATCGCCCGGATTATTGACACCGGCATTGGCGTGCTGTTCAGCCTGTGCATCAGCTGGGTGCTGCCCCACCGGCGGCTGCCTGCTGCCGAAAAACAGGAGGCGGCAGGTTGAAGGTGATCATCTCCCCGGCCAAAAAGATGCGGGTGGATACCGATAGCTTTGCCATTGCCGGCCTGCCCCGGTTTTTGCCCCAAACGCGGCAGCTGCTTGCCGCCCTGCGCCGCATGGAGGATAGCCAGCTGCAGGCGCTGTGGGGCTGCAACAACGCCATTGCAGAGGAGAACACCCGCCGTATCCGGGAAATGGAGCTGACCGAAGCCCTGACCCCTGCCCTGCTGGCCTATGAGGGAATCCAGTACCAGTATATGGCCCCCGGCGTCTTTGAGGACGGGGAGCTGGACTATATCGCCCAGCACCTGGCCATCCTATCGGGATTTTATGGCCTGCTGCGCCCCTTGGATGGCGTGGTGCCCTACCGGCTGGAAATGCAGGCCCGGCTCCGGGTGGAGGGCTACCGGAACCTCTACGCCTTCTGGGGGAACCGGCTGGCCGGCGCGCTGGCCGAGGAGTGCGGCACCCTAATCAACTTGGCCTCCAAGGAATACAGCCGGGCTGTGCTGCCCCATCTGCCGGAGCATATCCGGGTAATCACCTGCACTTTTGGCGACCTGGCCGGGGGCAAGGTGGTGGAAAAGGGCACGCTGTGCAAAATGGCCCGGGGCCGGATGGTGCGCTTCATGGCCGAAAACCGGATTCAAACACCGGAACAGCTGCGGGAGTTTGACGGCATCACCTATGCCTATTCCCGGGATCACTCCACACCGGGGCACTATGTCTTTCTGCGGCTGGCGGCAGCCGGCAGCACCCGGCCGGCGCCGGAATTTTAGCCAAACCGGCAGAATGGACAAAGCCCCTGGGCCAAAACCGGCAAAAGGGAGAAAAGCCGCCCCGCGCTACCCGCCCTTTCCGGAAAGTGGTAAAATAAAGCTACACATTTTATAAAAGGAGGAACTGAAGATGAAAAACCCACAGGTCACACTGCACATGGCAAACGGCTGCAATATTGTAATAGAACTGCTGCCCCAGGAAGCCCCCAACACGGTGAACAGCTTTCTCTCCCTGGCCCGAAAGGGCTGTTATGATGGCCACAGCATCCAGCGCATTGTACCGGGCTATGTCATTGACGCCAGCTACGAGGCCTTTGGCCGGGAGGAGTGCAAGTATCTGATTGATAACGAATCCACCTCCCACGGCTTTCCCAACCAGCTGCGGCTGGAACCGGGCACCATTGCCATGGGCGGCTATGGCGAACTGGGCATTGCCGGGGGCGAATTCTTCTTCCCGCTGGCTTTTAGCGAAAAGCTGCAGGGCAACTACCCCGGTTTTGGCCGCATTATAGCAGGCTGGGAGGAAGTAAAGCGCTGGGAGGGCGTGCCCACCCGCCGGGTGCAGCACCCCGCCGGCCTGCCCATTGAGATAAACGAGCCGGTGGAACCGCTGACCATCCAAAGTGTAAGCATCGAAACCTTTGGGGAGGACTACCCCGAGCCGGTAAAGCGGGAGATGCTCCGCCTACCCCCCGGCTGGTAAACCCCTTTTACGCTCCGTTGTCCGGCCGCCACCCCTGGCGCTGGGCAGCGGGGCCCCTTTTTCCTGCCCCTGGCCCGCTAAAAGCAAATGGCCGGGGATAGCCCCGGCCATTCTATGGTATAATTGGCCATCTTTTTCGGCTGCCCCGCAGGGGGCGAGAAAAAGGGCCTTTTAAATCCTGTATAATAACGACAAAGTCGTTATTATACTATAGGGCAAAACCGCCCCTGGCAACAGGGCTATAGGCCGATTTTTACTCCCTGATAAAAGCACTGTCCTGCTCGGGAAGGCCCGCTTCGTCTGAGAAAAACCGCTCCACCCTCATGTGCAAATCATATTTCTCCCGCAGCTTTACAATCTGCTCCATCATCGGCGAGGCGTGGTGCAGATCTATCGCCTGCTGGTCTTTCCAGCTGTCTATCAGCAGCACCGTTTCGGCATCCTCCAGCGGAAGAAAATATTCGTACCTGATATTCCCCTCCTCGGCACGGATCTCCTGGACAATTCCGGAGGATTGCATCTCCTCTGCAAATTTCCTGGCATTCCCGTTTTTCCCTGTATAATAAATATGTATTGTTATAGCCATTGTGTCTGCCTCCTGTTTTAACGGACAGAAGATGAGCCACCGTTCTGCCCCAAGTTCTGCTTGTATTTGCTTTGGGTTCAGCCGCCCTGTTCCAAGACGCAAAAACGCCCCCCGGCCGGTACCAACGGCTGGGGGCGCTTTTTTTATTCAGTCCTGCACCTCGATAGGCATTCACCTAATCCCTTTCTGCTCTATGTTTTTGCCTGGGTGTTTTCCTCAGGCTTCCTTATAAACCTTACCGCCCTTCATCACAAAGCTGCAGCGGGTCATGGCGGTGATATCCTCCATGGGGTTGCCGTCAAAGGCTACAATGTCGGCCAGCTTGCCCGGCTCGATGGAGCCGATGCTCTCCTGCTTCTGCATCAGTTCGCTGGCTGTTTTAGTGGCGGCAATAATAGCCTGGGCAGGGGTCATGCCATAGCGGCACATCAGCTCGAACTCATAGGTCTGCTTGCCGTGGAAGTTAAACGGGGTGCCGCTGTCGGTGCCGAAGGCGATGGGGATATTCTCCTCGATGCAGCGCTTAAAGCCCTTGGTGGCCTGCAGGAACACCTGCCGGGCCTTTTCAATCATCCAGTCGGGAGAACCAATCTCCTTGCCCTTTTCCACAATGCGCTCGGCGGCAATCAGGGTGGGCACCAGGGTGGTGCCATGCTCCTTCATCAGCCCGATGCCTTCCTCATCCATCAGCATGCCGTGCTCCACCGAGGTAACGCCGGCCCGGATGGCATCCTTGATGCCGCTGGTGCCATGGGCATGCACAGCCGTTGTCATGCCATACATCTTGGCGGTGTCGCAGATGGCTTTCATCTCCTCCAGGCTCATCTGCTGGGCGCCTACGGTGGTGCCCAAGCTCATGACGCCGCCGGTGCCCATAAACTTGATAAAGTCAACACCATATTTAATATTGTAGCGCACCCCCTTCATCATCTCGGCCGGGCCGTCGGCAGCAAAGCCGCTCATTACCACGCCATCATGGATGTAGGGGTTGTAATGGCTGTCGGCATGGCCACCGGTGGAGGAGATGGGGCTGCCGCACACCATCAGACGGGGGCCGGGCAGGTCGCCGCGGTCGATGGCATTGCGGATAGCAACATCCAAAAAGCCCTGGTCGCCGCAGGAACGCACCGAAGTAAACCCGGCCATCAGATCGGCCTTTACATTGTTCGCCGCCTTCAGGGTGGCGGTGCCCAGCTTTTCATAGGGGGCGGTGCCCATAGAGGAGCCCTCGCCATTGCTGGCCAGGTGCATGTGGCAGTCGCACAGGCCGGGGGTGACAAACCGCTCCCCCAGGTCGATAACCTCGCAGCCCTCCAGCTTGGCCCCGGCCGCCGGTGTAACAGCGGTGATGGTCTCCCCCTCTACAAAGATTACTACATTTTCCAGCACAGTGCCGGTCATGGAATCGAACAGTTTGGAACATTTAATTGCCTTCATGGTGCCTTATCCTTTCTATCTCAATGCAGTTTTTTAAGCCTTGTATACCTCGCCGCCCTTCATTACGAAGCTGCAGCGGGTCATGGCGGTGATATCCTCCATGGGGTTGCCGTCAAAGGCCACAATGTCGGCATAGCGGCCCGGCTCGATGGCGCCCACATCCGGCTTGCGCATCAGCTCGCTGGCTGTCTTGGTGGCGGCAGTCAGGGCCTGGGTGGGGGTCATGCCATAGCGGCACATCAGCTCAAATTCATACGCCTGCTTGCCGTGGAAGTTAAACGGGGTGCCACTGTCGGTGCCGAAGGCGATGGGGATGTTCTCCTCAATGCAGCGCTTAAAGCCCTTGGTGGCCTGCTGGAACACAGTATTGGCCTTGGCAATGGCCCAATCCGGGGTGCCAATCTCCTTGCCCTTTACCACAATGCGCTCGGCGGCAATCAGGGTGGGCACCAGGGTAGTGCCATGCTCCTTCATCAGCTGGACGCCCTCCTCATCCATCAGCATACCATGCTCCACCGAGGTGACGCCGGCCCGGATAGCGTCCTTGATGCCGCTGGTGCCGTGGGCATGGGTGGCAATGGTCATGCCGTACATCTTGGCGGTATCGCAGATGGCCTTCATCTCCTCCAGGCTCATCTGCTGGGCGCCCACGGTGGTGCCCCGGCTCATTACGCCGCCGGTGGACATGTATTTAATCATATCTACGCCGTGCTTGATGTTGTAGCGCACCGCCTTAATCAGCTCATCCGGGCCATCGCCAATGGCCGGGGCGGTGTTCAGCTCGTCGTTCAGGTAGGGGCTGTAGTGGTCATCGGCGTGGCCGCCGGTGGTGGAAATAGCCGCGCCGGATGTCATCAGGCGGGGGCCCCAGTGCTCGCCCCGGTTAATGGCATCCCGGATTGCCTCGTCCACAAAGCCGTTGCCGCCCACCACCCGCAGGCTGGTGAAGCCGGCCATCAGGTCGGCGTGGGCACACTTCAGGGCCGCCAGGGTCCAATCGGCAATGGTTTCATACGGCTTGGTGGCAGAGGGGTTGGCCTGGCCATCCATCATCAGGTGCACATGGCAGTCACACAGGCCGGGTGTCACAAACCGCTCCCCCAGGTCGATAACCTCGTAGCCCTCCAGCCGGGCCTCGGCCAGCGGGGCAATGGCGGCAATGCGCTCGCCCTCGGTGAAAATCACCACATTCTCCCGCACCTGGCCGGTTTGGGAATCGAACATCTTGGAACACTTGATTGCCTTGTTTGCCATAATAAAAACTTCCTTTCTTCCTGTGGGTGGTTTGTAAAAATAAAAAGAACAGACCTGCCAAATTGGCTGAATCTGTTCTCTGAAAACAAAAATAGTTGGATATCCGCGCCGGACAGACAAAAAAGCGCCTGCCTTGCCCGAAAGAAGCTGCCAAAACCCCTGCAACCCTAACAGAAGCAGGAAACCGGAGCCGGGAGGCTGCGCCAATGGTACCGGCGCCGCATCAAGCGGGCCGGAAGGGGCTGCCGGACAAAAACCGGCGGGAAACGGGACAGCATCTTTCGTCAGAGAACATATTCTGTTTGAAAAGGGACGACGACCTTTAGCATTAGGCTTAGGACGACGACGGGTAGAATAGCAATGATACGAATAATGCCGCTAATGTCGCTGACCATCATGCTATCCACCTGCCTTTTCAGTCAAATTGTTCTCCGGCGGGGCTTTCCCAATTTATCGCTTTAGCCCGCTGCCAGGTTCTGTCCTCCATTATCTGCTTCTTTTCCGCATTTGTCAATCCCCAAATGAAAATTTATACAATTTCCATAAAACCGGCAGGTGATTGTTTAAAACAAACAGGCAGCTTTCCCCGCCGGGCATGGCTTCGGCCCGGTTAGGGAAAAGCGGCGGCTTTTGGGGTCAATGCCCCCTGTGCCGCGCCCGCCGCTTCTGCTGCTTTTGTTCAAAGCGCTGTTTCTTTTCGGCTTCCCGCTGTTCCCTGCTGCGCTGCTTTCGCCCGGTTTTATTCTGCTCCCGCTGCAGCTGCAGCGCCTGCTGGGAGCGGGTGCCAATCCCCAACGGCTGCACCTGCTTTTTGGCGGCGCGCTGCCTGCGCTTGGGGTTATCGGCAGTTTGCCTTGTCCCGGCGGCAACAGCCGGGCTAAAACATAGCTTATCGTACTGTTTGAGGATAAACTCCCACACCTCGTGCTCCTTCGGTTCGGCTCCAAATGTGACCTTGCACGCCGACAGCTTGCCCTCTGCCACCCGTTCAAAAACGCCTACCCAAAAAGGCCCCTCAAAAAATACGGTCAGCTTTCCGCTTTCTGTGTCCATACCTGTTCCCTCCTAAAATGATGGACAAAGAATGGACAACCCAGGAGGGGCAGGTTACTTACCCTGTCAAATGGACAGGACGGCCGGGCTACCTACCGGCTCTAACATCCCTTTTTGCGGGATGCGTTGCGTTTTTATCTTTGCTATTATCCGCCAGGCCCCTTGATAAGGCGCTGGCTTTTGTCTATCCCCCGCTAAAAACCTCTTTTGCCCCAAGCCCGGCGGCCCGGGGCAAATTGAGGGGTGTTTTTACAACCGGCGCAGGGTTTCCAGCAGCACATCGGCGGCCACATCGGCAGCGGCAGCCTCGTTTTCGGCGTAGGTGGCGGTGGCCTCATCGTCGGCATTGTCCGAAATGCTGCGGATATTGGCAATGGGCACCTTGTAGATATGGCAGATCTGGGCCATGGCCTGGGCCTCCATATCAATGCAGTAGGCATCCGGATGGGGGGAGAGCAGCTTTTCCTTGAGCAGGCTGTCGTCAATAAACATATCCCCGGTGATGGTCTTGCCCACCACATAGTTCCAGCCGCGGCCGGCCATGCTCTCGCAGGCCTGACGGGCGGCCTCCCGGATGCGCGCATCATACTCATAATCCGCCACAAAGGGGTAATAACGGCTCATAATGGAAGGGCCGACATCGTAGGTGGTGGTGCTGGTACCAATCACCACATCCTTGACATGGATATCCCGGCGGATACCCCCGGCAACCCCCACATTGATGACACAATCCACCCCAAAGCGGTCAATGAGCAGCATGGTGGTGTGGGCGGCGTTTACCTTGCCCACGCCGCAGGTGACCAGCACAACCTCCTTGCCGGCGCAGACCCCCTTGTAAAAGGTCATATCGCAGAGCGGCACCTCCTTTTCCACCTGCATATTCTCCCGGATTTTCTTAATTTCCACCGGCATGGCGCCGATAATACCGTATACCATTGTCATTCATCCTTTCTGTGCGTTTCTACTGTCCAGTATAGCCGAAACAGGGGGAATAAGGCAATAGTTTCTCTTTTTTTGTCCGGCAAAAAGCGGTATAATAACGATACAGCTGTTATTATACCTCAGCTTATGCACGGAACCTTGCCGCTGGGGGCGGCAGCCGGTTCCAATGCGCTATTATACCGGATTTTTAAAGGCCCTTTTTCTCGCCCCTTGCAGGGTAAACGAAAAAGATGGCCAATGATACCTTCCGCTATCACTCCATGACATAATCATCCCACACCCATCCAATAAGGAGGAACTTCATCCATGCTTCACCGCTTCCCCCCCTACTACCCCGCCTTTGGCTGCACCGGCAGTGCCTGCCGGGACAACTGCTGCATCGGCTGGGAAATTGATATTGACCCCGAAACCGCCGCCCGCTATGACGCGCTTCCCGGCCCCCTGGGCCAGCGCCTGCGGGAGAACATCAGCCGGGATGAACCCCGGCACTTTTTGCTGGACAGCCGGGAGCGCTGCCCCTTTTTGGACGGGCAGAACCTGTGCCGGATATACAGCGCCTTAGGGGAGGCGGCCCTGTGCGAAATTTGCCGGGAGCACCCGCGCTTTCACAACTGGTACGGCCCGTTTGCGGAAAGCGGCCTGGGCCTCTGCTGTGAGGAGGCCTGCCGCCTGATTTTGACAAACCGCCAACCCTTTACCCTGCTGGAACAGGAGGATGCCCAGCCCCCGGAGGGGGCGGAAAACCCGCTGCTGCTCTCCCAGCTGCTCCAGGTGCGGAAGGCCGCCTTTTCCCTGGCCCAAAACCCGGCCTATACCCTGCCCCAGTGCCTGCTGCTGATTCTGCTGCTGGCCAACGACTGCCAGCAGCAGATGGATGAAGGCGAGGCAGAACAGATGGAACGCACCGCCCGGGACTGGCTGCGCCCCGGCCTTTGCCAGCAGGTGCTGGACGAGCTGCCCATCCCCCCGGATGAGGCCGCCGCCCCTGTCCTCCTCTCCCTCTTTTCCCAGATGGAGAAGAACAGCCCCGACTGGGCCGGCTGGGTTGCCCAACTGGCCCGGACAGAGGGCCTGCCCGGCCAGGCCGGCGCCTTTGCCCTGGAAAACCCCGACGCCCTGCCTGAGCTGAAACAGGTGCTGCTCTACCTGCTCTATCGCTACCTGCTCCAGAGCGCCCAGGATGGGGAGCTGCTGGTGCGGGTGCAGGCCATCCTCTGCTGTGTGCTGTTCCTGCTGCTGGGCCAGGTGCAGCTGTGGCGGCAAAATGCCGTCCTGCCGCCGGATCGCCGCCACGCCCTCTGCAAAGAGTTTTCCAAGGAGGTGGAATACAGCGACCTCAACCTGGGCCTTCTGCTCCAGCACTGCCACCGCAATCCGGCCCTTTCGGTAAAAAGCCTGGCCGCCCTGCTGCAGGAGCTGCATAAAAGCTGGCCCTGCTGCGTGCAATCCTTCCCTGCCGTTCAGTAGGGCTGCCTTTGCTGTGACAGGCCCAGCAAATAGTCCACACTGGTGCCATAGTACCCGGCCAGCTTTATCACCACCCGGACCCGCACTGGGCTGCTGCCCGTTTCATACCGCCGGTACACCTCCCGGTGGCAGCCCAAAAATGCCGCTACTTCCGCCTGGGTTTTTCCTGCCTCCATCCGAAGCTCCCGCAGGCACTGATTGTCCATACAACACTACTTCCCCTCTTACAATCCCTTTTGGCTCTTATGTTGATAAATACCCTCTTACACTTCGTCGAAATACTGGTTAACATTCAACTTACCCTGTCGCTCTACCCACTCCCAAAGGATTTGCACTACAAGCGCATTTAAAGAAACACCCATACGCTTCCGGCTTTCATCAAGCTGCTCTTTAAGTTCCCCAGTTAACCGGAGAGTAAACCGCCCAGTTTCTTTTGTCATACTTTTGATGCCACCTTTCTTGCACATAAAATCATGTCTTGCTTTTGATGTCAATACGGTGTCTTTACTTTTTTCTTTATGGTGTCATAATGACATTAGAAGGAGGTTTCCAGCATGAAGAAAAATGATTCTCCCATCAAAGACGAACAAACTCGATTCACTATGCGTATCAACATTGAATTGTTAGAAAAAGTCAAAGCTGAAGCTGAAAAGAATAAGCGTTCGACAACTAAACAGATTGAATTTATTCTGGAACAATTTTTTGCATCTTTTCCCACAGAATAATACATCAGGTCATGAGGCATTCTTTCCCTTATCTAAATATCATCCATTTTCTTTTTGTTGATATCTATTTAATTACTTGATATTTGTCAAAGGGTATCTTTATGTTTTCCAAAGAAATTTTTTTAAACCGTCTTAAGACACTGCGAACAGAATGTAAGATAAGTTCACAATCTCTGGCAGAAGCGGTTGGTGTTTCCCGGCCGGCCATCAGCCGATTTGAGCATGGTGTGGATTATCCGCATGTAAACACCCTCATCGCCCTCGCTGACTATTTTGATGTATCCCTGGACTACTTGGCGGGGCGCTCTGATAATCCCCAGCGGCATTGATGCCCTTTGGCAAAGCCACCACAAGTATTTTCCATCCATACAGAAACCTTTTCCCCGTTCGCAGTCTTCCTGTCAGGGCCAATTTTTAAGCCGGCGGGAAAGCGGCCCGTTTTCTGCTTCCATCCTGTCCGGTACTTCAGGAAAAAAGCAAGGTTTCAGGGACAAAAAAGAGCCTTCCGCCAAGGAAAGGCTCTTTTTCCTATTCAAACAGCTTGAGCACCTGTTCTGCCAGGGCGATGGAGAGCAGCGGCGGCACGGCATTGCCAATTTCCAGCCGCTTTGTGGTGTCGGCGCCATAGAAGCGGTAGCTGTCCGGGAAGCTCTGCAGCCTGGCCCCCTCCCGGATGCTCATGGCCCGGGAATCCCGGGGATGGATGCACCGGGAGGAGGAGGGGCAGGCAAAATTCCTGGTGATGGTGGTGGCCGGGCGGTTCCACCACAGCTTGGCATAGGTGTTGCCATAGCCGCTTTTGGGGCGCAGCTGCTCGGGCAGGTCCTCCTTGGTCTGGCCATCCCCCAGCGCCTGCATCAGCCGCACCAGGTGGGGGCCGTTTTTGGGGGAGGTGTGCTCGGTGAGGGTATCGCTGTCCCGGACAAACTGTTGGAAAGGGTTGTCCAGCGCTGGCTGATACACCGTACTGCTGCCCCCGCTGGGAATGGGGGGCAGATCGCCAATGGCTTCGGCCAGCGTGACATAGGGCAGCCGGCCAGGGCCATGGGTGGGAGCGGGATATGCAAAGCGGTTTTCCTCCCCCAGCACCCCTACCAATATCACCCGCTCCCGGTGCTGGGGCACGCCATAATCGGCGGCGTCCAGCAGCTGGTGCCGGAGGGTGTAGCCCAGCTCCCGGAACTCCTCCTTCACCCGGGGGAACAGCCGGCCCCTATCCATACTAAGCAGGCCGCTGACATTTTCAAACACAAAGGCCCGGGGCCGCAGATGGGCCAGAACACGCTTATATTCCAAAAACAGGTTGGCCCGCTCATCCATCTGCCGGCGGCCCAGTGTGGAATAGGACTGGCAGGGCGGCCCGCCAATAATCAAATCCACCTTTTCCCCGCCCAGGGCGCTGTCCAACAGCGGTTCGGAAAGGCCGCAGATATCACCGGTTATCATCCGCACGCCGGGATGGTTTAAGCTGTAGGCCAGGGCAATATCCCGCATCAGCTCGTTGGCTGCCAGGATGCGAAACTGCGGCAGACGGGCAAAGCCATAGCTAAGCCCCCCCACCCCGGCAAACAGATCGACAATGTTAATGGGCATTTCCCATGCCTCCTTTGGGCTTGTCCTGTCCCCCCGCAACGGGATAAAACAGGGCGTTTTTTGTTGCAGCTCTTATTATACACGCAAAGGGGCGGTTTGCTCAAGTAGAAGGGCCAGGCGGGGCTTTCCCCTTTTAGCCAATATACTGGAAAGGCCCGCCTGGTACTCCCAGCAGAACAGAGCGAAACCCGCAAAAACTGCTGTGTATTGCCCGGTATGGCAGAAAAGGCTTTTTGCCCACTCTCCTGCCTAAATTTCTGTCTGTGGCTTCTTGCAGGACAGGGAAAGGCAAAAACACAGCTATAAACAAAGCTAACCAAAGGCTTTGGCCCTGCCCAAATCCAAACAAGGAAGAAAAGCCGCCCAAAATAGGATAGCAGTCCCCGGCAATAACCTATAACTGGCAGGCGGGGCGGCGGGTCATTTTAAGCGGCAATGCCGTACTATTTGCCCAACCGGAACTGTATTTACAAGGATGTTGTCAAGAATTTATAAAAAGTACAGAAAAAGCCTTGACAATGAGGTTGTATTCTGTATAATAGGAACAGTTGCTCGGAGGGCTGGTCATTCAACAGAAATGATGGGCTGGATAAGGCACAGACTGAAATGTCTGCGGCTTATCCAGCCT